>NZ_JAVDYC010000001.1:7902500-8502500 GCF_031458255.1 Catenuloplanes niger
CCACCCAGCTGATCATCTGGGTGGACGGCCAGAACCGCGGCTCGGTCGCGGTCCCGTCCACGGTCGGCATCAGCAACAACCTGCCGCTGCGCGTCGGCGCCCAGAACCTGAACGCCAAGCAGACCGCGTTCGGCGGCGCCATCGACGACGTCGTCGTCTCGGTCGGCTGAACTCCCGGCTGGTTCCCGGCTGGTTCCCGGCAGATCCGGTCGTGACGCGGGCCCGGCACCTCGGTGCCGGGCCCGCGCCGTCACGCCCGCGGAGCGGCCGGGCCGCCGCCGGTGGGCGCGCCCCTTCGGTCGGCCGGGTCACCGCTGTCGCCCGGCATCGGATACCGGCGGGAGCGGTTGTGCCCGCGCGGCGGCCGCCCGGCCACTGTGGCCCGGCACGGGACACCGGCGGGAGCGGCCGTGCCCAGGGCGGTCGGTCCGTCGCTGCGGCCGGGCATTCGATGCCGTAGGAGGTGCGGTCCACCACCGCCGGTGCGAGCCGGCCCGCCGGTGTGGTGCGGGCCCGTCACGCGGGTGGGAGCAGCACGCGGAACGTCGCGCCCGCGCCCGGCGCGGTGACCAGCTCCACCCGGCCGCCGTGCGCGGCGACCAGCGAGTGGACGATCGACAGGCCCAGGCCGGCGCTGCCCGGGGTCACCCGGTAGAAGCGGTCGAAGACCCGGGCGGCCCGGTCCGGCGTCAGGCCGGGACCGTCGTCGGCCACCTCGACGACCGCCTCGCCGCCGGCCGTGCCCACGCCGATGCGCACCGCGGTGCCCGCGGGCGTGTGCGCGACCGCGTTGCCGACCAGGTTCGTCACCACCTGCCGCAGCCGGGCCTCGTCGCCCGCGACCGGCGCGCTGCCCGGCGGCCCGGTGCCGCCCGGCCCGGTCAGCGTGACCGGCCGCGACGCGTCCAGCCCGCGCACCGAGAGGTACGCGTCCGCCGCCACCGTGCGCAGGTCCATCGGCGACACCTGCAGCACGCCCGGCTCGTCCAGCCGCGCCAGCAGCAGCAGGTCCTCCGCGAGCGCGGCCAGCCGCCCGGACTCGCGCGCGATGTGCGCCATCGTCCGGTCCACGTCCGCGCGGTCCGGCAGCCCGCCCATCCGGTACAGCTCGGTGAACCCGCGGATGGCGAACAGCGGCGTGCGCAGTTCGTGGCTGACGTCGCCGAGGAACGCGCGCATGCGTTCCGCGGACCGTTCCCGAGCGGCGAACGCGGCCGCGAGCTGCTCCAGCATGGCGTTCAGCGACGCGGACAACCGGCCCACCTCGGTGCGCGGCCGCGCGCCGACCGGCACCCGGTGCGCCAGGTCGCCGCCCGCGATCGCCGCCGCGGTCGCCTCGATCCGGCGCAGCGGCCGCAGCCCGGCCT
Source organism: Catenuloplanes niger (assembly GCF_031458255.1). Classification (NCBI taxonomy): domain Bacteria; kingdom Bacillati; phylum Actinomycetota; class Actinomycetes; order Micromonosporales; family Micromonosporaceae; genus Catenuloplanes; species Catenuloplanes niger. Next base: position 7,903,868 of record NZ_JAVDYC010000001.1, read on the forward strand.
GCACCGCGAACCACCCGGCCACGGTGAGCACGGTCAGCAGGACCGCCGCGGTGCCGCCGGTGACCAGCCACATCCGGTGCACGGTCGCGTCGACCTCGGTGAGCCGGACGCCGACCGCCACGCCGCCGGTGCCGTCCGGGCGCGGCGACCACAGCACCCGCCAGCCGCGCGACTCGTACGGCCGGTCCGCGTGCCGCAGGTCGAACGGCGCGCCGGGCGTGCCTGGCGCGGCGACGTACAGCTCCGGGACCATGTCCAGCCGCTCGGCCAGCAGCTCCTGGCCGGCCGGGGAGACCGGCACCGCGCGGGCGATCCCGGCCAGCATCCGCAGCTGTGTGTCGACCCGGTCGACCAGGTGCCGGCGCAGGTAGCCGATCGCCACCGCGTCCGACACCAGCAGCCCGGCGGCCAGCAGCACCAGGCAGATCGCGAGCAGCCGTCCCCGGAGACTCATCGCGGCCGCCGCAGCACGAAGCCGACGCCGTGCACGGTGTGGATCAGCTTCGGGTCGCCGGTGTCGATCTTGCGGCGGAGGTAGCTGATGTACGTGTCGACGATGCTGGTCTCGCCGCCGAAGTCGTACCGCCACACGTCGGTCAGGATGTCGGCCTTGGTGAGCACCCGCCCCGCGTGCCGCATCAGGTGATGCAGCAGCCGGAACTCGGTCGGGGACAGCCGCACCGGCGCGCCGCGCAGCGTCACCGTCATCCCGGCCGGGTCCAGTTCCAGCTCGCCGACGGTCAGCGTGTCGGCCGCGGACCCGCCGGTGCGGCGCAGCACCGCGCGGATCCGGGCCAGCAGCTCCTGCAGGTCGAACGGCTTCGTCACGTAGTCGTCGCCGCCCAGCGTCAGCCCGTGCACCTTGTCGGCCGGCGCGTCCCGGGCGGTCAGGAACAGCACCGGCACCCGGGTCCCGCCGTCCCGCAGCCGCCGGACCACCTCGAACCCGTCCAGGTCCGGCAGCATCACGTCCAGCAGCACCAGGTCCGGCGGCTCGCGGCGGGCCGCGTCCAGCGCCTCCGCCGCGGTCGCCGCGGACGACACCGAGAAACCGGCGAATCGCAGCGTGGCGGCCAGCAACTCGCGCACGGTCGGCTCGTCGTCGACCACCAGCAGGCTCTCCATCCGTCAAGCATCCCGCGTGCGGAACACCCCGTAGGACAGTGCCAGCAGCACCGCGATCGTCGCGTACATCAGGCCGAGCCCCTGGTACGGCCCGAGCAGCGCGGGGTCCGGCACGGTCGACGCGATCTGCTGCCCGGCCATCGTCGGCCACCACTTGGCGAACCACGGCGGCAGCGCACCGGCCAGCAGCGGCGCGACCAGCACCATCGCCACCAGCGCGGCGAACCCGCCCGCGGTCGCCCGGAACAGCGCGCCGAACGCCACGCCGCACAGCGCCACCCCGGCCAGCCACACCGCGGTGCCGGCGATCGCCCGCAGCACGCCCGGGTCGGTCAGCGCGGCCTGCGGCGCCCCGGCCCCGCCGAGCTGCGCCTGGCCGGCCACGAACGTGCCGAGCGCCATCACCGCGCCGATCGCCAGCCCGGCGAGCCCGGTCACGGCGGCCTTCGCGGCCAGCAGCCGGCCCCGCCGCGGCACCGCCCACAGGCTGGTGCGGATCATGCCGCTGGCGTACTCGGACGTCACCGACAGCACGCCGAGCGCGCCGACCGCGAGCGGCGCCAGGATGAACAGGCCGAACAGGCTGGACGCGACCGGGTCGAAGCCGTCCGCCGGCGCGTCCGCCCAGACCGTGCCGAAGCGGCGGGCGACCAGCGTGCCGAGCCCGACCGCGAGGAGGACCGCGACCACCACGGTCGCGGGCGTGGACCGCAGACTGCGCATCTTCGTCCACTCGGAACGCAGCGTGCCGATCATGCGGTGAACTCCAGACTTCCGGCGGTCAGGTTCATGAACGCGTCCTCCAGCGAGACCCGGCGCGGGCTCAGCTCGGCCAGCGCGACGCCGTGCCGGGCCGCGACCGCACCGACCGCGGCCGCGTCCGTCCCGTGCACGATCAGCGCGCCGTCCGGGGCCGTCTCCACGCTCGCGGCGCCGAGCAGCGCGGCCAGCCGCTCCGGCTCGGCCGTGCGGACCAGCACGCCGGGCGCGGCCGCGTCGCGCAGGAAGTCGTCGAGCGGGCGGTCCGCGATCAGCCGGCCGCGGCCGATCACGATCAGGTGGTCCGCGGTCAGCGCCATCTCGCTCATCAGGTGGCTGGAGACGAGCACGGTGCGGCCCTCCGCGGCGTACCCGCGCATCAGGGTCCGGATCCAGCGGATCCCCTCCGGGTCCAGGCCGTTCACCGGCTCGTCGAAGATCAGCACGGGTGGGTCGCCGAGCAGCGCGGCCGCGACGCCGAGGCGCTGGCTCATGCCGAGCGACATGCCACCGGCCCGGCGCCGGCTCGCGCCGGCCAGACCCACCAGTTCCAGCACCTCGTCCACGCGGCGGGCCGGCAGGTGGTTGCTCTCCGCGAGACAGAGCAGGTGGTGGTACGCCGTGCGCCCCGGGTGCGCGGCCCGGGCGTCGAGGAGCGCGCCCACCGTACCCATCGGCGCGGTGTGGTCCCGGAAGGGTTTTCCGCCGACGGTCACGGTGCCGGACGACGGCGCGTCCAGCCCGAGCATCATCCGCATCGTGGTGGTCTTGCCGGCGCCGTTCGGCCCCAGGAAGCCGGTCACCCGGCCCGGTTCGACGGTGAACGTCAGATCGTCGACGGCGTGGATCGCGCCGTACCGCTTGGTGAGGCCGTTTGCCTCGATCCGCAGGCTCATGCCGATCACCCTGACAGCGCGACCTGGCGCTTCCGTCCGAGCTTCTGTGCGAACTCTGTGCGTGCGCCCGCCGGGACGCCGCGGTCGGGCCGCTGCCACGCGACCCTGAGGGGCGGCGCCAGGGAACTCCCCGATGGTGCCGGTCCCGGCGGCTGCCTACCGTCGATGGGCATGAAGGCCATCGTGCAGCAGCGGTACGGAGCGGCTCCGGCCGTGCTGGAGGTCGGTGAGGTCGCGAAGCCCGTGGCCGGACCCGGCGACGTTCTCGTCCGTGTCCACGCGGCCGCCGTCAACGCGGCGGACTGGCACATCATGCGCGGCGACCCGTGGATCGCCCGGCTGGCAGCCCCGGAGATCTTCGGCCGGCGCGGGCCGAAGCAGCCGATCCGCGGCCGGGACATCGCGGGCGTGGTCGAGGCGGTCGGACCCGGCGTGGAGCGGTTCACGCCCGGCGACGCGGTCCACGGCGACCTCGGCGACGCCGGTGGCGCGTTCGCGGAGTACGCGGTCGCGCCGTCGACCAGTCTCGCGGCCACGCCGGCCAACCTGACGTTCACCGAGGCCGCGGCCGTGCCACTGGCCGGCAGCACCGCGCTGTACGCGCTGCGCGACCTGGCCGGCGTCCGGCCGGGACAGCGGGTGCTGGTCAACGGCGCGTCCGGCGGCGTCGGCACGTTCGCGGTGCAGATCGCGGCCGCGATCGGCGCGGAGGTCACCGGCGTGTGCAGCGGCCGGAACACGGAACTGGTCGCGTCGCTCGGCGCGACGGACGTCATCGACTACACCCGCACCGACTTCGCGGCGCTCGGCCGGCGCTGGGACGTCGTCTTCGACCTGACCGGCCGCCGGAGCCTGACGGACTGCCGGCGCGCGCTCACCCCGGCCGGCACGCTGCTGCTGGCCGGCGGCGGCGTCTTCGAGGGCGGCAGCCTGTTCGGGCCGATGGCCGTCCAGGTCCGCGGTCGGCTGCTGGCCCGGGCCGCGCGCCCGCAGCGGCTGATCCCGGTGCAGATCCGGCCGCGCGCGGCGTACCTGGACGCGTTGCGCGACCTGATCGAGTCCGGTGCGGTCCGCCCGGTGATCGAGAAGACGTACCCGCTGACCGCCGCCGCGGAGGCGGTCCACCACCTGGAGCAGGAGCACGCGCGGGCCAAGCTGGTGCTCGCCGTGGTGTGACTTCCTCAGCATCGCGCCGATCACGCCGAATTGAGGGAAAAGTACCGGCGTGAGGTAGAGGTGACTGGGATGCGGTCCCTGAATATGCGCACCAGCCTGCTGGCCACGGCCGCGGTCGGGCTGGTCGTGGCTCTGGTGGTCGGTGGGCTGAGCGTGGTGCGGATGTCCGCGATCGCGGACCGCGCCGAGGCCGTCTACGACGAGGCGCTGCGGCCGCTGAGCGTGGTCCAGGACATCGAGCAGCTGATCTGGCACTCCCGGTGGGCCAGCCTGTCGAACCTGACCGGCACCGACCCGGTGAAGGTCAAGGCCTACGCCGAGGAGACCTCGGCGATGCTCGAGCAGGTGTCGGTACGCATCGAGGAGTACGCCGGCCTGACCGTGACCGACGCGGAGCGCGCCGCGATGGCGACGTTCTCCGACGACTGGGCCGTCTACCTCGACCTGCGCCAGCAGTCCGCCGCGCTGAAGCAGGCCGGGAAGGTCGAGGAGTGGCAGGCGTTCCGCAGCAGCACGCTGAACCCGTCCATCGTCACCGCGATGGAGGACCTGACCGCGCTGAAGGAGCTGTCCCAGGCGCACGCCACCGAGACCGCCGCGGCCGCCCGGCGCACCGCCGACCAGGCACGCAACGTGATCATCATCGTGCTGGTCGCCGGCGTGGCCCTCGCCGCCGCGGTGTCGCTGCTGGTGGCGCGCGGCCTGGTCCGGCGGCTGTCCGGGCTGGAGTCGGTGCTGGCCGCGATGGCGGCCGGTGACCTGACCGAGCGCCCGGCCGACACCGCCGGTGACGAGATCGGGCGGATGTCCCGGGCCGTGCACCAGGCGAACGCGCAGATGCGCGCGGCCGTCCGCACGCTCGCGGAGGCCAGCGCCGGACTGGCCGAGCGGTCCACCGAGCTGCAGCGCGCCAGCGGCACGCTGTCCAGCAACACGGACGAGGCGTCCGGCCGGGTCAGCTCGATCGACGAGGCCGCCGGTGAGGTGACCGCCGGGGTCAGCGCGGTCGCCAGCGGCGCCGAGGAGATGGGCGCGGCGATCCGCGAGATCGCGGTCAGCGCCACCGAGGCCGCACAGGTCGCGGCGGACGCGGTCCGGGTCGCGTCGCAGGCCGAGGAGCTGATGACGAAGCTGGACACGTCCTCCGCGGAGATCGACAGCGTGGTCAAGGTGATCACCGCGATCGCCGGTCAGACGAACCTGCTCGCGCTGAACGCCACGATCGAGGCCGCCCGCGCCGGTGAGTCCGGCAAGGGCTTCGCGGTGGTGGCCGGCGAGGTCAAGGACCTGGCGCAGGAGACCGCGAAGGCCACCGAGGAGATCAGCCGCCGGATCGAGGCGATCCAGGTGGACACGCGCACGGCGGTCGAGTCGATCTCCGGGATCGGGCAGATCATCGGCCGGATCAACGACTACCAGAACACCATCGCATCCGCCGTGGAGGAGCAGAGCGCCACCACGAACGGCATGACGTCCGACCTGAACCGGGCCGCCGGCGGCACCTCCCAGATCAGCAGCCAGATCGGCGAGGTCGTGCAGGTGACGGCCGCGACCCGGGAGGCCGCGCACGCCACCGAGACCGCGGCCGGCGACCTGGCGCGCATCTCCGGCGAGCTGCGCACCGCCGTGGCGGGCTTCCGCTACTGACCCCGCCGGCCACGAGGCCGGTCGTGCGGCGTCATGCCCGTCGTCGCGGCGACGGGCATGACGCCCCGCTGTTTCCGGGGACGGTCGGCGGTCCTTGCGGCCTCGGTGCGTGCAGGGAGGCCGGCCAACGGCCGACCGTTGCCCGCGGGAGCGTGCGGAGGCCGACCCGCCGGGACGGGGTGCCGCCGCCCGTGATGTTCATGAAGGGACCTTCGGCGCTGGCGCTCATGAAGGGACCTCCGGCGCTGCGCTCATGAAGGGACCTTCGGCGCTGCGCTCATGAAAGGACCTTCGGCCCTGTGGTCAACCGGCGGGAGGCGGTAGAAAGGAGGGGTGATTCGTGTGTTCCTGCTTGACGACCACGAGGTCGTGCGTCGTGGCATCGCCGACCTGCTCGGCGCCGCCGGTGACATCGAGATCGTCGGGGAGTCCGGGCTGGCCCAGGAGGCCGCCCGGCGCATCCCCGCGCTGCGGCCCGACGTGATGATCCTCGACGGGCGGCTGCCGGACGGCAGCGGCATCGACGTGTGCCGGGACGTGCGCGCGGTCGACTCGTCGATCAAGGGCCTGATCCTGACGTCGTACGAGGACGACGAGGCGCTGTTCGCCGCGATCATGGCGGGCGCGTCCGGCTACGTGCTCAAGCAGATCCGCGGCAACGACCTGGTCGACGCGGTCCGCCGGGTGGCCCAGGGGCAGTCGCTGCTCGACCCGGCCGTCACCCAGCGCGTCCTGGAGCGCATCCGCACCGGCGTCGAGGAGCCGCACGAGCTGCGCTCGCTGACCGAACAGGAACGCCGGATCCTGGAGTACGTCGCGGAGGGCCTCACCAACCGGGAGATCGCCGGCAAGATGTTCCTGGCGGAGAAGACCGTCAAGAACTACGTCTCCAGCGTCCTGGCCAAGCTCGGCCTGGAGCGCCGCACCCAGGCCGCCGTCCTCGCCACCCGCCTGCTGGGCGAGCACAAGCCCTGAGCCGCCCGCCGTTCGCCGTCCGGGACCGGTTCAGTCCAGGAAACGGCCGGTGAACGCGGCGAAACGCTCGCCGTACTCCGCCTGCGCCGCCGCCACGATCGGGGCCGCGTCCGTGACCGCCGGCTCGCCGAGCCAGGCCACGAACGCCTCGTGGGAGTCCCGGTGGTCGTCGTCCTCGGCCCGGTAGTAGGTCACCCCGTCCCAGTCGACCATCGGCTCGGCGTCGAACGTCATGATCCGGAACAGCTCGCGCAGATCGCGCGCCACCACGTGCTGGCCGCCCTCGTCGCCGAAGACCACCACCGGCAGCGTGGCGAGATCGTCGCGGTCGTCGATCCGCCACAGCGCGTAGAACGAACCGCCACCGGTCGCCCGCGCGAACGGGATCAGCGCGCTCAGGAACTCCGGGTCCTTCGACCAGCCGGCCCGCAGCGCCGACTTGTCGTCCCAGTCGTCCAGGCCGAACCCGTCGGCGTACTCCTCGTAGCCCACCTCGTCCTGCAGGTCCTTGAGCCGGTTCAGCTCCGGCACCGGGGAATATGCACTGGTCACGACGGCCTCTCATCTGGTCGGTGCGCCCGAGCGTACGTCATCGCCCCGGCGCGCCGCGGACGATCAGCCGACCCCGCGCGGGTGGACTCGGCGCGCGCGTGTCCCGGCGCGCGGCCGCGGGATGCGACCATGGTCCGGTGGATCCATTGAGTCTGATCGAGACCGAACCCGGCGCCTACTCGCTGATCCTGCACGCCGGCAGCACGCCGGTCGACGAGGTCATCGAGGAGCTCGGTCACGAGCCGAACGGCTACTTCTGGGAGGGCGTCGCCCAGCTCGTCGTCCGCGCCGACGCCCCGCACCTGGAGGGCCGGTTCCGCTACGACCCGGAGGCCGGCATGTTCTGCGCCTACGGCGCCGACCGGGCCGCGCTGGAGGAACTGGCCACCCACCTGGCCCCGGTCGCCACCGACGCGGTCCGCGCCCGCCTGCTGGTCACCGGCGCGGAGGCGCAGGGCTTCGAGTTCGACGACTGACGCCGGCGCCCGGGGTCAGGCCGCGACCAGGAACTCGTGCCGGCGGGCCGGGGTCGCGGCGGTGACGGTCCAGGCGAAGCGGACGGCGGCGCCGGGCTTGAGGCAGGTGTCGCTGCGCCACTCGAAGCGGTCCAGGTCGCCGAGCGGGGTGACCGTGGCGGGCGGGTCGAGCGGGCGGTCGCCGCTCATCGAGGAGAACTCGCCGGCGACGTGCATGGCCAGGTGGCGGGGGAACTCGAGGCGCACCACCAGCTGCTTGGTGAGCCAGCGGATCTCGCGCTCGAACCAGTCGCCCCAGTGGGTCTCCGGCAGGCGGTAGCCGTACTCGACCGTGGCCCGCTCGCCCGGGTAGATCGGCTCGTGCAGCCCGAAGCGCCGGAACCGGATCGCGATGTCGCGGCGCCACTCGCTGACGCGCTCGACCTCCCAGGTGACCGGGCGGCCGTTGTACCGCGCGTAGAAGCCGAGGTCACGGTCGCTGATCGGCTGCGCGGTGTAGAGCCGCTTCGCGGCCTGGTAGTCGTCGGGGGACGCGTCCGGCGCGACGTGCGCGGGGAACCAGGTGACGGGCGCGGCCGTGCGGTTCAGCAGGTGCCGGCGGATCGAGATCTGGTAGCGCCGGTACGCCTCGTCGTAGCGGACCGAGGCCTCCTCGCGCTCCACGATCAGCTCGGACGTGCCCGGTGCCGGCAGCTCGGCCTCGCGGGCGACGATCGCGCGCCGGCCCGGGTCGGCGGGCTCGCCGTGCCGCGCCTTCGCGCAGAGCTTGAGCAGCTCACCGTCCGCACCGAGCACGGCGTCCGCGCGCATCGCGAAGTTCGGCGTGGGCGCGCAGCGACCGCTCACGATGTGGCTGACGTATGACGGGTGGAACTGCATGGCCGCGGCGAGGTCCTTGTTACTCAGGCCGCGCTTTTCTTGTAGCGTTTTGAGCGTGCTGCGGAATTCTCTTTCGTCCGCTGCCTCTCGCCACCCAAGATCAGTCATGACTACGCCCACCTCCTGCTCAGACAACGAGTATTGCCACGATTACAGGTGGGGCGCAACCCTCTGTCTGAGGTACGGTTCAGGCGGTTCCGGATCAAGCGTTCTAGCTGGGAAAACGGGGGTGTGCGGTGCCGCGATCAGCCAGGTGGCAGATTGCTGGTGAGCACAACGGATAATCGCTTTGAGGCGTCTGGCGGACGACCACCACGCAAATTGATATGCAATTAATCGCCCTTTTCTTATTCGATCGGCGCGCCGCCGTACCCGATTTCGTTGCCCTCCGGGTCGACATAGGTGATCTTTCGGACACCGTTGTCGTAGGTCTCCCGCTTCACCGGCTCCAGGCCCCGCGACGAGATTCCCGCGACGGTCGCGTCGAGGTCGTCCACGAACAGCGTGTGCGCCGCCCGCCCGGCCCGCTCCGGGAGCAGCTCCACGTAGACGAACCGGTGCTCGGCCAGCTCCCACACCGCCTCGGTGTCGTTCGGGAAGAACTGGGGCGGTGTACCGAAGAGTCGCTCGTACCAGTCGAGCGCCACGGGGAGGTCACGGACGAAGACACCGGCGAACAGATCAAGGGCCATCGGCACAGGTTAATGGGGAGCGGCCGCCCGGGCGAGGACCGCACGCGCCGCGTCGGTGCGGCCCGGCGGCCCGGCGGCCCGGCGGCTCTGCGGCCCGGCGGCCCGGCGGCTCTGCGGCCCGGCGGCTCTGCGGCCCCGCGGCTCGGCGGCCCGGCCGGCTCGCGCCGGTGCGGGCGGGTGGCTCGCGCCGGTGACGATGGCGGTATGCGGAGCGACATCGAGGAGGCGTGCCGGCGGATCGGTGCGCACGTCCGGCGGGATTCCCGCTACGCGCACACCAGCCACCTACGGGTCCTGGCCGGCGGGGCGGTGGTCTGGGACGAGCACTTCGGCGGGCCGCGGGTGGCGGACGTCTTCTCGGTGACGAAGACGGTGGTCGCCACGGTCGCGGGCCTCGCGGCACGCGCCGGCCGGCTGCCCGACCTCGATTCCGCCGTGCGCGACGTGCTGCCCCCGGTCCCGGCCGGGCAGACCTGGCGCCACCTGCTGAGCATGACGCGCGGCGCGGCCACGACACCGCCCTGGGACGAGGACACCATCCGGGTGCTCCCCGGCGGGCAGGTCGCGGCCGCCGCGTCGGCGCCGCGGATCGACCGGCCGGGCCGGACCTTCCGGTACGACAACGCCGGCTACCACCTGCTGTCCGCCGCGCTCGGGGTCGTGCTGGGCCGGCCGGTCGCGGACTACGCGGCGGACGCGCTGTTCGGGCCGCTCGGGATCGAGGACGCGGTGTGGCCGGCGGACCCGGACGGCGTCAGTTTCGGATTCGCGCACCTGCGGCTGTCGGCGGTGTCGCTCGGGCGGCTCGGCGAGCTGTGGCGGAACGGGTCCATGACGGACCCGGCGTTCGCGGCCGCGATGGTCACGCCGCACTCCCCGGCCGCGCTCCCGGAGAACATGGGCTACGGCCTCGGCATCTGGGTCGGCGGGCGCGAGCTGCTCGCGTCCGGGTGGGCCGGTCAGCACGTCCTGATCCGTCCGGACCTGACCGTGGTGACCACCGGCGACCCGCGCTTCGACCCGGGACCGCCGCCCCGCGACGCGCTCCCGCCGGACTGGCGGCCCGCGATCGGCCTGGTGCGCCGCTATCTGCCCCGGTGACGCGGGCGCACGGGACCTGCCGCGGGCGCGCGGGGTGGTAGGAAGTGCGGGTGGCCGGCGAGACGCGAACCGGCCGAGCGAACGTCTTCCGGACCATGTCGAAAACGCGGCGGCGCCGTTCGACGTAGCGACAGGCACCCACCCGAGGAGAGATTCCGATGCGCACCCTGATCATCACCGCGTTCGTGTCCCTGGACGGCGTCATGGAGGCGCCCGGCGGCGAGCCCGGCTACCGCAATTCGGGCTGGACGTTCAAGGGCGTCGAATTCGACCCGGCCGCGTACGAGATCAAGGGGCGTGAGCAGGACGAGGCCGGCGCGCTGCTGGTCGGCCGCCGGTCCTACGAGGCGTTCGCGCCGATCTGGCCGACCATGACCGAGGACTTCAAGGGCTACAACAGCATGCCGCGGTACGTCGTGAGCACCACGCTGGCCGCGCCGGACGACCGCTGGCCGGCGACCGTCCTCCGCTCGCTGGACGAGGTGGCCGCGCTGAAGGAGACCGAGGGCGGCCCGATCATCGTGCACGGCAGCGCCACGCTCGGCGCCGCGCTCGCCGACGCCGGCCTGGTCGACCGGTACCACCTGCTGGTCTTCCCGCTGCTGCTGGGCGCCGGCAAGCGCCTGTTCAGCACGGCCGACCGGGACCTGACGAAGCTGCGGATCGTCGAGCACGAGGTCTACGGCAACGGCGTCCAGAAGCAGGTCTTCGACGTGGTGCGCTGACGTCAGCCGGCGTGCACGGTCTCGCGGATGGCCGCGTCCAGGGACCGGCCGCTGGCCGGCTCGATGTAGAGGTCGCGCCGCGCCAGCCGGGCGAACTCCGCGATGTCCAGGCCGGTCTCCCGGCCCGTGAGCGTGGTGAGCGCGGCACCGATCGTGGCCGGCACGGTGACCGCGAGGCCCGGGAGCCGGCGCACCGGCCGGGCCCGGCCGGTCGCGGCGGCCATCCGGGCGAACAGCTCGCGCCAGGTCAGGTTCTCGTCCGCGACCGGCAGGTCCGCGCCGCTGCCCCGGTCGAGCGCGTCGGCCGCGGTCTCGGCGACGCTGCGCGCGGAGACCGCGGCGGTGCCGCCGTCCGGCGCGAACAGCGGCGCGCCGGACCGGGCCCAGCGCTCCCACGACCCGGACCAGTTCGGCAGGCGCCCGCCGCCGCTGCCGAGCACGAACGGCAGCTCGATCACCGCGACCGGCAGCCCCGGGCCGGCCGCCGCGCGTGACTCCGCGGCCTGCTCGACCCGGCTGCGGATGTAGACGTGCCGTTCCGGCAGCCGCCAATCGGGGTGCAGCCGGTGGAAGTACGTGTAGTACGAGCCCATCAGCACGCCGCGGGTCAGCCCCTCCTCGCGGGCTGCGGTGAACAGCCGGACCAGCGGGTCGACCATGTTCGCCCGGAACGCCGGGTGGGCCGGCTTCGGCACCGGCCGCTGCTCGTCCGTCCGCGCCGCGTAGACCACGCCGTCGTGCCCGCGCAGCAGCGCCCGCAGGTCCGCGACGGAGGCCGTCTCCGCGTCCAGCATGCGGTGCACGTCCGGCCTGGCGGTGCGCGCCACGGCCGTCACCTCGTGCCCGCGATCGGACAGCACGCTGACCACGTGCGCCCCGATGAGACCGCTTCCACCGACCACGACAACCTTCATGGGCACATTGTCCGGACCGGACGGGCGCGCCGCCACCCACGGCGGAACGGCTGGCCACCCCGCCGGGACCGCATGAATCATTAAAGGTCTTTCGGCCCTGAATGGTGCCCGGCTCGCAGGTCAGAGTGGAGGGAACACGTTCAGGAGGTATGTCATGGTCCGGATCCCGCTGGCGGAGGACGCCGCTGTCCGCACGGCACCGGACGGTTACCTGGCGGAGGACCTCGCCGCCGCGGTCACCGCGGCCGTGCGGGCGCCCTCGCAGCACAACACGCAGCCGTGGCGGTTCCGGTTGTCCGGCGGCGCGATCGAGATCAGGTCCGACCCGGCGCGGCGGCTGCCGATCGCGGACCCGACCGGCTGGGCGGTGCGGATCGCCTGCGGGGCCGCGCTGTGCAACGCGCGGCTGGCGCTGGCCGCGCGCGGGCGGCCGGCCGACGGCGTGATCCGGCCGGTGCCGGCGGAGGCGGACCTGGTGGCGCGGCTGGTCCCGGGCCCGCCCCGGCCGGCCACCCCGGCCGAGCTGGCGCTGCTCGCGGCCGTACCGAGGCGGCGCAGCACGCGCGCCCGGTTCTCGGCCCGCCCGGTGCCCGCGTCGATCCGGGCCCGGTTGCTGGACGCGGTGCGCTCCGAGGGCGGCTGGCTGGACCTGATCGTGGGCACGGCGGCCGTGACCGCGGTCGCGGAGATCGCGCACAGCGCGGACCGGGTGCTGCGGCGCAACGACGACTACCGCGCGGAGATCGAGGCGTGGACCCGCCCGGCGCCGTCGTTCGACGGCGTGCCGCCGGAGGCCGCGGGCCCCACGGCCGACCCGACGGACGTCCTGCCCCGGCGCGACTTCGGCGGCGCGGTGCCGGAGCGGCCCGGGACCCCGGAGCCGGAGCCGCTCGTCGCGGTGCTGGGTTCCCCGGCGGACACCGCGGCCGAGCAGATCGCGGCCGGCCGGGCGCTGCAGAAGCTGCTGCTCACGGTCACCGACGCCGGCCTGGCCGCGTCGATGGTGTCGCAGCCGATCGAGGTGCCGGCCGCGCGTGAGCAGCTGCGGCTCGCGCTCGGCCGGTTCGGCCCGCCGCAGATGGTGGTCCGGATCGGCTACGCGGCCCCGGGCGCGGTCACGCCGCGCCGCGCCGCGGAAAGCGTGATCATCCCGGAGTAGGACGGGCCGCGTTCGCGCGTGTCGGGGCTGGGCGGACGGGGTGACGGCAGGGCAGTGTAGGCCCCATGCGGCTCGCTACCTGGAACGTCAACTCCGTGAAGGCCCGCCTCCCGAGGCTGCTCGACTGGCTGGAGACCCGGCAGCCGGACGTGCTCTGCCTGCAGGAGCTCAAGGTTTCGGCCGCGCAGTTCCCGGCCGCGGAGGTGCGCGCGCTCGGCTACGACGCGGCCGTGCACGGCGACGGCCGGTGGAACGGCGTGGCGGTGCTGTCCCGCGTCGGCCTGGCCGACGTGCGCACCGGCTTCGACGGTGACCCGGGCTTCCCGGACGAGGTCACGCGGGAGACCCGTGCGGTGTCCGCCACCTGCGGCGGCCTGCGCGTATGGTCGATCTACGTGCCGAACGGGCGGACGCCGGACGATCCGCACTATAATTACAAGCTGCTCTGGCTCGCCCGCCTGACAGAGGCGCTGGAGCGCGAGCCGACGCCGCTCGCCGTGTGCGGGGACTTCAACGTCGCCCCGACCGACGACGACGTGTGGGACCCCGCGGTCTTCGTCGGCTCCACCCACGTGACAAAGCCGGAACGGGACGCGTTGACCACTCTCCGTGAGCGGCGCGGGTTGCACGACATCGTGCCACGGCCGCTGAAGGGAGATCGTCCGTTCACCTACTGGGACTACCGCGCCGGTATGTTCCACCAGAACAAAGGCATGCGGATCGACCTGGTCTACGCGACCGATCCGGTGCCGTCGCGGGTGACCGATGCTTACGTCGACCGCGAGGCGCGCAAGGGAAAGGGTCCGTCGGACCACGCGCCGATCGTGGTCGACATCGATCTGTGACCGGTTACGGTGAAAACTGTCACCGTCAGATGCAACAGTTGCTGCCAAGCAAGTAGGGCGTAGGCTGGCTGTTGACCGCGCTGAACGACTCAAAACCGACACCCGGAACCGGAGGAGATTGCCGTGACGGGGATACGGAACGTCAGCACGCCACCGCCCACTCATCTATTGCACGCCGTCCTCGACGCCACCGCCGAGGCGGTGCTGCTCTGCGACGGCCAGGGCGCGGTCCTGCACGCGAACGCCGCCGCCCACCGCCTGCTGCCCGGCCTGCTCACCATCCGGGAGATCACCGACGACCCGGACTCGTTCGACCGGGAACTGCACGGGCGCCCGCTGCGGGGCCGCCGCCAGCCGGTCGACGACGCGCACGACGTCTGGACCGTGCACGACTGCACGGACGAGGCGACCCGGGTGGCCGCGATCGCGGAGGAGCGCGAACGCACCGCCTTCCTGGTCGAGGCGAGCCGCCGGCTCTCCGCCTCGCTGCACCGGGGCCGCTGCGTGCGCACCACGGTCGAGCTGGCCGCCGCGCACCTGGCGGACGCGGCCGTGGTCGTGCTGCCCCCGTCCCGGCACCGGGTCGAGTGGGTGCGCGCGGTCACCGGCAGCCGCTTCGAGAGCGGCGTGATGAAGGAACGCGACGCCGAGAGCGTCCCCGGCCTGGCCGAGGCGCTCGCCGGTTTCCCGCCGGTGCCGAGCCGCTGGCTGGACCAGACCCAGGTGCCGGCGTCGCTGCTGCCGCCCGGGTTCGGCGAGATCGGCGCGCTGCTGGTCACGCCGCTGCCCGGCAACGGTGTGCCGGCCGGCGCGCTGATCCTGGCCCGGCGCGCACCCGGCGTCTTCTCCGAGTCCGAGGAACTGCAGGCCCGCATCTTCGCGGCCCGCGCCGGCGGTGCGATCTCCGCGGCCGTGCTCTACCAGGAGCAGGTGGAGACGACCGCGATCCTGCAGGCCGACCTGCTCCCGCCGGAGCTGCCGCACATCGACGGGCTGGAACTGGCCGGGGCGTACCGGCCGGCCAAGGAGGCGTCCCGGATCGGCGGCGACTTCTACGACGCGTACCCGCGCACGGCCTCGCTGGCCCCGTCCGGCACGGACGCGGAGACCATGATCGTGCTCGGTGACGTGGTCGGCAAGGGGCCGAAGGCGGCCGTGCTGGCCGGCAAGGTCCGCCAGACGCTGCGCGCGCTGCGCCTGCTGGAGGGCCGCCCCGAACCGCTGCTGCGGGTGCTCAACCAGGCGTTGATAGACCCGCGCGACCGCACCCGGTTCGTCACCATGGTGCTGGCCTCGATGGTCCGCGACGGCGACGGCTGGCGGGTCTCGGCCGCGTCCGGCGGGCACCCGCCACCGCTGGTCCTGCGCGCGCGGGGCGGCATCGAGGCGGTCCCGGCCAGGGGCACGCTGATCGGCGTCACCGGCCCGATCCGGGTGGAGACCGCGACGGTCCGGCTCGCCCCCGGCGACCTGCTGCTGCTCTACAGCGACGGCCTGTTCGAGGCGCGCGGCGGCGTCGGCGGCCGGGAGGCCTACGGTGAGGACCGCCTCGCCGACTCGCTCGCCAGCTGCCGGGACATGCCCGCCGCCGCGGTCGTGGAACGGCTGGAACAACTCGTCTCCGACTGGATCAACGGCGCCGGGCACGACGACATCGCGATGCTGGCCGTGCGCGTACCCCCGCGCGTTCCCGAGAACGGGTTCCACCCGGTGAACCTCCGGCGGGTCCGATGACGACGATCACACCGATCCTTCCCGGCGTCGACGAGCAGTACCTCGAGCTCATCGGCGCCGGTGACGAATGGGGCGCGACCGACCTGGTGCTCTCGCTCTGGGAGAACGGCGCCGACCCCGAGCAGCTGCTGCTCGGCCTGATCGCGCCCGCCCAGGTGCGCGTCGGTGAGCTCTGGGCCGCGAACGAGTGGTCGGTCGCGCGCGAGCACGGCGCCACCGCCACCAGCGAACGCGCGATCGCCGCGCTCGTCGCCCGCGCCGCGCCCCGGCCCACGCTCGGCCGGATAACCGTCGCCTGCACGGACGGCGAATGGCACGCGCTACCGCCCCGGCTGCTCGGCGAGGTGCTGCGGCTGCGCGGCTGGCGGGTCGACTTCCTCGGCGCGAACGTGCCCGGTCCGCACCTGGTCACCCACCTGCACCAGACCGGCCCGGACGTGGTCGCGCTCAGCTGCGCGCTGCCGACCCGGCTGCCCCGCGCCCACGCCACGCTCACCGCGTGCCAGGCCGTCGGCGTACCGGTGCTGGCCGGCGGCCGTGGCTTCGGTGTGGACGGCCGGCACGCCCGCCTGCTCGGCGCGGACGGCTGGGCCGCGACCGCCACCGAGGCCGCGGACATCCTCGACGCCGGCTGGAACCCGCCGGCCCGCGCCCCGCACGACGACCTGGCCCACCTCGCGGACGAGGAGTACACCCAGCTCGTCCGGCAGCGCCACAAGATAATCGTCGGCGTGCTGGACCGGCTCCGCGACGCGTACCCGCCGATGCGCGCCTACGACGCCCGCCAGGCCGACGCGACCGCCGAGGACGTCACGCACATCGTCGACTTCCTGGCCGCCGCGCTCTACGTCGACGACGCCGCCGTCTTCACCGACTTCCTCAGCTGGACCGCCGCGGTGCTGGCCGCCCGCGGCGTCCCCCCAGCGGCACTGACGGTCTGCCTCGACCTGCTCAACGCCGACCTCCGCGACTTCCCCCGCGCGGGGGAACTGTTGAAACTGGGTTTAGCGGAACTGGCCCCGGGTAAGTCTCCGGGCCAGGACAGCACAAGGCCGGAGCGATGATCGACGATTCCCCGTTACGCATCCACACCAGTCACCCCGACAAGGCGACAGTAGTCCTGTCGCTCTTCGGCGACCTCGACTTCGACACCGCCGAAGAGCTCGTCGACCAGGCCACCCGCGCCCTCACCCCCGCCATCCGCGCCATCTGCCTCGACCTCTCCGGCCTCTACATCTGCGACTCCTCCGGCCTGAGCGCGCTGATCCACATCAGCCAGGACGCCCGCGGCACCGGCGCCACCTTCACGATGACCGGCATCACCGCCCAGCTCCGCCGGATCCTCGAGGTCACCGGCCTGGACACGGTGCTGGGCACCGCGGCGCACGACGACGACCGCGCGGGGGCGCATTCCTGAGGCATCCATCTACCCCGCCGCCTCACCTCACCCTCCGCATGCTCCCGCGGGCACCGCTCGGCCGTTGGCCGGCCTCCCTGTCAGAACCGAGGCCGCACGACCGACCCCACCGCCCTCTCCCCGTCCGCCGCGCCGATCCACGGCCTCCGGCGGGCCGCGGGTTCCGCCGGACTGCGGGTTGCGCGCGAATCCCTGAACCATCGGCGATCCGCACCCGGACAAGGCCACGAACGCCCATTCGCCCGTTCCGCTATATGGCGAAATTTCGGATAGGGGAGTGGGCGTCTCGCTTTTGCCGGTGCCGACCGGGTGGCTTCGTTCGCGCATTCTCGTCGGCTATGTCGCTCGGGCAGGGTTCCGTCGGGTTCCGACGTAGTCCATGTACTCCTCGCCCGCTACCGCGTGGTTGACCCAGCGGCCGGGGTTCGCGTCGGTGAGGCGCTCGGCGAGCGCCATCGCTTCTTCCGCATCTTCGCTGAGGGTCAGCTCCCGGCCTTCTCCGACGTACGCCTCGTCGACCGGGTCGAGCGAGATGAGGTTGGCCAGGTCACCTACCCGGTCGTCATCAGGGTCGTGCACGGTGTGAAGTGAGATCCGGTACTGCCCGTTCATGGGGCTGATCGACTCCCATCGAATGGCCGGTTCGCCGCCGATCTTGACGCCGCCGAGGAACTGTTCGATCCCGTGGCCTCGACGCAATGCACCGATCGCGAACGGTCGGGTGAGATACCGCATCGGGAGAGCGTAGTGCCATCCTGCTCGATCGCTGATCGACCAGCGAGCGGGACACGCTTGCGCAGCAGGTCGAAGCCGACTCCGCCGTACATCTGGCGTCTGATCGTCTTGATGCGGTTGACGTTGCCTTCGACCGGTCCGGAGCTGATAAACAGATCACCGCCGGCTTGGCGTGCTCCTGCAGCCAGTCCGTCCTTACAAACGGTCAGCGACAGGGAACCGGTCCACACTGACTCGCGTGACTACCGTAGCCGGATGGATCTTCGAGCAGAACGTCGTCCGTTTCCTTGAGCACTTGAGCCACTATGTCGGCCACCAGTACGATGCGGCAGACGAAGATGCCCTGGTCGGGGCCCTCGACGGGACCGATGACGAGTCCGACACCGGATGGTTCCAATACCCCCTTCAGGGGGTGCCACCGGTCCTGGTCTCCCTCGCCCGAGCTGTTGGCGGCAGCGTTGTCAGCGTTCGCATCGACGGAGCCATCGACAGCGTCCTGGAAGCACGGATCAACACCATGCTCGACCTGTTGTGGACGGCCATCGAGGGGTGCCGTCCATACTTCGTGCGACAGAACCCGCGAGTCGCGAGCAAATCCACAGTGCGACGCTCCGCTTTCGTGTGTGCCGCGCGGGCTGTCGCTGTGGTGCTCTGTTTCGTGCGGGCCGCGGTGTCCGGAGCGCCACCCCGCGCATCCGCGCTTTCGGTAATGTGAGATATTTGCGCGAAACATCCTTATCCTGTGAAAATCATGCCGATTGCACAACTGTGGCTATCGGCGAATTCGCGGGAAGTGCGACATTTCAACTCATGTCGTTTTTCGGTACCGCCCAGCGGCTCCGGCGCCGCCTCACAGTGACATTCTGCGACGTGCGCTCCCGCCCGGCCGGCCTCCGCGGTTGCCGGGGGAGCGCGTCCGGACGCGTCCGCGCCGAGGACGGAGGCGGCCCGCCTGAGTGATTGCTCAGTTAATTACCGTTGCCGCCGGGATGTGGGAGCGGCGGGACTTCGATAGCGTGCGCGGAGGGTATGACGGTCGGTGCGCTGGTCGTCGCTTAAGTTGATCACCCGTCAGTGTGGTCTCTAGCTGCGGGGCTGGGTCCGTGGGTACCATCCCGGCGGCGCGGCGGCGCGCCGGCCGGGAACGGGTGGGGGAGACAGCAGTGGAGAGTCCGTCGCAGCTGGCGGTGGATCTGGGCACGACTCACACGGTCGCGGTCGTCGGGCAGCCCGGTGAGGCGCCTCGTACGCTGCTGTTCGACGGGTACTCGCTCATGGATTCGGGCGTCTACCTGGATGCCGAGGGCAACATCGTGACCGGCCTGGAGGCGACCCGGCTCGGTGCGAACGACCCGGTCCGGTTCGAGCCGCACCCGAAGCGGCGCGTCGGCGAGGGGTCGATCCCGCTCGGCGGTGTCGAGGTGCCGGTGGTGCTGCTGCTCAGCGCGGTGCTGTCCCGGGTCGCGTACGAGGCGCGGATGGCCGGGGTGAACCCGGACGGCGCGTTGCTGACCTGCCCGGTCGGGTGGGGGCGGCAGCACCGGGAGATGCTGACGGACGCGGCGCGCCGGGCCGGCATGGGCGAGGTGCGGCTGCTCGAGGAGCCGGTCGCGGCCGCGGTCTACTGCACGCAGGTCGAGGGCCACCACGTACCGTTCGGTGGCTCGATCGCGGTGTTCGACTTCGGCGGCGGCACGCTGGACGTCACGGTCGTGCGCCGGGAGATCAACGGCTGGCAGGTGGCGAGCACGGGCGGCCTGGCCGACCTCGGCGGCGTCGACATCGATCTGGCGCTGCTCGACCACCTGCGCCGGCACCTGGCCCGCCGCGACCCGGAGACGTGGAAGCGGCTGTTCCGGCCGCGCACGGCCGCGGAGCTGCGGTCGCGGCAGGACTTCCGGACGGAGGTGCGCGGCGCGAAGGAGGCGCTGTCCCGGAACTCGGCCGTGACGGTGCGGGTGCCCGGCTGGGACCGGCCGTTGCACCTGACCCGCGACGAGCTGGAGCACGTGGCGGAGCCGCTGGTCGCCCGCGCGGTCGAGGAGACCCGGCGGGTGGTCGAGGCGGCGGGTGTGTCGTCGTTCCTGCTGAACTCGCTGATGCTGGTCGGCGGGTCGAGCCGGATGCCGCTGGTGTCCACGCGCCTCTACGCCCGGCTCGGCACCACGCCGTCCGTCCCGGAGCAGCCGGAGCTGCCGGTCGCGGTCGGTGCGCTGGCCTACCACCGGCTCAGCCGCAACGAGGAGACCGGCGACCTCTCCCAGGTCGTCGCGATCACGCCGGAGTCCGGGCACGTCACGCGCGCCGGTCAGGCCGCGCAGAGTTTCCGTGTCCCGGTCGCCCAGCCGAAGCTTCGGCACCTGCAGCGGCGCTGGCTCGGCGCGGTCCGCAACGCGTTCAAGACACCGCGGGACTGACCGCGCCTGTGCGTGTCGGCGTGCGCGCCGCGGCCGCACGTCGACGCCGGCGTCAGATCGGGATGGACCAGGTCAGCAGGGTGCCGGAGGAGTGGGGTGCCGGGGCGGCGGCGACGTCGAACGTGCCGGCGTGCGTGCCGGCCCGGTCGGCGAGGTTGACCAGGCCGCTGCGGGCCGCGTCGGGTGGGCAGCCGACGCCGTTGTCGAGCACGGTCAGCGTGAGGCGGCCGGCCGCGACGCGCACACCCACCTCGACCAGCGTCGCCCGCGCGTGCTTGACCACGTTGGACAGCGCCTCGCGGAGCACGGCCAGCAGGTCGTCGCGGACGTGGTCGGGGACCGCGCTGTCGACCGGGCCGAAGAGGTCCAGGCGGGGACGGAAACCGAGCGGTGCCGCGGCCGCGTCGACCATCTCGCCGAGGTCGGCGCGCAGTGCGGGGGCGACCGGGGCGCGCAGCTCGAAGATGGCGCGGCGGATGTCGCGGATCGTGCTGTCCAGGTCGTCGACGGCCGCGTTGATCCGGGCGCCGGCCTCCGGGCGGCCGGCCAGCGGTATCGCGGTCTGCAGCTGCAGACCGGTGGCGAACAGCCGCTGGATGACCACGTCGTGCAGGTCGCGGGCGATCCGCTCGCGGTCCTCCAGCACCACCAGCAGCTCGCGTTCCTCCTGTGCCCGCGCGCGTTCCAGCGCCAGCGCGGCCTGCCCGGCGAACGTGCTGAGCATGGTCAGGTCGTCGCCGTCGTGCCGGATGGCGACCGGGTCGTGCGCGACCACGAGCGCGCCGTGCAACGCCTCCGCGCTGCCCAGCGGTGCGATCATGGCGGGGCCGCCGGGCACGTCGCCGGGCCAGGCCGCGGCCTTGGTCAGGCTCTCCACCGTGACGGTGCCGGCGCCGGTGACCGCGGGCAGGAACGCGGTCTCGCTGGCCACCAGCTGGGCGCCGGGGGACACGGACGAGTCGCCGTCCACCACCTCGACGGTGAGCCGGTCCGCGTCCGCGTCGTAGAGCAGGACCAGCACCAGGTGCGCGCCGGAGACCTCACGCGCGCGGCGGGCGATCAGCGAGAGCGCGTCGGTGCGGCGGACCTCGGACAGCAGCACGCCGGTGATCTCCGCGGCCGCGGCCAGCCACTGTTCGCGGCGGTGCGAGATCGCGTAGAGCCTGGCGTTCTCGATCGCGACGCCGGCCGCGGCCGCGAGCGCGACCACGACCTCCTCGTCGTCCACCGTGAACTCGGCCGCGCCCTGCTTCTCGGCCAGGTAGAGGTTGCCGAAGACGTGATCGCGGATGCGCAGCGGCACGCCCAGGAACGAGTGCATCGGCGGGTGGTTGGCCGGGAACCCGTACGACTGCGGGTGCTGGGTGATGTCCGGCATGCGCACCGGGCGCGGGTCCTGTATCAGCAGGCCGAGCACGCCCCGCCCGTGCGGCAGGTCGCCGATGTGCGCGGCCTGCTCGTGGGTCATGCCGTGGGTGATGAAGTCGGTCAGCCGGCGGTCCGGCCCGACCACGCCGAGCGCGCCGTAGCGGGCACCGGCCAGCTCGCACGCGGCCTCCACGATGCGCTGCAGCGTGCTGCGCAGGTCGAGGTCGGTGCTGATGCCGACGACCGCGTCGAGCAGCGCGCGCAGCCGTTCCCGGCTGGCCACCACGTCGCCGACGCGGTCGAGCATCTCCTGGAGCAGTTCGTCGAGGCGGACCCGGGACAGCGGTCCGAGTCCGAGCGAGGGCGTTTGGTCAGCGGCCACGGACGCTAGCGTACGGCGGACCTGTCGATCAGTTGCGCCGCCGGCATCCGTGGCGTGGCCGGCGGGCCCGCGTGGTCGGTGTCCGGCAGGCCCAGGCGCACCACCAGGTACGGGTAGCCGAGCTCGGACAGCGTCATCCGCAGCGCCGTGCGCGTCACCTCGGTCTCGATCACGCCGGACAACGGCAGCACGCCGATGCCCCGCTCGGCCGCGGCCAGCCACGCCGCGGAGAGCGCCTCACCGGCCCGCAGCCACGTCCTCGGCTCGTCGTCGGCACCGAAGATCACCCCGTACGACGCGAAGGTGTCGTGGCCCTCGCCGACCGGCAGCCGGCCGTGCTCGCCGAAGTCCCGGTTCGGCACGGTGGACTGCACCGGCGTCTCCGGCAGCGACTCGGCCGGCAGCGTCTTCGCCTTCCAGAACTCCAGCTCGTGCTGCACGAACGGGTCGCGCGCCTCGACCTCGTCGGCGCGCCCGGCGGCCGCGGCCAGCTCGTAGACCTGGTCGTCGACCAGCAGGTGCAGGTGCACGCCGTGGTCGGAGACGATGCGCTGCAGCGCGGTCAGGTCGGCCGGGTCGACGGCCTCGTCGCGGGTCGGCCGCCGGTCGGTGCGCCGGGTCCGCAGCTGCTGCACGCGCCGCATCGCGGCCGGCGTGACCTCGCACGGCGCGCCGAGCGTGATCCGGGCCAGCAGGTCCGGCCCGTCGAAGCGCTCGACCGCGGCGGTGTGGCCCAGCGCGGCGAGCGCGACCACCGCGTGGTGCAGTGCCGCGCCGACGCTGACCGTGAGCAGCCGGCCGACCGGGTCGATGGAGAGCAGTTTCCGCTCGGGTACGGCGTACAGCTCCAGCGCCTCCGGCAGCACCCGCCACCGCCACGGCTGCGTGTTGTGCACCGACGGTGCGAAACCGGCCGTCGCCGCGGCCTCGGCGAGCACGGACGCCGCCGTCCGGGTGGTCTGGCTCGTCATGGTGTGCCTCCCTGTATCGCATCGCTGTGCACGAGTCTGCCCGCCGGCGGCCCGGGCCGGCAGGGCCGCCGGCACCGGTGCGGCGGGACCAAGGTCCCGGTCAGGACGCCGGGGGTGGGAACGCGCAGAACTCGTTGCCCTCCGGGTCCGCCATGATCCACCAGCGGTTGTCGGCGTCCGGCGCGCGCAGCACGGTCGCGCCGGCCGTGACCAGCGTGTCCGGTGTGGCCCCGGTGAGCGTCACGTCCCAGTGCAGGCGGTTCTTCACGGTCTTCGGCTCCGGCACGTTCTGGAACACGAAGTAGTCGAACGTCTGGCCGGCGCCGTTCCGCACGGCGGCGAAGTCACCGGACTCCTCGACGTCCCCGCCGAGGATCTCGCGCCACCACCGGGCCTGGGCCGCGCCGTCCCGCGCGTCCACGACCAGCTCGTACAGGCGGGGCGGGCGCCCGTCCGGGGCGAACACGCAGAACTCGTTGCCCTCCGGGTCCCGCATCAGCCACCACTTCTCGTCCGGCCGCGGCTCCAGCAGCACCGTCGCACCGGCCGCCACCAGCGGCGCGATCGTCTCGCCGGGGCCGAGCCGCAGGTCGAGGTGCACGCGCGTCTTCACCGGCGGCGGCGCGTCCGGTACGTCGTTGATCCACATGACGGGCGCGTCCTCGATGCCGGGCGTCAGCCACCAGAGCTCCGGGTGCGTCCGGTGCCGGGTCCGTTCCGCGTGCAGCGCGAGCTGCCAGAACCCGGCCGTCCGGTCGAGGTCGGAGGCGTCGATGCAGATGTCCTTCAGAGCGGCGAGCGGCATGGTCACATCCTGCCCGATCGTCCCGTGCGTGGCAGACTCGATCGGAGAGGGAGGTTCCACATGACCGACGACCGCCTCAGGCCGCCGAGCGAGACCGTCGAGTGCCGGGGCGCGTCCGTCCGGATCGTGGACCCGGACCGGATCCTGCTGGCCGCGGCCGGCCCGGAGCCGGTGGAGCTGCTGCACGGCGCGCCCTTTCCCGGGCAGTTGCGCGCGGTGACGCTGACCGCGGGCAGCCGGCTGTCGACGAACGGGCCGGTCTACCGGTTCGTGGGCACGGCGCGGCGGGCCGCCGGGCTCGACGCGCTGCGGATCGGGCTGACCGGGCCGGTCGGCGTGATGCTCGCGCGGCAGATGGCGACGAAGGACCCGCTCGGGTTCGCGGCGCGCACCGCGTCGCTGGCCGGTGAGACGATCCGGCGGCTGGGCGAGCGGCCGGCCGACCTGCCCGCCGACCGGACCGTGGTGGACGCGGTCTCCGGGCTGTCCGTCCGCGTCGCCTACGCCGTGGAGCCGGCCGGGCTGCCGCAGCAGGTGTCGGTGACCGTGACCGCCGAGGCGCCGCGCCGGGCGGACACGGCGCTCACCCCGTACCTTCGCGGTTTCGTGGTGTCGTTCTTCGAGGTCCTGGCGGAGCTGGCCGGTGGCGAGCTGAGCGGGCGGTACACGCTGACCACGGATCCGGAGATCTCCGACGAGCGGGCGAACCGGACCACGCTCGACCAGGTCGGCGGGCTCGACCACATCGTGTCCCAGCTGCGCGAGGTCGCGGTGAGCTTCAACCATCCCGAGGCGATGGCCCGGTGGGGCGCGCGACGGCCGCAGGGCATCCTGCTGTATGGGCCGCCCGGCACCGGCAAGACCATGCTCGCCACCGCGCTGGCCAACGAGATCGGCGGTGAGCTGCGCGAGATCCGCACGCCGGAGATCCTGGACCGGTGGCTCGGCGCGTCCGAGCGCAACATCAAGAAGATCTTCACCGAGGCGCGCCGCTACACCACGCCGACCGTGCTGCTGTTCGACGAGTTCGACTCGATCATCAGCTACACCGGCGGCGGGCAGGACGCGGCCGGTCAGGCGATCAACTCGGTGGCCGGCATCTTCAAGCAGGAGATGAACACGCTGATCGAGGCGAACCCGCAGGTCATCGTGGTCGCCACGACGAACTTTCCGGATCGGGTGGACGCGTCGCTGACCCGGTCCGGCCGGTTCGACATCAAGCTGTCCGTGCCCAGGCCGGACACCGACGGCCGCGCCGAGATCATCGCGAAGATGCTGCGTGCGCTGATCGCCGCGCACGAGACGCCGGGCTTCCGGATGTTCGGCGACGACGTCGACGCGCGCGAGCTGGCCGCCGCGAGCCCGGGCGCGACCGGTGCCGACATCCGCGAGGCGCTGCGCCGCGTCCAGTTGCAGAAGGCCATGCAGGAGGCCCGGGGGTACGCGCCGGAGCCGATCAGCCAGTCCGAGTTGCTTCAGGCGCTCATGACAGTTTCGCCGGCTTGAACCCCCAGTGCCACGGCTCGCGCGGCGTGTCCTCCTCGAAACCGTACTTCCCGGCGTTCTGCCGCATCCAGGACAGCGCCTTCGCGTTCAGGTCGAGGTCGGTCGCCATGCCCCAACCGTGGTCGGACGTGCCCGGCTTCGCGGCCAGCCCGCCCTGTGAGTAGAGGCCCTTGCGGCGGACCAGGTCCACCTGCTCCTCGTACGGCCGGTACGAGTCGGTGATCCCGATGGTGACGCCCTGCGCCTTGGCGTCCGAGATCATCTGGGTCAGCTTCTCCGCGGCCGGCGCCCACAGCTTGTGACCGGTGCCGCCCACCTGACCCAGCGCGTTCGCCGGGATCCTGCCGTTGCCGTACCCGGCCAGGTCCTCCGGGATCCCCTTCGAGTTGACCCTCATGCTCGCGGTGGTGCCGGCCGTCGCGGTCGGGGCCGTGCCGCCGTGCACCGCGCTGGCCAGCGCGGACGCGAACGCCTGACCGGTGTTGGACACCGCGCTCGCGGTCTTCGCCGCGGTCTGCTGCGTCATCGACGCGATCCGGTGCTCGATGTCGTTGATCCGCGCGGTGATGCCCGTGATGCCGTTCAGCACGCTCCACCCCCCATGCGTGGTTCAACCACCCATCGGCGGCCGCCGCCCGGACCTGAGGGGAACGGTCAGGACACCGGGATCAGCCGGAAGATCCGGATCGGCCGGTCGCCGGCGGTGGCCAGATATGTCCGGTAGGCGGGCCAGCGTGCCACGATCGCGGACCAGAACCGGTCGTACTCCGCCCGGTCGGTGACCTCCTCGGCCCGGACCGCGAGGTCGGCGCCGCGCACGGTGACGATCGCGACCGGCGTGGCGCGCAGGTTGAACACCCAGCCGGGCGGGCTCGGGCGGCCCCAGTTCGTGCCCACCACCACGAACGCGTCGCCGTCGCGCAGATAACTGATCGGGTTCCGCCGGGGCCGGCCGGTGCGCCGGCCGGTCGTGGTCAACAGCAGGCTGGGCAGCATGCCGAGCGCGACCACCCGGCCCCGGGTGACCCGGCCGGCCAGCCGGTCGAGCGGCACCGCGGCCGCGGCGAACCGGGTGAACCACGGCCGGCGACTCATCCGCGCGCAGATCGTCCGCCACCATCTCATCCGCTCACGATCCCGAATGCCGGCGAAAAAATCTAGAATCATCTCCGTGTTCGCCGAACCACCGGACCTCGACCGTGCCGAGGTGACCGGCGCGCTCCACAGTGGATGGGGAATCGCCGTCGCCGCGCTGGACTACGCGCCGGTCGGTTACGGCGCGCACCACTACCGGGCGCGGGACACCGGCGGCGCGGAGTGGTTCCTCAGCGTGGACCTCGAGCCGGACGTGCCGGCGCTGGAGCGGGCCTTCGGCACGGCCGCGGCGCTGCGCGAGGCCGGGCTCGAGTTCGTGGCGTCGCCGGTGCGCCGGCCGGACGGGCGCTGCGTGACCGTGACGGCCGGTGGCGCGGCGGTCTCGGTGGCCGCCGTGATCGACGGGCGGTCGCACCGGTTCGGCGACGTGCTGCCCGCGCCGGTCCGCGCGGATCTGCTGGACGCGCTCGGCCGTCTGCACTCGGTGCCGGTGCCGCCGGGCGCGCCGGTCGACCCGCTCACGGTGCCGTACCGGGACGAGCTCGACGGACCGTGGGGCGACGGGCCGTACGCGCGGCCTGCCCGCGAGCTCCTCGCGGCCCGGCGCCGGGTGGTGGCGGACCTCTTCGTCCGGTACGACGCGCTGGTCCCGGTCGTGACGGCCGCCCGGGACACCTGGGTGGTCACGCACGGCGAGCCGCACCCGGGCAACGTGATGCTGCCGGCCGGCGGTGGCCTGCGGCTGATCGACTGGGACACGGTCGCGGTCGCGCCCCGCGCACGCGACCTGTGGATGGTCGCGCCGGACGACTCGCCCGCGACCGCGCTCTACCGGCTGCGCTGGACGCTCACCGACATCTGCGCGTTCGTGCGCGACCTGCGCGCGCCGCACGCGGACGACGCGGACACCCGGCTCGCCTGGCGCGAACTGAGCGGATACCTCACGCCCGCCATATGATCGGCCGCATGGCACGAATCGTGATCGTCGGCGGGCACGGCAAGGTCGCACTGCTGCTGGCACCGCTGCTGGTGGCGGCCGGTGACGAGGTGACGTCGGTGTTCCGCAACCCGGAGCACGTCCCGGACGTCGAGGCGACCGGCGCGCACCCGGTCATCGCGGACGTGGAGTCGCTGGACACCGAGGCGATCGCGGCGCTGCTCGCCGGCCACGACGCGGTGGTCTGGTCGGCCGGTGCGGGCGGCGGCAGCCCGGTCCGGACCTACGCGGTCGACCGGGACGCCGCGATCCGGACCATGGACGCGGCCGAGCGGGCCGGCGTGCGGCGGTTCGTGATGGTGTCCTACTTCGGTGCCGGGCCGGACCACGGCGTGCCGGCGGACAACGGCTTCTTCCCGTACGCGGAGGCGAAGTCCGCGGCCGACGCGTACCTGGCCGGGACGTCGCTGGACTGGACGATCCTGCGCCCGAGCCGGCTCACGGCGGACGCGCCGACCGGGCTGATCGAGACGTCCGCGCAGGGCGCGACGCCGGGCGCGGTGTCCCGGGCGGACGTGGCCGCGACCGCGGCGGCCGCGCTGGCCGACCCGTCGACCCGCGGCCGGACCGTCGAGTTCAACAACGGCGGCACGCCGATCGCGTCAGCGCTCGTACCGTAGGTACCGGGACATGTGGCGGACGGCCGGGAACGGCCGGAGCAGGGACGAGACGACCCGGGTGCCGCGCGGCAGTTGCTCCGCGCCGGGCGCGGTGAGCGCGTCGACCGCGTCCCGCAGGCGCAGCCCCGGCACGTCCCGCACCAGCTCGCGCGGGTGGTCCACGCTCCAGTGCAGGGTGGCGCCGGACATCCGGACCGCCGGGTTCGTCCGCTGCGTGCGGATGGCCAGCCGGTTGAACGCGTCGAAGGCGATCGTGGTGCCGCCGTTGAACCGGTCGGTGATCCGGCGCAGCAGCGTGAGCCCCTGTTCCTCGGTGAGGTACATGCTGAGGCCCTCCGCGATCGCCAGCGTGGGCCGCCCGGTCGGGATCTGCGCCAGCCAGTCGTCGTCCGTGACGGACACGCCGATCATGCGGTAGCCGGGCCGCTCCGGGAAGAGCGCGCGGCGGATCTCGATCACCTCGGGGAAATCCACGTCGAACCACGTCACGCCCGGGCCGGGATCGATCCGCCAGACCCGGCTGTCCAGCCCGGCGCCGAGGTGCAGCACGGTCGCCTCGCCGTCGTGCTCGCGGAGGAACTCGCGCACCCAGCCGTCCAGGAACTTCGCCCGCACCGCCACGGTGGGCGCCGTCCGCGGCGTGAGGTGCGTCCTGCGGAAGTCGAAGTCGATCGCGTCGACCGCCTCCGCGGCCATCGTGTCGCCGAGCACCGGATGGGCCGCGCGCGCGTCCAGCGCCCGCCCGTAGAGCGTGACCAGCAGCGTCTCGCGCGCCTCGGTGAGGCGGATCGGCACCATCCTCCGACGGTACGCGCGACGCCGGGCCGCGCGGTACCGACGCGGTGCGGCATACGGCAGAACGGGCGCACTACACATTTCACACCCGCCGGCCGTCGCGGCGGCGATATGGTGCACCGGGGTCGACCGAACAGCATCCGTTAAAGCCGCGTTAAGGCGCGATGACCGCGCTCGGTGATCCATGCCTCACTGGGGCCGTTGCGCCGGTTCCGGGCGGAGGGTTTACGGTGAACGGAAGGTCTACCCAGAGATCTGCCGGTAAAGCGAGGGAAATACATGACGGACGTCAAGGCGAGCGATGTCAAGCTTGAGCATCCTGGCGGACAGCTGTCGATGCCGGTTCGAAGCGCGGTTGAGGGTCCGGCGGGTGTCGACGTCGGTCAGTTGTTGAAGGAAACCGGATACGTCACCCTCGACACCGGCTTCGTCAACACCGCCTCCTGCACCTCCGCGATCACCTACATCGACGGCGACGCCGGCATTCTGCGCTACCGCGGTTACCCGATCGACCAGCTGGCGGGTAACGCGTCGTTCCTCGAGACGTCGTACCTTCTCATCTACGGTGAGCTCCCGACCGCGGAGCAGCTCGCCGAGTTCGACTCCCGCGTCCGCAAGCACACGCTGCTGCACGAGGAGATGCGCCAGTTCTTCGGCGGTTTCCCGCGTGACGCGCACCCGATGGCCGTGCTCTCCTCCGCCGTGAGCGCGCTGTCGACGTTCTACCAGGACGCGCTCGACCCGTTCAATCCCGAGGACGTGGAGATCTCCACGGTCCGGCTGCTGGCCAAGGTGCCGACCATAGCGTCGTACGCCTACAAGAAGTCGATCGGCCAGCCCGCGCTGTTCCCGGACAACAACCTGGGCTACGTGGAGAACTTCCTCCGCCTGACGTTCGGCGTCCCGACCGAGGACTACGAGGTCGACCCGGTCGTCGCCAAGGTGCTCGACATGCTGCTCGTCCTGCACGCGGACCACGAGCAGAACTGCTCCACGTCGACCGTGCGCCTGGTCGGCTCGTCGCACGCGAACCTGTTCGCCTCCGTCTCGGCCGGCGTGAACGCGCTGTTCGGCCCGCTGCACGGCGGTGCGAACGAGGCCGTGCTGACCATGCTCAACGGCATCCACCAGTCCGGCGGCGACATCAACGCGTTCGTCGAGCGGGTGAAGAAGAAGGAGCCCGGCGTCAAGCTGATGGGCTTCGGGCACCGCGTCTACAAGAACTACGACCCGCGCGCCGCCATCGTCAAGAAGGCCGCCCGGGACGTGCTGGAGCGCACCGGCGGCAACGACCCGCTGCTCGAGCTCGCGATGAAGCTGGAGGAGATCGCGCTCGCCGACGACTTCTTCATCTCCCGCAAGCTCTACCCCAACGTGGACTTCTACACGGGCCTCATCTACAAGGCGATGGGCTTCCCGACCAAGATGTTCACGGTGCTCTTCGCGCTCGGCCGGCTCCCCGGCTGGATCGCGCAGTGGCGCGAGATGATCAACGACCCGGCGACCAAGATCGGCCGCCCGCGGCAGCTCTACACGGGCGAGGCGGAGCGCGCCTTCCTCCCGATCGAGAATCGCTGATCGGAGTCGACACCGAGAACCGCGCCCAGGGTACGCCCCGGGGCGCGGTTCTTTCGTACGCCCCGGAGCCCGTAGCGAAAGGTCGGGTTCACGTCGATGTCGCCTGCGGTCAGCCCGCGGCGGACATCATGTGGGCTCATGTGGAATCGACGACTGTTGACCGCCGCGCTGGCATCGGCGCTGATCGTGGGAACGCTGGTGGCCCCCGCGGCGGCGTCCGCCCGGCGGACCTTCGACCTGCAGGCGCACCGCGGCGGGCTCGGCCTGCGCGTGGAGAGCACGCTCGCGTCGTTCGGCAACGCGCTCCAGCTGGGTGTGTCCACACTGGAGCTCGATGTGCAGATCACCGAGGACCGGCAGGCCGTGGTCACGCACGACCGCCGGGTGGCCGGCACGAAATGCACGGACACCGCGCCCGCGGTCGCCGGTGACCCGGAGTTCCCGTACGTCGGGAAATACGTCAACACGCTGACGCTGGCCCAGGTCCGTACCCTCGACTGCGGCTCCACGATCCTTGCGGACAGGCCGGGTCAGCGGGCCGTGCCGGGTGCCCGGATGCCGCTGCTGAGCGAGGTCTTCGCGCTGGTCAAGCGCTACCGCGCGGACGAGGTGCAGCTCAACATCGAGACCAAGGTCGAGGCGGGCGCGCCGGCCGAGACCGCGCCGCGCGAGCAGTTCGTGCAGGTGACGCTGGCCGAGATCCGCAGGGCCGGCATGCTGCGCCAGGTCACGATCCAGAGCTTCGACTGGGGCGCGCTCAAGCGGTTCCGTGAGGTCGAGCCGCGACTGCCGCGGGTGGCGCTGACCAACTACGACTTCCTCCAGACCGGGCAGCCCGGCGCGTCCCCGTGGCTGGGCGGCCTGGACATCGACGACTTCGGCGGCGACCCGGTCCGGGCGATCAAGACGTTCGGCGCGTCCGCGTTCTCGCCGGTGCACGGCTTCCCGCAGAACGGCACGGTGACCGACCCCGGATACCGGCCGTACGTCACCTCCGCGATGGTCGCGCACGCCCACCGGAACGGCATCAGGGTGATCCCGTGGACCGTCAACGACGTGCCCACCATGGCCAAGCTGCTCGACGACGGCGTGGACGGCCTGATCACCGACTACCCGGACCGGCTGCGCACGTTGCTCGCGTCGCGCGGCTACCGGCTGCCCCGCGCGTACCGCTCGCCGTTCGACGTCCAGGCGCACCGCGGCGGCCGGGCCACCCTGCCGGAGAACACGCTGCCGGCCTTCGCCGCCTCGCTGGCGAACCCGGGCGTGTCCACACTGGAGCTGGACACCGGCGTCACCCGCGACGGCCACCTGGTGGTGCTGCACGACCGCGCGATCAACGGCTCCCACTGCGTCGACACCGTACCCGCGGTCCCGGGCGACCCCGCCTACCCCTACGTCGGCGACCTGGTCCACTCGCTGACGCTCGCGCAGATCAAGACGCTCGACTGCGGTACGCGGACGAACCTGCCCACCCAGACCCCGGTGCCGGGCGCGCGCGTCCCCACGCTGGCCGAGGTGTTCGACCTGGTGCGCTCCTCCGGCCGGTCCGATGTGCGGCTCAACATCGAGACGAAGATCAGCCCGACGGTGAACGACACCGAGCGGTACGACGTCTTCACCCGCCGGCTGGTCACCGCGATCCAGCGGGCCCGCCTCACGTCCCGGGTCACCGTCCAGTCCTTCGACTGGCGGACCATCCAGCTCGCCCGCCGCCTCGACCCGCGCCTCGAGACGGTCGCGCTGGTCTGGCAGTACGGCCCGGCCGAGTGCGCGTCACCGGCCGACGAGTGCTCGCTGCAGGCCGTTTACGGCGACCCGTCGGTCCGCAGCGCGTGGACCGGCACCCTCGACTGGTGGCGCTTCCGCGATCTCGGCACGCTCGTGCGCGCCGCCGGTGCCGGCACGGTCTCCGCCAACTGGCAGGTCCACGACCCGTCCCAGCCGGCGGCACCGCACCCGGACTGGTACGTGCGCACCGACCCGTCGTACTTCCACGGCCCCGCGATCCCGGTCCTGCAGCGGCGTGACCGGCTGAAGGTCGTCCCGTACACGCTGGACGACCCGGCGGTCATCCAGCGCGCCATCGATCTCGGCGTCGACGGCATCATCACCGACACCCCCGCCCTGGTCATCGACATCGCCATCCGCAACGGCCTCCGCTGACCCCGCCTCCGGGGCTGCCGTCCGCCCGGCGGCGGCCCCGGTCCGGCCCTCATCGCGTGGCGGCGTCCCCGGCGAACGGGGTCCGTGGGACGCCCGTCCGCGCGCCGGTTTCCGGGGGCGGGTCGCGGGCCCGGTCGTGCGGCCACGGATCTGTCAGGGAGGCCGGCCGACGGCCGACCGTTGCCCGCGGGAGCATGCGGACGGTGATGGGCACTCACGGGGCACATCCGGAATGTGTGGTCGTGGCGTACGAACGCCGTCCGGCGCGGTTGTCCTCGGCCCGGCGCGGGTTCGCAGTTCATGCGATGTTCACCGGGCATAGGCATCTTTGCCGGCGTGACGACGGGGTATCACCCTGTCATGGTGGACATGACGCACGGCGATGATCTTCAACCCGTTCTGGACCAGCTCGGGGAGTACGACGTGCGCGACGACGACGATGACGACCCGGTCCTGATCAAGCCGGACGGGTCGCCGGTCGACACGTGGCGCGAGGACTACCCGTACGGGGAGCGCCTGCCCCGGCCGGACTACGACCGGGACAAGCGGCTGCTGCAGATCGAGCTGCTGAAGTTGCAGAACCACTGCAAGGCCAGCGGTGAGCGGCTGGTCATCCTGTTCGAGGGGCGGGACGCGGCCGGTAAGGGCGGCACGATCAAGCGGTTCATGGAGCACCTGAACCCGCGCGGCGCCCGGGTCGTGGCGCTGGAGAAGCCGAGCGAGCGCGAGTCCACCCAGTGGTACTTCCAGCGGTACATCCAGCACCTCCCGGCCGCGGGGGAGATCGTGCTGTTCGACCGGTCCTGGTACAACCGGGCCGGCGTCGAGCGGGTGATGGGCTTCTGCACCCGCACCGAGTACCTCGAGTTCATGCGGCAGGCGCCGGAGCTGGAGCGGATGCTGGTCCGGTCCGGCATCAAGCTGGTCAAGTTCTGGTTCTCGGTCACGTCCGGCGAGCAGCGCACCCGCTTCGCGATCCGCCAGGTCGACCCGGTCCGGCAGTGGAAGCTCTCCCCGATGGACCTCGAGTCCCTGGACAAGTGGGACGACTACACCGAGGCGAAGGAGGCGATGTTCTTCTACACGGACACGGCCGACGCCCCGTGGACGGTCGTCAAGAGCAACGACAAGAAGCGGGCCCGGGTCGAGGCGATGCGGCACGTGCTGAGCCGCTTCGACTACGAGGGCAAGGACGTGAAGCTCGTCGGCACGCCCGACCCGCTGGTCGTCGGCCCGGCCTCGCTCGCGGTCGAGGGCGTGCAGGCCTCACCGCGGGTCTTCCCCCGCCTGTGACGCCCACCTGACGATCAGCTCCACCAGGCCGCGCAGCCGTTCCAGCTCCGCGGCGTCGTCGTCGAGCGGCCGGCCGTAGGAGCCACGGGCCTTCGAGCCGCGGATCATCCGGCCGAGCACGGCCGGCCCGAACCAGCTGTACTTCGCGGCCCCGCACGCCGCGATCGCCCGCCGGACCAGGTCCGGATCGCCGCGCCAGCCACCGTCGCGCAGCCCCTCCAGGTAGCCGGCGGTGGCCGCCTCCTCGATCTCGGGCAGCAGCGCGGCGTCGATCAGACCGTCCGTCACGCTGTCGATGACGAGGTTGGCGATGTCCTCACCGAGCGCGCCGGCACCGGTGAACGCCCAGTCGATCAGCACGGTACGGTCGCCGTCCGCGATCAGGTTCGTCGGCCAGACGTCCAGGTGGGCGAGCGTGCGCGGCATCGTCTCGGCGACCCGCAGCACCCGCTCCCGCCCCTCGTGCAGCGCGCGCAGCTCGCGGGTGGGCCAGGCCGCGGTGATCGGGTGCGCGTAGTCCTCGTCGGTGCGCATCCAGACGATGGTGGCGGGTCCGTGCGCCAGATAGTTCCGCAGCCAGCGCCGGGACAACCAGGGCAGTTCGGGTACCCGGCCGGCCCAGCGCGCCTGACCGGTGCCGAGCCGGCGCGCGAAGTCCCGGAACCGCCCGGGCGGCCAGGCCGTGCCGTGCGCGCCGGTGGCCTCGGCCAACCAGAGCTCGACCGCGCCGTCCGGCCGCTCGACCACGTCGATCAGGTCCGGCGGGACGATGCCGGTGCCCGCGTAGACCTCGGCCGCGAAGCCGGTGGTGTAGGCCAGAACCTCGCGGCGCCAGTAGTTCCAGTGCTCCGGCGCGTCGCTGGTCTGCCAGCTCGGGCTGCCGGTCGGCGTGGCCGACGGGGGCCTGGCTATCTTGCGGATCGCGGTGCCGGCCGGGCCGTGCACGCGCCAGATTCCGCCGGTGGCCGCGTTGCCGGAGTTGTGCGTCAGCGGCTCGGCGCGCGTGACGACGCCGCCGATACGAGCCGGGACGTGCGGTGGTGCCTCCACGGCGGACCTCCGGTGACGATCGGGCGCAGTGACGATCATCATGGCCCGGTACGGCGCGCGGGCACAAAAAAGCACCGGCAGTCGGTGGCTGCCGGTGCTTTTTTATGAGTCTTGGGCACCGCCCGGCCCGGATGGCTACGGGCGGTGGATGTGGTCCTTAGAGCGGACGGATGTTCGCGGCCTGCGGGCCACGCTGTCCCTGCGTGATCTCGAACTCGACTCGCTGGTTCTCGTCGAGCGAGCGGTAGCCGCTGGACTGAATCGCCGAGAAGTGCGCGAAGACGTCGTTGCCGCCGTCATCAGGGGTGATGAAGCCGTAGCCCTTGTCCGCGTTGAACCACTTGACGGTGCCGACAGCCATGTACTTCTCCTTGCCAAATCGAACCCCGCGTCTTGCGGGGTCGCTAGGTAATGAGCTCGCAACTCACGAGCCCGTTCGTTGCAATTCCGGCCCCAACGCAAGAAGCGCCCGCGGTCGTAATCCCGCAGGCGCTGCCGAACTCTCAAGAGAAGCAGGCTCTCGAGAGAGATAACACTGGGAACCAAAACTGCAACGTTGCGATGCTAACACGGTTACCGGCCCGCGCCAGATGAATCCGCGTGAAAACCCGGGCGTTCACGTCGTGGGCCCGGTAACCCCGCGTTGACGTGCGCGCCGGGGGTACGCGAGCATGGCCGTCGAGCGGATGCGGAGGAAACCCGGTGCGAGTCCGGGACGGTCCCGCCACTGTGACCGTGCGGCGGCGTCGCACGGGAGTCAGGTCACTCCGGCCGCTCGTACCGACCACCAGCGCGGGCGTGGACACCCGCGGAAGGGACATGAGCATGCGGCCGCCTCTGAGCGCGGAATGACCACCCCCTACCCGTTCTCGGCCGTCGTCGGCCTCGACGATCTGCGCCAGGCCCTGCTGCTCACCGCGGTCTCGCCGGCGATCGGCGGCGTGTTGGTCCGTGGCGAGAAGGGCACCGCGAAATCCACCGTGGTCCGCGCGCTGGCCGCGTTGCTGCCGTCGATCGACGTCGTCGCCGGGTGCCGCTTCGCCTGCGACCCGGCCGCGCCGGACCCGTCCTGCCCGGACGGGCCGCACACGCTCGCCCCCGGCGCGGTGGACAGCCGCCGGGCGCCGCTGGTCGAGCTGCCGGTCGGCGCGACCGAGGACCGCGTGGTCGGCACGCTCGACCTCCAGCGCGCCCTGGCCGACGGTACGAAAGCGTACGAACCGGGCCTGCTCGCGGCGGCCCACCGCGGCGCGCTCTACGTCGACGAGGTCAACCTGCTGCCGGACCACCTGGTGGACCTGCTGCTGGACGCGGCCGCGATGGGCCGGGCGCACGTGGAGCGGGACGGCGTCTCGGTCAAGCACGCGGCCCGGTTCCTGCTGGTCGGCACCATGAACCCGGAGGAGGGCGAGCCGCGCCCGCAGCTCGTCGACCGGTTCGGCCTGGTCGTCACCGTGGTGGCGCCGCGCGAGGCCGGGGCGCGGGCCGAGGTGGTGCGGCGACGGCTCGCGTACGAGGCGGACCCGGACGGGTTCGCGGTGCGGTGGACGGCGGACGAGCGGGACCTCGCGGACCGGATCGTCGCGGCCCGCGCCCTGCTGCCGTCCGTGACGCTGCCGGACGCGGAACTGGACCGGATCGCGCGGATCTGCATCGCCTACGCGGTGGACGGCATGCGCGCGGACATCGTGGTGGCGCGCGCGGCGATCGCGCTCGCGGCCTGGGACGGACGGACGGTGGTGACCGGCGACGACGTGCGCGCGGCCGCACGCCTCGCGCTGCCGCACCGGCGCCGGCGCGACCCGCTCGACCCGCCGGGCGCGGACGAGGAGAAGCTGGAAGAGGCACTGAACGAGGCGGGCGCGGACCCGGAACCGCCGGCCGGCCCCACGGACGACGGCGATCCGTCCGACGGTGACCCGTCCGACGGCGACCCGGACGGTGGCCCGGACGGTGGCGGACCGTCCGGTGGCCCGCTCGGTGGGCCGGACGGCGCGGGCGCGCCGCCGTCCTCGGCGCCCGCGCCGGCGACGAACGGTTCGCCGGACGCCGCTCCACCGCCGGGCGACGGCACCGAGCGGACGGCGGCCCGGCCGGCGCCGGTCGGGGCCGCGTTCCGGCCGAAGGCGTTCACGGTGACCGGCCGGGGCGAGGGCGCGCACGCCGGCCGGCGCTCGCCCGCGTTCGCCCGCCGGGGCCGGGTGATCGGAGCCCGCACCCCGATCGGCCGTCGTGGTTTCGCTCCGCACCTCCCGGCCACGGTGCGCGCGGCCGCGGAACGGGGCAGCCGTACCGTCGAGGCCGTCGACCTCCGCGAGGCAGTGCACGTGGGCCGGGAGGCGAACCTGGTGCTGTTCGTGGTGGACGCGTCCGGGTCGATGGCGGCCCGGCAGCGGATGCGGACCGTGAAGACCGCGGTGCTGTCGCTGCTGCGCGACGCGTACCAGCGGCGGGACCGGATCGGCATGATCACCTTCCGGGGTGGCGAGGCCAGCACGGTGCTGCCGCCCACGTCCAGCCACGAGGTCGGCGTGGCCCGGCTCGCGGAACTGCGCACCGGCGGGCGTACGCCGCTCGCGGCCGGCCTGCGCTCCGCCGCCACCGTGATCGCCGCCGAACGCCGTCGGGACCCGCGCCGCCGCCCGCTGCTCGTGGTGGTCACGGACGGCCGCGCGACCAGCGGACCCGACCCGCTGACCGTCACGCCCGCGCTGGCCGGCACCTCGGCCGTGGTCGTCGACTGCGAGTCCGGGCCGGTCCGGCTCGGCCTGGCCCGCCGGCTCGCCGGTGCGCTCGCGGCCGACTGGATGCCGCTCGACCAGCTCTCCGCCTCCGCGATCTCGGTGCGGACGGTCTGACATGCCACAGGGGAAGGTGGAGGTCGTACCGGACGACGGGCTGACCACGCGGCAGCGCCGCCGGCAGCCGGTCCTGGCCGTGCACACCGGGCCGGGCAAGGGCAAGTCCACGGCCGCGTTCGGCATGGCGCTGCGGGCCTGGTCCGCCGGGTGGCCGATCGTGGTGTTCCAGTTCGTGAAGAGTCCGAAGTGGAAGGTCGGCGAGGAGACCGCGCTGCGCGCGCTCGGCGAGGTGCCCGGCGGCGCGCCGGTCACCTGGCACAAGATGGGGGAGGGCTGGTCCTGGATCCAGCGCCCCGGCACCGAGCGCGACCACGCCGTGGAGGCCGCGCAGGGCTGGGCGCAGATCAAGAAGGACCTGGCCGCGGAGGCGTACCGCTTCTACGTGCTGGACGAGTTCACGTACCCGATCAAGTGGGGCTGGGTCGACGTCGACGACGTCGTGGCCACGCTGCGGGACCGGCCGGGCAGCCAGCACGTGGTGATCACCGGACGGGACGCGCACCCGGCGCTGCTCGAGGCCGCCGACCTGGTCACCGAGATGACGAAGGTCAAGCATCCGATGGACGCGGGCCGCAAGGGACAGCAGGGGATCGAATGGTGAGCATCCCGCGGGTGGTCGTGGCCGCGCCCGCGTCCGGTCACGGCAAGACCACGGTCGCGACCGGGCTGCTGGCCGCGTTCGCGGCCCGCGGCACCCGGGTGACGCCGTTCAAGATCGGGCCGGACTACATCGACCCGGGCTACCACGCGCTCGCGGCCGGGCGGCCCGGCCGCAACCTGGACGCGGTGCTGGTCGGCGAGGACCGCGTCGCGCCGCTGTTCGCACACGGCGCGGCCGGCGCGGACCTGGCCGTCGTCGAAGGCGTCATGGGGCTGTACGACGGCCGCGTCGGCGAAGGCGACTTCGGTTCCACCGCGCACGTGGCCGGGCTGCTCGGCGCGCCGGTGATCCTGGTCGTCGACGCGACCGCGCAGGGCCGGTCGGTGGCGGCGGTGGTGCACGGCTTCCGGTCGTTCTCCACCGGCGTGCACATCGGCGGCGTGATCCTGAACCGGGTCGGCTCCGACCGCCACGAGTCGCTGCTGCGCGACGCGTGCGAGGAGGTCGGCGCGCCCGTGCTGGGCGTGCTGCGCCGGCACGACGCGGTGGCGGCTCCGTCCCGGCACCTCGGGCTGATCCCGGCGGTCGAGCGGCGGTCGGAGGCGTCCGCCGCGGTCGACGCGCTGGCGTCGCTGATCGCGTCGTCGGTGGACCTCGACGAGGTGTACGCGCTGGCGTCGTCGGCCGGGCCGCTGACGGTGGACGCCTGGTCGCCGTCCGCGGCGGTGGGCGGCTCCGCGGCCGGTCCCGCAGGCGCGCGGCCGGTGATCGCGGTCGCCGGGGGCGCCGCGTTCAGCTTCGGCTACGCCGAGACCACGGAACTGCTCGCCGCCGCCGGCGCCGACGTGGTCACCGTCGACCCGCTGCACGACGAGAAACTTCCCGAGGGCACCCGCGGCCTGGTCGTCGGCGGCGGATTCCCCGAGGTGTACGCGTCGCAGCTCTCCGCGAACGCGTCGCTGCGCAACGAGGTGTCCCGGCTCGCGTTCACCGGCGCGCCGATCGTCGCCGAGTGCGCCGGCCTGCTCTGGCTGGCCCGCACGCTCGACGGCGCGCCGATGTGCAACGTGCTCGACGTCGAGGCCGCGATGACACCGACGCTGACGCTCGGCTACCGCGACGCGGTCGCGCTCGCGGACAGCGTCATCACGCCGGCCGGCACCCGCGTCTCCGGCCACGAGTTCCACCGCACCATGGTCAGCCCGCGCTCCGGGCTGCTGCTCGCCCCCCGGGCGGACGCGGCCTGGGCCTGGCGCGGCGCCGAGCCCGAGGGTTTCGTCACGGAGAACGTGCACGCCTCCTACCTGCACCTGCACTGGGCCGGCCAGCCGGAGATCGCCTCCCGCCTGGTCGCCGCCGCCACCACGACGTGACCACCACCGACGGTCCGGCTTCCGGTCCCGGTCCGGCCTCGGGCCGATCCCTCGGTCCGACCTCGGGCCGAGGGATCGGTCCGGCTTCCGGCTCTGGAAGCGGTCCGGCGACCGGTCCGGCGACCGGTTCGGTCGATCCCGCTGCGGCCGTGGTCGCTGTGCGTCCGAAGCATCGGTCCACCGAGGTTCCGGCGTCGTGCCCCGGCCACCCGCGCCGTTTCGTCGTGGGAGTCGGCGCACGGCCGCGGGCCACCGCGGAGGATCTCGGCGCGCTGATCGACGCGGTTCTCGCGGACCACGCGATCGCACCGGACACGGTCCTCGCGCTCGCGACGCTGGACCGCCGTGCCGGCCATCCCGCCGTGCGGACGGTCGCGGCGGCCCACGGCTGGCCGGTGCTCGGCTATCCGGCCGATGACCTGGCCGCCGTCACCGCGGCCGGCGCGACGGTTCCGGCGGTTTCGGCACGGGTCCAGGCCGCGGTCGGCACGCCCAGCGTCGCCGAGGCCGCCGCGCTGCGCGCCGCCGGCGCCGACCTGCCCGATGTCGCGGGTGCATCCGTGCCGGGTGTCGCCCAGGACGGGACGTCGAGCGTCGCCGGTGTGTCCGTGCCGAGTGCCGCTTACGACGGGACGCCGAGCGTCGCCGGTGCGTCCGCGCCGCGTGCCCCCCAGGACGGGACGCCGGGTATCGCCGGGACCGCCGCGCCCCACGCGCCCGGCGCCGGAACGCCCGGTGCCGCCGGCACCGTCGCGCCGCATGCCGCCGGTCCCGGCGCGCCGGGGGTCGCCGGGGCCGGGGCGGTGTGTGCCGTCGGCGTACCGGATCTGGTCGTGGCCAAACGCACCGTGCCCACCGCCTCCGTCGCGGTCGCCGTCCGAGCCTGCGGGCCGGGAGAGGAACGAGAACAGTGAGCCACAGCCTCCTCACCGGCTGCCTGGTGACCGTGTGCCGGGACTGCTGCTGCGGCAGTGCCCGAAAGCATCCGCGCACCGATCATGACCGGCAGCTGACCCGCCTGCGGACCGAGCTGGGCGCCGCCGGGCACCGCGTCCGGACCAGTCTCTGCCTGGACCTCTGCGACCAGTCCAACGTCATGGTCGTCCACCCCGCACCGGCCGCACGCCGGAAGGGCGCGCGGCCGGTCTGGTTCGGTCTCGTGCTCGACGACACGGTCGCGGACGACATCGCGGACTGGGTGCGGGCCGGCGGACCCGGCGTCGCGGAGCTGCCGGCGACGCTGGAGCTGTCCGTGGTCGACCCGCCCGGCCGCGACTGACCAATCCTGCCTCCGGCGGCGACTGATCAATCCTGCCGCCGGCGGCGACCGATCAATCCTGCCGCCGGCCGCGACCGATCAATCCTGCCGCTGGATCGCGCGGAGCGCGTCCTGTGCCGCGGTCAGCTCCGCGGCCGAGCCCAGCTCGCCGGGCGCCGGAGCCGACGGCGGGCGCGCCGCCCCGTACTGCGCGAAGGTGAACGACATCTGGTCCGGCCCGAACTCGCCCGCCTGCGGCACCTCGAACGAGAACTGCCGGATCCGTCCACGGTGGTCGGTCGTGGCCCGGAACGGCAGCGAGCGTGCCCGGTCGCCGAGCGCGGCCCGGAAGTCGGCGTCCGGGATCAGCGTCAGCGTGCCCGGCTCGACCCCGGTCAGGTCGAGCGTGCCGGAGAACGTCGCCGTGCCCTTACGCTCGACCGTGACCACGCCGGTGACCAGGCTCTCCACGCCGGTCAGCCCCTTGCCGGGCGCGGTGAACGGCAGCGGGCCGGCGAACCCGTTCGTGCTGAGCCCGCGCGGCGGCAGCCATTTCTTGCCGCTCAGCGAGTCGGGTAGGTCGGCCGGCATGTCCGCGGTGCGCGAGAGGTCCATCCGGATCCATTCGTCGGCACCGATCCGCCGGTACCGTACGTCGTAGATGTCGGTCTCGCTGTTCTTCACCCGGTGCTGCAACTCCAGTGTGCCGCTCGGCCCGTGCACGACGCCGGAGATGTCGCCGTCCGCGCCCGAGTGGTGCGAGAACTCGTAGTTCAGCTCGTCGAGCGCCGCCACCGAGGCGAGCAGCGCCGCCTTCGGGTCCGGCAGCGCCGCCGGGCCGGATGTGGCCGGCGCGGCCGTGCTCGGGGTGGGCCCGCCACAGCCGGCCAGCATGATCAGAATCGCCGCGCCCGCGGCTATGTGTCCCCGTGACAAGGGTCGTCTCCAGTGCGTGGTTCCCGTAGAAGCGCCCCGGAGCGTACCGGCCGGGTATGACGGAGGCGCCGGCTATGCCCGGCCGGCCAGCGCGCGCAGCACCTCGGCCCGGCGCCGCGCGCCCGGCTCGCCGCGGTCCGCCGCGATCTCGGCCTGTGCCGCGAGCATCCGGACGTGGTCCGCGAGATGCTCGGACGGCGGCCCGGACGACCGGGTGAGCAGCGCGATGACGTCCGGGTCGGGGTTGTCGACGAC
The DNA here is from genome assembly GCF_031458255.1 of Catenuloplanes niger. Lineage (NCBI taxonomy): Bacteria > Bacillati > Actinomycetota > Actinomycetes > Micromonosporales > Micromonosporaceae > Catenuloplanes > Catenuloplanes niger. Next base: position 7,946,002 of record NZ_JAVDYC010000001.1, read on the forward strand.
GGCGGACAGCGCGTGCTCGTCCACCCGGGCGCCGCGCCGCAGCAGCTCCGCGGCGAGGTCCGCGTCGATGCCGGCGGCACCGAACCGCAGCGCGTGCGTCACCGGCACGTCCCGCTCCAGCAGCCAGCGCGCGGCGTCGTACGCGGAGCGGGCCAGCGCGACGTCCAGCGCGGTCATCCCGCCGCGGGCCGGCTCACCGAGGTCGCAGCCCTGTGCCGCGAGGCGGGACAGCACGGTGACGTCCGCCGCGCCCCGGTCCAGCGCGAGCCGCCGCAACCGGGGCGAGCCCGCGATCGTCCCCGCGTCGAGCGCGGCCCGCCAGTCCAGCACCGCGGACCGGGCGAGCGCGCGGAGCGGGTCGCGCAGCGCCGCCGGCAGCCCGTCGACCACGTCGCGGAGGTCGATGCCGTGGTCCGGATCGTCCGTCTCCCATGGATCCTGCTCCAGCGCCAGCTGCGCGAACAGCGCCGGTACGTCCGCCGCGACCGCACCCGCGCGGTCGCCGCCGGCCAGCTCCCACCCCGGTGGCAGGCCCTGCTGCCAGGCGAAGACCTCGCCGGTGGGCAGGTGCGCGTACACCCGGTCCAGGTATTCGAATCCGCCGAACGGCAGGTAACCGGGCGGGCCGTCCTCCTCGATCCAGCCCCACAGGTCGTGATAGTCGTCGCTGCCCGGATGGAACAGCTCCCGCAGGGACAGCGCCCGGTCGGCGCCGCCGAGCGGCACGGTCAGGTCGTAGTCGAGGCCGCCGCCGAACGACGTCCGCCACAGTGCGGCCAGCCCGGCCGGGACCGGACCGCCGCAGCGTGCCGCCACCTCGGCCAGCTCGTCGTCGGTGACCGGTGGCCGCGCGTCCAGGATCAGCCGGTTCTCGAAGACCGCCAGCCCGGCGTCGGCGAGCGCGCGCGGGTCGATCATTTCTGCTGGATCGCCTTCATCGCCTCGTCGTACGGTGCGATCTTCGCCGGGTCCGGCTTCGGCGGGGCCTGGGCCGCGCCGTAGCCGCTGAGCGTGAGCTCGACGTGGTTGGCCGGGACCGAGCCGGCGGCCGGGACGTCGTAGACGAACGTCAGCAGACGGCCCTCGCCGTCCACCGTGGCCGTGAACGGTACGGCGGCGGCCGCGTCGCCGAGCTGGGCGAGCAGCTCCGCGGTCGGGCCGACGCGGAGCACACCGGGGCCGACCTGGGTGAGGTCGAGCGTGCCCGCGTACGCGTTGTCGCCGGTCTCGCGCACGTCGGTGACGGCGCGGACGGCCGCGGTCGCGCCGATCACGTCGTCGCCCGGCGTGGGGAACGGGATGCCGCCCAGCTCGGTCACGGCCGGGTCGGTGAGCGGCACCCACTTCGCGCCGGTCATCACGTCCGGCAGGGCGGACGTCAGGTTCTCCACCCGGCTGAAGTCGAGCAGCACGAACCGCTCGCCGGACACGGTCACGAAGTCGGAGGTGAACTGCTGGCCCTCGACCCGGGAGTCCAGGGTGACCCGCATCGACCGCGCGTCGGCCAGCATCGAGCCGTCGACCACCTGGTACGTCGTGGCGTGCCGGAACGTGTAGTTGCCGTCCAGCAGCGCGACCACGGAGTTGTCGAGCGCCTCGAACGGGTCCTCGGGCACCGGTTCCGTGCCGCCGCAGGCGCCGAGGGCGAGCGTGACCAGCACCACCGAAACTGCTCGTAGCTGCTTCTTCACCGCTCGTCCGCTCCCGTCCTCGCCCGCGACCGCCGCGAAGCCTACCGTCTCCCCGTCTTACGCACGGGCGGCCAGTTCCGGATCGACGGTGGCGCCGGTCAACCTGTTCGCGAACGTCGACAGCGTGTAGGTGGCGATCCCGAGCACCACCTCCAGCGCGACCCGCGCATCCCACCCGGCCGCTTCGAAAGCATCACGATCATCCGCCGGTACGTCGCCGGAGTGCGCGATCACGGCCAGCGCGAACGCCCGTACCGCCGCGAGGTGTGGATCGTGGATCGGGGTTCCGGCCCGCAGCGCGTCGACCAGGTCCGCGTCGGCGCCGAGCGCGTGCAGCCGCCGTGCGTGCAACGCGACGCAGACGTGGCAGCCGTTGCGGACCGCGACCGTCATGATCACGGTCTCCCGGGCGAGCGGCGGCAGCGACGTCGACCCGAAGAGTGCGTCGAGCCGCTGGAAACCCTCCAGGAGCTGCGGCGACGTGGCCATCCGGGCGGCCGCGTCCGGCACGTACCCGAAGTGTTTCTCGATCGCGTGCAGGCCGCGCCGGGCGCTCTCGGGTGCGGCGGCGGTGGTGTGTGCGGGGAAGTGCACGGCATCTCCTAGACTCGTCAACGTGGTTGACGAAAAAGTAAACCGGGTTGACGAACCTGTCAACGGCTGGGAGCTGGCGCTGCTGCTCTTCGGCGGCTTCCGCACGCTCGTCGACGCGCTGCACGCGGAGCTGGCCGCGCAGGGGCACCCGCACGCGCGCCCGGTGCACGGCTTCGCCATGCAGGCGATCGGCCGGCGCGGCGCCACCGGCACCGAGCTCGGCCGCCGCCTGGGCGTCTCCAAGCAGGCCGCCGGCAAGACCGTCGACCGCCTGATCGCCCTCGGGTACGCGGAACGCGCCGACGACCCGCACGACGCCCGCCGCAAGATCGTCCGGCTGACCCCGCACGGCCTGGACTGCCTGGCCCGGTCCGCCCGCATCTTCGACACGCTGCGCGCCTCCTGGGCCGCGCGGCTCGGCCCGGACCGCGTCGCTGACCTCGAGTCCGCGCTGCGCACGGTCGTCCCGTCCGACGCGCTCCGCGTCGACGCACCCGGCTGGCTCGGCGCATGAGGCCGCCGGACCGGCCACCGACACCGGGCGTCCCGGCACCGTCCACGCCGGATGTCTCGGGGCCGTCGGCTCCGGGTGTCCCGGGGGCGCCGAGCCCGGGTGTCCCGCTGCCCCCGCCGCCGGGTGTCCCGGGACCGGCGGGCGCCGGGAGCGCGGACGGCGGCGCGCGAGCGGTGCGGGTGCTCGGCTTCGTCTCCGCGCTGGCGCTGGCCGGCGGGGCCTGGTTCGCCGGTGCGCTGCCGGCCGGTCACCGCACCGGACCGGCCGGCCCGTACACCGCGGGTCTCGTCGTCTGCCTGCTCGGCCTGGCCGGGCTGATCGCCGCCTGGCTGCTGATCGCCCGCCGCCCACCGTCCCGCGGTCTGCTGCTCACCGGCGTGCTGTGGCAGCTGCCGGTGCTGTTCGCGCCGCCGCTCGGCTCCCGGGACGTCTACTCCTACGCCTGCCAGGGCTGGGTGTTCGCCGAGTCCCTGGACCCCTACGCGGTCTCGCCACGCGCCGCCGAATGCCCGTGGCTGCCCGGCGTGGCCACACTCTGGCAGGACGCGACGACACCGTACGGCCCGTTCGCGCTGCTGCTCTCCGGCGCTGCGGCGGCCTCCGGATCCTGGCTCGTCGCGCTGACCGTGCTGCGGCTGCTCGCGGTGGCCGGGCTGGCGCTGACCGCCCTCGGCGTGCACCGGCTCGCCCGGTCGTTCGGCCTCGACCCGCGCCGCGCCGTCTGGCTGGCGCTGCCCGCACCGCTGATCGCGGTGCACGCGACCAGCGGCGCCCACCACGACGCGCTGCTGGCCGGTCTGGTGGTGGCCGCGCTGGCCCTCGGACTGCGCGCGGGCCGCGCGCCGCTCCCCGCCGGCACCGCGTCCTACGCCCCGGGCATCACCGCCCCGGGCACCGCCGGTTCCTCCGGCGCCCTCGGTTCCTCTGAGGCCGCCGGTTCCGCTGGCGCCATCGGTCCCTCTGAGACCGCCGGTTCCTCCGGTGCCGCCGGTTCCCCTGAGGCCGCCGGTTCCGCGGCTGCCGCCGTTTTTACGAGTGCTGCTGGTCCGTCTGGCGCCGCGGGTTCCGCCGGTGCTGCCACCTCCGTGGGCGCCGCAGGTGCCACCGCTCATGCCGGTGCCGTTGGGCTCCGGCCGGCCGGGCCCGTCGCCGTCGCGGTCGTCGCCGGTGTGGCGCTCGGTCTCGCCGCCGCCATCAAGATCACCGCGTTGGCCGCGCTGCCGTTCGTGCTGATCCTCGCCGCCCGCACGGCGCTCCGCCGTACCGTCGCGGTCGTCGCCGGCCTGGTCGGCTCCTTCGCCCTGGTCAGTCTCGTCTCCGGGCTCGGGCTGGGCTGGCTCGCCGCGCTCACCGAGTCGACCGGGCCGAAGCAGTGGACCTCGATCCCGACCGGCGTCGGGATGGCCGCCGGCTACCTGCTGCGCCCCCTCGGCCTCGAGGCCCACGAGGACACCGCGCTCGCGGTCGCCCGCCTCGCGGGTCTCGTCGCGCTCGCGGTGATCGCGACGAGCTGTCTGTGGACCGCCTGGCGGCGCCGCGCCGATCCGCGTGCGGTCGTCCTGCGCGCCGGATACGTGCTGCTCGCGCTGGTCCTGCTCGGCCCGGTCGCCTACCCCTGGTATTTCCTGACCCCGGTCCCGGTGCTCGCCGCCGCGCTGGTCACCGACCGGCACCTGCGCCGGCTCGCGCTCGGTGCCGCCCTCGCCGCGCTGCTGGTCCTCCCGGACGGCCTCGGCATCCCGTCCCAGACCAAGGCCCCGGGGGCGATCGCGGACCTGGTGCTGGTCATCGCGGCCGCGGTCGTCGCGATCCGCCGCCGTGCGTCCGGGACGCGGCACGGCTGACGCGCGGCACGGCTGACGCGCGGTGCGGCGTGCGGTGCGGCTGGCGTGCGGTGCGGCTGGCGTGCGGTGCGGCTGACGCGCCGCAGGTGTCGAGCACGTGGGCCTGCCGCGGTGTCACCCGCCCGCGTGCGTCCCGGCCGGACGTGCTGCCGGCGGGTCAGCTCCGCAGCAGGCGGGTGGCGAACACCTCGGCGTCCGTGCCGAGCGCCTCCCGGACCGCGTCCGCGCCGCCGTTCACCCGCCGCGCCACGTCGACCCGGGTGAACTGGGCCGGCCACAGGTGGTCCACCAGCGTGCCGCCGGTGAACTGCGGCGACATCGCGGTGTGCGTCTCCTGGGTGAGCAGGAACGTGCCGGGGCAGTGCACCGCCTCGGTGGCCAGCACCTCGCCCGCGCTCACGCCGTCCCGGCACTCGATCCGGCGCGCGCCGGCGAGCGTGTAACCGTAGGTCGCCGCGACGAGCGCGCCGGTCACGGTGAGCGTGCCGAGCACCACGACCCGGGCCTTGCGCCGCAGCACCAGGTTGCCGGCCACGGTCACGTCGCCGGGCCAGACCCGCATCGCGCCCTTGTCCAGCACCACCGGCCCGGTCAGTGACAGCGGCGGGCCGGGCGGGACGGCCGCGGTGAGCACGCGCAGCATGGCCCAGCGCAGCGGCAGGTGGGCGCTGCTCCACTCCTTGAACGCCGGCACCTCGGACAGGTCGTCCGGGATCTCCTCGAACGACCTGTCCAGTGCGTCGGTGCCGGCGCGGGCGAACGGTGTCTCCCGTGCGAGCGTCTCCCGGAGTGACCGCCAGACGTCCAGCACCCGCGCCCTGTCCAGCGGAACCGCCGCCTCCGGCCACTCCGTCCCCGTGTCAACGCCCACCGGCGCATCGTAGCCCGATTGGTGGAGAAATAGACCTAATTCACGCAGAGGCAGAACGGGTGCCCGGCCGGGTCGAGGAACACCCGGAACGTGGTGCCGGGCTGGTGCTCGTGCTTCACCGCGCCCAGCTCGATCACGGCGGCCTCGGCCGTGTCGAGGTCGTCCACGATCACGTCGAAGTGCATCTGCTGCGGCTTCTCCTGACCGGGCCAGACCGGCGGCGCGAAGTTGTCCACCCGCTGGAAGTTGATGCAGGCGCCGTAGTCCGCGCGGATCTCGGCCCAGTCCGGATCGGAGTCGTCGATCTTCCAGTCCAGCATCGTGCCGTAGAACCGGGCGAGCGCGGCCGGGTCCGGACAGTCGAGCGCGATGCTGGGGTTGCGTGCGATAGCCATGCCATCACGCTAGAACCGATTCCCGACAGCCGTTGACGGGTTTGTCGAACGGGATCAGGCCGGGTTCCGGTGACCGGGCAGCAGGTCGATGATCGAGCTCGACCGCAGCGCGGCACTGTTCGTACCCGCGTGGTGTGACATGCCCTGGACCAGCTCGTCGAGCGCGGCCCAGGCGTCGTGGCGCGGCGCCCAGCCCAGCTCCGTCGCGGCCCGCCCGGCGTCCAGCAGCGGCACGCCCACGGCCAGGTCCAGCCAGCCCGCGTCGGTCGGCTGCAGCCGCGCCCGCCAGGTGGCCGCGGCCAGCCCGCGCAACACCGCCAACGGCACCGGCACGGTACGCCCGTGGAAGTGATGGGCCAGCCCGGCCGGTTCCAGCACCGGATCGGCCACGATGTTGAACGCGCCGGACACGTCCGCCCGGATCGCCCGCAGGTACGCGTCCGCGACGTCGTCCGCGTGCACCGCCTGCACGCGCAGCCGTGGGTGGTCCGGGATCAGCGGCACGCGCCGGAACCGCAGCAGCGACACCGGCAGCAGCGGCCCGAGGAACAGCCGTGCGATCCCGGAACCCGCGTCGTGCTGGAAGATCAGTCCGGGTCGCAGCAGCACCACCCGCGGCCCGTCCGCCGCCCGCAGCAGCGCCTCCGCCGCCACCTTGTCCTGGCTGTAGCTCGACGTCGGGATGCCGGTCGCCGGATGCGACTCGTCCACCGCGTGGTCCTTCGGCCCCTCGCCGTAGACGCCGACCGACGACGCGTGCGCGAGCACCGGCACGCCCGCGCGGCGCACCGCGTCCAGCACGTGCCGGGTCCCGCCGACGTTGGTCCGCCGCAGCTGCTCGCGGTCGTGGCTCGGCTGGATCTGCCACGCCAGGTGGATCACCGCGTCCACCCCGGCCAGCCATCCGGCCAGCGGTTCCACCACGGCCGGATCGCCGAGGTCGGCCGCGTGCCAGCGCACCCCGTCGTAGGGCGCGCCCGCGCCGAGCGGCGGCACCCGCCGCGCCACCCCGATGATCTCGATGTCCGGCTCCGCGCTCAGCCGCCGCAGCACCGCCGTACCCACGTTCCCGGTCGCGCCGGTGACAAGAATCCGCATGACCAGCCGTTTACCCCGCCACACCGAAACCATCCAGCGGTACGGCGCCGGAGCCGCCCGGATCCGCCCGCACTCCCACGTTCCGCGGCTCCACCCCGGGCGGCACCCGGCCGGGCGGCGTCGCCGCCGGTCCCCGGCGCCCGCCGCGGTCAGGCGGCCCCGCAGCGGTGGGCCTCCGGCACCCGCATGCGCGTGGACCGCCGCGGTCCCGGCACGTCCGGCGGTGGGCGCAGCAGCGAGTCGTGCAGGCCGCGCAACTCCGGTCCGGGCCGGACGCCGAACTCGTCGGCCAGCCGGCGCCGGTGCCGGTCGCACTCGCGCAGCGCGTCCGCCGGCCGGCCGGTCACGATCAGTGCCCGGACCAGCGCCGAGGTCAGCGCCTCCACGTCCGGGTGGTCGGCGGCCGGGCCGCGCAACCCGGCGAGCACGTCCGCGGCGGACCCGGTCCGCGTCTCCACCTCGGCCCACGCCACCAGCGTGTCCAGGCACTCCCGGTGCAGCAGCTCGCGGGTGCGGACGGCCCAGTCGCCGGGCACGCCGGTGAGCGGTTCGCCGCCGGGCAGCGCGACCGCGCGGCGCAGCCCGGCCAGCCGTTCCCCGGTGCCCCGGTCCCGGTCGCGCGCCTGCCGGACCAGGCGGCGCATCAGGTGCAGGTCGACGCGGTCCGGGTCGACGTCGAGCCGGTAGCCGCCGGGCTGCCGCACGATCCGCGGCGGCTCCGGCCAGTCCACGTGCGAGATCACCCGGCGCAGCCGGGTCAGGTGGGTGCGCAGCGTCTCCGCCGCCTTCGCGGGTGGGTCGTCGCCCCAGACGCGGTCGACCAGCGTGTTCCGGCCGACCACCGTGCCCGCGTCGACCAGCAGCGCGGCCAGGACCGCCCGCCGCCGCGGCTCACCGACCGCGACCGGTTGCGTTCCGTTGTCGATCTCCACCGGCCCGAGCAGCCGGAATCCCGCGACCATGATCGCCCCCCGATGCGGTCGTGCCCCCTGCGAGCCACAACGCTTTCGTCAGCCCTCAGGTTGCATACTCGCTCGGCACCGGGCCGGTCGGCCACGGGGGCGGCCACGACCGGTGCACCGAAGGAGGAGAGATGACCCGGAACATTCGGATGACCGCCGGGCTGGCGGCCGTGCTGGTACCGGCGGCCGCCCTGCTCGCCGTCGGCACGTTCCTGACCGGTTCGTACCACGACCTCGGTGTGGTCCTGGCCGGCACGCACTGGGACGGCGTGATCCCGGCCGTGCTGGCCGGCACGCACTGGGACGGCCTGGTCCCGGCCGTGCTGGCCGGCACGCACTGGGACGGCCTGGTCCCGGCCGTGCTGACCGGCACCAACTGGGACGCGCTGATCCCGCTGTCGCGCGGCGGCGGGCAGACGCTCGCGCCCGGCCTCGCCGACATCAGCTGGGGCGCCCTCGGCGGCAAGGACTGGACGGCCGCCGGCCTCGCCGGCCTCCACGAGGCCCGGTAGTCACGAACCGGCGGTGGCGGCCACGATCCCGCGCGTGGCCGCCACCGCCGTCGTACCGTCGTGGGTCAGGACTCCCGGGCCGGTTCGCGCAGCGACGCGGCGGAGTTGACCCAGGCCAGGATCAGCGCGCAGCCCGGCAGCGTGGCCAGGCCCAGGACCGGCGCCTGGTTGACCGCCACCGCGGCCGCGGCCAGCACCAGCAGCGTCAGGCCGCTCAGCCACCACCGCCGCACCGCCGCGTAGGCCGCGGTCAGCAGGCCGGGCCACAGCCGGGTGCCCGGCCGCAGCGGCAGCAGCGCCAGCGAGACCACGCCCGCGGCCGTGACCAGCACGGCCAGCACCACGAACAGCGGCACCAGGTACGCGCCGGCCGGGTGGTCGTGCAGCGCCACCACGTCCGCGACGAGCACGCCGAGCAGCGCGGTGGTGAGCGCGCCGCGCAGCAGTGCCGGCCGGAGGAACCGGCGGTACGCGGCCACGTAGGACGTCTCTCCGTGCAGGTAGCCGAACGCGGCCGCGACCGACGGCCCGACGCTCAGGGTCAGGGTCGCGAAGAACAGCGGGTACGCCGTGGGCTCCGCGACGATCGCGAGCGCGGCCAGCAGCGGCAGGTTCGCCACCGCGAGCGCCAGGTTCAGCACCAGCGCCCGGTGCAGGAACGACCAGACCGTCTCCCAGGTGCCGTACGAAACGTTGATCATCATTTCAGCCCCGAGGTCGCGATGCCCTGCACGAAGTAGCGCTGGCCCAGCAGGAACACCGTCAGGATCGGCACCACCGAGATCACCGAGCCCGTCATGATCATGGCGTACTCCGCGTCGTAGAGGCCGACGAACGCGCGCAGGCCGATCTGCACCGTCCACAGGTCGTTGCTGGTCAGGTAGATGAACGGGCCCATGTAGTCGTTCCAGGTGTTCACGAACGTGAGCAGCGCCAGCGACGCGAGCGCGGGTTTGGACAGCGGCAGGATCACCCGTGCCCAGATGCCGTACTCGGAGAGCCCGTCCAGCCGCGCGGCCTCGCTCAGCTCGTCCGGGATGGTCAGGTAGTACTGCCGCATCAGGAACACGCCGAACGCGCCGAACGCCTGCAGCAGGATCAGCGACAGGTGCGTGTCCACCAGGCCGAGCTTCTGCATGATGATGTACTGCGGCACCATGTACGCCTGCCACGGCACCGCGATCGTGGCGATGTAGGCCAGGAACAGCGCGTCCCGGCCGGGGAACCGGACCTTCGCGAAGCCGTACGCGGCGAAGCTGCCGGTCAGCACCTGCATCACCGTGACCGAGACGCTGAGCAGCATCGAGTTGCCGAGGTAGGTCCACAGCGGGATCCGGTCCCAGATCTCGGCGAAGTTCTCGACGCGGAACTCGGCCGGGATCCACTGGATCGGGACCGTGAACACCTCGTTGTTCTGCTTCAGCGACGACGAGACCATCCAGGCGAACGGGATCATCACCAGCAGCGACAACGCGATCAGCAGCGCATAGCCGAGGATCTTCCCGGCCGTACCGCCGCGGGGTTTCGCCGGTGGGGTGGTGACCACCGCCGGTGGCGTCTCGAGCAGCGTGGTCATCGCTCACTCCTCTGCTGGAGGCGGAACTGGATCAGCGTGACCAGCAGGACGATCACGAACAGCACCATCGAGATCGCGGACGAGTAGCCGAAGCGCCCCTGCGTGATGCCCTCCCGGAAGATCAGCTGGGACAGCACCAGCGTGGACCGGCCGGGCCCGCCCTCCGTCATCACCTGCACCAGGTCGAAGACCTTGAAACTGGAGATGGTCAGCATGATCACCACGAAGAACGTGGTCGGCCGCAGCGACGGCAGCGTGATGTGCCGGAACCGGGCCCAGCGGCCGGCGCCGTCCACCTTCGCGGCCTCGTACAGCTCCTGCGGAATGGTCTGCAGGCCGGCCAGGTAGAGCACCATGTAGTAGCCCATGTCCCGCCACACGCTGGTCAGGATCACCGCGGGCATGGCCCAGTCGGACGACGTGGTCCAGCCGGGCGGGTTGTCCACCCCGATGCCGCGCAGGAACTGGTTGACCGGGCCGAGGTCCGGGCTGAACAGCATGTTCCACACCACCGCGACCGCGACCAGCGACGTCACGTACGGGAAGAACAGCGCGGTCCGGAACAGCCCGACGCCGCGCAGCGGCCGGTTCAGCAGCATCGCGAAGCCGAGCGCCGCGACCAGCGTCAGCGGGATGTGCCCGATCGCGTAGTAGCAGGTGTTCCACAGCGCCACCCAGAACGTGGAGTTGTTCCACATCCGTGTGAAGTTGGCCAGCCCGACCCACTCCGGCGTGCTGTAGGAGTCCCACTCCATGAAGGACAGGGCGAGCGCGGCGACGACCGGGACGAGCGTCAGCGCCGCGAAGCCGAGGAAGTTCGGCAGGATGAAGCTCCAGCCGATCAGGGTGGTGCGGCGGCGTGTCTTCGGCGCGGCCGTCCGGGTCATGATCGCCACGTGGTCTCCCCTCCGCGGTGCGGGGCCGGCCGTGGCGCGGCCGGCCCCGCACGGTGTCCTGCGGTCAGCCGACCTCGTTCTTGACCCGCTCGCCCATCTCCCTCAGGCCGTCCGGGACCGTCTTCTCACCCGCCATGATCAGCTCGTGCTGCTCCTTGAGGATCGCGTCCACGTCGGAGGACGTCTCGCTGACCGGCATCTCCAGCATGATCTCGTCCGGCGCGAACGCCTTCTTCGCGGTCTCGTCGTTCGGCATGCCGGCCACCCCGGCGTACGCGGCCAGCACCGCGTCGTCGGTGAACGACGGGTAGATGCCGATCTTGGCGACCGCGGTCGCGCCCTTCTCGCCGGACGCGAACTCCACGAACTTCCGCGCACCCGCCGAGTTGGCCGCGTTCTTGTTCACCGCGAACGCGGTCGGCGAACCGAACGTCTTGACGCCCGCACCCTCGGCCGGCTGCGGCATCGGCGCGACGCCCCAGTCGATGTCGTGCTTGCCGGCGGCCTTGTCCGCGAGCAGGCGGGCCGAGTACCACGCGCCCATCGGCACGAACGCGGCCTTGCCGGTGGAGAACTGGCTGTCGTAGCTGACCTTCTGGCTGTTCGCGGTGGCCCACGGCATGATCGAGCCGGACTTCTCCAGGTCCTGCGTCATCGTGTACTGGTCGGCCATCCAGGAGTAGTCACCGCTCAGCTGGTCGCCGCCGTTCTGTGACGCCGCGATCGCCTGCACGACCGAGCGCCAGACGTGGTGGTACGCGCCGTAGACCTTGTTCGCGCCGTCGCCGGTGGTCTTCTCCTTGACCAGCGCCGCGTACTCGTCCCAGGTCAGGTTCGCCAGGTCCGCGTCGCCGACCAGCTCCCTGTTGTAGTAGAGGACCCAGAAGTCCTGCCGGTACGGCAACGCGTAGTACTTGCCGTCCAGGTCGTACGAGTCCAGCCCGCGATAGCTCTCCTTGGGCAGGCCGTCCACCAGGTCGGTCAGGTCCGCGAGCTGGCCGCGGGTGCCGTACCGGGCGTAGTCGGTCACGTTCTTCATGGTCAGCACGTCGGTCTTGTCGCCACCGGCCAGCATGGTGGTGACCTTCTCGGCGTAGTCGTCGCCGGCCAGCAGGTCGACCGGCTGGATGTCGATCGTCGGGTTCTCCGCCTCGAACGCGTCGAACAGCGCCTTGAACTCCGGCGTCTGGTCGTACGCCCAGACCGCGACGGTCAGGACGTCCTTGCCGTCCGCGGTCTTGGCCGGCTCGTCACCGCCGCCGCCACAGGCGGAGGTGACCAGGACCAGCGCGGTCGCGACCGCCAGGTTTTTCATGAGGTGCCTCTTCATGAAAAATGACTCCTTTGTCGGTTATTTCTTACGCGTGCGTCGTGAGCAGGTCTGCGGTGACTTCCGCGTGCAGCGGTTCGGCCGCGACCCAGCGGCCCAGCTCGTCCAGCGCGAAGTCGCTGAGCCGCAGGATCTCCGTGCCGAGCGACCCCGCGATGTGCGGCGTGATCATGACGTTGGGCACGGACCGGAGCGGATGGTCCCGGGGGAGCGGCTCCGGGTCGGTGACGTCGAGGATCGCGAAGAGCCGCCCGGACCGGCACTCGCGCTCCAGGGCCCGCGGGTCGATCAGGCTCCCGCGCGCGGTGTTGATGACGGTGGCGTGGTCGGGCAGCAGCGCCAGCTCGGCCGCGCCGATCATGCCTCTGGTGTGCTCGTTCTCCGGTGCGTGCAGGGTCAGCACGTCGCTGGTGCGCAACAGCGATTCCAGATCCGCGGGTACGCCACCGGCGCGCCGCACCTCGGCCGGGTCGGCGAACGGGTCCGCCACCAGGCACTGCGCGTGGTCGAGCAGGCCGAGCAGCCGAACCACGCGGCGCCCGATCCGGGAGAAGCCGACCACGCCGATCGTCCGGCGGAAGTTGGACAGGTCGCCGTAGCCGTCCCGGTGCCCCCACGCGGTCTGGTTCGCCGGGTCCGCGGCCAGGAACGGCGCCTTCTTGCCGGCCAGGATGATCGCCGCGAGGGTGAACTCGGCGACCGGGATCGCGTTGATGTCGGCCGCGTTGCTGACCCGCAGACCCCGGCGCCAGACCTCGTCGCTGACCAGCGGGCGGACCGTACCGGCGCAGTGGATGATCGCCTTGAGCCGTGCCGCCCCGGCCAGCCGCTCGCCGGTCAGCTGCGGCGCCCCCCACGACGTGAGCAGCACGTCCGCGTTCCTCAGTCGTTCCTGGGCGCCGGGCGAGTCGAGCTCGTCCACCCAGACCGGGTCGCCCAGTGCCACCATGCCGGCCAGCCGGTCGAGGCGCTCCCGGTCGAAGTGCGCCCGGAACGAGCTCTCGTCCATGACGAGCAGCGCCCGCGGCTTTGACACTGGTGCCTCCCGCTCAGATTCGGTAAAAGGTGAGCTGGGTTACATGAATAACGGCAGGCGAACATGGAGGCCAGACCTCGTAACCTGCCGGACACAAACGTTCAGACTCGAACACCGCACCTGGGGGCGCCGTGCAGCCGGATCGCATGTTCAACCTGCAGCGCCAGGAACGCCTGCTCGGCGAGCTGCGCCGGCACGGCGCGGTCCGGGTGCGTGACCTGGCCCGTGACTTCGGCGTCTCCGAACTGACCATCCGCCGCGACATCGCCGCGCTCGCCGACCGCAACCTGCTCACCAAGGTGCACGGCGGCGCCACGCTGCCGATCGACTTCGTGCCACCGTCGCAGCGGCCGCGGCGGGCGCCGGCGACCCGGTTCACCATCGGGATGGTGGTGCCGTCGCTGGACTTCTACTGGCCCGCGATCGTCGCCGGCGCGCGGACCGCCGCCGCCGTGCTCGGCGTCAGCATCCAGCTCCGCGGCTCCAGCTACGACCAGGACGAGGACCGCCGCCAGATCACCCGCCTGATCGAGGCGCAACAGGTCCAGGGCCTGCTGCTGGCCCCGAGCCCGGACGGCGACGGCGACCGCCTGGACGAGATGATCGAATGGATCGGCCGGCTACCGGTCCCGACGATCCTGGTCGAACGTCAGCCGTCCCGCTGGACCCCGACGCCCCGGCAACTGGAATGGGTCCGCAGCGACCACGCGCTCGGCGTCGAGCTGGCCGTGCGCCACCTGTGGGAGCACGGGCACCGGCGGATCGGCCTGGTGCTCTCCAAGGGCAGCCCCACCTCCGCACACCTGGAACGCGGCTGGCGCGCGGTCTGCGCCGACCTCGGGCTCCCGGACGAGCTGCTGATCCGCGAGTCGGTGGCGCTGGACGCGCCCGGCCACCGCGAGAAGATCGCCGCCATCCTCGCGGCCTGCCGCCGCACCGGCACGCGCGCGCTGATCGTGCACAGCGACCCGGACGCGATGTCGGTCGCCCAGTTCTGCGCGGAACAGGGCATGTCCATCCCCGGCGACCTGGCCATCGTCTCGTACGACGACGAGGTGGCCCACCTGGCCGAGCCCGCGCTGACCGCGGTCCGCCCACCGAAGAACCACGTGGGCCGGGTCGCGGTCGAACTGATGGTGTCCCGGCTCCTGGAGGGCGAGCGCCGCCCGTCCCAGCAGGTCCTGGTCACCCCGGAACTGGTGATCCGCAGCTCGTCCCTGCCGCGCGTGGTGCGATAGCAGCGTCGGCGTCCGCCGATCGCTACGCTGCTTGCGTATCGACGCGAATCATGGACGGGGATGCGGATGACGCAGGTGACCGGTGCGCGGCCGTACGCAGCGGCTGGGGCGCTCTTCCAAGACGATGCGGGCCGCGTTCTGCTCGTGATTCCCACCTACAAGCAGCAGCACGACATTCCCGGTGGCATGGTGGAGCCCGGCGAGACGCCCCGGGCCGCTTGCGAGCGGGAGATCCGCGAGGAACTGTCGCTGCACCGTACAGTCGGACGGCTTCTGGTAGTCGACAGCCAGGTTTATCCGACCGGCGATGACATCCTGCTGTTCATCTTCGACGGTGGTGAATTGTCGCCCGACGAGCGGGACTCCCTCGCTCCGGACGGCGTCGAAATCTCCGGGTTTCACTTCGCCGCGCCGGAGACACTCGATCGGTTCGTTCCCGGAGACTTCGCGTCTCGCCTGGTCAACGCCGTAGCGGCGCGTCGTTCCGGTGACACCTTCGACCTGGACAAGGGCCGTCGGACGTGCGCGTGAACGAGGAGATGTCCCTCGACGAAGCGGTGGACTGGCTGGCAGCGGACCGATCTTGCCTGCCGTTCTGCGGTGCGGGTGCCTCCATCCCGGCTCCGGCCTGCGCCCCGGGCATCGCCGTGCCGCTCGGCGCCACCACCAGGTTGCTGGCCGAAGTGGCGGGATGGCCGGATTTCGATCACTCTCCCGGGATGGAGCGGGTGCGTGGTGATCTCCTGCCCGAGTCGTGTTACGGCGCGATCGCCTCCGTCGCGGGCACGGCCGACCACCTCCGGCTCTGGTCCTCGTATGCGTGGAGTGACGTGCCCGGAGAACCGGGGCCACTGCCGAACGCCGGACACCACCTGTTGGTCCACATCGCGCAACGGCATGCCCTCCCGGTGCTGACGACGAACTTCGACTGCTTCATCGAGGACGCGGCGGAGCGCCAAGGACTACGACCGATCGTGGCGCTGCCGGACCGGCGGGACCGTTTCCCGAAGATACGCACCAGAGACGGCGAGGTGGCGGTCTGGAAACTGCACGGCAGTGCGTCGGACATCGGCACGATCCGAAGCCAGGCAGCGGACCTGGCGCGCAGTTCACCCCGGGCGCTGCGGGACCAGCTGCGGCTCGGAGCGAAGCGGGTGCTGATCGTCGGCTACAGCGGGCGCGATTTCGACATCTTCCCGGTGCTTGCCGAACTTGCCACCACCGCCGAATGCGTATGGGTGGACCTGAACTTCCCTCCGGAACACCGCGCCTTCACAATGCGAAACTGCCGCCGGGTCACGGCGAGCTTCGAGGACCTCGCGCGCCGGTTCTGGCGGGCACACCCGGCTGGCTCGGATGCGGCGCGTACCGCGCTTGACGCGGTTCTCTCGCGGTCGGACACGCATTCGGAGGAGATCAGACTCCGGTACGTCGGCCGGGTGCGCGATGCCACCGTGGCGAGCCTGGCACCCGTTCTGAACAGTAATCCGCGTCGTGCCTCACTGGCGCTCGCCACCGCGGTGGCTACGGTCGCCGACTTCCCCGTCGTCAACGAGATCCTCGCCGCCGGTGAGAGCACGACGGTGCGCGGCCTGTTGCTCGAATCATTCGCCGCGAGTTCGACGGATCGCCACCGCGACGCGGAACAGGCGGCACGCGCCGCGGGACGCGCAGCCTGGCGTGCGGGGGACGTCTTCGGTGTCGGCCGTGCCGAGATCGCGGTGTGTTACGCCCGGGTCCGCCGATTCGTCGGTACGATTCGGGATCCCGAGATCTCCGCGCCGTCACCGGAACCTGTGCGGGCGGTGCTGGCCTCAGCCCGGCTGGTCGCCGACGTCCTGCTGCTGTCACCGGTCTTCGCGGTCGCGTCCGCTCTCGTCGCCCGGCGCGCGGAGAACAGGCGGCATTACGACGCGCTCGACTTCTGCGCCGACTACGCTGAACAGCTGATCCGGTTGGGCGGGATGGTAGCCGTCATCCTCGGGCGCCTGCCTCGAGGCACCGGGCGTGCGTCGGACACGATGTGGCGGTTGATCGGCGCCGCCGCCTCATCCGTCGGTTACATACGCGGTGTCCTCAACACCAAGAAGTACCGGTCCCGGGGGCAACCGGTGACGGAGGCGGAAGAGGCCGCCATCGCCGCGTCGTTCATCGGTGACGCGGTGGCGGGTGCCCTTCTTGCCCGAGACAACGCGGCTCGCCACCTAAAGCAGATGACCGAGGCGTCCGACGCGGACCGAGAGGCCGTCCGCGCCGCCGCCGAACGTGACCTCCATCGAGGCTATCTGCTGGCGACACGCGCGGACGTACCCTCTCTCCAGCTGAAGATCCTGCTGATGGTGCGTCGGCATGGCCTGATCGAGCCACCTCTTGCCGATCCCGCCGGCGTTGTCGGCAGGCTGCAGGGTGAGGCCGACGAACATGCTGCCGCCCAGGTGAGGCACCTGCTGCTGGGCCCGTGAATCGATACCTACCGCGGAGATCCACGAGTCCCGTCCAGGGCGGAGGCGCCGACGGAACCGAGGAAGCGGGCACGTGACCTCTCGAACTCTTCCGAGAGTTCGTGGAACAGGACATCATCCAGAGTGTCACCGGTCATCGCCTCGAAAAGTCCGACGACGTCGTCACGAGACGTCGAAACGGTGATCTCAAATCGCCGGGTAGAGGGAGATCGGCGAATCCTGGACAGCTCCGACTGTTGCATTCTATAGATTATAGAATCGCGCGGGAAACGCACCGTGCGAGGGAACACGGTGCCTCGATCCATGTCGCTGAAAAGCGATACCCAAACAGAGGCGTCGAATAACTCGAACCTGTCGAGTGCGGGCTCCTGAATGAACAGTATCTCAATGGAGTCGCAGCTGTGGCGCGCCTCGAAGAGCCCAACAAGCCCGGACAGCAGTGATCGGCGCATGTGTTGCCGCAGTTCGTCAGGACTTCTCGCGCCGACGCTTTGCTGAGCCAGGCGATATCTGAGACGGGCGTCCAGCGCGTACGGAACCCTAGGGTCTGGCAAGACGAAGTGAGCCTGAACCTGTCGGTTTCGGCTGGCCAGCAGTCGCATTGCGCAGAACTTCGCATGCAGGCCGTTGTACCAGTACTCCTTCGAGCTGTGCAGATCGTCCGTCATCTGCTCGTTGAATGCCTGATTCGGGCGATCGGACGGCTCGAACTCGTCGGTGGGGAAGTAGCGCCTATGGTGTAGCCGTATGGCACTACGCATCTCATTGACAACCGACTGCCCGAGGCTTTCGCGAGTGAGCTTCTCGACAAAAAATGACTGCATGATGCCGAATGAGGCAGATACCAGAAGACCCGTCGCGACAGCGTTTATGCTGCTGCTAAGAAGGCTGTGGGGAAGAGTTGATCCCCACCAGAGAAGGCATATTGACAAGATGGCTGAGCCAAGGAGAAGGCTGATCTGGCTTGTTTGTGAGAGGCGCTTCAGTGTGGCGCTCAATGTGGCTCGAAGATTTTCCTCAGGCGAATATGGCATGGGCAGAATCTAGCACATAGAACGCTTCCGGAATGGAATGGTAAATATTATCACGGCATTTCTTGGAAGCCGTGAATCCACGGCTTCTTGTTGTCGCTGAGCGTCATGACCGATTTGCTGGGGCGGTCACCTCTTGATTGTGCCAAGCTCAGTAGGATGGCGGCCAGGGCGCGCACCGAGTTTCGATGTAGTTCGATTCCGCTTCGCGATGCATCTGATTTCAAAAAGTCTTCGAATAGGTCCTTCCTGGCTTGGTTGCCAAGGCTGTCCGACGCGCTACCGGCGTTCCGGGGAACGAAAACTGTGCGACTGTCTGGCCGCCGATCAGATCGCTGTTGCGATAGATGGAGACGTCAAACGAGTTTTCCGTCCTGTCGTCGGAACCACTTTGATAAGAGTGCGCTTGAATACTCATCAGCGGGCCGACCTGGACTGTGAGCCGTTCGTGGCGCGCTCGGCCGTTGCTCTTGTATGTGTCCGTGGGAAGGTTGAGCCAGGCGCGTCGCGAGAACGATGTCTGGAGTAGGGACAGTACTGTTGAAGTGATCACCGAGGATCGCCGAAGGAATTGTCCTGTGATAATGGCGTCAGTTTCTCCCCACTGCTGCCTGGGGAGGGTGGAAGGGCGATCGAAATCCGCGAATCGATTCCATTCTTCTTTGCCGAATGCGCGACGATAAGAGGAATCTGTCAGTTGATCAGTAAGGTCCAAAGGGCCGGAACTTGCCGACTCGAAGGAAAGATGGGTCGGTGGGCGATCGGCGTGGAAATTCGTCTCGCTTAGCCAGCACAGCAGATCCACGAAGTGATATCCGGAGTGCAGTAGTTTTCCATATCCGTACCGGTAAGGGTGGCCTTCCCGGAGGGCGAACTCCCATGGCATGTTCCAGGTTCCATCTGCGTGATATATGTCGATGTAGGTGATCGGCACGCCGAACTTTCTTATGACGTCCTCTAGCGCCGACCTGATGGCGGTGTATCCCGGGTGCGCCCGTCGCTGCGTCTGTATGACCACGTGGCTACCCGTGGAGGTGGACCGTTCCGCCAGGTGGTTGTAGTCATCTATTAGGCGCAGGGCTGTTGACGAACTCCCTGCTCTCAGGTCGCGAGCGGTCGGTGGCTTCTCCAGCAGAACGTTGATCCCCCGCATCAGTGCCCATTCCGCGTACTGGAGATGGTGCATCGGTTCAGTTGCCACGATGCATCCCCAAGGGCGCTGGCCGTCGGACAGTAGTGTCCTGTCCAGCTGTTCCGTCGTCACATGCTTTTGGTGCGCTTCCTTGTCGTCGAGTAGAAGAACTGTGCTCGGCTGGACTGTGCGCGTGGACAAGTAATCGTACACCTCCTTCCGCTTGGATTCAATATCCACGATCGCTGATATATAAACCGATCCGCTGATATGGTGGCGTTCAAGTAGCGGATAGTAGAACGTCCTGGCGTACGGACCGAAGCCGAACAGGATTATTGGACGACGAGTCATTTTCGTAACTCCTGTCCCTTTTTTCTGAAGTAAAGGGTGAATATCGTGGATATCGCCAAATTGGAATTTGTGCCAATCGCCGGTCATCTAGGGGCGGAAGTTCGAAATATCAGACTTGATCGTCCTTTGGGTGCGGATGCGGTGGCCGCCGTCCAGCAAGGGCTGAGCCGGTTCAAGGTGCTCTTCTTTCCGGAGCAGTGGTTGTCCCATGAGCAACAGACTGCTCTCGCGCAGCAATTCGGTACGCTTGCCAAATCGCATCCGTGGATCTCTGTGGTTGCCGGCCATCCCGCTGTTCATCCCTTGGTGACCGGGCGTTCCACGATTGTCGGACTGCAGGCTGCGCACCGCGCGCGGTGGCGCCGGCCTGCAGCTCTGTCGGGATGGCACGCGGATCTCACCGCGGTCGTCAACCCGCCGAAGTTCAATATCCTCAGAGCGGATTCGGTGACGAGTCGAGGAGGTGACACGATCTGGGCGGACATGGTGGCCGCATATGAGAACCTGTCTGATCCACTCCGACGTCTGGTCGACGGTCTGACGGCTCTGCACCGATACGGTGTCGGCTACGTGCCGTACGGAGGCGTGCAGGATGAGTACAGCGAAAGGGTCCGCTCTGTAGCTTTGGCCTCGTGTCATCCGGTAGTTCGAGTTGTCCCGGAAACGGATAAGCGGGCGCTCTTTGTGAACCCGTCCTTCACCAGCCACATCGAAGAAGTCAGCCCGGCGGAAAGCGCGCATCTGCTTGCGCTGCTCTTTGAGCACGCCACCCGGACGGAGTTTACGGTGCGGTACCGATGGCGCCCTGGTGATCTTGCTCTTTGGGACAATCGCACCACGATCCATGCCGCACCCGAGGATCATGAACACCTCGGTGAGGAACGCGTGATGTATCGAGTGTTCGTCGCAGGTGATCGCGCAATTGGCCCGCTTGGGCAGGTCTCCCGAACTGTGTGCGGTGAGGACTACCCGAGGGCGTGACGCTGGCTGGAGCGTCATGGGACCTGCAGAATCGGCCGCACCGGCCACTCCGGGCCGTATGACGGAATGATGAGCAGCGGCCCGTCATGGGTGAAGCTCAGGTGAGCGCGGAAGCTTACCCTGTCGCCTGGCCGGCAGAAACAGAATGCCTTGGACAGGCTGACCACGGTGACCTCCGCGAACCGCCGATTTCCCACCATTGCATCCGTGAGCGTGAAAATCGATGGCAGGTCCAGATGCTCATCGGCCATAGGTGCGATGAAGGTGGCGTGGACCATCTCGGCCGCCTGCGGTTCGGTGCGCGGAACCGGTGCCGCGCGTGCCCGGTCGTTGCGACGACGGGAGTGATAGGCGATGGAGACCCGAGCCCCTCGGTAAAGGAAGTTGAATCGGTCTCTTCCGTTGTTCTGGAAGACTTTGTATAACTCTTCTGTCGTGATCTCCGGGTATGCGGCGCGCCAGACATAGAACAGATTAGTCTGTTCGTCGGGCGGCCACCGAATCTCCCAGTCGGAGGTGGGATCCCTGACCATCGTCAGCAGCGCGCTGGCAACCCTTCGAGCCGATATGGCGCCGTATACGTCCAGGTCGAAGTCCGACTCGTTGACGGCGAGCCCGCACGCGTAGGAACCATTCAATCCGAGGTCGTCCTCGGGGATGATCCGGGTCAGTGACAACAGCATCGTCCGTAGATGCGGTGAGACCTCCGCTTCTCCGCGCAGTACCCGTGCGGCGGCCTCCTCAGGATTGATGTGTTCCACTATGTCGTGGGGTTGCACTGAGGTGATCTCAGTGAGTTTCGGGCAGGATTCGGTATTCGAAGTGGGTGAGGTGAAGTGCGGCGGCGACGATGTCACCGATTCGTCGTGGGCTGGCGGTGGTATGGCGTAGCGTTTTCCAGCGGCCGACGAGGATGGCGAAGCCGCGTTCGCCTTGCCAGCGCAGGCCGCGTAGCAGCCGGTTCACCGTCCGGTTCGCCACCGCGAGTTGCCGGCCGCCGGCCGGTTGTTTGGTGGGGGTTTTGATGCCGTGACCTGCTCCTTCGTAGCCGGCGTCGGCGAGGGCCGGCAGCTGCAGTTCGGCGGCGGCCCAGTTCAACGCGGCGGTGACGCCCAGCTGCTGAGCGCAGCTGAGATCATGCATATGCCCGGGCAGTGACGGTGAGGTCCAGATGATCAGCCCGTCAGGGCGCATGACGGCCTGGACGTTCGCGCCGAAGTCCCGGTGCTTTCCCGAGTACCAGGCGTCGATCGTCTCGCCCTTCACGCTGGTGGCGGTCTCCGCGAGGCGGTCACAGTCGAACAGCTTGCCGTCCAGAATGACGAACGCCCAGCCCTCGTCGGCGGCCCGTTGTAACGCCTCATGCAGATCAGGTGCCTGGGCGGACAGCACGGTGATGCCTTCGGCGAGATACCGGTAAACGGTGGCCCGGGAGATCCCGAACCCGGCGCCCAGCACCGTGGCGTCTTCGGCTTTGCGGAACCACACTATGACCAGCAGCGCCTGGTAGAAGCAGGTCAACGACCGTGTCCCGCGACGGGTGCCCCTCGCCCGCCGTTCGGCGGACAGCAGCTGGGCAAGGTAGCGCACCAGTTCCCTGGGCACGTCGAGCATGGCAGGATAAGCGATCACGTGGAGCCCTCTCGTAGACCTGTTCCGTCGCAAGAACCTGTCTATCGATGGCTCCACGCCCATATCCAGCACCATCCGCTTCGACCCGATATGCCCGTGTCTACAGCAGAACCGCGCCGCAAGTCCTCGTTGAGATCACCTCACTAGCTCGAACGCTCGGTGGTAGACCGGAACATAAGCGAAAGCAAGTTGGCGGGGGGTGGGCCGGCCGTCCGGCCATCTGTGGTCTCGGACCTTCACCATGCGGTCTCGATGGGGAAGGTCGTCGCTGGGGGCCGCACTGAGCGGCGCCCAATCCGGCACGGACAGTATCCCGGCCTCCGGATGCAGGTCGCCTATGGCTTTGTAGATCCAGCCGTTGCGTAACCGCATCTTATCGGCGTAACGAATCCCGCTGTCCCGGAGATCGTACGTCCGCCAGGTGGGAGTGGAGTTCTGCCAGGTCGGTGATGCCACCGTCCATGCCTCAGTCATCCGTTCCTCCCAAGAGAGCGTTCAGGTCCATGAAGACAAGTCGTGAGTTGTCGAAGTCGCTGATCAAGGCGGTGCGTTCGGCCGAATCCACGCTGATGAAGCGTGGGAAGTAGAGGCTTCCGGCGAGGCGGGTCGTCGTGTCGGCGAGAGACCGAATGTCCCCGTTTCTGGCCGCTAGGAGAAGCCGGTGGTTGCCGGTGTCGACGATGAGCATCCTTTCGTCCTCGAGCACCGCTATCGCGCGTGGATGGCGGAGTGGGATCCCGGTAAGGTCCGAGACCTGCTCAGCGTTGATAGACCATGTGATGGTGCCGTCGACGGCGACGCGAACGACGCGATGTGCGCCAGTGTCGCAAACCAACACTTCGTCGCCGAGGGCAAGAGCCATGTGCGGATCGTTGAAACCGTGCCACGACATGGAGGAAGTGCCGTCGATCCGGAGTCTGACGACACTTCCCGCACCGCTGTCGGTGATGAGGAGGTCCGTGGAACCTTTGATGACGGATATGTGATGCGGGTCTACGAACGGTACTGGTTCGCTCGCATCGGTCAACCGCCAATCATGCAGCGACTGCTTGACCCGGCCGTCGTGGTCGAGCCAAGTCAACCGGCCGTTGCGCCCATCCGCGACGACGGTGCCCTCCGGCGTTTGTACGGCGAACCGGGGCCAGTCCAGGTTTGTTTGCTCGCGCAGCGTCGGCGGTGGCAGTTCCTGATGGATTTGGCCGTCCGGAGAGAGAGCGAGTACTCGGCAGTTGTGGGAGTCCGTCACCACTATTCGGTCTGGAGCGGCGAAGTGGCCACCTCGAGGCTGAATGATTTCAGTGGAGGTCACCTCTGCTGATCCATGCAGTTCCACGAGGCCACCGTCCGGAGCGATCTGGAGGAGCCGGCCACCTCGACCCTCGGCCACCAAGAGGCTTCCGTCGTCGCACATCACCGCGGTGTTCGGGTACCACAGACGGAATGACGGTTCGGAGAAAGAGTCGAGCATGCCCCAGGAGCGGTGCAGTCGATCACCATCGAACTCCAGCAGACGATTGTTCTTGGTGTCCGTTACGAGCACCGTGCCTTGAGAGGTGAACGCGGCGAATCGTGGTGCGTTGAGCAAACCGTCCTGCTTGCCGGCCCAGCCAGGTCGGCCCGTCACCCGCCGCGGTGGTCGGCTGCGGAACGGGACAGGGAAGTGGAGCACGATGTGCCGACGCGCGTCAGCGACGAGAAAGCCGGTACCGTCCGGCGCTGCGCTGACTCCGGACGGTTCCTCCAGTCCGTCAGGTGCGCCGCCCTCGAAACGCAAGGCGCCCGATAAGTCGTAGCCCCGTATCAGTCCTGAGGTGGGGAAGACCGCGACCACCAGATCGTCCCCGATCAGCGTTGCTGCTGTTGCTGGGCAGGAGAAGGCGGTGCTCTCGACGTTGTCGCCCGCTCTGTCTCGACCGTGGAGCTCGAGAATACCGTCACGGATCATAAGCAGCCGTGATCCTGACACCGAGGCAAACGTTACTCGTCTATCACCGGTGGAGCGCCATCCTTCTATTGGGCTTACGTGGCCGAGGCCCTCCGTAGTGTGCACTGCTAGAAGATGATCTCGACCGAGTGGGAAGGCGCATGCGAAACCGGTATTCATCAGTGCGCTGCGGTGTACGGCACCGGGTTGCCTGAGCCGCCTGCCCAGCTCCCACGCGATATTTCGACCGTGTAGATCTTCCCGAGGAATGCGGTGTTGTGCCGGCGACTGCCCTACCATGGGTGCGCTCGGCCGTCGCGGTAGACGAACGGGTTCGGGCTGGCCTGCTGCCGGCACAGCGAGATCAGGGACCGTGCTGCGTCGTCCGGCTCCACGTTCGCGTCCACGGCCGCGAGCCGAGTTCGGAGAGCGCCGGGATGAACAGCAAAGACTCGGATGCCGACAGCGGCGAGGTCCTGACGCAGACAAAGGCCGGCCATGTTCTCTGCGGCCTTGCCGATGCGGTATGCGTAGTGCAGGGGCCCGGTCACCTTCTCCTCGGAGGCGACGGTGCTGAAGGCTCCCCACCTCGACGAGACCAGCGCGACCGCCGGCCTGCCGGCGCTGAGCAGATTGGGGAGCAGTGCCCGGGATATGTGGATCGGCGCTAGGCAGTGAAGAGCCAAGGAGTGGCGTACGTCATCGAGGTTCAGATCGTTCAGTCCGGCTGGACCGTAGGTACGGCCCGCATTGTGAATCAGGAGGGATACGGGCGTTTTCCGCACTGCTGCGACGATGCGGTCGGCGGCCTGATCGGTGGTTACGTCGGCCACCACCGCCCGCACATGGTGGCCGAGTGCCCGGATCCGGTCTTGATCGGTGGACTGCCGGACCACCCCGACGGTTCGGACGCCCTCGCGAGCCAGGCGACTGATCAGAGCGAAGCCGAGGCCTCGTGAGGCTCCGGTGACGACTGCCATCCCGGTCGTCGTCACCGAAGGCTCGATTTTTCCGACCTTGCGCGTTCGTTGCCACGATAGATGGCGTCACCAGCGACGAGGATCTGCGTTGTATCCAGCGGGCGTGGGTCGAGCTCGTCGACGCTGCGATAGCTCAGAGCGATGCTCATCCGTGTGGTGTTACCTGCGTTCCGGCCCACGGAGTGAAAGGTGAGGCTGTCCAGAAGAAGGACGTCGCCTGTCGAGGCCGGCACCGGGAGGACTTGTTCAGACAGCTCTTTGATCTCGTCGTGAGCATCTAGCCACGTGCCGCCGCCGTCCGGTTGTGGAACACCGAAGAACGGGGCGAACTGAGAACCCGGTATCACTTGCGTGCAGCCGTTGTGCGTGGTCGAGTCCTCGAGATAGACGATCGCGGTGATGACATTGCGGCTCCATTGCAGAACGTCCCGATGCAATCTCGCCTCTGCCTCGCCCGGTCCGTTGACAGATGCCTGATTGTGCCTGTTGGTCTGGAATATGATGTTCGGTCCCAGGAGCGATGTGAGCGGCTCCAGAATTCCGGGGTGCGTGATCAGGCGCCTGCCAAGTCCTGGATCGCGGTCAACGAACTGGTAGAGCTTGAGCTGGCCGCCGGTGCTGACGGCCGGTGGGCCGCTTCGCGGATCAACACTCTCGTTCGTGATCAGCTGTTTGAGGCTTCCGACGAGATCACCACTGATGCATCCTCTGAGTATGAGATAGCCGCACTGGCGAAAGTGGCGTATCTGCTCGTGTGTAAGGATGGTGACCTCCGGTGAAGGCTTGTCCAGCGATAGTGCCGGGGACAGTCATTCGATGGGTGTATGGGTGCCGGCAGACTGCGTGGTGCGCCAGATCTCTTCGAATTGTTCTAACCAGTACTTGAACCACTGGCCGTCCGCTCGGGTCAGATGGATGTGCATGCGGGAGCCGATGGTGTCGTTCCGGAAGCCGTGAAACTCGACGTTCGCGAATCCGCGCGGTGACTGCGGGTCGATTGCAACGATGCTGAACCCTGGATTGAACGGGATCTCGCCGTACGCAAAATCCCCGCTGACCTGCCAGCGGGACATCGCCTCCAGGCGGTTGCGGATCTCTCGCATGGACGCCGCTGCCGCCTGCACCGGATGATCGAGAAGGGCATCCAACTGTGCGGCGATCGGATCGTTCTCATCGAACAGCCGTAGCGTGACGATGCGTACCGTGCCATCGTTTCTCGCCAGGGCGCCACGACGGAGCATCTCGCAGCGTTCGTTCGTCAGGAAGTTCGTCCCGACCGGCGCAAAGATCCATACTTCTCGGGCGGTGCGTAAGGCGTCGGATATCGGATGACGGTCGTAGTCACTACGGTCGAGGAACCGTTCCTCTTGATGGGCGGCCAGAGCGACGCGCAACAGCAGGAAACCGATCCCCGCGAACAGCAGTGACCAGCGGAGGTTGTCCGGCAGGTCCGCGCCGATCAGTAGCAGCGCGCCGAAGATGAAAGCGACGACGGTGGTTGCGTAAAGGTCGAGGGAGCGTTTCTGCTTGATGTCGTCCACGATCTGATGAAAGCGCCGCACCATGCCGCAAGTCTCACAGTCCTATGTGACTTTCGGAGTCCACCGTCCGGTCAGCGGTCTTGACCGTCCGGGACCATGCGTTCCGGCAGCGGCACTCGACATCGGCTACCGGCGGGCTTGGTCTCACCATGCGGAGCGACCTATCGAGGCTTCGGTCTGAGGGCCTCGCCGGTGAGCGGAGGGGTGTGTCGTACCCGATATTTCTAGATTTAGCGGTTTGCTTTCCGTGGTGGCGCTTACCGCGGCCAACAGACCGGTGATGAGCGGGCCTGACGTGCCGGCGGATGGTCCGGGTGCCCTACAGCGTCTCCTGCCGGGCCCGGGCCGTCGATATTCCCGGACCCCCGCGGATGATGTGTTCGCTGACAGAACGGCTCGGCGCGTCGAGCGCACAGCCACCCCGTAGGTGCGACGTTACGGTCGAACTGCTCGGCCTGTGGCCAGGCGGCGCGTAGGCGTCGCCGCTGACCGGTGAGGATGCGCCAACACGCCCGATGCGAGCACTCGCTTCAGAGCGCGGCACTGAGGCGGGTCTGGACGCGGTCCGCTATCGCGCGGATGTGCGGGGTGCGCAGGTGGGCGACGGCCGCGTTGGGGGAGCCGGGGCCGTGGCGGTGCAGCATGTCCGCGATGCGGGCGTCGATGCCCAGCGGCTCGCCGCGGGCGCCGACGGTCTGGTCGGCGTAGGTCAGCGCGTCCGAGGTCGCCGAGGCCTCGTCCGGGTAGTCGGCCATCTCCGCCTCGAGGCCGTGCACCGCGGCGACGAAGCAGGCGCCGGAGTGGTTGGCCACGAGGCCGGAGACTCGGGCCGGCCAGCCGTGGCGGTCGAGCAGGCGGGCACCGTCCAGCGGGTGGAAGCCGGTGGCGCGCGCCAGCTCGCCGTAACCGATGTCGTGCAGCCAGGCGGACGCGACCAGGATCTCCCGGTCCTCGGCCGGGACCACGGTGGCGAGCCGGGCGGCGCGGGCGGCCACGGCCGCGGTGTGCAGCCACCGGTTACCCAGGCCGCCTATCACCCGGTGGGCCAGCTCGCGGGCGGCGTCGGCGGTGGGACGCAGCAGGACCGAAGACATCCCACCACGGTACGACCGGGGAAGGGGACTCTGACCAGGCAGTTAGCCCGGTGTTCACCGAGGTTTCAGTGCCCGGTCGCTGACTCCTTGCTCAGACGTCTCGCAATGATCTCCGTAACGCGGTGGCGGGTGGGCGCGTCGAGGGTGGTGCGGTCCAGGCGGCGGACCGCCAGGTCCAGCACGGCGTGCGCGACGCGGCCGACGACCGGGTCGTCGAGACCGTCCCGCGCGGCCGGCTCCCAGCGGCCGGCGGCCGGCGCGGCCAGATCGCGCGCGAGGTCGGTGGTCTCGTCGTCGGCCAGCAGCGCGGCGATCGCGGCGATCGGGGCGATCCACTCGTTGCCCGGTTGCGCGTCCAGGCAGCGGACCTCGAGGTAGCCGCGCGGCCGGATCGGCGGGAACAGCAGCGTGAGGTGGTAGTCGAGGTCCTCGGTGGTCGGCGGGGTGTCCAGCGCGCCGTCGATCCAGTCGTTGAAGGTGAGGCCGCGCGGTGCCGCCCAGTCGCCGTCGTCGCGGCGCACGCAGAGCAGCGGCGCGGCGAGCGCGTGCCGGGCCCACGCGTGCGCCGGGTCGGCACCGAGGTCGATCTCGCGGGTGAGCTGCCGGTCGACGCCGAACCAGGCGCGCATGCGGGCCGAGTGCCAGCCGGTGTCGATGCCGCCCTGCCGGTGCGACGTGGCGAACGCGGCCATCAGCGCGGGACCGGTCGCGTAGAGCGCGGCCCAGCGCGCGGCCAGCTGGCGCGGCTCGCCCGCGTCGACGCACGCCTGCAGGCCGGCGGTGTTGCACATCATCACGCGCCCGGCCGTACCGGTGCGGTCGAACGCCTTCTCGAGAGCGTCGAACCGCGGCGTGCGCAGCAGGCGGCGCGGGGAGCGCCACGGGTCCAGGCCGCTCTCGCCGAGGACCAGGCCCTCGGCGGCGAGCATCCGGGCCAGCTGGCGGCGGTCGCCCTCGGTGGCCGCGTAGAGCGCGGTGAGCGAGCGGAACGGCGCGGACGAGATCTCCACCTGGCCGCCGGGCTCGACCGTGACCGGCGTGCCGTTGTCCAGTGTCTCCTGTGGACTGTCCGGCGCGATGGTGGCCGGTGCGTGCGGGCCGAGCGCGCGCCGTAGCGTGCCGAGATCGATCGGGCGGGCCGGATCGTCCGCGTGGTGGACCGTGAACTCGAGCTCCGCACCGATCAGCCGGGACGGGCCGGTGCGGAAGCAGGCCGAGGCGATGTGTTCCTCCGCCTGATGACGATCAGTTACAGGTGCGTGTCGCTGAGTGATGGTGGACGATGACAAACCCTTGCCTCCGGGACGCGTGAACCAGCGGATTCCCCGTGCGGACGTGCGAGACGGCGCCGCGCCCACATCGGCCTGGGCTGCGGCAACCCACGCGACGTTACCGGCTCACTGCGTTACGTGACACCCCCGCGCCGTGCAATTTTCCGTTCCGCATGGTTCACGTCACGTCGTACCACCGGACCGCGGCGGTCCCGCCCCGGAGCGCCAGATCCTCATCGGACGGGCGGTGGCCGTCCGGCAGCGGGACGCGCAGCCACGGCGGAGCCGGATCCGGCCCGGGCCGGTGCGCAGTCGTGGGTCCGCCGGAACGCGTAGCGTGCCGCCGGCGCCGGTCACGCGCCCGGCCGTCGTCCGCGGGGGTGGTGCCGGTCCGGCGCCCGCACCGGGTCTTCCACCAGATCTTCGATGACATGCGCGGACATGTGCCGACCCCACGATCACGGGTCGGCTGCGCGGGCCCGGAACCGTCCGTCCCGACCGAGTGCCGGGCCCGCACATCAGACGAGTCAGCGCCGCCGATCATGGTTCCGTCACTCCGGCGGCCGGGTGAGTGTGCCAGATCACGGTCCGGGAGAATTCGTGATGGCCGGGGCGCATCCCTGATGCGTCACTGTCGCACCTACTGGGTAGTTTTCATGTATGCCAGAGGCCCCCACCATGATCGCCGGACGATACCGTCTCGGCGAAGCGATCGGCTCCGGCGGCATGGGCCGGGTGTGGCTCGCGCACGACGAGCGGCTCGACCGAGACGTCGCCATCAAGGAGATCGTCCTCCCGCCCGGGAGCGAGGAGGACGCGGCGGTCGCCCGCCGCCGGACACTGCGGGAGGCCCGCGCGGCCGCCCGGCTCAACCATCCCGGCGTGGTCGGCGTCTACGACGTGTTCGAGGCGGACGGCAAACCGTGGATCGTGATGGAGCACGTGCCGTCCCGCTCGCTCAAGGAGATCGTCCAGCAGGACGGGCCGCTCGACGACCGCCAGGCCGCGATGATCGGGCTGGAGATCCTGGAGGCGCTGAAGGCCGCGCACAAGGCCGGCGTCCAGCACCGCGACGTCAAGCCGGCGAACGTGCTGATCGCCGACGACGGCCGCGTCGTGCTCACCGACTTCGGCATCGCCACGATCGAGGGCGACGGGCTGGTCACCAGCTCCGGCCAGCAGCTGCACGCCTCGCTCGACTACATGGCGCCGGAGCGCGCGCAGGAGGGTGAGGCCACCGAGGCGGCCGACCTGTGGTCGCTCGGCGCCACGCTCTACGACGCGGTCGAGGGCCGCGCGCCGTTCCACCGCTCGTCCGCGGTCGGCACGCTGACCGCCATCGCGGCCGACCCGCCGGACGCGATGGAGCGGGCCGGCGCGCTCGCCCCGGTGATCGACGGCCTGCTGAGGAAGAACCCGGGCGAGCGGCTCTCCAGCGCGGACGCGAGCCGGTTGCTGCAGGCCGCGGCGGAGGGCAAGGCCAAGGTCGCGCGCGCCTCCGCGGCGCCGGTCGCGCCGTCCAGAAAAGATCAGGACCCGTCGACGGTACGGCCGGGGCCGGCCCGACCGGTGATCATCGGCGCGGCCGCGGTCGCGGTTCTGCTGGTCGTGGCGCTGGTCACGTTCATCGCGATGCGGCCGGACGGCACCACGGAGACGCCCGACGACACCGCCGCGGCTCCCGGGCCGGCCGCGAGCGCGGACGCGCCCTCGTCCGTACCGTCGGATGCCCCCGCCTCCCCGACGGCGGAGCCGTCGCCGACCGGTGCCGCGACGCCGTCGCCGACCGGTGCGGCCGCCGGTGGTGGCGACAACGGCGGCGGTTCCGGCGCGGGCCGGCGCCCGCAGCTGCCGGCGGGCTGGCGGGACTACACCGACCCGACCGGCTTCAAGGTCTACGTGCCGAACGGGTGGGCGCAGTCGCAGGAGGGGACGATGGTCTACTTCCGCAGCAACAACGGCCGGGTGCTCGGCATCGACCAGACCGACCAGCCCCGGCCGGACCCGGTCGCGGACTGGAGCGCGCAGCGGGACACCCGGCGGGCCGGCGGTGAGTTCCCCGGCTACAGCGAGGTGAAGATCGCGGAGGTCGACTACTTCCAGAAGGCGGCGGACTGGGAGTGGTCCTACGACTCGGACTTCGGGCGGGTGCACGTCAACAACCGGGGCGTGGTCACGTCGCCGAACCAGGCGTACGGCATCTACTGGCAGACCATGGAGTCGGACTGGGCCGCGGCCAACCGGGACCTCCAGCTGATCTTCGACAGCTTCGTACCGCGGTCCTGACGTCTTGACCTGAACCGCGGTTGAGGTCCGAGTCTGTGCGCATGGCGGATTCGGACCTCGACGAGGCGTACGCACGACTGATCGGCACCGGCCCGGAGCGGGACGGCTGGCTCTCCAACCACGCGCCGATGGCGGTGGAGGTGCTCGCCGCACGCGGCTTCGGCGGCGCGGTGCACCGGTGGATCGACGGGTACGCGGACCGGCTCGACGAACGGCCGCGCGGCATCGCCCCGATCCGGCCGGAGGAGTGGCGCGACCCGCTCGGCGACCCGGTGCGTACCGGCGACTGGCTGGACTTCTTCGCCCACGCCACGGCCACCGCGCCGTGGCGCGACGTGCTGGTCACCTGGTGGCCACGGCTGCTGCCCGGCATCGCGGCCGGCGCCACCCACGGCGTGATCCGCGTCGGCCACGCGGTCCGCGCCCTGCGCGCGCGGGAGACGCCGGGACGGGTGGCCGAGCTGGGGCAGGGACTGGCCTACTGGGCGGCGCGCTGGCAGCCGCTGGCGCCGGCGGGCTCCGGACCGTACCGGGCGAGCGACCCGCGATCCGCGCTGGACGCGGTGCCGCTCGTCCTCGACCAGCGCTTCGGGATCCGCTCCCGGCTCGCCCAGCTCGCGGCGATGCCGTCCTGGCCGGCCACCGCGGGCGCGATCCCCACGGTGCCGGGAGCCGGGCCGGACGCCGGCCCGGCCTCTGGTTCCGGCACGGGTGCGGGGCCCGGCGTGGCTGCGGCTTCCGGCGCGGGTCGTGATTCCGGCGCGAGTCGTGGTTCCGGCACGGTCGCAGGCTCCGGGTCCGGCACGGCCGCGGGTTCTGGAGCGGGTTCCGGTGCTGACGTGGCCGCGGGTTCCGGCGTCGCGTCGGATGTTCGGCCGGGACCCGGCGTGGCCGAGCCTTCCGCGGTGGCCGAGGCGGTCGCGGCGATCGTGGACGCGGCGGTGGCGCGGCACGTCACGCACGGGCACCGCAACCCGGTCATGCTGGTGCACGCGGCCACCGCGCCGACGGCGGTGCTGCGGGTCCTGCCGGTGCTGCCCGCCGGACTGCACCGGGCGAGCCTGGCCGCGGCGTGGGCGGCGACCGCGGCGGTCACGGCCGCGTACTCCGCGCCGACGCCGCGACCGGCCCCCGACGGCACCTACTCGGCGGCGGAGACGCTGGACCGGGCGCTGGCCACCGGCGATCCACACGCGATCAAATTCGCCGACGCGGCCGTCGACGCCTACGGCCGCACCGGCGACCCCCGCCTCCTCACCGCCTCGGTGACGGCCACGGCCGACATCGGCTGAGCCGCCACCGACTGGTCGCGCTGGCTGGTCGCGCTGGCTGGTTCCGCTTGCCCGCCCCGGGGCCGGTCCCGCCAGCCAGCCCCGGGGACTGCGCCGGGGTCCGCTGTCCGGCGGGTCCCGCCAACCGGTCGCGCTGGCTGGTTCCGCCGGCCGGTCGCGTCGGCCGGTCCCGCTTGCCCGCCCGGGGCCGGTCCCGCTTGCCGCCCCCGGGGGCTGTGCCGGGGTTCGCTGTCCGGCCGCGCGGCCGGACAGCGGATCGCGGTGCTCAGGTGTGCGGGTGGCGGCCGGCGGCCTGGGAGTGGCGGAGCTGGCGTTCGGCGCGGGCGAGAAGCCGGCGGTGACCGCCCGGGAACCGGCCGGCGACGTGCGTGGCCGCGACGTTCGAGGCCACCCGGGAGAGTGCGAACCACGGCGGCCGCGGGGGCAGGCCGAGGTCGCGCAGCGCGGCCGGGCCGAGCAGCCAGGTGGCGACGGAGAGCGCCCGCTCGCGCGGTTCCGGTGCGCCGGAGTCGATCAGGGCGCGGGCCAGCGCCACGCTGTTCGCGTCCGGCGGCGGGTCGTGGGCGAGCAGGTGATAGAGCAGGCGGCGGCCGCGGCGTTCGGTGTGCGGCAGCCAGCGGTCGGCGACGCCCATCAGCGCGCCCACGTAGCTCCACAGGTGCATCACGGCGGCGCCGTCCGCGCGGCTCACCCGCACCCCGAGCAGGCGCAGGTGCAGCAGGAAGCTGGTGCTGAACACGCCGAGCGTGCTCGCCTGGTCGTACTGGTTGATCGGCACGCCGCGGCCGGCGCGGTCCCAGGACGGGTCCGCCTCCAGACGGTGGTTGACCATCGCGTGCATGACGCGGACGTGCAGCGTCAGCCGGTGGCCCTCGGCACCCGGGCGCAGACCGCCGGGCGCGGTCACGGCCCGCCACCACTCCGTCGTCTCCGCGATCCGGCGCGCGGTCTCCGCACCGGTCAGCCGCCCGGTGCGCACCAGCGGCTCCAGCGCGGCAGCGGTGCGGTAGCCACCGAGCAGCGAGCCGTAGGCCAGGACCCGGGACGCGTCGAAACCGAACGTGCGGCACGCCTCCGCGCCCCGGTCCAGCTGCTCGTCGTCCACCCAGGACGGACGGACCCGTACCGTGTCGAGGAACTGTTCGACGGGTGCCGGCGCGGCGGCGCCGGGATCCGCGAGCGCGTCCCGGACCTGGGCCTGGGTGATCGTCCGATCGGTGAGCAGCGCCCGGGCCAGCGTCGCGCCCGGCTCGTCACGCTGCAGCAACGCGGCCCGCAGCGCCGCCAGGTCGTCGGCGGTGGGCCGGGCGCCGGGACCTGCCACGAGCCGGAGCGGACGGGCGGCACGTTCCGCCCACGCACCGCCCGATCCGAATCGCGCGACCATGCACCGACCATAGATCAGGCGGGTACGGAGTGCCGGTCGAGGAAGTCGAGCTGCACCCGCCAGGCCCGGTCCACGTCCGCCCGGTACTGGCCGAACGCCTGGTCGAAGAAGCTGTGCGGCGCGTCCGGGAAGAGTTCGAACGTGACGTCGACGCCGGCCTCCCGGCGTACCGTGTCGGCGAAGTTCCGGGTGTCCTCGACCGGCGTGAAATCCTTGCCCGCGGCCATCACCAGCACCGGTGAGGCGATGGCCGGTGCGGCGTCGAGCGCGGGGGACGGGATGCCGTAGAAACCGATCACGCCGGCCAGGTCGTCGCCGGCCGCGGCCTGCCGCCACGACATCGCGCCGCCGATGCAGAAGCCGACCACGAACACGCTGCGCGCGCCCGTCCGCTCACGCAGCCAGGCGACGGCCGCGGACGCGTCCTCGGCGATCTTCCCGAGATCCATGCCCCGCATGTGCTCCCGGTACGGGAAGTCCTCACCGCGCGGCCCGATCCCCGCGGTACGCCCGAAGTAGTCGATCGCGATCGCGTGCCGGCCCGCCTCCGCCCAGCGTTTCGCCAGGTCGTGGTAGAACGTGTGCAGCCCGCGCGCGTCCGGCAGGATCACGATCGCCTGGTCGGACGCGGTCTCCGGATCGGCGTGGTAGGCACCGAACCGGGTGCCGTCGGCCGAGGTGAGGACCACCTCGCCGTGCGAGCCGAGCGGGGCGCGCTCCGGCGGGGCCGGGGCCTGGGCGTCGTCGCCGTAACACATGGTGCTTCTCCCTCAGTGGTGCGGCACCCGCATGCGCAGCAGGCGGCGGGCGAGCGTGAGCAGATGGACCCGGAGGTTGTCGTCGGTGAGGTCGGCGAGGCTCGGGTCCCGCCCGGCTGTGGCCATGCCGCCGGCCAGCACCGTCGCGGCGACGCGCGCCTCCGGTGCGTCGACGGCCGCGCCGAAGATCGCGGCCTTGAGCCGGCGGGCCTGGACCGCGAGGTCCGGGTGCGCGCGGATCAGCGCGGCCATCGCCGGGTCGCCGGAGAGCACCGAGGCCCGCTCCCGGTTCGCGACGATCAGCCCGACCACGCCGGTGACCGCGGTCTCCCGCCGCCCGGCCCGGGTCGGCTGTGCCTCGGCCACGTCCGCCACCGCGGCGAGCGCGTCGACCGCGGGCTGCAGCACCGCGACCGCGATCTCCTCCTTGGTCGCGAACTGGTGGTAGACCGCGGCCTTGGTCACCCCCAGCTCATCCGCGATCATCTGCAGCGACGTCCCCCCGACACCATGCCGGGCGTAGAGCCCGAGGGCGGCATCGAGCAACCGTCGCCGGGCTTCCCCCGGTGTCCGTCTCACGCCCATGAAGGTAGCCGATCGGCTAGCTTCATGGCTAGCCGATCGGCTACGTCACTTCAGGGGGTGCGGCACGTGACGGAGGGCGCGGTCCAGGTGCCGTTGGCCATGACGGTGAAGCCGAACGTGGTGCTGGCGCCGGGGGCGAGGGAGCCGTTGCCGTTGGGGCGCATGGTCAGCACGGTGCCGGAGGCGTCCCAGGTGGGGGTGCCGTTCCAGGTGGTGGTGACCCGCTGGGACGCGGCCAGGGTGACGGTGGAGGTCCAGCCGGTGATGGCGGTGCTGCCGGCGCGGATGGTGACCTGGCCGTTGAAGCGGTCGCCCCAGCGCTGCGTCTCGGCGTAGGTGGCGGTGCAGGCCGACGGGCCGGGATCGGTGCCGCCGTTGCCGTCCGGGGCGACGGCGCGGCCGGTCGTCGGGGAGATCATGCCGGGGCAGAGGCCGCGGGCCGCGAGGTTGGCGACGATCTGCGGCACCGCGTTGATCGTGGTCTGGTAGGCGTCGTGCATCAGGATGATGCCGCCGGACTGCAGCGAGTTCGCGGCCGCGACGATCTGGGCGGTGGACGCGTTGTTCCAGTCCTGGGAGTCGACGGTCCAGATGATCTCGCGGAGGCCGAGCTGCGCCTCGACGGACTGCAGCGTCGCGTTCGTCTCGCCGTAGGGCGGCCGGAACAGCCGGGGTGTCACGCCGGTGGCCTGCGCGATCGCGGACTGGGTCTGGGACAGCTCCTGGTTCATCTGCGCGGCGGACAGCTGGGTCATGTGCGGGTGGCTCCAGCTGTGGTTCGCGACCCAGTGGCCGGCCGTGACCTGCGCCCGGGCCAGCGCCGGATTCTGCTGGACGCGCTGGCCGGTGTTGAAGAACGTGGCACGCGCGTTCGCGTTGCGCAGCGCGGTGAGCAGCGCCTGCGTGGTGGACGGGTTCGGGCCGTCGTCGTAGGTGAGCGCGACGTAGCCGTTCTCGCAGGCGGCGGCCGCGGCGGCCGGGCCGGTGACGGCGGCGGTGGCGGGGCCGGTCGCGACGACGGCGACGGCCGCGCTCGCCACGGCCAGCGCGGCCGTGGCGAGCGCGGTGATGCGATTCCGGGGCATCGGTGGGTTCCTTCCGGAGAACGACTGAAACATTTCGGAGTATCTATGGAACCGGCGGCGCCATCAAGAGATGAACGTCAATAAATGCGCCCGTCGGCGGTGCCCGGTCTTCCGGAAGCAAGCCGGAAGTCCGCGACTCTGGGAACCGTCCGCCGCGGTCGCCGCCACGCACGGGTTCGCGACCGCCCGGCCGGGTCACCGGCGATCCCGCCGCGCCACGCCGCTGGGCGATCCGGCCGGCCACGCCGCTGGTGACCGGGTCGGCCGCGCCGCTGGGGGCGGGTCGGCCGTGCCGCTGGTGATCGCGGCCGGCTGTCGACCGGTACGGTGCATCGATGTCGATTCGACCGTGGTGGTCCGCCTTCGTCGCGGGGATCCTGGCGGTGGCCGCCGGGCTGACCTGTCTCGTGCTCGCGGACCGTGGCCTGCGCAGCGAGCCGGCCCGGGCCGACGGTGTGCCGGTGGAGATCGTCCGGGCGGCCGGGGTTTCCGGCGCGCGGCCCGCGGTCGTGGTGGTGCACGGGTACGCCGGCTCCGGGCGGCTGATGCGGCCGTTCGCGGACACGCTGGCCCGCCGCGGCTACGTGGTGCTGCTCCCCGATCTGGCCGGGCACGGCGCGAACACCCGCCGGCTCGACGTGCCGTCGGTGATCGACCCGGAGATCGCGTCCGTGGTCGCGCACGCGCGCGGCCTGCCGGACGTCGACCCGGACCGGGTCACGCTGCTCGGCCACTCGATGGGTGCGGGCGCGGTGGTCCGGTCCGGCGCGGCCGACCCGCGGATCGCGGCCACGGTGGCGATCTCACTGCCCGGCTCCGGCACGGGGCCCGGTCCGCGGCGGCTGCTGCTGATCGTCGGCGCACTGGAGCCGGCCGGCTTCCGGGCCGCCGGTGAGCAGGCGGCCGGTGAGCAGGCGGCCGGCGATCGGTCCACCGGCGATCGGCGCCTGGTCAGCGTGCCGTTTGTCGAGCACATCAGCGTGCTCTTCGCGCCCCGCACGCACCGCGAGGCCGCCGCCTGGCTGGACGCGGCGGTCGGCAACACCGCGGCCGGCTCCGGTATCGTCCCGCTCCGCCGCGTAACCGCCGGCACGTTCACGCTGCTCGGCGCGCTGCTGCTCCTGGCGGCCGCGCTGGCTCGCGGCTCCGCCCCGCGCCCCACCTCACCGGGCGGCATCGCGTCGGGTTCGGGCGGCGTTGCATCGGGTCCGGGCGGCACCGCGTCCGGTTCCGGCGGCGCCGTATCGGGCTCGGACGGCCCGGCGCCCAACCCGGACGGCCTCGGGCCCGGTGCTTCGCCGGTCGGTGCCGGGCCGGCCGGCCCCGAGCCGGGACATCACGGCGGGACCCGGACGCCACCCGGACCGATCCGGCCGGGCACGTTGCGGCGGCCGGTGACGTGGGCCGCCGTCGGGGCGGCGAGCGTGCTCGGCCTCCTCGGTGGCGGCGTCGGGACCGTGGCGGCGCCGTCGCCGGTGACCGGATACCTGATCGGCTACTTCGCGGCCGTCGGCGGCGGGCTCGCGGTCGCGGCCGGTGTGCTGACCGGCTGGCGGAGACCGCCGGTGCCGGGCTGGACGGCCGCGGTGTCGATGCTGGCCGGGGGCGTGGCGGTGGTCGTACCGGTGCAGCTGGGTCTGACCCTGATGGTGCCGCACGGACAGCGCTGGTTGCTGGTGGCGGCGCTGGCATCGGCGACGGCCGCGCTGCTGGCCGGCGCGCGGGCGCTGGCCGGGCCGGGGTGGGATCTCGCCGTGCTGGCCGGGACCGCCGTCCCGCTCGCCGCCGCGGCCGTCGCCGGTTTCGCGCCGGGTTTCCTGACCCTCGTCGCGCCCCTCATCGCGGTGCTCTTCGCGCTGTACGCGCTGCTCGCGGCCGTCGCCCGGCGCGGCGGCGCCGCCTGGTGGTCCCCGATCGCGGCCGGTGCCGTGATGATCGCCTGGCCGGTCGCGATCGCGCTGCCGGTGACCTTCGGCTGACGGCCCGCCCCGGGCGAGCGGCAGGGGCCGGCACTGCGGGGTCATGTGCGACGCCGGAACGCCGCCGGCGACTGAGGGATGTGTCGCAGCCGGGAACCCGTGCGGTGCGCCGGGCGTTGATGGCAGGCGTGAAGAAGATCGGATTCCTGTCGTTCGGGCACTGGCGGGACGTGCCGGGCTCGCAGACCCGCAGCGCCGCGGACTCGCTGGTGCAGACGATCGAGCTGGCCGAGGCCGCGGAGGAGCTCGGGGTGGACGGCGCGTTCGTGCGCGTGCACCACTTCGAGCGGCAGCTCGCGTCGCCGTTCCCGCTGCTCGCCGCGATCGGTGCGCGCACCCGCCGGATCGAGATCGGCACCGGCGTGATCGACATGCGCTACGAGAACCCGCTGTACATGGCGGAGGAGGCCGCGGCCGCGGACCTGATCAGCGGCGGGCGGCTGCAGCTCGGGATCAGCCGGGGGTCCCCGGAGACCGCGCTGCGCGGCGCGGAGACGTTCGGGTACGTGGCGGACGACGCCGCGGAGATGGCCCGGTCGAAGGCCGAGGTGTTCCTGGCCGCGATCGACGGTGCGCCGGTCGCCCGCACCGACCCGGGCCGGACCGGTGGCGTGAGCGGTCACCTGGCGATCCAGCCGCAGTCGCCGGGTCTGCGCGACCGCGTCTGGTGGGGTGCGGGCAGCCGCGCGACCGGCCAGTGGGCCGCGAGGCTCGGCGTGCACCTGCAGAGTTCGACGTTGCTGACCGAGGACACCGGCGTGCCGTTCGACCAGTTGCAGGCCGAGCAGATTCGGCTGTTCAGGGCGGCCTGGGCGGAGCACGGGCACGAGCGGGCGCCGCGGGTGTCCGTGTCCCGCAGCGTGCTGCCGATCACCGAGGCGATCGACGAGCTGTACTTCGGCGCGCAGGGCCACGACGACCAGGTCGGGCTGCTGGAGGGGGTGCGGTCGCGGTTCGGGCGCACCTACGTCGGCGAGCCGGACCGGATCGCGGCGGAGCTGGCCGCGGACGAGGCGGTACGCGAGGCCGATTACGTGCTGTTCACGGTGCCGAACCAGCTGGGCGTCGAGTACAACGCGCGGATTCTGGGCACGATCGCGGCCCACGTCGCCCCGGCCATCGGCTGGAAACCGGCGGGCGCGTAGAACGGGTGGAGTGTCGCCCTCGCCGGATCGCTAGCCATCAACGCACTGAGACCTACGGGTCGGACCGTCCTAAACCGACGGTCGGGGGTATCGCGCGTCGATAGCATCGGCGACCTCTCGACAACCGTGGAGGTCTTCGATGCGTGTACGGAAACTGCTGGTGATGATGACGGCCGGGCTGCTGACGGCGGTGATGCTGCCCGGCCGGGCGTCGGCCGCGGAGTTCGGCGATCCGGCGCCGGTGCTGCTGGCCGACTCGTTCGACGACGGCACCCTGGCGGGCTGGGAGCCGGTGTCCGGTTCCTGGGACGCGGCACTGGACGAGGAGTGGAACGCGACGGTCGCGCGCACCACCGGCCCCGGCCTGCTGCGGACGGCCGGGCCGGGCTGGGCCGACTACGCCGTGACCGTCGACGTCCGGCCGACGCCGGGGCAGACGGGTGCCGGGGTGGCGGTGCGGGTGCGCCCGGACGGTAGCCACTACCGGATGGTCATCCGCAACGACATGGTGCCGGCGCTCCAGTACGTCTCCGCCCGGGGCACGGTGCAGACGCTCGACACCCTTCCGGCACTGGTCACCCCACCGGGCTGGCGGTCGGCGCGGCTGATCCTCGCGGTCAGGGGCAGCACGCTGGTCGGGTACACGGCCGGCACCGGTGGTGCCCTGTTCGCCCGCGACGTCCGGTTGGGCGGCGGCCCGGCGGCGCTGGTCAGCTACGGCGGCCCGGTCGACTTCGACAACGTGCGCGTCGAGTCGTACGCCGCGGCGCAGCCGGACATCCGCTATCCGCTCCGGCCGCCGGGTGCGGACGTGGTTCGCGTCGAGCCCGGCTACGCGACGATCCGGGTCCACCCGACGATCGACGACACCGGTGTCACGGACTACGTGGTGTATCGCACGTACACGACGGAGTCCAGCGGGGTGATCGCGACGCTTCCCGCGGCCGGTACGGTCCGGCTCCCGCTGGACCCGATCGCGCCGTGGATGAACTTCCACGTCATGGCGCGGGACGCGGCCGGCAACGAGTCGGCGCTGTCGCACTGGGCCACCGTGCCGCAGCCACCGGCGTTCCCACGGGTGCCGGGTGACACGGAGCGACCGGGCGCACCGGGCCTGCCGACCGCCACGCCCGCGCCCGGCGGCGGCTGGACGATCAGCTGGGCACCGGCCACCGACAACGTGGGCGTGGTGGCGTACCACCTCTACCTCTACTCGTCATCGGGCGGTACCGCGCGGATCCTGAAGACGACCGCCAACAGCCTGACCCTGGGGGCGAACAGCCTGCCCGGTTCGGCGCTCGTCACCGCGTACGACCGGTCGTGGAACGAGATGAGCACGATCATGGTGCAGTTGCCGTGAGACGACGCCCCGTCGCCCGGGCGACGGGGCGCCCGCGCGTGCAGAATGGGATCGTGCCGACGCCTGACAAGCCGCTCCGGAAGCTGGGATTCCTCACCATCGGGCTGTTCGACGAGGACGATCCCGCGGCCGGCCACGAGTCCACCCTGCGGATCATCGAGCTGGGGGAGCGCCTCGGGTTCGACAGCGCCTGGCTGCGCCACCGCCACTTCCAGTTCGGCATCTCCTCGCCGGTGGCGGTGATGGCGGCGGCCACCCAGCGCACCCGGCGGATCGAGCTGGGCACCGCGGTCACGCCGCTCGGCTGGGAGAACCCGGTCCGGCTCGCCGAGGACTGGGCCACCGTCGACGTGCTCTCCGGCGGCCGGCTCAACCCCGGGCTCAGCGCCGGCCCGCCGATGCGCTGGGACGTGGTCCGGGACGCGCTCTACCCGGACACCGCGGACACCGAGGACCTCTCGTACGGCCGGGCCGAGCGGCTGCTCGCGGCCGTGCGCGGCGACGCGCTGACGGACGGCGCCGTGACCGAGGGCTTCGAGGCGTACTCGAACCGGGTGCAGCCG
The DNA here is from genome assembly GCF_031458255.1 of Catenuloplanes niger. Classification (NCBI taxonomy): domain Bacteria; kingdom Bacillati; phylum Actinomycetota; class Actinomycetes; order Micromonosporales; family Micromonosporaceae; genus Catenuloplanes; species Catenuloplanes niger. The sequence goes on from NZ_JAVDYC010000001.1 coordinate 7,987,398, forward strand.
CACTCGCCCGGCCTGATCGACCGCCTCTGGTACGGCGGCGGCAGCCTCCGCTCCGCGACCTGGGCCGGCGAGCACGGCATGAACTTCCTGACCAGCAGCGTGGTCTTCGCCGAGGGTGAGTCGACGGACTTCGCGACGGTCCAGCTGGAGCAGGTGCGCGCGTTCCGGGCCGCGCACCCGGCCGGCGCCGCCGCGCGCGTCTCGCAGGGCCTGGTCGTCATCCCCACCGACAGCGCGTCGCCGGAGCAGATCGCCACGTACCGGGCGTACGCGGAGAAGCGCCTGCCCCGCACGCGCGAGCCGCAGGGCCCGCGGCGGATGATGTTCGCGCCGGACCTGGTCGGCACGTCCGAGGAGATCCGGGACATGCTCCACGCGCACGCCGCGTTCCGGGAGATCGACGAGGTCGCGTTCGCGCTGCCGTTCTCCTTCGCGCACGACGACTACGTCCAGATCCTCACGGACATCGCGACCCGTCTCGGCCCGGCGCTCGGCTGGCGCCCGGCTAGCTGAAGTCGGCCGCGTGGTCGCGCGCCCACGCCGCGAACGTGCGCGCCGGGCGTCCGGTCAATTCCTCCACGGTACGGGTGACCGGCTCCGGCGTGTGCGCCAGCGACGCCCAGTAGTCCAGCGCGGTCTCCGCCCACTCCGGCGTCGCCCAGGTGAGCATGCCCTCGCGCGCCTCCGCCCGCGGCTGCTCCGCCACCCGCAGGTCCCGGCCGGTCGCCGCCCCGATCAGCCGCACCTGCTCGGTCTGTGAGATCGCCTCCGGGCCGGTGAGCACATGGGTACGGCCGGCGTGCGCGTCGTCGAGCAGCGCCGCCACGGCCACGTCCGCGATGTCCCGCTCGTGGATCAGCGATCGCCGGGCGGCCGGGTACGGCACCCGTACCGTGCCGGTGTCCTTGATCTGATCCGCCCAGCCGAGCGTGTTGGTGGCGAACCCGCTGGGCCGCAGGAACGTCCACCGGTCCGTCACGCCGCGGATCGCGGTCTCCACCTCACCCCAGAACCCGGTCTCCGCGCTCATCGCGGACACGTAGACGACCCGCTTCCCGGCGAGCCGGTCCGCCACCGCCCCGGCATGCTCCGCCGTCATGAACGGCCAGATCAGGAACACCGAGCCGGCGCTCTCGGCCGCGTCCGCCAGGTCCGGCGGCGAGGCGAGGTCGAACCCGTCCCGCCGGCTCACCGCCCGGACCGGTGCCCCGCGCTCCCGCAGTCCCGCGACCACATGCCGCCCGATGTTCCCGGTGGCGCCGATGACCAGCGCGCTCTCGCTCATGTGGACCATCCTCGAAGCTCAACGCCGGTTGAGGTCAAGCCCGGCCAATGAAGCCGGCCTCCTAGGACCGGCCGTGCGTCACGGGCGCGGTGCACGCCATGGTGCCGCTCACGGGCGTCACCATGGCGTGCGGTCCTCCTACCCCGCGGCGTCGGACGCGGTGCGGAGCGCCCGGTCGTTCTCCGCGCGGGCGGCGCGAAGCTGTTGCCAGCCGGCGGCGAGCATGGTCAGCCCGAGCAGGATCATGGCGATGGTCACCGGCCGTTCCAGCGCGGCCGGGACGTGGCGGGAGAGGAACCAGCCGGGATCGGCGGGCCGGAGGACCGCGGGCACGAGGCCCTGGGCGACCAGCGGGATCCAGCACAGCGTGCAGAGGGCGTAGACGGCGGCGATCCGGGCCGGGGAGGCGTGCGCGATGCCGAGGCGGCCGGCGCCGATGTCGGTGTTGCGCAGCGCGGCCAGGTCGAGGTCGCCGCCGAGCGATCCGGATGCCGGGCGGGTGTCCGCGGATCGCATCGTGGCGAGCAGGTCCGGCGCGTGCGTGGTCAGGTGCCCGGCGGCGAGGCGACCGAGGAACCAGGCCAGGCCGGCGCCGGAGAGCAGGCCGACCGGGAGGCCGGCCCACGCGGGACCGTGGCGGACGGTCAGGAACGCGGGCGCGGCCGTCAGCGCGACCAGCACCAGCGTCAACAGGACCTGGGTGAAGTCGGTGCCGTTCTGGACGAGGTTGCCGGAGCGTCTGTGCGGGTCGGTCATCGGCACCGGGCGCAGCACCGAGACCAGCACGACCACGCCGGCACCGCCGCCGAGCAGTGCCGGGACGAGCGCGGCCAGCCACGGCCAGGCCCAGGTCTGACCGCTGAGCAGCGTGGCCACCACGCTGAGCAGCACGGTCGGCGGTGCGGCGACGATCAGCCAGGCGAGCTGACGGCCACGGACGTCATGCCGGGCCGCGCCGGGGATCAGGATCGTCTGCCACAGCGCGGTGCCGTCCTCGCCGTACAGGTTCGCGGAGACGGCGGCGACCCAGACGCCGAACGCGACGCCGGTGAACGGTACGAGGATCGGCACGTGCGCGACGAGCGGGAGCAGGCAGAAGACCAGCGCGTAGACCAGCGCGAACACCAGGTAGTGGAAGCGCATCAGGTCGCGTACGGCGGTGCGCAGATCGCGTCCGGCCACGGCCCGGACCGCCCCCGCGCGGGCCGGGCGGGTGCCGCCGGACGAGACCGGCGGACGGGCCGATCGCCGGCTCAGGCGACGGACCAGCAGCGCGGTCCAGCCGAGCAGCGCCAGCCCGGTCAGCGCGGCCAGCCCGGCGAGCGCGCCGGCGGCGAGCAACCAGTCGCCGCGCGCGGCGGCCTCGACCGCGACCACGCCCCAGCCGGACGGCAGCGCGCGCGTCCAGCTCGCGAACCAGGCCGGAAAGCCGCCGGTCAGCGCGGACACGATGAGCGGCTGGAGAACCCAGCCGGTGTGGGTGAGCGCGAGGACGCCACCGCTGATCGTGGCCGCGAGCACGGCACCGAGCTTGGAACGCATCAGCTGGCCGAGCGCGCCGGTGACGCACCGGGACGCGATCACCACGAACGCCAGCTGGAGCACGGTGGCGACGGCCGAGACCGCGATCGCGGCCGGGCCGAGCGGCGCGGCGGCCACGATCAGCGCGGTGAACGCGATCAGGCTGACCAGCGGCGCCACGCCGGCGAACGCGGCCGCGACCAGGCCGGTGGCGAGCGTGGCCGGGCGCAGCGGGAGCAGCGACAGGTGCTCCGGGCGCAGCGTCTCGTCACCGCCGCCGAAGACCACCGGGCCGAAGAGCCAGCCGATCATCCAGAGTGCGAACGCGGCGCCGGCCAGGTCCAGCGGCAGCGACGCGACCGGCCAGGCGCGGCCGGCCAACCAGATCGTGCCGGCCGCGAGCGCCAGCCCGGCGGTGCCGCCGAGAACCATGTCCGCGGCGCGCTGCCCGGTCATCGAGTGCCGCAGCACCGCGAACTTCATCCGGACGATCACGCCCGCGGAGCTGCGGCTCAGCGCACCGGCCACACCCCGGCCCGGCATGCCGGCGGTGCCGCCCGCCCGGCCGGCCGCGTCGTGGTCCGGTGTGCCCGGCCGGCCGGGGTCGTGGACCGGCGCGCCGAGGCCGCCCCGTGGGGTTGCCGGGCCGTTCACGACGCCAGCCATGCGAGCTCCCCGGCGTCCGCGGTGCGGCCCGCGACCAGCTCGACGAAGCGGTCCTCGAGGGACCGGCCGCCGCGCACCTCGTCGATCGGGCCGGCCGCGACGACCCGGCCGCCGGTGACGACGGCGACCCGGTCGCAGAGCTGTTCGACGACCGGCATGACGTGGCTGGAGAAGACGACGGACCCGCCGCCGGCGACGAACCGCTGCAGGATCACCTTGATCGTGGCGGCGGAGACCGGGTCGACCGCCTCCAGCGGCTCGTCCAGCACCAGCAGGCGCGGCGCGTGCAGCAGCGCGGTGGCGAGGCCGATCTTCTTGCGCATGCCGGTGGAGTACTCGAGGACCAGCGTACGGTCGGCGCCGTCGAGTTCCAGCACGGCCAGCAGCTCGTCCGCGCGGGCGGTGACCGCGGCCGGATCCATGCCGCGCAGCAGGCCGAGGTAGGTGAGCAGCTCCCGTCCGGTGAGCCGCTCGGGCATGGCGAGGCCGTCGGGGAGCACGCCGATCAGCGCCTTGGCGCGGGCCGGGTCGGCCCACACGTCGGTGCCGAAGATCTCGGCGCGGCCCGCGTCCGGCCGGAGCAGACCGACGGCCATGGACAGTGACGTGGTCTTGCCGGCGCCGTTCGGCCCGACCAGGCCGAAGAACGAGCCGGCCGGCACGTCGAGGTCGATCCGGTCGACCGCGACCTTGTCGCCGAACGACTTGGCCAGGCCGGTGAGGCGTAGTGCGGGAACGGGCGTCACGAAGGGTACCTCCGGGCCGGGAATGGCGCTCCAGTATGGATCTTCGTCGCCCGAAAGGGGGCCCCGGTCTCGTACCGTCGGATGGTTCTGATCTTCGGAACGGCGCGGCGCGCTAGAGCGCTGCCCGAATTGCCGGGAAATATCTGCATAATGTCGGCCATGAAGCGTAACTACGTGGCGTGGGCGGCGCTCGCGCTGTCCCTCTCCGGGCTGGTAGTCGGTGCGGCGCCGGGCGTCGCGACGGCCAAGGGGTCGCAGGTGTCGCTGGGCGGGGTGCGCGCACCCGAACCGAGCGGTGCCAGCCTGCGCGATCTCAGCAGTGGCAAGAGCATCTGCGTGAACATCCAGGTCGACAAGACCGGGTGGCAGGGTTGGCGGTGCGGCAAGAAGGGCGCGCGGGTGACCGCGGGCGCGGCCGGCACCGTCAAGAAGGCGAAGGCGGTGGCGATCACGGCGAACGGCGTCGGGACGCTCTGCGTGAAGATCACGATCCAGTCGGCGCCGGTGCAGACCTGCGTCAGTGACCGGACCGTGCTGGTCGCCGGCTCGGCGAGCAGCGGCGTCCGGCTGGACACGCTGCAGGTCAAGACGAGCGGCAGCGGCCTCTGCGGCAACAGCCGGTCGTCGACGGCCGCGTGGGCGTCGGTGAAGTGCGTGAAGGCGGGTCAGTGGCTCGCGATCGGGCGCGGCGGGGCCAACGCGGTCGGTCTGTCGGTCTAGGCGGACCTCGCCGGACACGTCAGGAGGAGTACGGTCGGGAGCGCGTCCCCGGCCGTACGCCTCCGCTATGTCCGAAAGGGATTAGTGGAACACGATGGCGTGGCCGCCCTCGACGCTGGCGCGGCAGGCGTCCCAGAGCGTGAACCACACGGTGATCTCGATGGCGTAGTCGGCGTCGTCGTCGACGTGACCGATCCGGTGTGCCTCGTCCGCCGGCAGCGAGCCGTCCGCGGCCAGCGTGATGCCGAGCGCGGGCGCGCAGCGGCGCAGTTCCGCGCGCAGGCCCTGGCTGGAGCCGACCATGCCACCGCCGGCAACGCCGGGGTGGTCGTTCAGGAACAGCGGGTCCGGGAAGTCGACCGGCACGTAGTAGCCGGCCGAGTCGGAGTGGCAGAGCAGGTGCGAGGAGAACATCATCGTCTCGTCGTCGACGACCTGGCGATCGCGGTCCAGCTCGGCCGGCCCGCGCGCGGGCGTGACCTCCCGGCCCGCCTCGATCAGCGCGAGGACCCGCCGCAGGTAGGCGAGCATCGAGTAGGAGAGACTGCCGAGCGCGTGCGAGTCGCGGGGGACCGGCGGTGTCTCCGGTTCCGACCAGGTGATCCCCTCGGCGGCAAGCGCGACGCGCAGCGCCTCCAGCCCGCCGCTGAGCGCCGCACGCTCCGCCGCGTCGGTCACACCGGACAGCACACCCACCGAGATCGCTACACCCACGCCGGCACGTTACCGCCCGTGTCGATCACCGCCGCTCGCCGGGTCCGCGCGTACGCAGGGTGACGGCGCTGTCCGAAGCGCGACAACCGGCCGCGTCGGACGGTCCGGCGGGACGAAGCTGGGACTCTCACGGTGCGGAGGGGGCCTGTGATGCGGCGCGTGATGACGGGATTCCACGCGGGGGGCGGTTGGCGGACCGACCGGCATCCTCGATTCGTGCTCGACCTGACCGGGGACGGGCGTGCGGACATCGCCGGGTTCGGCGAGGCCGGCGTGCACACCGCACCGGCCGCCGGCGGCGGTGGGTTCGCGGCTCCCCGGCTGGCGCTGGCCGCGTTCGGTCACGCGGCCGGCTGGCGGGTGGACCGGCATCCGCGGCTGTTCGCGGACCTGACCGGCGACGGCCGGCCGGACATCGTCGGGTTCGGCGAGGACGGCGTGACGGTCGCCCGGAACAACGGCGACGGTACGTTCGCCGCGGCCCGGCTGGTCGTGCCGGACCTGGGCTACACGGCCGGTGGCTGGCGGGTGGAGCGCAACCCGCGGTTCGCCGTCGACCTGACCGGTGACGGCCGTGCCGACCTGGCCGGGTTCGGCGACGACGGCGTGGTCACCGCGCTCGGCAACGGCGACGGCACGTTCACCGCGCCGCGCCTGGTGCTGGCGGACCTCGCGACCGAGGCGGGCGGCTGGCTGGTCGAGCGGCACCCCCGGTTCGTGATCGACCTGACCGGCGACGGGCGCGCCGACATCGTGGCGTTCGGCGACGAGGGCGTGGTGGTGGCGCAGGGCAACGGGGACGGCACCTTCGCGCCGCCGAAGCTGGTGCTGGCCGCGTTCGGCTTCGACGCGGGCGGCTGGCGCACCACCCGGCACGAACGGGTCCTGGCGGACGTGACCGGCGACGGCCGGCCGGACATCGTGGGTTTCGGTGAGGACGGCGTCTGGGTCGCGCTCAACGACGGCGCGGGCGGGTTCGGGCCGGCCCGCCGGGTGCTGGACGACTTCGCGATCGGCGCCGGCGGGTGGCTGCTCGACCGGCACCCGCGCCTGCTCGCGGACGTGACCGGGGACGGGCGCGCGGACATCGTCGGCTTCGGCGAGACGGGCGTGCGGATCGCCCGGAGCAACGGCGACGGTACGTTCGCCACACCGGCCCCGGCGCTGACCGGTTTCGGCCAGCGGGCCGGGGACTGGCGCGTCGACCGGCATCCGCGCTTCGCCGTGGACCTGACCGGGGACGGGCGCGCGGACCTGATCGGGTTCGGCGAGGACGGCGTGTGGACCGCGCCGAACGCGGGGGACGGCACGTTCCGCACCGTCCGGGTCCGCCGGGACGCGTGGGACCTGCCGGTCTGGGACCCGACGCTGCTGTTCTACGCGCGAGCGGTACGGGCGATGCAGTCCCGGCCGATCTCCGACCCGACGAGCTGGGCGTACCAGGCGGCGGTGCACGGGCGGAACGGGTCCACGCCGTCCGGCGCGGACTGGAACCTGTGCCAGCACGGCAGCTGGCACTTCCTGCCCTGGCACCGCGGCTACCTCGCCTGGTTCGAGCGGATCGTGCGCGCGGAGGTGGTCCGGCAGGGCGGGCCGGCCGACTGGGCGCTGCCGTACTGGGACTACTCGACGCCGGCCCGGGCCGCGCTGCCTCCCGCGTTCCGGGAGCGGACGCTGCCGGACGGCACGCCGAACCCGCTGTTCGTGTCGCAGCGCGCGGCCGGGATCAACGCGGGCGGGCGGCTGCCCGCGTCCGCGACCGGGAGTGCGAACGCGATGCGCGCCACCGCGTTCACGCCGGGCTTCGGCGGTGGGCGCAGCGGCCCGGAACACTTCTTCAACGCGTACGGGGAGCTGGAGTTCACGCCGCACAACGACGTCCACTCGCTGATCGGCGGGTTGATGGGCGACCCGAACCAGGCCGCGCTCGACCCGATCTTCTGGCTGCACCACGCGAACGTGGACCGGCTGTGGACGGTGTGGCTGCGCCAGGGCGGTGGCCGGGCGAACCCACCGGACGCGGCGTGGCGCAACCAGTCGTGGGCGTTCCGGGACGCGTCCGGCAACCGGGTCACCACCACCACGGCGGCGCTGCTGGACACGGACCGCGACCTCGGTTACGTCTACCAGGACGGGATCGGCCTCGCGCCGGCCGCGGTCGAGGCGATGACCGCCGCGGCGCTGGTCTCCGACGCGGCGGTGCCCGAGCCGGAGCTGGTCGGCGCCTCCGACCGCCCGGTCGAGCTGGCCGGCCGGGCCGCGGCCGTGGACGTGCCGGTCGACGCGCGTGCCGCCGCCGCCCTCGAGTCGGCCGCCGCGCCGCGGGCCTTCCTCAACCTCGAGGACATCGTGGCGGAGACCAACCCGGAGCTGGTGTACGAGGTGTTCGTCCGCCCGCTCGGCGACGCCCGCGCGGTACCGCACTACGTGGGCAACGTGTCGTTCTTCGGCATCGGGCACGACGGGCCGCGCGGGGACGCGCCGCACGGGTTCCGGCGCACGTTCGACATCACGGACTGGGCGGCGAGCCGGGGGACCGGTGTGACGGTGTCGTTCCGGCCGCTCACGCTCGCGTCACCCGAGGCACGGACGGCGGACGCGGCGGTCCCGCCCGTGCGCGTCGGGCGGGTGAGCATCTTCTACGCACCGTGATCGACGCGCTGCTGTGCGGATGGCGTCACGCACCGCGACCGAATCGGGTGGGCGGCGCTGACCAGGAACGATTCTCACGTACCCGCTAGACGGTCGTGAATGTGAGGTGGGTGGCCGCTCCTGTCCGAAGCGTGATCACTACCATCGCGCCGGTGATCCACAGAAGAGCGTCCATAGTGGCCGTTCTCGGCCTGCTCGGCATCGTCGCGGTCGCACCGTCCGCCGCGCTCGCCGACGAGACCGAGACCGCACCACCCGCCGAACCGGCCAAGGTCGAACTGGTCCTCGACGTCAGCGGGTCCATGGAGGCCGCCGACATCGACGGCCGCACCCGCATGTCCGTCGCCAAGGACGCGTTCAACACGGTCGTCGACGCGGTGCCGGAGACCACCCAGCTGGGCATCCGCGTGCTCGGCGCCACCTATGGCGGCGACGACAAGGCGGAGGGCTGCAAGGACAGCCAGCAGCTGGTCGAGGTCGGCCCGATCAACCGCGTCGCCGCGAAGAACGCGATCGCCTCGCTGCAGCCCACCGGCTTCACCCCGGTCGGCCTGGCGCTGCGCGGCGCGGCCGAGGACCTCGGCACCGGTGGCTCCACCCGGCACATCATCCTGATCACCGACGGCGAGGACACCTGCGCGCCGCCGGACCCGTGCGAGGTCGCGCGCGAGCTGGCCGCGCAGGGCACCAACCTGGTGGTGGACACGCTCGGCCTGGCGCCGGACGAGAAGGTCCGGCAGCAGCTGGTCTGCATCGCGACCGCGACCGGCGGCACGTACACGGCCGCGACCACGCCGAACGAACTGACCGACCGGATCACGCAGCTGGTCGAGCGCGCCACCGACGTGCCGGCCGCGGCACCGCCGGTCGCGGTCGCCGGCACGGACGCCTGCGAGGGCGCGCCGACGCTGACCGCCGGCATCTACACCGACCGGGAGAAGTTCGAGGAGCACCGGTTCTACCGCGTCGTCGTCGCGGAGGACCAGGAGCTGCGCGCGTCCGTCAGCCTGGCGCTGGACCGGCCGCTGCAGCGCGACTACGGCGTCCTGCTGCGGGCGACCGCCACGGACGGCCGTGAGCTGGTCCGCGGCACGGACGCGGGCAGCGGGCGCACGGACGTGCTCTCCACCGGTCTGCGTTACTCGGGGGCCTACGAGGACACCGCCGAGGGGGAGCGCGTCGTCTGCCTCGTGGTCAGCAACTCGTTCGCGCCCGGCGCCGGCGCCGGTGCCGCGAACGCCGCGAACACGCCCGGCATGCCGATCGAGCTGAGCATCGACGTGGTCGACGCCTCGCCCGCGCCGGACGCGCCCGGCCTCGGCCGCGGCTTCCTGCTGCTGCTCGTGCTCACCGTCTCCGGCCTCGTCGCCGGCCTGCTCGCCGGCTGGCTGACCCGCTGGTGGGTCGCCACGTGGAGGAACTGATCATGCGTCTGTCCCCTTACCTCAGCGGCGCCGTGATCGTCGGCGGCCTGCTGCTCGGCGCGGCCGTGCCCGCGCAGGCCGCACCGGCCACGCCCACGCCGGACGGCGGCGTCACACCGTCGCCGGGCGCGCAGACGGTCACCAAGGCCGGCACGAGCTTCCTGACCGCGGCCGAGATCGAGGCCGGGCAGCCGGTCGAGGTCGACGCGGCCACCGGCGAGTACCTCTACTGGGCGTTCGCCGCCCGGGCCGGCCAGGTGCACGACATCGAGGCCACGGTCACGCTGCCGCCGGCCGCGGACCGGACCGGCGACCAGGCCTGGACGATCGAGGTCTTCGACGGGCTGCGCCGCCGCCAGGCGTGCGTGGACGGCGTGCAGAGCCCGGTCGCGAAGACCACCGACGCCGAGGTCGAGCTGCGCTGCTCGCTGCGCCGGGTGCGTTCGTGGGCCGAGCCGTGGTCCGGCGACCCGCTGCCCGGCACGTACTACGTCCGGCTGTCCATTACGAACCTGCCGGAGAAGGACCTCGGCCAGTCCGCGAAGGTGGCGCTGCTGGTCGGCGCGACCGACGCGGGCACGTCCGCGGACGACGGCAAGCTGGCCGCGCCGCTCGACCCGGTGACCCGGGCCGGGACGGTCAACGCCCAGCCGTCCGCCTCGGGTGCTCCCCTGGCGTCCGCCGAGGACGACGACGCGGCCTGGAGCTGGGACTGGCTGCCCGACCTGCCGAAGTTCTCCGCGCGCTGGTTCTGGACCGCCGGCGGCGGCGTGCTGGCCGCGATCGCGGGCGTGGTCGGCTTCGCGCTGACCCGCCGCCCGCGCGTGCGCGCCTGATGCCCTCCTGATCCCCCGCAGACCGGCGCGTACGCGGCCAGCCCCCACGCCCGCGCCGGTCTCCCTGCCGCAGGGGGAGTGAACGGCCGGGCCCGGTACCTTCCTCACCGGGCCCGGCCGTCCGTCGTCCAGAGCGAAAAACACCATCGGGGGGTACGGGTTTCCGCCCGCGATGAGCGACCCTGAGTGGTGACGGCCCGACTCCGCGTGTTTGACCACATCGACTACCGGGAATGCGCCCCGGCGGTGCGGGCTGTCGCGGGAGGCTCTGATGAAGATCGACGCGCTCACCTGGTCGTCGGCCGGGGCGTGGACGGCCCGCTGGGCCGCCGGCGCGGTCCTCGGCCAGATCGTCTTCGGCCCGACCACGATGCTGTTCCTCGCGCTGCTCACCGGCGTCGCCGCGGGCGCGGGCATGATGTATCTCCTGCACCGCCGCACCACCGGCCCGCGCGCCTCCCGCGACCGGCGGTCCCGCGCCGGATCCTCCGGTCCGGGCCGGACGGCGCACACCGGTTCCTCCGGTATCTCCGGTCTCGGCCGGGGGTCGCACGCCGGCGCCTCCGGCGTTCCCGGTCAGGGCCGGAGTCCGCGTGCCGGGACCGCCGGCCGGGGCCGGACGCCTGGCTCGCGCCGCACGCCACGCGCCGAGTGGATGTCCCGCACGGCCGGAACGGGCACCCGGCGCCCGTTCGTGCCGCCGGCCCGGCCGGCCCCGGCGAGCCCGGAGCCGGAAACCGCGCCCGCGCCGGCCTCCACGCCCGCGTCCACGCCGTCGTCCGCGTCCACGCCGTCGTCCGCGTCCACGCCGTCGTCCGCGTCCACGCCGTCGTCCGCGTCCACGCGGTCGTCCGCGGCCTTGCCGGAGACCGCCGCGGCAACGGAGGCGGCGGCTGGTGCGGCCTGCGCGTGCGGGAGAGCGCCGCGGCGTACCCCCGTGTCGGTCGTCTCCGTCTCCGTGCGGCTCGCCGCGCTCGCGGCCCGCTCCTGGCGTGCCCTGCGCCGGTCGCGCGTCAGCCGCCCCGCCCCGCCCGGCCCGCCGCCGGTCCGCCGCTACTCACCGCGCGCGCCGAAGCGCGCGTTCTCGCCGCTGGCGCCGCGCCGGCCGGACGTGTCGTAGCCGGACGGCACCGTGCCGCCAGGACGCTGACCACGTCGTCGATCCCGCTGGACGTCGAGGCGGAGTTCCCCGGGTTCGCCGCGCCGGCCCGGCGCACGGTGCGGCTGCACCCGAGGCTTGGCGGCCCGGGCCCGTGGGACAGTTCGATCATGGTCCGCCGCTGTGTCGCTCACGCACGACGGCGCGGGCCTCGTGCTCGGCGACGCCGGTTCGGTCTTCTGCTCCACCCGTGTCACCTGCGCGTTCACCTGGGTCACCCGCGCGCAGCGACCGTTCGCGGACGACCTCCGGTGAGGATCCTCGGCTAGCATGTCGGTCAGCATGCCGATGATCGATATTTGCGGGGACAGCCTGGACGGGCTGTCGGTGGGTGACGCGCTGGGCGCGCAGTTCTTCGTTCCGGGCACCAGCCCGGAAAAGCTTCCCGACGGGCCGTGGCCGTGGACCGACGACACCGAGATGGCCTGCTCGGTCACGGCCGCACTGCGGCCGGACCGGCCGATCGACCAGGACGAGCTGGCGGCGCTGTTCGGCGAGCACTTCGAGCCCTACCGGGGGTACGGCGGGGGCGCGGTCGTGCTGCTGCGGCGGCTGCGCGAGGGCGGGTCCTGGCGGGAGCTGGCACCGGCCGCGTTCGGCGGGCAGGGGTCGATGGGCAACGGCGCGGCGATGCGGGTGGCGCCGCTCGGCGCGTTCCACGCCGGGGACTCGCGGACCGCGGCGCGCGAGGCGCTGCGGTCGGCCGAGGTCACGCACGCGCACCCGGAGGCGATCCTCGGCGCGGTGGCCGTGGCGGTCACGGCGGCCGAGGCCGGCTGGGCGCGAACCGTGCGTGACCGGCCCGCGCCCGCGGACCTGCTCGACGTGGTGCACGGTTTTCTGGTGGAGAGCCGGGTGGCCGCGGGCGTCGCGCGCGCCCGGCGGCTACTCGGCGTGAGTGCGGCCGAGGCGGCGTACGAGCTGGGCAACGGATCACAGGTGCTCGCGCCGGACACGGTGCCGTTCGCGCTGTGGACCGCCGCCACGTACCTCGACGACTTCCCGGCCGCGATCATGGCGTGCGTGGCGGCCGGCGGGGACGTCGACACGACCGCCGCCATCGTGGGCGGGATTGTGGCGGCATATACGGGGCGTGACGGAATTCCCGCTGAGTGGCTGGCACGCCGCGAGCCGTTGCCGTCCTATGCGCTAACCGTTTCCTGACGCGTACCCTCCGTTATTTCGGGTCGTTGACGGGCCGGCGCCGGTCACCGCTCGTGACCAGCGCGAACGACGGATGATGCGGCCATAGGGCGAAATTTCCGGCACACCGCGCGCGACCAGGAAGATCACAGTCGGTCGGCTCCGGCGCTGGTCACGCGCACGCTCGGGCGGAATCGACCGTCCGCAGTGGCCCCCGCCGCCCCGGAAATCGATGACCGAACTGCTTCCCCGGTCTTTTCCGAAGAAGATTCGTTCGGTACGGTCTGGGGCGCTGTGCCGAATTAAGCAATTCTTAAAAGAGCGGTGGGAAGCCAAAGTGACCGAGGGTACCGACCTCGTTGTTGCGGCCCGGGTGGGCGACCGTCGAGCGCTTGCGGAGCTGAACGCGCTCCATCTGCCCCTGGTCTACCACGTCGCGGGCCGTGCGCTGCACGTTCACGCCGACATCGCGCACGCGGTCCGCCGCACGTTCGCGCGTGCCGCCCGTGAGCTGGCGCAGCTGCGCGACCCGGACCGCTTCCGCGGCTGGCTGCTCGCCTGCGCGGTCCGTGAGATCGCGGGCATCCAGGCCGCCGGGACCGGTGTCTCCACCGCACTCGACGGCGGGCCCGCGGACCCGTCCGCCGACTTCGTCAGCCTCGCCATCGTCCAGCACGACCTCACCGGCCGGCGCCGCGAGCTGGACGAGGCCACCCGCTGGATCGACGGCGAGCACTCCGTGGTGCTGGCGCTGTGGTGGCTGGAGGCCGCCGGCCTGCTCACCCGCGCCGAGGTCGCGGACGCGCTGCGCATGCCGCCGGACGACGTCACCGGCCGGGTCACCGTGCTGCGCGAGCAGTGGGAACAGGCCCGTGCACTGGTCGGCGCGCTGCGCGCCCACCCCGGCTGCCCCGAACTCGCCGTGCTCACCGACGGCTGGGACCACCTGCCCGCCCCCGCCTGGCGCCGCGGCCTCGGCCTGCACGTCGGCGACTGCCCGGTCTGCGGCGCCGCGATCGCCGGCCTGCCCGAGCTGGTCCGGCTGCTCGGCGAACACCCGCTGGTCCCGGTCCCGGCCGCGCTGGTCGGCGCGCTCGCCACGGACGGCCTCGTCCCGCCGGACGCGGCGCGGACCAACCCCATGCTCGGCGGTACGCCACCGGTCACGCCGGTCCGCTCGTCCGCCACCGGCCCGGCCGGCCCGGCACCGGGCCGCCCCGGCGCCTTCTCGGCCGGCTGGGCCGGCGCACCGGGCACGGCGGCCGCCGCAGCCGCCGCGGCCGGTGGCGTGGCCGCGACACCCGCCGCCGCGACCACCCGATCGGGTGAACTCTCCACGGAATCGACCGTCGACATCACGGCGATCGCGGCCGCCACGGCCGCCGGCGCGATCGGCGCCGGCACCACCTCGCTCACGGACACCGGTCGCGCGGGCTCCTCTTCCGCCGGCCGCGCGGGGTCGTCCGCCGACCGGGCGGAGGCGACGACCTCCGGCACGGCCGGTGGCGCGTCGCGGCACGTGGCTTCGCCCGAGGCGCGCGGTGGCGCGGGCAGCGGTGCCGCCGGGGAGGCCGGCGCCGCGAGCGAGGCCGCCGCCGGTGACGCCGCCTCGCGTCGTGCGGCCGGGAACGGCACCGCCTCGGGTGACGCCCGGCACGCCGACTCGCCGACGACGCCCGCCTCGCGGCACGCGTCCGGAGCGCCGGGAGCGCCGGGACAGACCGGCTCCCGGCGGACGACCCCGTCGAACACGGCCGGCGCTGTCGCCGCGACGAGTGCTGCCGCCGCTGCCGACGGCACGGCGGGGCAGACGTCCCCGCGGCACACCGCGGCGTCAGGTGCGGCCGGTGAGGCGGCCTCGCGGCGCGCCGGGACGGCGGGTGCCGCCGTCGGCACGCCCGGTCAGGCCGGTGCGCGGCACACCGCGGCAGCGGGCGCCGGTGGTGTGTCCGGGGAGGTGACCTCGCGGCGAGCTGCGGGCAATGCGGCCGGTGGTGTGTCGGGGGAGGCGACCTCGCGGCGAGCCGCGGGGAGTGCGGCCGGTGGTGTGTCCGGGGAGGCGACCCCGCGGCGAGCCGCCGGAGGTGCGGCTGCTGAGGCCGGTGCCGGGCACACCGGGACGGCGGATGCCGCTGGTGAGGTGCTCCCGCGGCACACCTCGGGTGCGGCCGGTCAGGCGGGTGCGCGGCACGCCGGCTCGTCGGGTGCCGCCGGTGGGACGGCCGGTGGCCGTACCGTGGCGGGGTCCGGTGGGGTGGTGGCCGGCAAGGCCGACGGCACGGCCGCGCTGCCGATGATCGCTGGGAAGCGCGCGCCGGAGGAGCCGCCCACGTGGCGGGGGACGCCGACCCGGATCCCGGGCCCGGCCACGCCCGCCGAGCCGGAGGCGGCCGCGGAGGCGCCGTCGTGGACGGGTGCGCCGACCCGGATCCCGGCCACGGACGCGCCGACCGCGATGCTGCCGGCCGTGTCCGGTGGCGCGTCGGCCGCGGCGGCCAAGGGCTCGCACCCACGTGAGGTGCCGCCGGGCCGGCCGGCCGCCGGGGGAGCGGCCGCGATCACCGCGGGTACCGTGGCGATCCCGCGGCAGCGCGGCGGGGACGCGGACGTGACCGCGGTCATCCCGCGGGTGCCGGCCGACGACCGGGACGCCGGCGACACCGGCGTGCTGGCCGGCGTGATCCTGCCGGGCGACCAGTTCGTGCCGCCGCAGACCGCGTCGCGGCACATCCCGCCGCCGTCCGGGGGCGACGATGACGACGACGCGGGTGCGATCGTGCCGCTCGGCGACGCGGAGGAGCCGGAGAACACCGGCCGGTCGAAGAAGGCGCTGGCGCTCGCCGGCATCGCGGCCGTGGTCGCGCTGAGCACCACGGCCGGCCTGATCATCAACAGCGTGATCGGTGGCGACGACGACACGCTCACGCCGATCGCGGCGCCGTCCGGCGCGGCCCAGTACGCGGTGCCGCCGGTGGTGGAGCCGTCCGCCTCGGCGTCCGCGTCGCCGTCACCGTCCGCGTCGGCCTCGCCGTCGCCGTCCGCGTCGGCGTCGCCCAGCCCGTCGGCCGCGGCGAAGCCGTCACCGTCGCGGGTCCCGTCCGTGGCGCCGTCGTCGCCGGCCGCGCCGCCCGGCGGCGGGACCACCGCCGACCTGCGCTCGTTGCGGATGGCGAGCTCCGAGCGGTACGTGCGGGTCAGCGGCGGAAGCGTGACCGTGGAGCGCGCCTCGGCGGGCAGCTCCGGGGCCGCGTTCCAGCTGGTGCCGGGCCTGGCCAACGCGGGCTGCGTGTCGCTGCGCACGCCGGACGGCCGGTACCTGCGGCACTACGACTACCGGGTGCGTGCCGACGGGGACGACGGGTCCGCGCTGTTCAAGGCGGATGCCACGTTCTGCATGCAGCAGGCGGGCGGCGCGGTCATGCTGCGGTCGCACAACTTCCCCGACCACTTCCTCCGGGCGCGCGACTCCGGGCTGTTCATCACGCAGCTCGACCGGAACGCGGCCGGGTCGATGCTGTGGGTGCTGACCGACCCGATCGGCTGAGCGGTCCGGCGGGCCGCCGGGGCACACCCCGGCGGCCCGCCGGACGGCGTCACGGGTGCGGCGGCGTCGCGACGAGCAGCAGCGCGACGTCGTCCTCGCCGGTGACGACCGGACCGTTCCGGATCAGCAGGTCGGCCAGTTCGTCCGGTCCGGCACCGTGCCGCCGGCGCAGCAGGTCACGCACGTTGTCGAGGCCGTCGTCGAGCGTGGCGGTACGCGTCTCGACCAGGCCGTCCGTGTAGAGCACCACGGTTGTGCCGGGCGGCAGGTGCCGGGTGCGGTTGCGGCGTGACGCGCGGCGGGTGGCGCCGATCAGCGGGTCGTGCCCGTCGAGCTGCTCGACGGTGCCGTCCGGCAGCACTACCAGCGGCGGTGGATGCCCGGCGTTCGCCCAGGTCAGCACGTGCCCGCCGGTCGGCGCCGGATCGAGGTAGGCCAGCAGCACGGTGGTCAGGTCGGGCTGGCCGAGCGACCGGCTGGTGTGCTCCAGCCGGCGCAGCAGCGCGGACGGCGGCTCGTCCCGGTCGATGAGCAGCGTGCGCAGGATGCTGCGGTACTGGCTCATCGCCGCGGCGGCCGCGAGGCTGTGCCCGGACACGTCGCCGATCACCAGCGCCAGGCGGTCCTCGCCGAGGGTGATCGCGTCGTACCAGTCGCCGCCGACGTGGTCCTCGTGGTGCGCCGGGACGTAGCGGGCCGCCATCCGCAGGTGCTCGTGCGCGGGCAGCGGGGTGAGCAGGGCTTTCTGCATGGTCGCGGCGGCCGTGCGCCGGTCGTCGAGCACGCTCACCCGGGCGAGCGTCTGCGCGGTGTAGCCGGCCAGCGCGACCAGCACCGCCTGGACGGCGCCGTCCGGTCGGTACGGCGTGTCCCAGGTGAACGTCAGCGCGCCGACCGCACCGGCCGGCCCGGGCAGCGGCACGCTGACCGCGGACTGCCAGCCCATCTCGGTGAACGTGCTCAGCGCGTCCGGTGTCTCGGCCGCGACCGCCGCCAGGTCCGGCAGCACGACGGGCCGGCCGGTGCGGACGGCGAGCGCGGTCGGGGTGGACGAGGACGACGGGTAGCGCGCCCACCGGTCCGCGATCTGCGCCGGCAGCAGGCGGGCGGACGCCAGCGTCAGGTGCGGGCCCGGCCCGGTGACGGAGACGCCGACGTACGCCGGGTGCAGCACGTCGGCGATCAGGTCGTGGACCGCGTCGACCACGCCGGCCAGCGAGTCGGCGTCGGCCAGCGCCACGCTGGCGCGCAGCAGCAGCCGGTTGCGGTCGAAGGCGGCGGCCGCGCGCTGCTGGTACCGGTTCGCCCAGTAGGTGGCGATGCGCAGGCGCAGGCTGTCCGAGCAGGCCGCGGCCAGGTCGGCCAGCAGCGAGAGCTCGGCGTCGGTCCAGTGCCGCGGCTCGTGGTCGATCGCGCACAGCGAGCCCAGGACCTGGCCGTCCGAGTCGGTCAGCGGCATGCCCGCGTACCCGATCACGCCGAGGTCCTCGATCGCGAGGTTGCCGCGCACCCGCGGGTCGGTCCGGGCGTCGACCACCACGAGCGGCTCCGACGCGGCGACCACGTGCTGGCAGAACGAGTGGGACAGCGGGGTCTGCCGCCGCCCGGCCCACGGCTCGCCGAGTCCGCAGGCGCCGGGGAAGAACTGCCGGTCGTCGCTGACCAGCGACACCAGCGCGACCGGCACGCGCAGCACCGTGCGAACCATCGCCGCGAACCGGTCGAACGTCGGGTCGGCGACCGCGTCGAGCCCGGTGCGGGTCAACGCCTCCAGCCGCGCGGTGAGCGACAGCACCCCGGACCGCCCCGGGAACGGTTCCGTCACGCGGGCACCCCACGGCGGGCGGGCCGCCTCGTCACGCTCGCGGCACCGCCTCGGGGACGTTCGTCGCAGCCCGGCACGCCGGACATTATGACGACATCCGGCCCCGGTCCGCGACCGCTGGTGATCCCGATCCGATCACGCTGGGTACCGGCCGGCCCGTGGCGCTCGGCCGGCCGAGCGCCGCCGGTCGGGCGAGCGCCGCCGGTCGGGCGAGTGTCGCCGGATGGCGGGTGCCGCGGAACGGCCGAGCGCCACCGGTTGGATGAGGAGCGCCGGGCGGGTGATGCGGGGTGCCGGACGCGCGGGCGCCGCCGGACGGGGGAGTCCGGCGGCGCCGTGGGGCGGGGGTGCGAGGTCAGCCGCGGGGGGCGGCGGGCTCGGCGGTGTGGGTCTCCTCCTCCTCGTCGAGCATGGTGGCCTCGTCGAACGGGTCCTGGCCGGAGAGCACGGCGTGCATCCGGTCCCGGTCGATCTCGCGGGTCCAGGTGCCGACCAGGACGGTGGCGACCGCGTTGCCGGCGAAGTTGGTCAGCGCGCGGGCCTCGGACATGAACCGGTCGATGCCGACGATCAGGCCGACGCCGTCGACCAGGTCGGGGCGGTGGCTGGACAGGCCGCCGGCCAGCGTGGCCAGGCCGGCGCCGGTGATGCCGGCTGCGCCCTTCGAGGCGATGATCATGAAGAGGAGCAGCGAGATCTGCTCGCCGACGCTCAGCGGGTCGCCCATCGCGGCCGCGATGAACAGCGAGGCCATGGTCAGGTAGATCGCGGTGCCGTCCAGGTTGAACGAGTAGCCGGTCGGTACCGTGATGCCGACGACCGACTTGCTGATCCCGGCGTGCTGCATCTTCGCGATCAGGCGGGGCAGCGCGGACTCGGACGACGACGTCGACACGATCAGCAGGAACTCGCGGCCGAGGTACTTCAGCAGGCTGAAGATGTTGACGCCGGAGACCAGCTTGAGGATCAGGCCGAGGATCACGAACACGAAGATCGCGCAGGTGACGTAGAAACCGATCATGATCTGGGCCAGGCTCTTCAGCGCGTCCATGCCGGTCGCGCCGACCACCGCGGCGATCGCGCCGAACGCGCCGATCGGGGCCAGCCACATGATCATGGCGAGGATCTTGAAGACCAGGCGCTGGATCAGCTCGATCGCGCGCAGCACCGGCTCGCCGCGGCTGCCCATCGACTGCACCGCGAACCCGACCAGCAGCGCCACCAACAGCGTCTGCAGCACCAGGCCCTCGGTCAGCGACGAGACCAGCGTGTGCGGGATGATGCCGAGCAGGAACTCCGACGTGCTCTGGTGCGGCGCGTTGCCGGCCGCCTTCTGGCCCGCGGCCGCGATCGACTCGTTGAGCTGCATGCCCTCGCCCGGGTGCACGATGTTGCCGACGACCAGGCCGATCGCCAGCGCCACCGTGGACATGGTGAGGAAGTAGCCGAGGGCCAGGCCGCCGACCTTGCCGACCGACGCGGCCTTCCGGATCGAGCCGATGCCGAGCACGATGGTGCAGAAGATGACCGGCCCGATCATCATCTTGATCAGGTTGACGAAGCCGGTGCCGAGCGGCGCCAGAGCCTTCGCGGTCTCCGGCCAGATGAAGCCGACCGCGATGCCGAGCAGCACGGCGACGATGACGGCGATGTAGAGGAAGTGGGTGCGGCCGCCCGATCGCCGCGCAGGCGCTGTGTTCTCCGTGACGCTCATGCCGCAGACTGTGGCCTGTGTCTCACCCGCAAGGCACGATTGCGTTCATTCTGTTCATCGCGAGGACCCGGAACCGAAACATGGCGATCATCCGTCGATGGAGCATCGCGCGCGAGCTGTTCGTGCTGCAGGTGCTGGTCGTGACACTGCTGGTCACGGCCGGGACCGTGGGCACGGTCGCGCTAGCGGCGCAGGACGCGCAGCACGCGGCCGTCGAGGAGGTCACCGCCGTCGCCGAGACGATCGCCCGCTCACCGCTGGTGGTCACGGCGCTGCGCGCCGACGATCCCACGACCACCCTGCAGCCGTACGCGGAGAGCGTGCGCGTCGCGACCGGCACCGACTTCATCGTGGTGATGGCGCCGGACCGCACCCGCTACACGCATCCGAACCCGTCGCTGATCGAGGGACCGTTCGTCGGCTCGATCGACGCGGCGCTGCACGGTGGCGTCGTGGTGGAGACGACCACCGGCAGCCTCGGCCGGTCCGTGCGCACGGTCGTGCCGGTCCGGGACGAGTCCGGCGCGATCACCGGCCTGGTCTCGGTCGGCATCACCACCGACGAGATCAACCGCCGGCTGCGTCACCAGCTGCCGGCCGTGCTGCTGGCCACCGTGCTCGCGCTCGCGCTGGCCGGCCTCGGCGCCTGGCTGCTCTCCAACCGGCTGCGGCGGCAGACGCACGGGCTCGGCCCGGCCGAGATGCGCCGGATGTACGAGTACTACGACGCGGTCCTGCACTCGGTCCGCGAGGGCCTGCTCGTGGTGGACCGGAACGGCCGCGTCGCGCTGATCAACGACGAGGGCCGCCGGCTGCTCGGACTGCCCGACGACGTGCCGGTGTCCGGTCTGTCGCTCCCGGCGGAGGTCGCGGAGCTGTTGACCGCGGCCCAGCCGGCCGCGGACGTGCCGGTGCTGGCCGGCGACCGGGTCCTGGTCGCCAACCAGCGGGTGACGCGCTTCGAGGGCCGCACCCTCGGCACGGTGCTGACCCTGCGCGACCACACGGAGCTGCGCGCGCTCGCCGGCGAGCTGGACTCGGTGCGCGGCCTGACCGAGGCGCTGCGCGCGCAGGCGCACGAGGCCGCGAACCGGCTGCACACCGTGCTGACCATGGTCGAGCTCGGCCGCGCCGACGAGGCGGTCCGGCTCGCCACCGCGGAACTGGAGCTCGCCCAGCAGCTCACCGACCAGGTCGTCGGCGCGGTCGCGGAGCCGGCGCTGGCCGCGCTGCTGCTCGGCAAGTCCGCGCAGGCCGCGGAGCGCGGCGTCGAGCTGGTCGTCGACCCGCGGTCCAGGCTGGACTCGCCGCGGCTGCCGAGCCGGGACCTGCTCACCGTGGTCGGCAACCTGGTCGACAACGCGCTGGAGGCGGTCGCCGGCCGACCGGCGCCGCGCCGGGTCACCGTGCTGATCACCGAGGAGCCGGCCGAGGTGCTGGTGCGCGTCTCCGACACCGGCCCGGGCATGACGGAGGCGGAGGCCGCGGCCGCGTTCCGGCGCGGCTGGACCACCAAGCGGGAGGGGCGCGGGCTCGGGCTGGCGCTGGTCCGGCAGGTCGCGGAGCGGCACAGCGGCACCGCGTCGGCCGCGTCCGGTCCCGCAGGCGGCGCCGTCATCACGGTCCGGCTGCCGGTGGGCGCGCCGTGACCGGGACGCCGGTCCGGTGCACCGGTCACCGCGCCGCGGGACGGCCGGCATGAGCGCGATCCGGGTCCTGGTCGTCGACGACGAGCCGTTGATCGCGGAGGCGCACGCGGCGTACACCCGGCGGGTCGAGGGTTTCGAGGTGGCCGGCGTGGCGCACACCGGCCGGGCCGCGCTCGCCGCGCTCCGGGCCGGCGGCGTCGACCTGGTGCTGCTCGATCTCAATCTGCCCGACCTGCACGGCCTGGAGATCGCCCGGGCGCTGCGCGCGGCCGGCAGCGCCACCGACGTGCTGGCCGTGACGTCCGCCCGGGACCTGGCCGTGGTCCGTTCCGCCGCGGCCCTCGGCGTCGCCCACTACCTGCTGAAACCGTTCACGTTCGCCGGCTTCCGCGACAAGCTGGAGCGCTACGCCGACTACCACCGGCAGTTGCACGGTGACGGCCAGGTCGCGGCCCAGCACGAGATCGACCGGGCCTTCGCGACCCTGCGCGGCGCGCCCGCCGACTCCCTGCCCAAGGGTCTCGACACGGCCACGCTCGACCTGGTCCTGGCCGCGCTGCGCACCGCACCGCCACCGGGCGGCCTGTCCGCCGCCGAGATCGCCGCCCGCACCGGCGTCTCGCGCGTCACGGCCCGCCGCTACCTGGAGCACCTCGCCACCGCCGGCCGCGTCGTCCGCTCCCCGCGCTACGGCGGCCCGGGGCGCCCGGAGGTCGAGTACCGCCCGGCGTGACCGGTGAGCGCCGGGGCGTGTCCCGCCGGCGGCCCCGGGCGCGCGGGCACCTGGTGCGGCACGCCGGCCGGATCGCGGCCGGCCGCCGCCGGGCGCTCGACCGGTTCCGGGTGGTCGCGGCGCAGGTCGGCGAGGCCGCGGTGGAGGGCGTCGCGGAGCAGCGGGCCGAAGCGGCGTTCGACGAGGCGGTGCACCAGCCAGGCCGGGACCAGCATGATCGCCATGGTGGCCGGGACCAGCAGCTCCAGCGGGAGGTCGGCGTCGACCATGCCGTGCCGGATGAGGATGTAGCCGAGGCGCTGGTGGAGCAGGTAGTAGGGGTAGGTGAGCGCGCCGGCGACGGTCAGCCAGCGCCAGTCGAGGCGGTCGGCCCGGCCGGTCGCGATCGCGGCCAGCGTCAGGTAGATCGCGGTGACGATCAGGGCGGCCGGCCACAGCGGGACGGTCCAGCCGGGGTTGAGCTGGACGCGCTCGTTGAGGCTGTGCAGGTTGACCAGCCAGGTGAACGCGAGCATCGCCCAGAGCAGCGGCGAGCCGCCGAAGCGGCGGACCAGGTAGAGCAGGATGCCGGCGCAGAAGTAGCCGGCGTAGGTGGGCATCGTCAGCATGGTCAGCACCGGGTGGTTGACCTGCACGGCCAGCACCGCCGCGGTCATCCAGACCACACAGAACAGCACGGCCCGGCGGTACGTGACACCGCGGCCGACCACCAGCGCCCAGAGCAGGTAGAAGCGCAGCTCGACCCAGAGCGTCCAGTACACGTTGTCGACCGACGGGTGGCCCAGCGGGTGCTGCAACATGGTGAGGTTGATGCCGATGTCGACCCAGGTGAAGTCGTCGTAGACCGGCATCCAGCCGCCGGTGACCGGGAAGAGCGTGGTGAACACGAGCGTGATCGCGATGCACGCCCAGTACGCGGGGTAGAGCCGGGCCACCCGGGAGACCGCGTAGTCGCCGATCCGCTTGCCCCAGCTGCTCATCCCGATCACGAAGCCGCTGATCATGAAGAACATCTCGACGCCGAGGAAGCCGTAGACGGTCACCCGGGACAGCGACGGCAGGAAGTGCGCGGGGTTGTGCACGCCGTCCGGCGACCAGAACGTCGTGTAGTGGTAGAGCGCCACAGCCAGCGCGGCCAGGAGCCTGAGGGCGTCGAGAGCGGGAATGCGGCGCATAACGGGGCATGATTGCCATCCCGCGCTCCGCTTACACGTAAACCCGCTGTGGTTTTCCGCTCCTGCGAAGCGGATCTTGCAGGGAGGAGCGCCGGCGACGACCGGTGCCCGCGGGAGCACGCGGACTCGACCCGCCGGAAGCGGGCGGATGGGCCGTTGCCGCTCGGGCGGCTCCTACCGCCCGCGTCCGCGACGGCCGGCCGGGGCCTCGTGACGGAAGTGCACGAAGAGCCGGCCCCAGTTGTCGCCGTCCTTCTCCACGCGGTGGTAGAGCTGCTTGATGTCGCGCTGGTCGAGGAAGCGCAGGACCTTCTTCTTCAGCGCGCCGCTGCCCTTGCCGGGGATGATCTCGACGGTGGCGGCCTTCTTCTGGATCGCCTCGTCGATGATGTTCCGCAGCGCGCGGTCGATCTCGTGACCCTTGTTGAAGATGTCGTGCAGGTCCAGCTTCAGCTTCACGACGTCGATGATAGCTGTCGCCCACGTCTCACCCCGGCCCGGAAATCCGGACGATCATGCTGGGGTTGGCGGGTCTGTAGAGCTTTTCTGACAGACCTTATGGGGTGACCCGGCAATGGATGGACGCGCGGACGCCGTCGTTCTCTTCGGTGTGACCGGCGATCTCGCCGCCAAGAAGCTGCTCCCCGCCCTCTACGAGCTGACCCGCCGCGGACGCCTGGACGTGCCCGTCATCGGTGTCGCCCGGTCGGCGTGGGACCACGAACAGCTGGTCCGGACCGTGCGGAAAGCGGTCACCGAGGCGGTCGACGTGGTGGACGAGGCCGCGTTCGACGCGCTCGCGGCACGGCTGACGATGATCTCCGGAGCGTACGGGTCCGCCTCGACCTACGCGGACCTCGCCGCCGCGCTGGGCCCGTCCCGGCGGCCGCTGTTCTACCTCGCGATCCCGCCCGCGGTCTTCCCGGACGTGGTCGGCGGGCTGAAGCGGTCCGGGCTCGCGGCGCGCGGGCGGGTGATCGTGGAGAAGCCGTTCGGGCACGACCTCGCGTCCGCGACCGCGCTCGCGGCCACGCTGCGGGACGCGTTCGACCCGGCGGGGATCTTCCGGATCGACCACTACCTCGGCAAGGAGGCGGTCGAGGGGATCACCGCGGTGCGGTTCGGCAACCGGCTGCTGGAGCCGGTCTGGAGCCGTGAGCACATCGACAACGTGCAGATCACGCTGGCCGAGGAGTTCGGCACGCAGGGACGGGCCGGGTTCTACGACCGCAGCGGCGCGGTCCGGGACGTGCTGCAGAACCACGTGCTGCAGGTGGCGGCGCTGCTGGCGATGGAGCCGGGCGGCCGCGCTGAGGAACTGCACGTGCTGCGCCGGATGCGGCCGCTGACGCCGGCCGCGACGGTCTTCGGGCAGTACGCGGGCTACCCGGACGAACCGGGCGTCGCACCCGGCTCGACGACCGAGACGTTCGTGGCGTCCACGCTGCGGATCGACACCCGCCGGTGGGCGGGCGTGCCGTTCCACCTGCGGGCCGGCAAGCACCTCGGCGCGACCGCGACCGAGGTCGTGGTGACGCTGCGGCCGGCCACGTCAGCGCTGCCCGGTGCCGCGCCGAACCTGCTGCGGCTGCGCCTCGGCCGCGGCGACGGCATCGGGCTGACGCTCAACGTCAAGGAGCCCGGCGGTGCGGTCACGGCCCGCCCGGTCCCGCTCGACGTGGACTTCGGGACGGCGCTCGGGCCGCGCCAGGAGGCGTACGAACGGCTGATCGACGACGCGCTGGACGGCCGGCCGGACCGGTTCGCGTCCGAGGAGACGATCCACGAGGAGTGGCGGATCGTGGCGCCGGTGCTGGACGGCAGCGTGCTGCCCCGCCCGTACGAGCGGGGCAGCTGGGGGCCGGAGACGGCGGGCACCCGGCCGGCCGGCGGATGGCACCCGCTGTCGCGTTGACGGCCCTGTTCGATGCGGGGCCGGACCACGATCCGGCCCCGCACGGGCTCATGAGCCGGGCACCAGCTCCGTCAGCGGGACCGACTCGTCGGACAGCCGGGCCAGGTCGACCGCGCGGCCGGCCAGACCCGCGCGGATCAGGTCCTGGATCTGGTCCTGCACGTCCCAGACGTTGAGGTTCATGCCGGCGGCCACCCGGTCGCCGGCCAGCCAGAACACGATCGCCTCCCGCCGGGCCAGGTCACCGCGGACGACGAGACGGGTCTCCGTGCCCGGCGGCACGTGGCCCGCGTACTCCATGCCCAGGTCGAACTGGTCGGTGAAGAAGAACGGCAGCCGGTCCCACGGCGTGCCGCGGCCCAGCATCGCGCGGGCCGCGGCCGGGCCGGAGTCCAGCGCGTTCGCCCAGTGCTCGACCCGGATCCGCGCGCCCAGCAGCGGATGGTCGACCGCGGCCACGTCACCGGCCGCGAAGATCGCCGGGTCGCTGGTGGTGTGCAGCGCGTCCACGTGCACGCCGTCGCCGGTCGCCAGCCCCGCCTCCACGGCCAGGGCGTCGTTCGGTACGGCGCCGATCGCGACCAGCACGGCGTCCGCCGCCAGCGTGGTGCCGTCGTCGAGCACCACCCGGTCCGGCAGGATCTCGGTGGCGTGCGCGCCGAACCGGAACTCGACGCCGTGCTCGCGGTGCAGGTCCGCGAACACCTGCGCGACGGTGTCGCCGAGGACCTTGCGCAGCGGCAGCCGGTCCGGCGTCACCACGGTCACGTGCGCGCCGCGCTGCCGGGCCGCGGCCGCGACCTCCATGCCGATCCAGCCGGCGCCCACGATGACGAGGCGGGCGTTCTTCTCGATCGCGGCGTGGAAGCGGTCGGAGTCCTCGCGGGTGCGGAACGTGTGGGCGAAGGTCTCCGCGCCGGCCGGCCGGCGGGGCATCGCGCCGGTGGCGAGCAGCAGGCGGTCGTAGCCGACGTCCTCGCCGGAGGCGGTGTGCACGACCCGGGCGGCCCGGTCGATGCCGGTGACGACCGCGCCGAGACGCAGGTCGACGGCGTTGTCCGGGTACCAGGACGCGGCGTGGACGAACGGCTCGTCGGGCCCGGTGGTGCCGAGGAGGAGGCCCTTGGACAGCGGCGGCCGCTCGTACGGCCGGAGCAGCTCGGAGCCGAGCAGGGTGATCCGGCCGCCGAAGCCCTCGGTGCGGAGGGTCTCGGCGGCCTTCGCGCCGGCAAGCCCGGCGCCGGCGATGACGATCGATTCAGGTTCGGACATGGTTGAGTTCTACCCGCGCGCGGCCCGATCCGCTCGCCGGTCCCCGGCCGGCCCCGGCGGTATTCCTATCCGCTGGTCAGTTCGGACAGTTCGCGGCTGATCGCGTCGGCGACGCTGCGGCGCTGCCACTGGCGCGCGAACGCGTCCGGCGGCACCACCTGCACCGGGCAGACCGCGTGCGACACGCAGTAGCCGGCCACCGACCGCCGGAACACCCGCCGCCACCAGCGTTGCGGCGTGCGCCCGACGAACAGCACGTCGTCCTCGCGAGCGTAGTCGACCAGCGCCGCACCGGGCCGGTCGAGCACGGTCACGGAATTGATCTGCACGTCCGGCGGCATCCCGCCGAGCGCGTCCGCGAAACACTCCCGGATCAGCTGCCGGGCCGCGTCCCGCCCCCGCACGTACACCGCGTCCGTACCGTCGAGATCCCAGGCGCGCACCGCACGCAGCGGCACGCCACGCCGCCGCGCCTCCGCCACCGCCAGGCGCAGCGCCCGCAGGCCGGTCAGCGACGGCGAGACGCCGACGACGACACGTGGACCCACCGAGTCAGCCAACACTCTGCCCTCCGTCCCGTCCGCCCGTCACCCTCCACGCCGATGCGCCGGCGGACGTGCCGCATCACAAGACACAACGATCGAGCGACACGGGGTGCCCGTCCGTTCCCGCTCCGTCGTCATGCAGACCGTAAGCCAGAAAACTCTCTCTGGTAAGGCCCGAAATTCCATCGATCTGTGACAGGCCGCTTTACCCAGCGTTCCGGGTCGCTCGCCTCTGGCCGCCTCCCCGCGGGTGGTCGCTTGACATTATGCAGGCGGATGCCTGCATAATGCTGGTCATGGATCGGGTGTTCCGGGCGCTCGCCGACCCGACCCGGCGCGGCCTGCTCGACAGTCTCCGGGCCCGCGACGGGCAGACGCTCGGCGAGCTGTGCGCCGGGCTCGACATGGCCCGGCAGTCGGCCACGCAGCACCTCGCCGTGCTCGAGGAGGCGAATCTGATCAGCACGGTCCGCCGGGGCCGGGAGAAGCTGCACTACCTGAATCCGGTGCCGATCAACGAGATCCGGCGGCGGTGGATCGCGGCCTTCGACGAGCCGCGGCTGGCCGCGCTGGAAGCGATCAAGGAGCGAGCGATGGTTCCCGACTACGTCTACGTGACCTACATCCGGAGCACCGCGGAGCGGGTCTGGGCGGCGCTGACCGACGCCGATCTGACCGCGGCGTACTGGGGGCACAGCAACCGGTCCGACTGGCGGGCCGGGTCCACCTGGGAGCATCTGCGCACGGACGGCTCCGGGATCGCGGACGGCGGTGGCGTGGTGGTGGAGACCGATCCGCCGCGCCGGCTGGTGATCACGTTCGGCATGCCGGGAGAGCGGCCGGAGGACGGCGCGTCCACGGTGACGTTCGACGTCGAGCCGTGGCAGGAGATCGTGCGCCTCACCGTGACGCACACCCGGCTCGCGTCCGACGAGGACCGAGCGGCGGTCTCGCGGGGCTGGCCGGCCGTGTTCGCGAACCTGAAGTCCCTGCTGGAGACCGGTTCCGTGCTGCCGCAAGCGCCGTGGGAGATGGCCGCCGGCTGAGTACCGGGACTCACGCGCACCCGCCGGCCCGCGACATAGGGTGCCGGAATGATCAAGAACATCGGCGGTGCCGCCGCGCTCGCCCTGCTCGCCGTCCTCACCTGGTGGATGTGGCTCGGCCGGGACTCCGGTTACCGGACCGACGTGAACGGCAACGTCACCGGCCCCTACGAGGCCTGGCAGGTGATCGGCGCCGGCGTCACCCTGCTGATCGTGTTGATCGCCGCGCTGGTCCTGCGCGTCCACCCGCTGATCGTTCCGGCCGTCCTCACGCTCGCGTTCACCACGGCCTGGACGATCCACGCCGCGGGCACCGACGACTCCGGGCTCTTCGCGGTCGGCGCGCTCCTCCTCCTCGTCGGACTCGGCATCGCGAGCGCGGTCGTCACGGTCGGCACCCGTGCGGTCCTGACCCGGGCTTCTTGATCAATGATGCGATGATGCGTCGATGGGCATCCGGGGATCCGGCGGTGGCCGCGGTCGCGGTATCGCAACATTGATCGAGAGCGCCTTCGCCGCCATGTGGTTCAGCTGGGCCGGCACCCACGCGCCGGCCTGGCTGTCGCCGTACCTCGTCGCCGGTGCGGTGCTCGGCGTGCTCCTCGCCGTCCTCGGCGCGCTGCTGGCCCGGCGGGGCGCCGCCGCCGGCTCCCCGCTGGCCGACTCCGCCGTCCGCCACCGCTACGACGTGGTCGCGGCGGCCGGGGCCGTCCTCGTCCTCGTGGGCGTCACGGTGCTCGGCTCGCTCGGCGCGGACGAGTACGTGGCCGCCTGGTTCGCCGCGGTCGTCGGCATCCACTTCGTCCCGCTCGGCCGCGCGTTCGGCGAACCGCTCCTCTACCTCTCCGGCGTGCTGATCACCGCGGTCGCGCTCCTGGCCGCCGTCGTCGTCGCGCTCCGCGGTGGCGACACCAGCACGATCGCGGCGACCGGCACCGGACTGCTCCTCCTGCTGACCGCCGTCCCCACCCTGCTCGGCACGCGCGTCCCGGCCCGCGCGCGCTGACGCTGACCGGCGGGGGACCGGAAGGGTGAGGGGAGCGATCCCGTGCAGGGTGATCGAGCGGCCGACGTGACCGCACCCGGGGGAAAATCGAGGAGGAAGAGAGCGGACGACGGGATTCGAACCCGCGACCCTCACCTTGGCAAGGTGATGCGCTACCAGCTGCGCTACGTCCGCGTGTCGGACCGGGGTTGTTGTCCCGGCGACACAGAGAACTTTAGACCACGCCCCGTATCGACGGGACGGGGGGTCCCGAGTCGGTACGATATCGATCGTGACCGCTTTCATGGAAACGTCCACGCGCGTACATGAAATCTGCGACTCGTACGTGGAGGACTATGCGCGGCTGAATCCGACCGAGGCGACCGAGTTCGGCATCGCCGGGTACGACGACACGCTTCCCGACCTGTCACCGGACGGGCATCGGGCCCGTGCCGAGCTGGCCGGGCGCGCGCTGCGTGCGATCACCGCCGCGCAGCCGGCCGACGAGGGGGAGCGGGTCGCCAAGGCGATCTTCTCCGAGCGTGTCGGGCTCGAGGCGGAGATCCGGGCGTCCGGCCTCCCGGCGGCCTCGCTGAACGTGACGTGGAGCCCGGTGCAGGAGATACGCCAGGCCTTCGACCTGATGCCCGCGGAGACCGTGGACGACTGGGCCGCCATCGCCCGGCGGCTGGCGGCGGTCCCGGCGTCACTCGCCGGCTATCAGGCCTCCCTGCGCGCCTCGGCGGACGACGGCATCGTGGCCGCGGTGCGCCAGGTCGGCCGGGTGAGCACCCAGTGCGAGACCTGGTCCACGTCGTTCTTCGGGCCGTTCGTCGAGGGCGCCGACGCGGTTCCGGAGATGAGCGAGGCGGTCCGGGCCGACCTTGCCGCCGGTGCCCGCCATGCCGCCGAGGCGTACGCGGGGCTGGCCCGGTTCCTGCGCGAGCACCTGGCGCCGCGCGCGGCCCGGGAGGACGCGGTCGGTGCGGACGTCTACCGGCTGTGGTCACGCAAGTTCATCGGCGCGGATGTGGACCTGCCCGAGGCCTACGCCTGGGGTTGGGAGGAGTTCCGCCGGGTCGAGGCCGAGCTGGCCGAGGTGGCCGCGCGGATCGCGGGCGGCGGCGGCCCGGCCGAGGCCGCCGCGGTGCTCGACGCCGACGTCCGCTACCGGATCACCGGGCGGGACGCGTTCCGGGGCTGGCTGCAGGAGCTGTCCGACCGGGCGCTGCACGACCTGCGTGGCACGCACTTCGACATCCCGGACGAGTTGATGCGGCTGGAGTGCCGGATCGCCCCGTCCGGCGGCGGAATGGGGGCGTACTACACGAACCCGGCCGGAGACTTCAGCCGCCCCGGGCAGATGTGGTGGTCGTTGCCCGCGGACCGGGAGGAGTTCACCACCTGGCGGGAGCTGAGCACGGTCTACCACGAGGGCGTGCCCGGCCACCACCTGCAGATCGGCACCGCGGTGGCGACGCCGGGCCTGAACCGGTTCCAGCGCCTGCTGTGCTTCATCGACGGCCACGGCGAGGGCTGGGCCCTCTACGCCGAGCGGCTGATGCGCGAGTTCGGCTACCTCGACGACGGCCAGTCGCTCGGCATGCTGAACAAGAGCCTGTTCCGCGCGGCCCGGGTGCTCGTCGACATCGGCATGCACCTGCGGCTGGAGATTCCGGCGGGCACCGGCTTCCACGAGGGCGAGCGCTGGACGCCCGAGCTGGGCCTGGAGTTCCTGCGGGAGCGGACGCTGACCGAGCACGCCCGCGCGGTGGACGAGATCGACCGTTACCTGGGCTGGCCCGGTCAGGCCCCGTCGTACAAGCTCGGCGAGCGGCTGTGGGTGTCCATGCGCGAGGAGGCGCGCTCGCGGCAGGGCGCCGCGTTCGACCTCCGGCGATTCCACATGGACGCGCTGCGCCGCGGCCCGGCCGGGCTGGGCACGCTGCGGGACCTGGTGATCGGCCCCGCAGCGCTCAGCTGACCCGGGCGGATTCCAGCGGTACGGACGACAGCCACCCGGGATGCCGGGTGGCTGTCACCCCGCGGACCAGGTCGGCGTATGCCTGCCGGATCCGGAGCGTGACCGGCCCCGGTCGGCCGTCACCGACCGGCCGGCCGTCGATCGCGGTGATCGGCAGGACCTCCACGCCCGTACCCATCAGGAACAGTTCATCCGCGAGGTAGAGCTCCGTGCGGTCGACCTCGCGGTGCACCACGCCGATGCCCAGCTCCGCGCACAGATCCGCGACCGTGGCCGCGGTGAGGCTCTGCAGCACGTCGCTGGTCGACGACGGCGTGACCACCTGCCCGTCGATCAGCAGGCCGATGCAGGAGCTGGGCGCCTCGCTGATCTTGCGCCGCTCGTTGAGCATGATCGGGAAGTCGTGGCCGTTCTCCCGGGCCTCGATCAGTGCGAGGCGGCCGTTGTGGTAGTTCGCGAACGCCTTGACCCGCGCCGGCATCGACGCGTCCGCCGGGCGGGTCCACGAGCTGACCGCGGCCCGGCAGCCCCGCTCCGCGGCCAGCGACGTCCGGAACGGCCAGGAGTCGATCACCAGGTGGCAGCGCGCGCCGGCCGGCACCATCACCTCGCGGATCACCCCCTCGGGAAAGATCCACGGCCGGAGGTACACGTCCTCCCGGTACCGGTTGATGCGAAGCAGCTCGAGTGCGGCGTCGTGGACCTGGCCGAGGTCGAACGGCACGTCCAGGCGGCAGACCCGGGCGGACCGGAACAGCCGGGCGAGGTGGTCCGCCAGCCGGAAGGCGGACAGTCGCGCGCCGTCCCGGCTGACGTACGCCTTGATCCCCTCGAAGACCGCCGGCACCGACGCGTGGCCGACGCCGTTCACGTGCACCAGCGCCTTGTCCCAGGGGACGAACTCGCCGTCCTTCCAGATCCAGTCCGGGTTTCCCGGTGCGTGCGCCAGTGAGCTGAGGCTCATCCGGGGAACCTTCCGTTGGCCCGGACGAAGTTGACGATGCCGCCCGCGTCGATGATGTCCTGAGTGAACCGCGGCAGCTCGGGCAGGTCGTAGGTCTGCTCACCGAGCGATATCCGGCCGGCCGGCAGGTCCAGGGCCACCTCGTCACCGTCCGCCGCGACCTCGGCGATCTCGTCGGACACGAACAGCGGGATGCCGAGATTGATCGAGTTGCGGTAGAAGATCCGCGCGAAGCTCGGCGCCACGATGGCGGCGACGCCGCGCTTCTTCAGCGCCAGCGGTGCGTACTCCCGGGAGGAGCCGCAGCCGAAGTTCCGGTCGGCCACGATGACGTCGCCGGGCTGGGCGTTCTCCGCGAACTCGGGCCTCGCCTCGATGAACGCGGCGCGGCCGAGGTCCTCCTTCGGACGCAGGTACGGAGCGTACCGGCCGGGGACGATCTGGTCGGTGTCGACGTTGGCGCCGAACTTCCACACCCGGGTCATGACCGCTCCATCCCGTCGCGCGGGTCGCTGATCCGCCCGGTCAGCGCGGTGGCGGCCGCGACCAGCGGAGAGGCGAGGTAGATGCGTGACTTGGGCGAGCCCATCCGGCCACGGAAGTTGCGATTGCCGGTCGAGAGGCAGACGTCCTCGTCGCTCAGCGTGCCCTGGTGGCGTCCCATGCACGGGCCGCACCCCGCCGAGCCGATCACGGCACCGGCCTGGAGCAGCGTGGCGAGCGTGTCGTCCGCGGCCGCCCTCTCCATCTCCTGGCTGGAGGCGGGTGTCACCATCATCCGGACGTTCGGCGAGATCCGCCGGCCGCGCAGGAAGTTCGCGGCGTCGCGCAGGTCCTGGTACCGGCCGTTGGTGCAGGTGCCGATGAACACCACGGAGACCTCGGTGCCCTCCACCTCGGACAGGTCGACCACGGCGTCCACCGAGTTCGGCTTGGCGACCTGCGGCTCCAGCGTGTCGAGGTCGACCGTGACCGTGCGGTAGTAGTGCGCGCCCGGGTCGACGTAGAGCCAGTCGGGCACCTCGAAACGGTCGGCGGGCAGGCCGGCCGGCGGCACGATGCCGGCCTTCGCACCCAGCTCGACGGCCATGCTGGCGAGCGTCTGCCGGCCGGGCAGGTCCAGCCAGTCCAGCCCGTGGTACTCGATCGAGTCGTAGGTGGCGCCCTCGATGGTCAGGTCCCGGCAGAGCTTCAGGGCCAGGTCCTTGACGTCCACGCCGGGCCGGAACCGTCCGGTCACCAGCACCCGCAACGTCTCCGGCACCCGCAGCCAGATCTGGCCGGTGGCCCAGACCAGCGCGATGTCCGTGGACCCGAAGCCGCTGCCGAACGCGCCGACCGAGCCGTACCCGCAGGAGTGCGAGTCGGACCCCACCACGATCCGGCCCGGGGTGGCGATGCCCTCCTCGACGAGCACCTGATGCGCGATGCCGCGGCCCGCGTCGAACAGGCGGATGCCCTGCTCCTTCGCGAACGTACGGATCGTGCTCTGCATGTTCGCGGTGTCGACCGACGTGGCCGGCGCGACGTGGTCGATGGCCAGCACGATCTGGTCGGGATCCTTGACGTCGGCGACGCCGAGCTGGTCCCGCATGATCTCGATGATGCTGGGCGTCAGCGAGTCGTGCCCCATCGCGACGTCCGGCCGGACGATCACGAGATCACCGGGCCGCACCGGATGGCCGACCGCATGGGAGATGATCTGTTCGGTAAGGGTCTGGTTCATGATGTCCCTCCGTCAGAGGATTCGAGCAGGTGGAGCACGGTGTCCCGGACCGAGCTCAGAACCGGGGGATGCACCCCGCCGGCCAGGGCGGACCCGACCGCGTGCGTGACGCGCCGGGCGAGGTCCGGGCGCTCCCACACGTGCTCAAGGAGCATGGCGACGCTCAGGATCGCCGCGGCCGGGTTCGCGGCACCGGTCCCGGCGATGTCCGGCGCGGAGCCGTGCACCGGCTCGGCGATCGCCACCCCGTCACCGAGGTTGAGCGACGGGGCGACGCCCAGGCCGCCGCTCCAGTGCGCGGCGGCGTCGGACAGGATGTCGCCGAAGAGGTTGGTGGTCACCACCACGTCGAAGGACTCGGGAGCTCCGACCATCCGGAGCGCGGCGACGTCGACATAGGTCTCCTCCACCTCGATGCCGGCACTCGGGCCGTCCCACCCGGCCACGACCTCGCGGACGCTGTCACGGAACAGCCCGTCGGTGACCGGGAGGACGTTCGCCTTGTGCACGATGGTCAGCTTCTTCGCGCCGCGGGTGTCCGCGATGCGCAGCGCGACCCGGGCGATCCGCCGGCTCGCGGTCGCCGAGATGACCCGCTCCGCGACCGCGACGTCACCGGAGCGGGTCTCCCGCCCGACGTACAGGTCCTCCGTGTTCTCCCGGACCACCACGAGGTCGACTCCGGTACGGGGGGAGAAGCCGGCCGTGCTGGCCGCGGGGCGGATGTTCGCGTACAGCCCGAGTTGCTGCCGCAGCGTCAGGATCGCGCTGCGGTAACCGGGCACGACCCGGCCGGGCGAGGCGGTGGCCCCGAACAACGCGGCGCCGCATCGTCGCACGGCGTCCAGCGTCTCCGGCGGCACCGCCACGCCCCGGGAGCGGAAGCACTCCCACCCGGCCTCTGCCCGCTCGTACCGCACCTCCGGCAGCACGGTCCGGAGCACCTGGACCGCGACCGGCACGACTTCCTGGCCGATGCCGTCCCCAGGGATCACGCACAGTCGCGGTTCCATGGCTAGTTCACGTGTCCTTTCACGATCGACAGCAGCGTGGCGTCGTCGATGTCCGTCCCGTTGTGGGCACGCAGCTTCACCTCGGCCAGCACCGCGTCGAACGCGCCCTGGCTGGGCAGGTCGACGTGCAACTGGGTCAGCTTCGCCCGCAGGCCGTGGTGGCCGGTGTGCTTGCCGATCACCAGACCGCGCTCCGGGGCGCCGATCAGCGACGGCGAGGCGATCTCGTACGTCGACCGGTCCTGCAGCACGCCGTGCTGGTGGATGCCGGCCGAGTGCGCGAACGCGTTGGCGCCCACGATCGGCTTGGTGTCGCCGATCGCGACGCCGCTGAGCCGGCTCACCAGCTGGCTGGTCGCGTAGATCTCGTCCAGTTTCAGCCGCGTCTTGCGCTGGTAGTAGTCCTCGCGGATGGCCAGCGCGGCGACGATCTCCTCCAGGGCCGCGTTCCCCGCGCGTTCCCCGATGCCGTTGAACGTGCAGCTGACGATGTTCGCGCCGTGGCGCACCGCGGCCAGCGAGTTCGCCACCCCGACACCCAGGTCGTTGTGGCAGTGGATGCGCACGCCGGTGTCCGGCCCCACCAGTGCGCGCACGCGCGCCACCAGCCGGCCGAACTCCTCCGGCTGGGCGTAGCCGACGGTGTCCGGCACGCTCACCATCGAGGCGCCGGCGGACAGCGCGGTGAGGTAGCAGCGCTCCAGCGTCTCGGGGTCCGCCCGGGTGACGTCCTCGCCGGAGAAGATGACCTGCTGGAAGCGCTTGCAGGCGTACTGCACCGCGTCCTCGATCATGGCGAGTACCTCGTCGAGCGTCTTGCCGAACTTCACCCGGATGTGCAGTTCGGAGACGGGCGCGAACAGCGTGGCGACGGGTTGCTCGGCGAACTTGAGCGCCTCGGCGCCCTTGTCGATGTCGCTGCGCAGGGCCCGCACGAGCACGGCGGTCCGGCGGCCGGTCACGACCCGGGACACCGCCTGGATCGCCGCCACCTCCGCCTCCGACGAGCCGGGGAACCCGGCCTCGACCTCGTCCACGCCGAGCCGGTTGAGCTGCTTGGCGATCTCGACCTTGTCGTCCAGGCTGAAGGCCACCCCGGCGGCCTGCTCGCCGTCCCGGAGGGTGGTGTCGCTGATCTGCACGTGATCAGTCATTGGCTTTCCCCTCTCCACTGGGCCACCGCGGCCTGCACGCCGCTGCCGGCGATGACCGCGGCGCTGATCGCCTCGGTGCCGCGGAACGCGCTGGAGATGCGTTCCTCGCGCGCGTCGACGTCGTGGGTGTGCTCCTCGAGCCGCTCGCGCTCAGCCTTGATCATGCGCAGTACCTCGGCGGGCGCGGTGCCGCCCAGGCTGGTGTGGCTGTTGACGGAGACCACCGGGTCGAGCACCGGTGCGATCTCCTCCGCCGTGACCTTCGCCCCGGCCGCGGCCAGCGCCTGCACGGTCTCCTCGACGTTCTCGAACGTGAGGTTCCGGCGGTACAGGCTGCCCACGGTCTCGCCGACGATCCGGTGACACTCGCGGAACGGGATGTTCTGCGTCTTGACCAGGTAGTCGGCCACCTCGGTGGCCAGCGCGAAGTTCTTGTGGGCGAGCTCGCGCATGCGGTCCGGGTTGAACCGCAGCGTGGACAGCAGGCCGTTGAGGGTACGAATGGTGGACGCGGCCGACGCGGACGCCTCCCAGATCGGCGGCTTGTCCTCCTGCAGATCCCGGTTGTATCCGGTCGGGATGCCCTTCATCATCGTCAGCAGCTCGACCAGCCGGCCGTACACCTTGCCGGTCTTGCCCCGGATCAGCTCCGCCACGCACGGGTTCTTCTTCTGCGGCATCATCGAGCTGCCCATGGCGTAACCGTCCGCCACCTCGACGAGCCGGAACTCGTGGGTCGACCAGTAGACGATCTCCTCGGCGATCTTCGAGATGTTCGAGACCAGGATCGCCAGCGCGGAGAGGAACTCCAGGCCGAAGTCGCGGGAGCTCACCGCGTCGAGCCCGTTCTCCTGGACGTCGGCGAAGCCGAGCAGCTCGGTGGTCAGCCGGCGGTCGGTCGGGAAGGAGGTCCCGGCGAGCGCCCCGGCGCCCAGCGGGTTGATGTCCGTGGACCGGTAGGCGTTGCGGAGCCGGACCAGATCGCGGCGGAACATGCCGACGTACGCCGTCGCCCAGTAGCCGATGGTGATCGGTTGCGCGTGCTGGGTGTGCGTGTACCCCATGGACAGGGTGTCGGTGTGGTCGGCGGCCAGGGTCAGCAGCGTGTCCTGGAGGGCGATCACCTCGCGCTCGATGCCGAGGATCAGGCCGCGGGTGTGCAGGCGGGTATCCGTGATCACCTGGTCGTTACGGGACCGGGCGGTGTGCATCCGGGCGCCGCGCTTGCCGTGCCGGCTGGTGACGTATCGCTCGACGTTCATGTGCACGTCCTCGTCCGCGACGTCCAGCGTGAACGTGTTCTCGTCGACTTCCCGGCGAGCGCTCTCGAGGCCGCTCAGGATGGCGCGGGTGTCCTCGTCGTCGATGATGCCGTTGGCGCCCAGCATGATCACGTGGGCCTTGCTGCCCCAGATGTCCTCGGTCAGCATGGCGGCGTCCACGGCCAGGGATTCGGTGTATTCCAGAGCCGTCGACGCGATCTGCTCCTGGAACCGTCCACCCCACAAGCTGTTGCTCTGCATAGCCCCTCAATCTGTCCGTTAGATCTCAGGCGCCTGAATGACGGCCTGACGTCGGTTTCTTCCACCGAGGAAGACGCTCTCGAACGCGTACGTCTCGACGACCGCGCTCATGTCGCTCTGATCGAAACTGTCCCGCTCCACGGAGCGCACGGTCGGGTCGAAGAGCGACTGGTCCGACCGGCGGCCCGCGATGACCGCGTTGCCGCAGTGCAGGTCGATGGTGATCTCGCCGCTGACGTGGCGCTGGGACTCGGCGATGAACGCGTCGAGCTGTGCCTTCAGCGGGTGGTGCCAGTGCCCGTGGTAGACGAGGTCGGCCCAGGCGGTGTCCACCTGTGCCTTGAACGCCAGCTCCCGCTTGGTCAGGCAGAGCCGTTCCAGGTCACGGTGCGCGGTGAGCAGCACGCTGGCGGCGGGCGCCTCGTAGACCTCCCGCGACTTCAGGCCCATGATGCCGTCCTCGACGACGTCGATCCGCCCGATCGACCGGCGGCCGGCGACCTCGTTGAGCATGCCGATCATCTCGTTCATGCCCTTGACGTCGTCCACCCGCACCGGCCGTCCCTCGCGGAACTCGACCGTGACGCGCACCGGCCCGGCGGCGTCCGCGGAGACCGGGTGCCACCATTCGTACTCGTTGACGTCGATGTCCTGCTCGAGGTCCTCGATCTCACCGCTGCCGATCGCGCGGCCCCAGCAGGTCTTGTCGTCGCTGATCCCCTCCTTGTAGGTCAGTCCGAACTCCTGCGCCAGACGGCGCTCACCCGCCCGGGA
Organism: Catenuloplanes niger; assembly: GCF_031458255.1. Lineage (NCBI taxonomy): Bacteria > Bacillati > Actinomycetota > Actinomycetes > Micromonosporales > Micromonosporaceae > Catenuloplanes > Catenuloplanes niger. Next base: position 8,025,805 of record NZ_JAVDYC010000001.1, read on the forward strand.
CAGGTTGAGGTCCCGGATCGGTGTGACCACCCGCAGTTCCGGCGCGAGCAGCGTGAACGTGTTGTGGAAGCGGAACTGGTCGTTGCCCTTGCCGGTGGAGCCCTCGGCGACCGCGTCGCAACCCTGCTCGCGGGCGACCTCGGCGACCCGGGCCGCGATGAGCTGGCGGGTCATCGAGCTCGACAGCGGGTACCCGCCGTAGCTGCCGTTCGCGGCGACGGCGCGGGGGATCCACTCGTCGGTGAACTCGCGTCGCGCGTCCACCGTGATCAGCTGCAGTGGCAGGCCGGCGACGCGCTCCCGCGCCTCCGCCAGGCTCGCCTCACCCTGGCCGACATCGACCATGATCAGGATGACTTCCTTGGCGGCGTACTCCCGCTCCAGCAACTTGATGCAGACCGTGGAGTCGAGGCCGCCGGAGTATGCGAGGGCGACCCGGTTCACGGGTGTGATGCCATCCTTCGGCATCGATGCTCCTTTCGTGTCAGCCGACGGGTGTGTGACGGACCTTGGCGGCTATCCGGTCCGGCAGTGTGGCGATCCGGGTGAAGCCCCGCCCGGCCTCGTGGTCGAACGAGTCCTGCCGGTCGTAGGTGGACAGCGCGTAGTCGTAGAGCGCGTGGTCCGACTGCCGGCCGACGATGCGGTGGTTGCCCTTGTACAGCTCGACCTCGATCTGCCCGGTCACGTACCGCTGGGTGTCCTCGGCGAACGCCGCGAGCGAGCGCCGCAGCGGCGAGAACCAGTAACCCGCGTAGGCCAGGCCGGCGTACCGCGGCGCCACGGTGCGCTTGAACTCCAGCGTGTCCCGGTCGAGGGTGAGCTCCTCGAGGTCCTGGTGCGCGTGGTGCAGGATGACGGCCGCCGGGGTCTCGTAGATCTCCCGCGACTTGATGCCGACGACCTTGTCCTCGATGTGCTCGATGCGGCCGACACCGTGCCGGCCGCCGAGCTCGTTCAGCCGGATCGTGAGCGTCACCGGGTCGAGCTTCTCGTCGTCCAGCGAGACCGGGCGGCCCTGCTCGAAGCCGATCCGGACGCGCTGCGGCTCGTCCGGCGCCCGCCGCGGTGACACGGTCCAGGTGAACACGTCCTCGGGCAGCGGGAGGCTGAGATCCTCGATCGGGCCGCACCCGATGCTGCGGCCCCACACGCTCTCGTCGTAGCTGTACGTGGCGTCGGCCGTGACCGGGACGTCGATGCCGTGCCTCCGGGCCCAGGCGACCTGGTCCTCCCGGTTCTGCAGGGGCCAGTCGAGCAGCGGCTGCATCACCGTGATGCCCGGCCGGATCGCGGCCGCGGCGAGGGCGAAGCGCAGCTGGTCGTTGCCCTTGCCGCTGCACCCGTGCGCGACCGCGTCGGCGCCCTCCTGGTCGGCGATCCGGAGCAGCTCCTGGGTCAGCAGCGGCCGGCCGATCGACGACGCCATCGGGTACCGCCCCTGGTACAGCGCGTTCGCCGCCATGCACGGGAAGGCGAAGTCGGTGACGAACCGCTCGCGCAGGTCGCTGACCACCACCTTGGCGGCGCCGATCCGCTCGGCCTTGACGGCCGTCTCCGCGAGGTCACCGGGTTGCCCCAGGTCCCCGATGAAGGCGATCACCTCCGCGCCGTAGTCCTCCTGGAGCCACTTCAGGACGGTCGAGGTGTCGAGCCCACCGGAGTAGGCGAGGACGATCTTCTTCGCGCGTTCAGGCATGTGAGCCTCCCCGTTCGGATAATTCGGCCGGTGATGGTGGAAGGGGCTCGGCGGGCACCGCGGCGGACTCGGCGCGGCGGCGCAGCAGAGGCGGAAGGCAGAGCTGGGCGGACCACACGCCGGCGACCGCGACGAGCACCCAGAAGACGCCGGCGTTCGCCGCGTAGAGCAGGCCGCCGATGACCGGGCCGAGTCCGTTGCCGGCCGCGATGGCGGCGCCGTACATGCCCTGGTAGCGGCCCACGATGTGCGGCGGGGCGAGTCCACCGAGGTACGCCGCGGCCATCGAGGCGTACATCATCTCGCCGAACGTCCACACCGCCACGGTCACGGCCAGCCAGGACATCGAGCCCGCGAAGGCGGTGGCGGCGAGCCCCAGGCCGGTGAGCAGGTTGCCCACCGCCAGTACGTACTCGGGTCGCTGGCGCGAGACGGCCGCGGTGATCGGCAGCTCGAGCACCAGCACGATCAGGCCGTTCAGGCCGATCAGCAGGCCGAAGCTGGTCGGTGACAGGCCCGCGTCGGAGACGTGCAACGGCAGCCCGACGGTGGACTGGATGTAGACCGCCTCCGCGACGAACGTCATGATCAGGAATCGGCGCAACCGGCGATCCGCGAACGCGGTGCGGTACCCCACCTTCTCCGTGAGCACCGACTCGGACTCGGACCGGGCCGCCTGGTACGCCGCGGGATCGCGCACCAGGACCGCGGTGACCACGCCGAAGACCAGCGCGGCCACGGCGTTGCCGTAGAAGAGCAGCTCGTACGAGGAGGCCGCGAGCAGTCCACCGAGGACACCGCCGATCGCCGCGCCGATGTTCATGGCGAAGCGGAAGACCCCGGCCGCGGCCAGCCGCTGCTTGTGGTTGAGCCCGTCGACCAGCAGCGCCGCCGCGGCGGGCCGGTAGATCTGGGACACGGTGCCGACCAGGAACACCAGCAGGATCAGCATGGGCAGCGGGTCGACCAGCGGCACACCGGCGGTCAGCACGCCGGTGAGCAACCCGGACAGCGTCATGGTCCACCGGCGGCCGAGCCGGTCGGCGAGATGCCCGCCGATCGCGTTGCCCAGCACGTTGCCCAGCCCGGCCGCGCCCAGCACGAACCCGGAGGCCCAGGCGGAGTGGTGGGTGACGGTCACGTACAGCACGATGAAGACCGGCAGGAAGTTGCCGGCGCGGTTGACCAGGATGCCGGCGCTGACCAGCCAGACCCGCATCGGCAGGTAACGGACCGCCTGCCAGAACCGCAGGTCGTCCTCCGGCGGCGTGGTGTCCGTCGTCATCGCACGGCCTCGGTCTCGATCCGTACGGCGGCCACCAGCCGTTCACAGTTCGCGACGGCCTCCTCGGCGGTCTCGCCCCGCGCGATCACGTGGCCGACCCGGTCCTCGCTCCAGCGCAGCTCGCGCACCACGTCGCCGGGCGCGACCTCGATCTCCAGCTCGACCAGGGCCGGGTCCTCCCGGACCGCCTCGGTGCCGGTGATCGCCACGACCCGGCCGGCCGGCGGCGTGAGGAACCGGATCGCCGCGCCCGCCACCGGCTTCGGTGGTTGCCGCAGCGGCTCGACCAGCCCGAACGGGATGCCGATCCCGTAGCGGTCCATGTCGACGCCGTAGGCGATCTCGGCCAGCTCGTTGATCCGGTCGCCACCGACCCGGTTGTGCGACTCGATGATCCGCGGCCCGCGCCCGGTCAGCTTGACCTCCGTGTGCGCGGGTCCCTCCGTGAGCCCGACCGTGTCCAGGAACCGGATCACCAGCTCCTCGACCTCTTCGAGCACCGCGCTCGGGTGCCGGCTCGGCATGGAGTGGCCGAGCTCGACGAAGGCCGGGCCGCTCACCTTGTCGGTCACCGCGACCAGCACGTGGCGGCCGTCGAAGCTGACCGTTTCCACACTGATCTCCGGGCCGTCCAGGAACTCCTCGACCAGGAACTCGTCCAGCGGCCCGGCCAGGTCGATGACGTCGAAGGTGGCACCGGCCTCGTGGTACCGGTCCACGATCGTCGCCAGGTCCGCCTCCTCGTGGGCCGCGAAGATGCAGATGCTGCCGCCCTCACGGGTGGGCTTGACCACCACCGGCAGGCCGTGCTCGCGCACGAAGCCGCGCAGGTCCTCCTCGGTACGGCCGACCGCGTTCGCGACCGGGCTGACCCCTGCGGCGTTCAGGTGCGCCCGCATGCGCGGCTTGTCGAGCAGCATCTCCACCGTGGCCACCGAGTTGCCGCCCAGCCCCAGGTCCTCGGCGATCCGCGCGGCGGGCAGCAGGCCCAGTTCGAAGAGCGAGAGAACCTTCTGGAACGGGTACGCCGCATGCAGTGCCCGGACCAGCGGCAGCAACCGGTCGATGTCCGAGTAGTCCAGGAGCAGCGCCTGGTCGACGTAGTCCCAGTGCTCACGGCGGTACGAGTCGGGGTACTGGACGTAGACGACGTCCAGGCCCAGCTCGCGTGCCTTACGAACGATCTTCGGCTTGCCGCCGATCACGAGGATCCGGGGTCGCGCGGAAGCGGTGTCTGACATGATTGAGAGCTCTCCTTCGGCCAGGTGAGGGAGGGTCATCGCCCGCCCGCCCGGTACAACGAGTCGCCGATCGGGATGCCGGCGAGTGCGGTGCGGTCGACCTTGCCCGGGCGGTTCAGCGGCATCTCGGCCAGCCAGACGTGGAACCGGGGGATCATGTGGCCCGGCAGGTGGTCGCGGAGGTACTCGACGAGGGCCTCGTCGGGCGACGGCGTGCCGGACAGATAGGAGACGAGCGCGGTCCCGCCCGGCGCTCGCGGGTGGACCAGTACGGCCGCGTCGGTGACCCCGGGGAATCCGCGCAGCGCGTGCTCGACCTCGCCGATCTCGACCCGGAACCCGTTGATCTTCACCTGGTCGTCCATCCGTCCCAGGTAGACGTAGTTGCCGTCCGCGTCGACCGTCGCGCGGTCACCGGTGGCGTACATCCGCCGGCCGGGCTCGTCGCTGAACGGATCCGGCAGGAACGCCGAGGCGGTCCGGGACGGCAGGCCGAGGTAGCCGCGGGCGAGCCCCCGGCCCGCGATGTAGATCTGACCGACCTCGCCGTCCGGGACCGGGCGCAGGTCCTCGTCGAGCAGATGGATCCGCACGCCGCCGTAGGGCTTGCCGATCGGCGCCCGCTGCGGGGTGGTGGAGTCGCAGACGTACCAGGTGGCGGCGACCGAGGCTTCGGTCGGACCGTACCCGTTGTGCACCACGAGGTCGCCGGCCGCGTCCGCGAGTCCGCGCCCGTCCAGCTGCGAGCTGCCGGTGATCACCAGTCGCACCCCGGCCGCGGCCAGGCGCGGCAGCAGCGACCGGCCGTACGGCCCGACCACGGCGGACGGGAGGTCCAGCACGGTGGCGCCCAGCGCCCGGGCATCGCGGACCAGGAGCATCGCCTGCGGCGCGCCCGGCGCGGAGGTCGCGATCGCGGCACCGCAGGCCAACGTCATCAGGCAGTCCTGCATCGACACGTCGACGGTCGGCTCGGCCGTCCAGAGCAGCACGTCCTCGGGGCGGATCAGGTCCAGTTCGTCCCGGCAGGCGACGATCAGATTGACGATCCCCTCGTGCGGCACGCCGACCACCTTCGGCCGGCCGGTCGAGCCCGACGTGGTGATCGCATAGGCGAGGTCCTGGGCCGCTGGCGCCGGCAGACCGGCACCGGTCGAGGGCTCGCCCGCCAGGCCGGGATCGCCGATCAGCAACGCCCCGGGCAGCCATTCGACCGCGGCGTCCGCGAGCACCAGGGTGCACTCCGCCTCGCGGAGCACGTCCCGGCTGCGGGCCGGCGGCCCGGCCGGGTCCAGCGGCAGGCACGCGGCACCGGCCCGGATCGTGGCCCAGAGACCGAGCACGGCGGCCGGGCCGCGCGGGGCCACCAGCCCGACGACCGTGCCGGGACCGGCGCCGAGGCGCCGGAGCCGATGCGCCAGCCGGGCCGTCTCCGCGCCGAACTCCGCGTAGGTCCACGACCGGCCGGACGTCCGCACCGCGGTCGCGTCCGGACGGGTGCGGAGCTGGTGCTCGAACATCTCGCCGAGGGTCACGGCGGTCCGCGGGGGCGCGCTCACCGCTGACCTCCCGTGGGTTCGGCCGCGGCCGGCCGGCGCACGCTCAGCGGCCGCAGATCGGTCCAGACCTCGTCGATGTGCGCGAGGCACTCCGCCCTGGTGCCGGCCGGGCCGGTGGCCCGCCAGCCGAGCGGAAGATCACGATCGGCCGGCCAGATGGAGAACTGCTCCTCGTGGTTGACCACGACACGGAACTCCCGCCGTTCATCGTCGAACATGTGCCCCTCGGTCCCTTCAGGTCATTCGTGCTCGGGCTGGTCGGCCAGCGCCCAGCCGACGGCGCCGGGGAGGACTGCCTCCCAGGCGGCATACGTGTGGCCGCCGTCCGCGAACTCGGTGCGGACGACGTGGCCCCGGCCGGCCAGGTCCGCGGCCGTCTGCTTCGTCGCCTCCACCAGGCTGAGCCCGTCGTCGAGCAGGATCTCCTCCTCCTCGCGCCCGGCCGCCAGGAACAGGCGCACCGGCTGGGCGCCGACGCCGTCGCCGTCCGGGGCCGGGCCGAGCCGATGGTCGGTGAGCGGTCCGGAGATGCCGGCGGCGCCGTCGAACCGGTCCGGGCGGCGCAGCGCGGCACGGACCGCGGCGATCGCGCCCAGGCTCGCGCCCAGCGCGACGACCCGGTCGGCCCGGTCCCGTTCGCCCAGCCACGTCCGCAGGTACGGCAGGAGGTCGTCGGCGAGCAGGTCCACGTAGCCGTCGTCGAGCAGCTCCGTGCGGCGCGACTCCCAGTCGGCGGGGCTCAGGAAGACCGCCGCGGTCACCGGGATGTGCCCGGCCAGGGTCAGCCGGTCCAGGATCACCGGCAGCCGCATGATGTCCACCAGCTCCGAGCCGTCGAGCACCACCAGCAGCCGCCGGACCGGCGCCGCGTGGTCGGTGCCGGAGACGAAGAGGTCCACCCGCCGGTCGCCGCCCAGCCGCTCGGAACGCCAGGACCGGCGTTCCAGCCGGTGCTCGCGGGACACCCCGGCCAGGTCGGGCCGGCTCTCGCCGAGCAGCGCCGTCGCGTACGCCGCCGGGGTCCGGTGCTCCATCATCAGGCGCAGCGGGACCTCGCGGCCGAGCAGCCGCCGGACCGCCGCGGTCGCCCGCGGTACGAGCAGCGAGTGCCCACCGTGCTCGAAGAAGTCGCCGGTGGCCGGCACCGGGCCGCCCAGCACCGTCGACCACGCCTCGGCCACCCGGGCCTGGAGCCCGGTCTCCGGTGCCACGTCCTGCTCCGCGCCCGGCGGGGCGGCCGTGACCGGCGGGAGCGCCGCGCGGTCCACCTTGTTGTTCGCGGTCAGCGGGATCCGCGGCACCTGCACGACGTGGTCCGGCACCATGTACGCCGGGAGGGTCTCGCCCAGCCCGCGGCGCAGCGCGGCCCGGTCGACCGGCTCGGCCGCCACCACGTACGCCACCAGCGCCGGTCCGGTCCGCAGCTCCGCCCGGAGCACGATCGCCGAGGTGATCCCGGCCTGGCGCAGCAGCGCGTGCTCGATCTCGCTGGTCTCGATCCGGAAGCCGCGGATCTTCACCTGGCGATCCGCGCGGCCGAGGAAGTCGATCTCGCCGTTCGCGAGGTAGCGGCCCAGGTCACCGGTGCGGTACATCCGGGAGCCGGGTGGACCGTACGGATCGGGGACGAACGCGGCCGCGGTGAGGCCGGGCCGCCCGTGGTAGCCGCGGGCCAGGCCGTCACCGCCCAGGTAGATCTCACCCCGCGCACCGGCCGGGACGTGCCGCAGGTCGCGGTCCAGCACGTAGACCCGGGTGTGCGGTACGGCGTGGCCGATCGGCACCCGGCCGCTGCCGGGGTCGCCGTCGAACACGGTGGCCAGCACGGTGCACTCGGTCGGCCCGTACGACGCCGTCACCCGGCAGCGCGGCAGCAGCTCCCGGATCGCCGCGAAGCTCCTGGGCGTGACCACGTCGCCGCCGACGATCAGCTGGCGCAGCCCGCCCAGGGCCGCGACGTCCCGTTCCACCAGGAGATCGAGCTGAGGAGAGACCAGCTTGAGCGTGGTCACGGCGTGCTCGCGGACAAGGGCGCCGAGGTTCTCCTGAAGCGTTCCGGTGTCGGTCACCACGACGCGCCCGCCGTTCGCCAGCGCCGTCCACTCCAGCGCGGCCACGTCGAAGGTCAGCGGCCCGGCCTGCAGGAACGTGGTCCCGGGCCCGACCTCGAGGTAGCTCGGGGCGCCGGCGACGAGCCGGCTCAGCCCTCGGTGGGTGACCGCCACGGACTTGGGCGTCCCGGTCGAGCCGGACGTGGAGATCAGGTACGCCAGGTCGTCGGGTCGCGCGGCCGGCGGCAGGTCACCGGCCGCGTCGCCGGCGAGGCCGGGCGCGCCGGCACCGGCTTCGAGCACGGGCGTGGAGTGCGCCGGGAGTGCGCCGCGCAGCGACGGGCTGACCACGGTCAGGACGGCACCGGAGTCGTCGAGCAGGAACGTCAGCCGCTCGGCCGGGAAGCCCGGGTCGAGCGGAAGGTACGCCGCACCGCACTTGAGGATCGCGAGCAGCACCACGTACCGCTCGATGCCGTGCTCCAGGCAGACCGCGACGACGCGCTGCGGGCCGGCGCCCCGGGTGACCAGGTGCCGGGCCAGCCGGTCGGACCGCTCGTCCAGCTCGCGACAGGACAGTGCACCGTCCGCGGCGACCACCGCCGGTGCGTCCGGCGCGGCCGAGGCGCGGGCCCGGAACAGCTCGACCACGGTGGTCTCCGGTGCCGACGACGGGTCGTTGCGGGCGTGCAGGGCCGCCAGCTCCTCGTCCGTGGTCAGGACGAACTCGCGCAGCGGCCGCTCGGGCTCGGCGATCGCGCGCTCGAGCAGGCGGACGTACCGGGCCGTGAGCGCGGCGACGGGCTCCCGCTCGAACAGGTCGGGACGGTAGAGGAAGGACGCCCGGAGGCGGCCGTCGACCGGCATCGTGGTGAGCGAGAGGTCGAACCGGGCGGTTTCCGGGACCTCCGGGTACCACCAGATCGGCGCGTTCGGCAGCTCGGTCAGGGCGAGCCGGTCGCCGGCGTGGTTCACCGCGACGTCGAAGATCGCGTTGCGCCGGTCCGCCGCACCGCTGCGCAGCGCGCCGACGATCTGCTCGAACGGCGCGTCCTGATGGGCGTCCGCGGCCATCCACGCATCCCGGGTGCGGACGATCAGCTCCCGGAAGGTCAGATCGGTCCCGGACACGTCCACCCGGACCGGCACCGTGTTGACGAAGAACCCGACCACGTCCTGCAGGTCGTTGTGCGGGCGGTCGGAGACGATCGCGCCGACGACCACATCGGACTGGCCGGTGAAGTCGGCCAGCGTCGCGGCCAGCGCGGCCGTCACCACGATGAACGGCGTCGCCCGGGACTGCCAGGCCAGCGCCGTCATCGCGGACGTGGACTCCTCGGACAGCTCCTCGACGACGCTCGCGCCGTCGCCCGCCGCGACGGCCGGGCGCGGACGGTCGAGCGGCAGCTCCAGCCGGTCGAGGCCGGCCAGCGCGCCCGACCACCACTCCAGCAGCGACGCGAGCCGTTCCTCGGTCAGGAACCGCCGCTGCCAGACGGCGTAGTCGCCGTACTGGACCGGCAGCTCCGGCAGTTGCGCCGGCCGCTTCTCCAGCGCGGCGTCGTACAGCTCCATCAGGTCCCGGGGCAGCACGTCCATCGACCACCGGTCGGTGATGATGTGGTGCAACACCATGTACAGCCCGGGTCCGTCGTCCAGCTCCGCGCCGACCAGCCGGAACAGCGGCGGGTCGGCGAGGTCGAAGGGAGCGGTCGCGGCGGCCTCGACCGCCGCGACCCAATCCCGGCCGCTCCAGGTGATGGGGATCTCGACGTCGTCGAGCACCTCCTGGGCCGTGGTCCCGTCCGGGCGGAGGACGAACCTCGTCCGCAGGATCTCGTGCCGTTGCACCAGCCCGGCGAAGGCGGTGGTGATGGCCACGGGGTCCAGTCCCTTGGGGAAGCGCCATCCACCATGGATGTGGTACTGGTCGTGCGCGGAGTCCAGCTGGCGTAGCCACCAGAGGCGCTCCTGACCCACCGACAGCGGGTATCCGCTCGTCACGGGCTCGCGGTGCAGTGGGAACGGGTTGGCGGGGCGCTTCTCACGTCGGGGCATGGCCACCAGGTCCATACGGGAGGTTCCGGTGCGCGCACCGGAACGGGCGGGTGTGCGGACGTGCCGGTCAGGCCACCGGCGTCGTGGCGTCGGCGGCCGGCTCGGCGTCCTCCCGGACGGCGGCGACCGCGGCCACGATGGTGTTGACGCTGCGGAAGGTGCCGTGCTGGAGGCTCTCCGTCGGCAGTTCGACGTCGAGCGCGTCCTCCAGGTTGAGCATGAGACCCATGCAGGAGAGCGAGGTCATGCCCATGTTCCACAGGTCGTCGTCGGGGGCCAGCTCGCGGCTGCCGAAGTTGAGCTGCTCCTGGACGAGTTTGCTGACGAGGTCCCGGAGGGACTGATCGGCGTTCGTCACCGCGATTCTCCAATGCCGCTCGTGGCCGGGGCCAGGGAAGGAGCGTCGCCGACGCGACGCAGGTAGCGTGCGACCCGGCGCGCGCCGACGAGGCTGCCCTCGGCGTACCAGAGCACGTCGGGGCCGAGGGCGTATCCGGAGCCGATCTTCTCGTAGAACTCCGTGCCCCGGGCGCGGTAGTACGCGGCCAGCTGCGTGGTCGTCATCTGCGGCGCGGCCTCCGCGCCGGTCTCGAACCAGGCGGCCATGTTGTGCTGCACGTACTCCTCGACCGAAGCCTCGACCGTCCGGGTCTGGATCGGCTGGCGGACCGGGTTGAACATCGGGTCGATGGTGCCGGGCTTGCCCTGCAGCTCGTTGGCGACGTGCGTGGCCAGCAGCGGGGCGCAGTGGAACCCGTCCCGGTAGGTGCCGGTCATCAGGTAGAGCCCGGAGGTCGGGAGCCAGCCGATCATCGGGAAGCCGTCGAGCGTGACCGGCCGGTTGCCGCTGAGCCACTGCAGGACCTCGTGCCGCGCGATCTGCTCGTCCAGCTGCTGCATCGAGTACTGGGCGAGGTAGCGCACATCGGCGATCCAGGTGACGCTGGCGATGTCGTCGACCAGGCGGTTGGTGGCGCCGAGGTACTCCCGGCCGGGGCCGGCCGGCACGACGTGCAGGCCACAGGCGAAGCCGCGGTTCGGCGTGCGCACCACGCTGCGGAACGGCTCACCGGCGGTGCGCTTGGCGATCATCGCGAACCCGAGGCCCGGGAACGTCGGGATCAGCTCGGTCTCCTTGGCCACGGTCCGGACCAGGGCCTCGCTGCGCGCGCCGACCGCCACGACGACCTTGCCCGCCTCGATGATGCTGCCGTCCTCGAGCTCGACCCCGGTGACGGCGTCGGCGTTACCGGTCAGCCGCCGCACGGTCTGGTCGAGCAGCGTCGCACCGGCCGCGTCGAGCCGGGTCTCCAGCGCGGCGAGCACGCCGCGCGCGTCGACCGCACCCTCGTCGTGCAGGTGAACGGCGCGCAGTGCGCGCGCGTCGGTCCGCGGCCGGAAGCCGGGGATGTCCGCCGGGTCGATCGGGGACCAGGGCTTGCCGTACTCGTCGAGCGCCTTGAGCATCGCCTCGAAGTTGACGGTGTCCAGCTCGGCGCCGATGGCGTTGAGCACCACGTGCGTCTCGGTGGCGGTCTGCAGGGGGAACCCGGTCGAGGAGTGCTCCTCGAGCTTGCGCAGGACCTCGGGCCAGCGGCTGTGCGCCTGGACGCCGAGCTCGAACCGGGTGCGCGAGGCGTCCGTGCGAAGCGACTCGGAGGTCACCTCGCCGAAGCAGCCGAGCATCGCGCCGGCCGCGCGGCTCGCCCCCGCGTCACGGTGGCTGGGACCGACCACGACGACGGACCCGACCTTGCGTTCCACCAGTTCGTCGGCGAGAAACAGGCCGAGCGCGCCGTTGCCGACGATGACCACATCGGCCTGCTTCGGCGCTGCAGTGTTTCTGACACCAGGATGTTCCATCGAAATCCTCCGATAAACCGTAAAGCAGGCATGGAGCATTCACATCACCGAAGCTCTACCGTTTCGGCAATGGCTTTCACGGGTGCGGACTTTCACGGGAACGCGACGCGTCATTACGGCTCATTGCTGACCGGGCTTCTCGATATTTCCGCACAGAAATGGTCAAGAATGCCTGGGTGTGCGCATTTTCGGGCGCAATTAACCCATGAGCCGGACTGTGGCGGTCGGCTGCGCGATGTATATGCTTGTCGGCTTGGCCGCGGCATGATCGCATGACCGGCAGGCGCGCCGGTGCGATCGTCAGCGGTGCTGAGGTGGGCGAAGTCGTCGCGCGCACAGCACAATATGTGATCACTTAATAGTGATCACAGAGCGGCCCTGGAGGCCCCGTTTCCCCCGTTGCAAATCCCCCGTTCCGGGATGACTGCGAGCGCCGAGGCTCGCGGGCATCCTACGTCGATTCGTCACTCTCCGAACATCGATCGTCGACTAACGACTCTTGGAGTTTAGACGGGGCGCCTGCTGGGTGCAAGCAGTTAGGCGTTAAGAGATCGAACGAATTGGCCCGCAATAAGTTGACCTTTGTTTGGGGAGTCTTTTTGCAGGTCAGCATCGCTGTTTCGCATTGATCAACACATTGAATATTGATCAGGAACGGGGCGGCGGCGGGCAAGTTTGAGGATCATATGCAATTTGCAGAACGGCAATCGCGTGCCCGATGTCCGGCTTGCGGGGTTTGGTGAGGCCGGGGCGGACGACGACGCCGCCCGCCCCGGGGAGGGGGCGGGCGGCGCGGGAACGCGGAGCGGCGGCGGTCAGCCCTTGACGCCGCCGGCGATGAGGTCGAGCTTCCAGTAGCGCTGGAGGAAGAGGAACAGCGCGAAGATCGGGATGATCGACAGCAGCGCGCCGGTGATGACGAGCGTGTAGAGCGCGGGCTGCGAGGCGCCGCGGTTGAGCAGGGAGTAGAGGCCGACGGTGAGCGGGAAGCGGTCGTCGTTGGCGAGCATGATGTACGGCAGCAGGAAGTTGTTCCAGATGCCGATGAACTGCAGCAGGAACACGGTGACCAGGCCGGGCATCATGACCGGCAGGCCGATCGACCACAGCATGCGGAACTCGCCGGCGCCGTCGACGCGGCCGGCCTCGAGCATCTCGTCCGGGATCGACGCGGACGCGTAGACCTGGCAGAGGTAGATGCTGTACGGGCTGATCACGCTGGGCAGGATGACCGACCAGTACGTGCCGACCAGCCCGGCGGACGACAGCAGCAGGTACTGCGGGATGGACAGGGTGATGCCGGGGACGAGCACGCCGGCCAGCAGCGAGCCGAGGATCAGTTTCTGGCCGCGGAACCGGTACTTCGCCATCGCGTACCCGCAGGTGGCGGAGATGATCACGGTGAGCAGCGCGCCGCCGCCGGCGTAGATGAGACTGTTGAGCGTCCACTTCCAGAACCGGCCGTCGCCGAACTCGTTCAGCGTGCGCACGTTCTCCATGAACCCGCCGTTGAAGCTGGGGAAGCCGGAGAACGTGGTGAACAGCTCGCCCGGGCCCTTGGTGGAGGCGAAGACCAGCCAGACGACCGGCGCGATCGAGTAGAGCGCGCCGAGCAGCAGCAGGATCGTCGGGATGAGTTTGACGCGCCGATTCACGACGACCTCCGGGCACGGAACCGGAACACGGCCAGGGCGGCCAGGGACAGCAGTACGGTGACCAGTGCCAGCAGGACGGACGTGGCCGCGCTCAGGTAGATGTCGTTCTCGATGAAGCCCTGCTGGTAGATCCGCATCAGCGGCACCCAGTCCGGCGTGATCGAGTTGGTCATCGACTTGACCGTGTTCGGCTCGCTGAAGACCTGCAGCATGCCGATCAGCGAGAACACCGACGTCATGATCAGGGCGGGGGCGAGCAGCGGAATCTTGATCTTCCAGGCGATCTGCCACTCGGACGCGCCGTCGATCTTCGCGGCCTCGTACACCTCGGCCGGCATCGCGCGCAGCGCGGTGTAGAGCACCACCATGTTGAAGCCGACCGAGCCCCAGATCGCGATGTTCGCGATCGAGAAGTAGATCGACACGTCGCCGAAGAAGTCCGGCGCCGGCAGCCCGGCCTCGGTGAAGATCCGGGTGATCGGGGAGACCGCGGGCAGGTACGTGAAGCCCCACAGCACGGACGCGATCACGCCCGGCACCGCGTACGGCAGGAAGATGGCGAGCCGGGAGAAGCTCTTCAGCCCGACCTTGGGCACGTCCAGCATGAGCGCGAACGACAGGGCCAGGCCCATCGTCACCGGCACCATGATCACGCCGTACGCCAGCATGCGGACCAGCGCCTCGTACATGGCCGAGTCGCCGATCGCGGAGAGGTAGTTCTCCAGCCCCACGAACACCTCGGTACGCACGCCGAAGCCCCGGCCGCGCACCCGCATCGCGTGCAGGCTCAGCCAGATCGCGTACCCGATGGGAATGAGGAAGAACGCTATGAACAGCAGGACGGCCGGCGCGGCCATCAGATAGGGCGCCGCACCGGGTCCCCGGCGTCGCCGCCTCGTGACAGTGGTCATGTGTGTTTCCGTTCCGGCGGAGACGGCCCGCCGGTCACCAGGGACCGGCGGGCCGAGAAGATCAAGCGACCTGGTAGCCCTGCTTCTTGAGGTCCTCGAGCGAGGTGTTCTGGACCTGGTCCGCGACCGCCGTGAAGTCGGTCTTGTTCTTGACCGCGGTCGGCAGCAGGTCCTCGAACGCGCCGTACGTGACGTTCGTGTTCGGACCCCAGCTGTCGAAGCCGCGCGCGGTCTTCGCGATCGCCGCCGCCGTCGTGTAGTAGTCCGGCTGCGCCGACATGATCGCCGGCGGCGCGCCCAGCACCTCGGCGGTCTGGCCGGCGGACGCCGCCGGGTACAGGCCGATCTTGGCGAGCGCGGCCAGTGCCTCCGGGTCGGAGTTCAGCCACTTCGCGAACTTCGCGGCCTGCGCCTTCTGCGTCGACGACGTGCTGACCGCGGTCGACGAGCCGCCCCAGAAGCCGGTGTACTGCTCGGACGCCGACCACTGCGGCATCGGCGCGGCCTTCCACTTGCCGGCCAGCCCCGGCGTGACACCGGTCAGCACGCCCGCGCCCCACACCGCGCTCGGCCAGGCGATGATCGTGCCGTCGCTCATCTGGCTGTTCCACTGCGGCGTGTACATCGGGTCGCCGAGCAGGTCGCCGGAGTTCACCAGCCCGCCCCAGAACGAGAGCATCTTCTTGGTGGCCTCGTCGTTGACCGCGACGGTCCAGGCGTCGTTCGAGTTGCTCCACCACTTCGAGCCGGCCTGCTGCGCGAAGCCGGCCAGCCAGCCCGCGTCGCCGGGGGAGAACGTGGTCAGGTACTTCTTCGGGTCCTTCTGCCGCACCGCCTTGGCCAGGACGCCGAACTCCTCCCAGGTCTTCGGCACCGAGAAGCCCATCTCCGTGAAGATGTCCTCGCGGTAGAACAGCATCATCGGGCCGACGTCCTGCGGGATGCCGTAGGTGGCACCGCCGAACGACGTCAGGTTCCAGGTGCCCGCCGGGAACGCGCTCTTCGTCGTGTCGTCGATCGCGCTGGTCAGGTCCGCGAGCGCGTTGTTCGTGATCAGCGTGGGCAGCGCCTGGTACTCGGCCTGCACCACGTCCGGCGCGTTGCCGGCCTTGACCGCGGTGAGGAACTTGGAGACCAGCTCGTCGCTCGCGGCCTGCCCGCTGAGCTGCACCTTCTGGGTCGGGTTCTTCGAGTTCCACAGGTCGACGACCTGCTGGATGTTCTCCGCCCAGGCCCAGAAGACCAGGTTGGCCGGGGCGTTCTCGTCGCCCTCGATCGCCGGTGCGGCGCCGTTCTCGCCACCCTCGTCGTCGCCGGTGCCGCACGCGGCCAGCAGCATCGCGGCCGAGGAGGCGGCCAGCAGGGACCTTCTACGCATGATGTTCTCCGCTTTCGCAGGTTTTACCAGGGTTGTTCATCGGGTGGCCGGTGCGGTGGTGCCCGTACCGGCGTGCTGCCGCAGGATCGCGACACCACGAGGGGCGAGCGTCGCCCCGTTGTGCATCGGGGCGCCGGTGAGCACGTCCACGGCGTCCCCCTCGAAGGGCACGGAGACGGTGCCGTCCCCGTGGTTGAGCACCCAGAGCAGATCGCCGCGGCGCACCGCCTCGACCCCCTCGGGAAGGTCCATTCCGGACACTCCGGCGTCCGCGAGGAACCTCTCGGTGAGCTCCGACAGGCCGGCCGCGTCCGGGAGAGTGCCGACGTACCAGGCGACGCCGGCGCCGAACTCGTGCCGGGTGACGGCCGGCCCGCCGTCGTCGAACACGGCGATCACGTCGGCGCCGTCGCTACGCAGACTCTCGGTCCAGTCCCGGGCCGTGAAACCGGACCCTGTGAAACCGGTTTCATCGCGCCACGAGCAGTGCACGGGCTGATCGACCGGGTGCCACGCCTCGCCGGAGACGCCGAGCACCTCGCGCAGCGGCGCCGGGAACCGTCCGGTGTGGAGGTGGCCACGCGGGTCCGCGATGCCGGAGAACGGCCCGACCACGAGCACGCCGCCGGCCCGCACGTGTTCCGTCAGTGCCGCGGCGTCCGCCTCGCTGATCAAGAACAGATCAGGGGCGATGACCAGGGGGTACGGGGAGAGCTCCGACGACGGCCGCGCGAGGTCCACGGTCACGCCCCGCTGCCAGAGCGGGTGATAGTAGTCGGTCAGCTGCTCGATCACGGACAGTCGGTCGCTGGGCCGGGCCCGCTCCTCCGCCGCCCACCAGCTGTGCCAGTCGTGCAACATCGCGACCTGCGCGCTCACGACCGTACCCGCGACGTCCTTGAGCCCTTGAAGTTCCTGACCGTGGGCGCGCACCTCGGCGTGGGCGGCCGTGTCCGGGCCCGCCAGCGGCAGCATCGCGGAGTGGAAGCGCTCCGCGCCGAACGCGGACTGCCGCCACTGGAAGTAGCAGGACCCGTCCGCGCCGCGCGCCACCGCCTGCAGCGACTCCAGCCGCAGCTGCCCGGCCGGCTTCGGCAGGTTGTGCGGCCGCCAGTTGACCGCGCCGGTGGACTGCTCCATCAGCATCCACGGCCGGCCGCCGGCCAGCGAGCGCATCAGGTCGTGGGTGAGCGCGGCGCGGACCGGGAAGCGCGGGTCGGCCAGGTCCGGGTACCAGTCGTTGGAGATCACATCCTGCTCCGGTGCCCAGGACCAGTAGTCGACCGGCTTGAAGAACCCCATGTAGTTCGTGGTGACCGGGATGCCGGGGGAGTGCGCGCGGAGCACGTCCCGCTCGGCCGTGAACTGCTCCAGCAGCGCGTCCGAGCAGAACCGGGCCCAGTCCAGCTTCTGCGACGGGTTGATGATGTACGGCGCGGTGCGCGGCGGGATGATCTCGGCCCAGTCGGAGTAGTGCTGCGACCAGAACGTGGTGCCCCAGGCCTCGTTGAGCGCGGCCAGGTCGCCGTACTTCGCGGTCAGCCAGCGCCGGAAGTTCGCCGCGGTCAGGTCGCAGTGGCAGACCTGACCGTACTCGTTGCCGACGTGCCACATGACGACGGCCGGGTGGCCGGCGTACCGCTCCGCCAGCGCGGTCGTGATTTCCAATGATTTTTCGCGATACACCGGCGACGACGGGCACCACTGGTTGCGCGCGCCGTAGTGCAGGACCGTCCCGTTCTCGTCCACCGGCAGCGTCTCCGGCCAGCGGTGCCCCATCCACGGCGGCGGCGACGCGGTCGGCGTGGCCAGGTCGACCGCCACCCCGGCGCCGTGCATCAGGTCCAGCACCCGGTCCAGCCAGGCGAAGTCGCGCTCACCCGGCGACGGCTCCAGCCGCCCCCAGCTGAACACGCCCACGGTGACCAGGTTGACGCCGGCCGCCCGCATCAGCGCCGCGTCCTCCTCCCACACGTGCTCCGGCCACTGCTCCGGGTTGTAGTCACCGCCGAAGAGCAGGCCGCGGCCTCGGGTCACGGTGTGCAGGCCGGGTCGGTCCGCGCTCACGCTCGTACCTCCTTGTGGTCTTCCCGCGGTGCGGCGGAACTGTCACCGATCACCAGGCGGCAGGGCACCAGTTCACCGCCGGGCGGCGGGCCCGCGGTGTCGTCCGCGAGCTGCTCGATCAACATCTGCGCGCCGCGCCGGCCGAGCTCCAGGCTGGGCGGCTCCAGTGTGGTCAGTCGCGGCCGGAACATGGACGCCACCTGCGCGGACGTCAGGACCATCACGACCGTCAGATCCCCGGGTACGTGCAGGCCGCGCTCCTCCGCCGCCGCCAGCACGCCGACGGCCGCCTGGTCGGAGAAGACCGCCACGGCCGTGACCTCGGGGTGCGTGGCCAGCAGCCCGTCCAGCGCGGCCCGGCCCTGCTCCGCGGTGTCCGCGTCGAAGCCGTCGGCGTAGCTCATCCCGGCCTCCTTCGCGGCGGCCGCGATCTCCTCACCGATCCGGACGACCGGTCCGTAGTCCCCGGTGTAGGCGTCCCGGGTGTGGTTGATGAACGCCATCGTGCGGTGGCCGAGCCCGGTCAGGTGCTCCACCACGTCCGCGCCGAGCCGGCCGAAGTCGATGTCCGCGAACCACAGCCGCTCCGGGTGCCGGGTGCGGCCGATCAGCGCGAACGGCACGTTCTCGCCGGTCAGCAGCGCGACCCGCTCGTCGTCCAGCCGGACCTCCATCAGCAGCACGCCGTCGAGCAGGCCGGTGCCGGTCAGGTAGCGCAACTCGTCCAGCGGATCCGCGTTCTCCGGGGAGAGCAGCAGGTGGTAGCCCAGCTCGCTGGCGGCCGCGGCCGCACCGGTCGCGAACTGCATCTCGGTCAGGCCGAACCCACCGGCCGGTGCCGGGTAGTGCAGCGCCAGGATCCGGGTCCGCTTCGAGACCAGGCCGCGGGCCAGCACGTTCGGCCGGTACCCGAGCTCGGCGGCCGCGGCCAGGATCCGGCGCTTCGTCTCGGCCGCGACCGGGCGCGTGCCGTTCAGCGCAGCGGACGCGGTGGAGACCGCGACATTCGCCCGCGTGGCTACGTCCCGTAGCGAACCCATGCGCCACCGATCCTCGTCGTCCGTTGGCCGTCGAAACGTTTCGCAAAAGCTAGGCCTGTGACTCTGAACATGTCAATGGCGTTACGTGAACAATTCTGCGGGCCGAACGGTGATCATTTCGCGACGGTGGGTAATCGGGTCCGGCGCCGTCGTCTACTGTGGAACTCCCGCGCCGGGGAGGGCCGACCCGTGACCTCACCGATCGACCGGGCCGTCTCGGACTCCGTCCGGCTCCGGAACCACCGGCTCGGCGGCACCGGCGGCGCCGGTGCGAGCGTCGACCGGGAGTTTGAGTCGGTGCACGGCCGCCGGTCGACATCGTGATGCGGGCCGGCTCAACTGTCGCTTCGAGCGGTCGTAGCTGACGCCCCGGACCACCGCGGTCCGGGGCGTTGTCCGCGTCTACGGCGTCAGGCGTCCGGGAGGCCCTCGATGAGCCTGCCGACCACCTGTCGCCGCCACTCGACGATCTGCCACGTGGCGACGACGGACGTTCCGTCGATCCGGGCGTGGTACATGTCCTCGAAGTCATCGTCGATGATGCCTGAGTGCCCGCCGAGCTGATCGGCGCCGACGGGCTCCGGGTCCTTCTGGAGTGCGTCAACCCACGCTTGCACGCGTTCGATCTCGATGGCGCTGGGCTTGTGCTCGGCGATCCAGTCCGCGATGAGCTGGTCGAAACCGGTAACCGCGTACGGCCTATCGGTCATGGCCGACCGTCCCCGGGGTGAGCTGCGCGGCGAGCGCGGCACGGAACGCGGGGTCCGTGAGGCGCGGGTCGGGCAGGCTCGCCGGGGACGGGGCGGCGAAGAAGGCGTGCAGTTCGGCGTGGTCGATCGGGCGGTTGTCGCGGTGGGCGTTGACCCAGGGAGATTCCTGGCGGGTCAGGTGACGCAACTGCCGGCTGTCGAGTGCGCCGTAGCGCCAGGTCACGTGGTCGACGACCGCGGCGGCGGCTTCGGGGAGTGTGTCGCCGCCGGCCGGTTGGTGTGCCTCGTCGAGGGCCGGTATGTGCGGGCCGTCGTCGGTGGCGATCATGTCGGCGTCGAACAGGGGTTTGTCGTATTCCGCGAGGTAGTGGCCTTGCGTGTAGTAGACGAGCCGGTGGATGTCTTCCGGTGGGAGGCCGGGTAGCCGTCGGGTGACGGCCGCGGCTACGTCGTGGACGGTTGCGGTCATCGGGCGACCGTAGCGACCCCCGGTTGATGATCGGCAGGGGTTGTCCAGGCCGGAAATTTCATACACCCGTTCGGGTTGACGGCTGACGGCGATGACCATGGCGCTGCCTCCGCGGGGATCGACCGGCATCAACCACATACGGTATTGATCCCATTACACGATCAGCAGTGTCCGTTTTTGCAACTGCCGCCCACCGGCGGCGGGTGGGTTCGTGGTGCGGTGGCCGGCTCGCGGGGCGGTGCGGGTGGGTGCTGTCGTGGATTCCGGCACCGCGGCCGCGCGGGCGGGTGGGTCAGGCCGGGGTGCAGAGGCGGGCCAGGGCCGCGAGCTGGGCGCCGTGGCGTGGTGTGACGAGCTGGATCGGGGCGTGCTGCCAGCGGGCGTGTGCGTCCTCCGGGGTGAGGCCGGTGGCCGCGCCGATGTCGGACCAGGACGCGCCCAGTTCCCGGGCCCGGCCGACCGCGGTCAGCACGTGGTCGCCGGCCAGCCGGAGCAGCGAGGCCAGCAGGCCCTCCCGGATCGGGGCGATGTGGTCGGCGTACTCGTGGCCGCTGATCAGATCGATCGTGTCCATCGGCGGCGACGGGTGCGCGGACCAGACCCGGCGGGCCGGGAGGTCCTGGTCGCCCGGGCCGGTCGCGCGCCGCCAGTGGGTGCCGTGCCAGCCGCACGAGCAGACGTGGGCCCAGCCGGTGATCTCGGTGTCCGGGCGCGCGTGGTACTCGTCCGGCTCCAGTTCCCGGTCGCCGACGCGGACGACGAGGACCTTTCCCGCCGCGTACGCCGCGCCGACGCCGCCGTCCGCGAACGTCGCACCGAGCAGACCCTCGTGCCGCATCATCGCCTCCTAGAGTCCCGTACAGGGGTTGCCGTTCACCGCGCACCGGTCCGGCACGTCGGCGCCGTCCTCCCGGTTGAAATGGAATCTCAGCGGTACGCTGCCGCCCGCGCTCACCGGCACACCGGACCGCCACGTGTACGTGCGGCCGTCCACCTCCAGCGTGGCCTGCGGCGCGCCCTCCACCCACGACGTGACCAGCCCGGTCATCGAGGCCGGCACGGTCAGCGTGACCGTCCAGGCGGTGTCCGTGCGCGCCGGGTTCTCGACCAGCACCTCGCCGATGAACCCGCCGGGGAAGGCGTCGACCACCCGGTACGTACCGCCCGGTCCGCTGCTCGGCCTTTGCCGGGCCGGCGCCGAGCCGGTGGCCCGCGCGCGCTCCGGTGTGCTCCGCTGCGCCTCCGGCACCCGCCGGTCCGGCGCGTCCCGCTTCGGGTCGGCCACCCCGATCGCCGCCTCCGGCCGGTCGTCCGCCGCCCCGGCCGCGCCGGGTGCCGGCGTCCCGGAGGCCGATGCCCCGGACGCCGGTGCCGTGGGGTCCGGTGCCGTGGGGTCCGGTGTCTCGGGGGAGAACGGTGGCAGCGGTGCCGCCCGGCCCGGCGGCGGCACGGGATCGTCGCCGCGCACCGCGTAGCCCGCGACCGTGACCAGGGAGCCCAGCAGGAACGCGACCGCCACGCCGGTGGGCAGCCACGGCGCAAGGTTACGGAGCGTTGTCGCCGCCGGCATCGCTCGCCTCTCCGGTAGGAACAGGGGCCACAGACTACCCGCACCGGGCGACGAACGGTCGGACGAGACACATCGGACAGCCGTCGGTAGGGTGCCCGGGACGCCTGTCACTTCCCGTCGAGGAGACTCCCGTGGGCCGTTTCGACCTGCCCGACCCGGACACGCTGCGCGCCCGCGAGAAGCTCGTCCTCGACCACTTCCACGACGAGGTCCGCCAGGAGTGGGACGACGTGCTGGCCACGTTCCCGCACCCGCACTACGAGCTGATCGCCATGATGACGGTCCACGACGGCGACGCCGCGGTCCGCCGCTACTACGACGACACGCGCGTCGCGTTCCCGGACCAGGATCACGAGATCATCGCGGTCCGGCACAGCGCCGACGCGGTCATCGTCGAGTTCTGGCTGATCGGCACGCACCTCGGCCCGCTCAACGGCATCCCGCCGACCGGTGGCCGTTTCCGGGTCCGGATGACCGGTTACTTCCTCTTCGACGAGGCCGAGAACCTCGTCTGCGAACGCGTCTACTTCGACCGCCTCACCATGTTCTCCCAGCTCCTCGCGGCCCAGGACATGCGTGACCCCCGCACCTGGTGGTGGCTCGTCCGGGCGCTGCGCGGCCTGGCGAGGATGGGCTCCACCCCCGACCCGCGCCTCACCGACACGACACCCCCGGACCTCTCGCACTGACCGGTTCGGCGGGTCAGCCGCTCCGGAGGACGGCGGCCTCGGCGGCGCGGCGGTCCGGGTCCATGGCCGGGCGCCGCACACCGGCCCGGTGCCGGTTGTTGCGCGGGTCCTGCCGGCCGGACCGGTGGCCGGCGCCGTCGGCCACGTCGCGGGTCTGTCAGGCGGTCGCCTCCAGGACCGCGCGGGCCGGCTGCCCCTCGGCGATGCAGAGCCGGTAGCGGCCGTCGTCCTGTGTGACGCACCCGACGTGCGCGAGCGTGTGCGGGATGCCGCGCGCGGCCGCCTGGGCCGGGCCGAGCGCGTCCGCTATCTCCTTGACCCGCAGGCCGGCGGGTGCGGCACCGATCAGCCGGAGCATCGCGGACGACCGCTCGATGGACTGGATCAAGCCCGGTGCGTGCGACATTGTCGCACGCGAGGCGTTGTCGCGGGGTCCGTCGGTTCATACCGTCGGGATGATCCGGCAATCGAGAGGAAACACTGTGGCGGACTTCGTCGGCGCGGGATCCCGGTCTGCGGGTACCGGTGGCGCGCGGCGAGATCCCGGCCGGCCCCGTGGACACCTGGCCACCGTGGAACCTGACCGGCGGGGAGGTGTTCGCCACCGACGTGACGAACGCCAGCCGTACGCAGCTGATGTCCCTGGAGACGATGAGCTGGGACCCGCGGCTGCTCGCGCTCCTCGACATCCCCGCCGAGACGCCGCCGGAGATCCGGTCGTCGTCCGCGCACCGAGGGCTTCCGCGCCGCGCACCCGGACGACACCTGGGCCGCGCCTCGCTCCGACCCCACTTCGACCCAGGGCCTGATTGGCGGGAATCCCGCCGCTGGCAGACCTCCTGGCCGGCCGACCGCCGGGACCAGGGACACACACGCTGGAAGGCCGCCGTCGAGCGCACCTTCGGACTAGGGGATATCTGATGTTGACACCATCGGCGCGTACGGCGGCGCTGGCCGCCATGACCGGACAGGAGCTCGACGTCCTCGTCGTCGGCGGCGGCGTGACCGGCGCCGGCGCCGCGCTCGACGCGGCCACCCGCGGGCTCACCGTCGGCCTGGTCGAGGCACGCGACTTCGCCAGCGGCACGTCCAGCCGGTCCAGCAAGCTCATCCACGGCGGCGTGCGCTACCTGGAGATGCTCGACTTCGGACTGGTCCGCGAGGCACTGCGGGAACGCGGCCTGCTGATCCAGAAGCTCGCACCGCACCTGGTCCGGCCGGTGCCGTTCCTCTACCCGCTGCGGCACGTCGGCTGGGAACGGCTCTACGTCGGCGCCGGGATCTTCCTCTACGACGCGCTGAGCGTCTCCGGAGGCACCAGCGCCGGGATTCCCAAGCACAAGCACCTGTCCCGCGGTGCCGCGCTGCGGGCGTTCCCCGGGCTGCGGCCGGAGTCGCTCTCGGGCGCGATCCAGTACTACGACGCGCAGGTCGACGACGCGCGGCACACCATGTTCCTGGCCCGGACCGCGGCCGCCCACGGCGCGCACGTCGCCTCCCGTACCGTGGTGGACGGGTTCCTCCGGTCCGCCGACGGCCGGGTCGCGGGTGTCCGGGTGACCGACGCGGAGACCGGCGCCGCGCTGGAGATCCGCGCCAAGTCGGTGATCAACGCGACCGGCGTCTGGACGGACGACCTGCAGTCGCTGCTGCCGGAGCCGGGCACGTTCCGGATCACCGCGTCGAAGGGCATCCACCTGGTGGTGCCGCGGTCCGCGATCCCCGGCCACTCCGGCATGATCCTGCGCACCGCGACCAGCGTGCTCTTCGTCATCCCGTGGGACCGGCACTGGATCGTCGGCACCACCGACACGCCGTGGACGCTGGACAAGTCCCACCCGGCCGCGTCCGGGCACGACGTCGACTACCTGCTCGAAGAGGTCAACAAGGCGCTCGTCACGCCACTGAACAGGGACGACATCCAGGGTGTCTACGCCGGGCTGCGCCCGCTGATCTCCGCGACCGCGGCGAACACGGCCAGGCTGTCCCGCGAGCACGCGGTCGACTCACCGGTGCCCGGGCTGGTGGTGATCGCCGGTGGCAAGTACACCACGTACCGGGTGATGGCCAAGGACGCCGTCGATCTCGCGGTCAAGGACCTGCCGTACCGCGTGCCGGCCTCGTGCACGGAGCAGGTGCCGCTGCTCGGCGCGGCCGGTTACCGCGCCGCGTGGAACCGGCGGCACGCGCTCGGCCGCGGCACCGGGCTCGGCGTCGGCATGATCGAACACCTGCTGCACCGGTACGGGACGCTGGTCGACGAGGTGCTGGGGCTGATCACGGCGGACCCGTCGCTGGGCGCGCCGATGCCGGGCGCGCCGGAGTACCTGACCGCGGAGATCGTCTACGCGGTCACCCACGAGGGCGCCCGCCATCTGGAGGACGTGCTCACCCGCCGTACCCGCATCTCGATCGAGACCGCGGACCGCGGCCGCACCGCCGCCCGCGCGGCCGCACCGCTGATCGCGCCCGCGCTCGGCTGGTCGGCGGAGGACGTGGCCCGGGAGATCGGCCACTACGAGTCCCGCGTCGCGGCCGAGCTCGCCGCGCAGTCCGCACCGGACGACGCCGGCGCGGACGCGCTGCGCCGCGAGGCCCCGGAGATCGTGCCGGTCTGACCGCCCGGTGACCGGCCGCCCTCCCGCGGCCGGTCACCGGTCTCCATATTCACGCCGTGCGAACATTCCTCCCGCGGTACGGGCCGGGCGGCGTCATCCTCGCCGTGCTCGCCGCGCTCGTCGGTGGTGTCCTCGCGGCGGCGCCGGCCAACCGGCTCGCCTGGAACCGTGCCTCACCGCCCTGGCCCTGGCACCGATCGTCGCGCTGCTGACCCCGCCGCTCGCCGGGGCGCGGGTCAGGGCGTCAGCACCTCGACCGTGACCGCGGTGACGTCGCCGGGGGAGAGGCCGTTCCTCTCCCGGACCGCGCGCTTGACCGGGAGCACGTAGGCGCCGCGCCGGCTGTCCGGGAAGATCGAGGTGCTCCACTCGCTGCGGCCGACGACGGCGCGGACCTTGACCGCGCCGAAGCCGCGCCGCAGCCCGCCGGTCAGATGCTTGATGTCCTCGGAGACGTCCTCCGGCAGGCTGACGAACGTCCAGCTCTCCCGGCGGGCGTCCCACTCCCAGAGCGGCGCCTCGAACTCGATGATCACCGGGACAGCACCGCCACCAGGAAGTCGGCGTCCGGCCCGAACGGGCGCAGGTCCCACGTGCCCAGCAGCAGCGACGCGTCCAGCCCGGCCTCCTTGACGTCCGTGAGGTAGGCGTCGAAGTCGTAACCGCGGCCGGCGCCGAAGCCGGTGACCACGCGACCGCCGTCGGCCAGGTGACCGGCGAAGCGGCGCAGGATCTCCACGCGCGTGGACGGCGCCACGAACGTCAGCACGTTGCCCGCGCAGACGATCACGTCGAACCGGTCCGGCAGGCTCAGCTCGGCGAGATCACCGACGAGCCACCGCGTCTGCGGGTACGTCGCCCGCGCGTCCTCGATCAGCTCCGGGTCCAGGTCGACACCGGTCACGGTGTGCCCGGCCGCGGCCAGCAGCCCGCCGACCCGCCCGGTCCCGCAGCCCGCGTCCAGGATCCGCGCGCCGCGCGGCACCATCGCGTCGATCATGCGCGCCTCGCCACCCAGATCGGCCCCGCGCGCCGCCATGTCCCGGAACCGCTGGATGTACCACTGCGCATGCCCCGGGTTCTCCGCGACCTGCCGCAGCCACAGATTCTCCTCGGTCATGGCCACCTCACCCCGTACCCTCAAGATCGGCTCTCTGCCCGTCAAACCTAACCCGCGCGCCGCGCCGCCGTTATTCGCGTGTCCGCGGCACGGCCGGCCGCGCGTCCCGGGGTGCCCGGGGGTCGGCCCAGAGGGCGAGCAGGCGCATGTTGTCGTGGGACGGGCTGCCGGGGTCGGTGTTGTAGACGAAGAGGGTCTGGTCGTCGTCGCCGGGCAGGGACAACGCCTCGTAACGGATGGTGATCGGGCCGACCGCGGGGTGCAGCAGGCGCTTGGTGCCGTGCGTACGTTCGTGCACGCGGTGGCCGTTCCACCAGGTGCGGAACTCGGCGCTCTTGATCGTCAGTTCGCCGACCAGCTCGTTGAGCCGCACGTCGTCGGGGTGGCGGCCGGCGTACAGCCGCAGCGTGCCGACCACCTCGGCCGCGACGGTCCGCCAGTCGGCGAAGAGGTCGCGCGCGGCCGGGTCGAGGAAGACCCAGCGGGTGTAGTTGCGTTCCCGGGGCGGCCGGCTCGGCCAGTCCGCGAGCAGCGCGCGGGCCAGCGGGTTCGCCGCGAGGACGTCGGTGCGCCGGCCGATGATGAACGCCGGGTGCTCGGTCATCGACGCGATCAGCTGCTGCATCGCCGGCCGCACCTTCTGCGACGGGACCCGCTCGGCCCGGCGGCGCGCCGGTCTCGCCAGGTCGGCCAGGTGCGCGTGACCGGCCGCGTCGAGGCCGAAGACCCGGCCCAGCGCGTCGATCACCGTCTCGGACGGCGTGGTGTGCCGGCCCTGCTCCAGCCGCGTGTAGTAGTCGACGCTCACGCCGGCCAGCTGCGCGACCTCCTCCCGGCGCAGGCCGCGCACCCGCCGTCCCTGTCCCGCGTCCGCCGGCGCCGTGTTCGCCCGGCACGCGCGCAGGAACTCTCCCAGTGCGGAACGACCATCCATGTCATTCATGGTGGCGCATCCGGCCGCCGGCGGCAGCGGCCCGGGTGGGCACGCCGTTCCCAGGTACGGGTGGGCCAGCTCGGCGCTGTCCGGCGGGCCGCCGGCGTCGAAGCATTGAGTCCGTCACCACGACTCGAGGAGTTACCCATGAACTGGTTCGTCACCGGCACGTCCCGCGGCCTCGGCCTGGAGCTGGTCACGCAGCTGCTCGCCCGGGGCGACAGCGTCGCGGCGACCACCCGCTCCACCGCCCGGCTGACCGCGGCACTCGGTGCCGCCGACACCGCGCGGCTGCTTCCGCTGGAGGTCGACCTGGCCGACGAGCGGCAGGTCACCGCGGCCGTGACCGCGGCGAAGGAGCGCTTCGGCCGGATCGACGTGGTCGTCAACAACGCGGGGTACGGCTTCCTGGGCGCGGTCGAGGAGACCACGGACGCCGAGGTGCGGCAGATGTTCGACGTCCAGATCTTCGGCGTCTGGAACGTGCTGCGCGCGGTGCTGCCGGACTTCCGGGCCGAGCGCCGCGGGCACGTCATCAACGTCAGCTCGATCCTCGGCCTGACCACGTTCCCGGGCTGGGCGCTCTACTGCGCCGGCAAGTACGCGCTGGAGGGCCTGACCGGGTCGCTGGCCGCGGAGGTCGCCGAGTTCGGCGTCCGGGTCAACCTGGTCGAGCCGGGCTACTTCCGCACCGACTTCCTGCGCCCGCACTCGCTCGGCCTGCCCACCGGCACCGTCGAGGGCTACGGCGCCATCCGCGAGATGACCGACGCCCACCTCGCCATGCCGGGCACCCAGCTCGGCGACCCGGTCAAGGCCGCCGAGGCGATCATCACGGTCGCGGTGCGGGGCGGGGCGCCGCTGCACCAGCTGCTCGGCTCCGACTCGTACGACCTGGCCAGGGCCGCGGTCGGCGCGCTCGCCGGCGACATCGAGGCCGGCCGCGAGCTGGCCGTCAGCACGGACTTCGCCGGTTAACGCGACTCCAGCGCCGCCAGGTCCCGCTCCGCGTAGAGCCGGTGCTGCCACTCCTCGTTGAGCACGGTCAGCAGGCAGTCCGAGACCGGGTACGAGTCGCCCTCCGCCGGCCAGCCCGGGCCCCTCGCGGGCGCGGTCGGCGCGGCCAGCGACTCCGGCGTGAGCGAGGCGATCACGTCGCGGACGCCGGACATGCGGTCGGCGCGCAGGGCCAGCACGTCGTCCAGCGCCGGCCGGGCGTCCCGGTCCCACGGCACGCCCGGGGTCGGCGTCATGCCGTCCCACGGCAGGTCGAGCGGGTGCCACGGCGACGGGTCACCCTGGATCCCGCGCCGCACCCAGGCGTCGGTGGCGAAGACCAGGTGGCGCAGCGTCTCGATGAACGACCACTCGTCGTCGACCCGCTCGTGCAGCAGCGCCGGGTCGAGCCGTCGCGCCCGGTCGACGGTCTCCGCCCAGATGCGCTCGACCACCTCCCACGCGGTGACGTAACCGTCCGGGGTGGTCGGGCGCATCAGCGGGCGGCGGGGGTCGCGGCGGTCCAGCTCCGCCTCGATCAGCGGCGCCACGTCGACGCCGTTGATCACGAGGTTGCGGACCTCGCCGTCGATGTCCACGTCGGACAGCCAGACCCCGCGCATCCGCGCCCGGTGGAAGTCGACGTCGTGGAAGCGGGCGCCGGCCAGCCGCACCGTCCGGAAGCGCGCGCCGCTCAGGTCCTGCCCGGTGAAGTCCGCCATGGTCAGAGGGTACGCACGGCGACGGTCTCACCGTCGGCGACCTCGCCGGTGCGGACGAACCCGAGCCCGCGGTAGAACGGTTCCGGGCCGCCGTCGCGCGGCACGTAGGTCACGTAGCACGCCGTGGTCCCGCGGGAGCGCAGCTCGGCGCAGGCCGCCTCGACCGCGAACGTGCCGTACCCCTTGCCCTGCTCGCCGCCGGCGATGTTGAGGCGCCACAGGCCGGAGCGCCGGTCGGTGTCGTCCGGGTCCCGCCACGGCAGGTCCACGAATGCCATCAGGAACCCGACCAGCCGGTCATCGTCGTAGACCAGCCGGGGCCAGGCGTGGTCGCCGTACGCGTACGCCTCCGCGAGCGAGTGCTCGACGGACGCCACCAGATCCTGCTGGTCGTCGCGGACCGACAGCTTCAGCGCGGCCTCGTAGTTCCTCGGTGTCACGCGTTCCAGACGCATGACCGCAGGATAGGCGTCAGGGGTGAGCGATTTTCGGGTCCTTACCGGCCGGTTTGCGGATCGGTGGTTGACCCCGACGCGACGTCATGGTTTGCCATGGTGGGGTGAAACGAGCTTCGGGGGCGTACCTCGCCTCATACGTGCTGTCGTTGCTCGGCAACTCGGTTGCCGGGGTGGCGTTGCCGCTGATCGTGCTGCAGACCACCGGGAGCGTGCTGGCCACCGGCGCGGTGGCGATCGCGTCGGCGTTACCGGCGGCAGTCGCCGGCCTGCTGATGGGCGTGGTGATCGACCGGATCAACCGGCGGACCGCGTCCGTGCTGACGGATCTGGTGTCGGCGGCGTCGATCGCGGCGCTGCCGTTGCTGGACTCGGCGGTCGGGCTGTCGCTGGGCTGGTTCGTGCTGTCCGCGGTGATCGGCTCGTTCGGGGACGTGCCGGGGCTGACGGCACGGGAGGCGATGCTGCCCGGGATCGTGCGCAGCGGCGGGCTGGGCACGGAACGGCTGCTCGGGCTGCGGGAGGCGAGCGGCGCGGTGGTGACGCTGATCGGGCCGGGCGTGGCGGGCGTGCTGGTCACCACGTTCGACGGTACGGGGGTCCTCTGGGTCACGGCCGCGCTCTCCGGCGCAGCGGCCCTGGTCACGCTGCTGATCCCGCGCGAGGCCGGCGCGCTCGCGACCACCGGCCCGCTCGGCGCGCCCACCCCGACCGGACCGGTGGGCGCGGGTCCGGGGCGGGTGCGGTTGCGGGACGGCTGGCGGGTGCGGTTGCGGGACGGCTGGCGGGTGCTGATCGGGTCACCGTTCCTGGTGGTGACGACCGTGTTGAGCACGGTGCTGGTGCTGGTGCTGAGCGCGTTCCAGGCGCTGGTGCTGCCGGTGTACTTCACCCTCGCCGGCCGCCCGGAGCTGCTCGGGTTCGTGCTCAGCGCGCTCGCGCTCGGCCTGCTCGCCGGCGGCGGCACCTACGCGGCCGTGGGTGGCCGGGGACCGCGCCGGGCCTGGTTCGTGGTCGGCGCGCTGTGCACGGTCGCCGGGTTCGGCGGGATGGCGTCGCTGGCGTCACCGTGGCTGGTGCTGGCGGCGGCGGGCGTGGTCGGGCTCGGCAACGGCCTGTTCGGCAGCCTGCTCGGCGTGCTCATGGTGGAGCGGATCCCGGACGGCATGCGCGGCCGCATCATGGGCACGCAGAATGCGATCATGACGCTCGCCCCGGCGCTCGGCATGGGGGCGGCCGCGGTGCTGACCGAGTGGTCCGGCGCCCGGACGGCCGCGGTCGCGCTGGCCGTGGCCTGGGCGGTCACCGCGGCCTACGCTCTGTGGGCACCGGCGCTCCGCACCCTGAGGCCCGCCGGGCCGCCCGCCACCCGCGCACCACGGCCGGACCAGCCGGCACGGCAGCCGGACCTGCCGGACCAGCCCGAGCGGCAGGACGGGCAGCCGGACCAGGCGGAGCGGTGGCCGGGGCAGCGCGAGCGGGTGCCGGAACGGCGTGAGCAGGAGCCGGAACGGCGTGAGCAGGAGCCTGGGGAGCTGGTGGGATGAACAGCGGCGAGATCGCCCGGCTGGCCGGGGTCAGCGTGCGCACGCTGCGGCACTATCACCGGGTCGGCGTGCTGCCGGAGCCGCGGCGGCGGGCGAACGGCTATCGGGAGTACGCGGTCGGCGACCTGATCCTGTTGCTGCGCGTCCGCCGGCTGACCGAGATCGGCGTGCCGCTCGACGAGATCCCGGCGCTGCTGGGGTCGGCGACGCACGCGGACTCCGTGCTGGAGCAGCTGGACGCGGAGCTGGCCGCGCAGATCGCGCGGCTCACCGCCCGCCGCGATGTGATCGCCCGGCTGCGGGCGGCCGGTGCCAGCCCGGACACGCCGCCGGAGCTGGCCGGGCTGCTCGGTGCCTACGACGCGACCGGGCTGCCGCCGGCGTTGCTGGCGCAGGACCGGGACCTGTCGATCCTGCTGCACCACCTGCTGGACGAGGACGGCCGGCGGGAGCTGCGCGACTTCTACGTCGCGCTGAACCGGCCGGACCTGCTCGCCGAGTTGAGCGCGCTCTCCGGCCGGTTCGCGGCGCTGGACGGGGAGACGCCGGAGCGTGAGCGGGACGAGCTGCTGGCCGCGTACCGGCGGGTGTTCGCGCGCGTCTTCGCGGGCGGTTATCCGGCGATCCACGCGCCGCAGGTGGACCCGCTGTTCGCCGACTACGGGGACGCGATGTTCAACGACACGCAGCGCGCGTTCCTGGCCCGGATGGTGGCGGACGTCCAGCACGCGGAGCGGGACACCCGCGCCCGGCCGGGTACGCCCGGGGCCTGAGTGCGGGCACGGCGGGTGCACCCGCACCGTACCGCTGGATGATCTGCTTTCGCTTCGCCGCAGATAGGCGAAATGCGAGTATGAGACGTGTGCTCAATGTGAGGACCATTACGGTCCGGTACGGACCAGGATGGTCCGTGAGGCACTAAGTTGGTCCACGTGCCGCGACAGACGAGACAGGAGATCGACGACGAGATCGTCGAGCATGCGGCCGCGCTCTTCGCCCGGCACGGCTTCAGGGACACGTCCGTGCAGCGCATCGCGGACGCGGCCGGCTACTCGAAGACCGGCCTGCTGCACCGCTTCCCGAGCAAGGAGGCGCTGTGGGACGCGGCCGTCGACTGCTGCGCCGGCGCGATGCGCGAGGTCGCGGAGACGGCCGCGGCCATGCCGGACGGGCCGGAGCGCGACCGCGCGGTGATCGAGCTCCTGGTGGACCTCGCGCTGTCCAGCCCCGGCCTGACCTCGCTCGCGCTGTCCTTCGTCGGCCGTCCCGCCGAGCTGACCGGTCCCGCTCAACCCGTTCAGCCCGCTCAACCCGCCGAACCCGGTGGGCCCGGTCGGTCCGGGAAGCCCGCGACGACCGGGAAGCCCGCGACGACCGGGAAGCCGGCGACGAGCGGAAGATCCGGTGGACCCGGCGAACAGGACCGGCTGGAGGGCATCGCGCGGCCGGTGATGACCGCCTTCGGCGTGCTGCCCGGCAGCACCGAGGTGGGCCGCGTGGTGCGGGTGATCGCCGCGGTCGGCGCGCTCGCGATCGCCTCGGTCGCGCTGAGCGGCGACGGCCACCCGTTCCACCAGCTGCGCGACCACGCACCCGGCGAGGTGCGCAACCACCTGGTCGCCGCGATCTACGACGCACTCGGCCACCCGCGTTAGAGAAGCACCGAGAGGAACCATCGGCATGGCAACCTTCCTGCATCGCCTCGGGCTGGGCTCGTTCCGGCACCGATGGGCGGTCACCATCGTCTGGCTGCTGGTCTTCGTCGGCACCGGGGTCGGCGCGGTCACGCTCTCCGGCACCATGGCCACGTCGTTCAGCATTCCCGGCCAGGAGTCGACCACCGCGCTGGACCTGATCGACGAACGGTTCGGCGGCGGGTCCGGCGGCACCGCGCAGGTGGTGATCGCGGCACCGGACGGCGCCGCGGTCAGCGACCCGGCCGTGGCCGCGGAGATCACCGCGTACGTGCAGAAGCTCGGCGCGCTGCCCGGTGTGGAGAGCGCCAGCAACCCGCTCGACCCGCAGCGCCCCACGGTCGCGCCGGACCGGAGCGCGGCGTACAGCACGGTCACCTACGGCGTGCCCGCGCCGCAGATCACCGCCGAGCAGCGCGAGGCCCTGCTGGACGCGGTCGCCGAGGCGCGCGACGGCGGCCTGGACACCGAGGTCAGCGGCGAGGCCAGCATGGAGCCCGGCTCGGACATCGGCGGCCCGGCCGAGGCGATCGGCGTGGTGGTGGCGCTGATCGTGCTGGCGATCACCTACGGTTCGCTGGTCGCGGCCGGGATGAACCTGCTCACCGCGATCGTCGGCGTCGGCATCGGCGCGCTCGGCATCACCACGCTCAGCGGCTTCGTCGATCTGCAGTCGACCACGCCGATCCTCGCGGTCATGCTCGGTCTCGCGGTCGGCATCGACTACACGCTGTTCATCGTCACCCGCTACCGGCACGAGCTGCTGCACGGCCGCGACCCGGAGAACGCGACCGCGATGGCGGTCGGCACCGCCGGCTCCGCGGTCGTCACGGCCGGCATCACGGTCGTCATCGCGCTCGCCGGCCTCGCGGTCGCGGGCATCCCGTTCCTGACCGAGATGGGCATCGCGGCCGCGGCCACCATCGTGGTGGCCGTGCTGATCGCGATCACGCTGGTTCCCGCGGTCCTCGGCTTCATGGGCCGCCGCGCGCTGCCCCGCAGGCTGCGCGCCGCCGGCGCGGTCGACCCGGAGGAGCAGGGCCGGCCGTTCTACCGCGGCTGGGCGGACACGGTCACCCGGTTCCGCACGCTGAGCCTGCTCGCCGCCGTGGTCGTGCTCGGCGTCGTCTCCGTGCCGTTCTTCTCCATGCAGACCACGCTGATCCAGCCCGCGCAGGCCGGCAGCACGCAGGAGCGGGCGCAGGCGATCATCGCCGAGCGGTTCGGCCCCGGCTTCTCCGGCCCGCTGGTCGTGCTGGTCGACGGCGCGAACGCGACCGCCCGCGCCACCGCGATCGTGGCGTCGTTCCAGGCGCTCGACGGGGTCTCGTTCGCGTCGCTCGCCGCGGCCCGGCCGGACGACGCGGCCGCGATGGTCACCGTCATCGCCGACTCCGCGCCGGACAGCGAGGAGACGAAGCAGCTGGTCCACACGCTGCGGGACACGGTCGACGACGCCGGTGACGACCAGATCTACGTGACCGGGCAGACCGCGGTCAGCGTGGACGTGGCCGAGAAGCTCGACGAGGCACTGCCGCGCTACCTGGTGCTGGTCGTCGGGCTCGCGCTGATCCTGCTGATCCTGGTGTTCCGGTCGCTGCTGGTACCGGTGATCGGCGTGCTCGGCTTCCTGCTCACGATCGGCTCCGCGCTCGGCGCCACCACCGCGGTCTTCCAGTGGGGCTGGCTCAATACGCTGGTCAACACGGAGACCGAGGCGCCGCTGCTCAGCCTCGCCCCGATCATCGTGATCGGCATCCTGTTCGGCCTCGCCATGGACTACCAGGTCTTCCTGGTCTCCCGCATGCACGAGGCGCACGCACACGGCGCCTCGCCGCGGGACGCCGTGATCACCGGCTTCAAGCAGGCCGCGCCGGTCGTCGTCGCGGCCGCGACGATCATGTTCGCGGTCTTCGCCGGCTTCGTCCCGGAGGGCAACGACACGATCAAGCCGATCGCGTTCGCGCTGGCCGTCGGCATCCTGTTCGACGCGATCATCGTGCGCATGATCGCGGTCCCGGCCGCGCTCAGCCTGCTCGGCCGCGCCGCCTGGTGGCTGCCGGCCTGGCTGCGCTGGCTCCCGACGCTGGACGTCGAGGGCGCGGCGCTGGAGCGCGCGGTCCCGCCGGTCACGGTCAGCGAGGTCACGGAGACCTCCGCGCCGGAGTCGGAGACCGCCCGCCACTGACGCCGTCCCGCACCCGAGGAGCAGGGTCCCGGCCGTCCGGGAGCCTGCTCCTCGCGGTTTCCGCCTCCTCCCACCCCAGACCGTGATCTTCCCGCTTCCGGCGGGGTGCGGCCCGCATGCTCCCGCGGGCAAACGCTCGCGGCGGCCTCCGCCGCCGCTCGGCCGCCGCATCGGAGCCGGTGCCGTCGCTGGTCACCGAGCCCGCGCGGCCCGCGGCCGGGCACCTCCCGGCCGCGCCGCGCACCCTCGCAGGGGACGCCTGGTAACCATCGTTACCGGGTCGTGTCCGGGTGACGGGCATGGGTGCCGGTCGCGCAGGGAAATCTGGCCGACTGACGTTGATCTTCGAGGGGGAACCGCATGACCGCGACTGTCGAGAACGCTCCGGCGCTCGGTGACGATCTGGAGCAGCGACGCGCGAAGATACGCCGGCAGCAGCTGCTGATGGCGACGGAGCAGTGGGCGCCCGGCTACCGGGACGTGGCCGGCGGCTGGCAGAAGTACGTCTGCGAGATCACCGGCGCGACCGACGAGGAGCGCGCCTGGCTGGAGGCGCACGTGGCCGCGCACGGGCTGCCGGACGTGGTGCGGACCGCGGAGGAGTGGTCCGAGCTGCGCCGCGCCCGGGGCGGTCAGGCGAACGCGGCCGCGACCGCGGCGTTCCTGGCCGGGGACTTCGACCGGGCCCGCGACATGATTGACGTGGCCCGCGCGTACGGTGCGGTGCTGGAGACGGAGTGGCTGCGGCTGCACGAGTTCGTCTCCGCCCGCGCGGCCGCCGCCTGAGCCGACAACACTCAGCGAGTTCACAGCATCTACCAGGGGTGACCGGGCCGGATTCCGGGCACGTCGGGGTCATGGATGCGCGGGTGATGGTGTTCGCGGCCGTACCGATCCTGACGGTGACGATCGAGGAACGGGCGGACCGGCCGGAGTTGCATGTACACGCGGGTGGCCAGGGCGTCTGGATGTCCCGGATGGTGGCGTCGCTCGGCGTACCCGTGACGCTGTGTGTGTCCCTGGGCGGAGAGACCGGTGAGGTCCTGCTCGGGCGGCTCGGCGGCGAGAACATCGACATCCGGTCGGTGAAACGGGACTCGGGCAACGGCTGGTACGTCCACGACCGCCGCAGCGGGGAACGCGACGAGATCGCCGAGGACGGCGGCGTCCCGCTCACCCGGCACGACATCGACGAGCTCTACGGGCTCGCGCTCGCCGAGGGCCTGCGGTCCCCGGTCGCGGTGCTCAGCGGCTCGGCCGCACCCGGCGTCGTCGACCCGGACGTCTACCGGCGGCTCGCCGCCGACCTCGGCAACAACGGCGTCACCGTGGTCGTGGACCTGTCCGGCGACGACCTCACGGCGGTGCTCAAGGGCAAACCCGCGTTCGTCAAGGTCAGCCACGAGGAGCTGATCGACGCGGGCCGGGCGTCCGGCGACGACGAGAAGGCGCTGATCGAGGCCGGCCGGAGCGTGCTCGACGAGGGCGCCGGCACCGTGCTGATCAGCCGCCCCGACGCGCCCAGCCTGGCCCTCTTCGACGGCCGGGTGGTCGCGGTCGAGCCGCCCGCGCTCGAGGTCGCCGACCACCGCGGCGCCGGCGACTCGATGACCGCCGGCATCGCGTCCGTCCTCGCCCGTGGCGGCGACATCGAGGAGGCGCTGCGCACCGGCGCCGCCGCCGGCGCGCTCAACGTCACCCGGCGCGGCCTCGGC
Organism: Catenuloplanes niger; assembly: GCF_031458255.1. NCBI lineage: Bacteria > Bacillati > Actinomycetota > Actinomycetes > Micromonosporales > Micromonosporaceae > Catenuloplanes > Catenuloplanes niger. Next base: position 8,062,039 of record NZ_JAVDYC010000001.1, read on the forward strand.
ACCGGCGACGCCGAGGCGATCGCCGAGCTGATCGGCCGGGTCCGGCTGGAAGACCGCTGATCCGGCCCGGCGCGCACGCCCGGATTGTTAGCGTTGGACCATGCTGCCTGTGACCGAGAGCACGCTGGTCGTGCGCACCGACTTCACCGACGTGGACGCGTGGACGCGGGTGTGCCGGGCCGTCGCCGAACCACCCGGCGGCGACCTGGTGCGCGCCGCGTTCACGTTCGTGGACGACCCGGCCTTCTCCGGCGTGAGCCCGGCCCGCGCGCTGAAGCTGGTCCCGCGGACCCCGTCCCACCCGATGGTCGCGCTCGCCGACAGCGTCACCATGAGCTCACCCGACCTGCCGCTGCTGGTCGTGGACCTGATCGACGACCCGGGCGGCACGTTCCGGTCCGCCCCCGAGGTGCTCTGGCACGTCGCCAACAACCTGTTCGTCGCGCCCGGCTTCTTCCACGACTACGTGCGCAGCGTCGACCCGGACGGCGTCTACCGGTGCGGCGGACGCGAGGGCCAGATCAAGGTGCTCTCCGCGATCGCCTCCCTGAAGGGCGTCCCCTTCGACGCCGACGACTACGACTTCTCCACCTCACCCACCGCCCGCCGCCGCTGACCCCACCACCCCTCGGACCGGTGCGGGTGCGAACCGGTCGAGCGGCACCCCCGGAACCCGCGCGTCCGCCGAGTGCCTCGCCGGAGCCGGCCGCTGGATGATCGAGGACACTGGCGACATGGAGCGGTTCGACGGCGGGGTGTCGGCACTGGTGGTCGGTGAGACGGTCCGGGTGAGGATCGTGAGCCACGAGCGTTGGGGCGTCATGGTCCGGGTGCGCGGGCACGAGGACGTGGGCGCCTCGGTGGACGGCGCATACATCGACAGTCCGTCCGGTTCGCCGAGGGCGCTGCCGCACGAGTTGCCCGCGGTCGGGAGCGAGGCGGACGCGGTCGTTCAGGAGATCGACCGGTACGCGCCGCCGCTCTGGCTGCGTCTCTCGCTGCGTGGTGCGGACCTGCGCGCGCTGCGCCGGCCATGTGCGTTCTGCGCTCGGCCGACGGTGGTGAGCTCGGGAGGGGACGGCGTCTCGATCGATGTGCGCAGCGCCGACGGCCCCGGGTGCGTCTCCCTTGTCGCGCATCGCTCGTGTGTGGCGGAGCGACTCGACTTCGCCGGTGACCGAGCGAGGGTCGCCGGGGTCGGCCACGAATGACGGAACGACCGAGCCGGCACCGGGTCGGCCCCGCGCCGGAACGGGTGAGTTGACCTCGCCGGAGCGGCGCCCGCCCATCCGCCGTCGTGCCGTACCCGCGTGCGTCGCACCGTCTGGATCATTGACGGATGCGAAAACGAGGTCCACAACGCCGATCGGGCGCCTTTTCGCATCGGTCAATGATCCACCGGGGCGTGGAGCGCGGGCGGTGTGCGCTGGGAACCTGCTTTAGGACGATATTTCGGACACGACGGAGGTGACCGGTGAACGTTCGTCCCGCGGACCGGCCGGTTGAGCGGTGACCGCGGGAGCGCCGGGAAGTGCCCGTGAAAGCGCGGAGGTGGCCGCGCGGTGCCGGGGAGGGGGCCGCGCCGGGGAGGCGGCGGCGGTGTCAGCGGCGGCGGTGGAGGAGGGTGCGGAGTGCGGGGATCGCGCCGGTGGCGGTGAGGGCCCAGACGATCAGCAGCGGCTGGAAGAGCAGGCGGATGCCGCGGGCGAGGTCGGACTCGAGGCCGAAGGCGTCACGGTGCTCGGTGAACTGGGCGATGTTGCCGGGGAACACGGCGACGAAGAACGCGGCCGTCACGGCGCCGACCAGGCCGCGGGCCGGCTGCCGCCAGGTGAGCAGCAGCGCCAGGCCGAGCGCGATTTCGACGACGCCGGACGCGACCACGACGAAGTCGGCGTCCAGCGGGATCCACGGCGGGACCTGGGCGTGGAACTCGTCGCGCAGCACCGTGAGGTGGCCGGTGCCGGCGCCGAGCAGGGCCAGGCCGAGCAGTGCCTGTGCGGCGATTGCGAGCACGCTTCGCTCCCCGTGTTGATCGACGGCCGCCCGGCGTACGGCGGTCGTAGGGTCGGTCGATGGATCTTTATGTGCGGTACGTGCCCGGTGCGCTGTCCGACCCGGACGCCGTGTTCGGCTTCCTGCGGACGCTGGAGTGGGATGAGGGGATGCGGGCGCGGCAGACCGCCAGTTTCGGTACGCCGTACGACTATTCCGGCCGGCATCATGATCCTAGGCCGATGCCACCGGAGCTCGCAGCGGTGGCGGGGACGGCATCGGTCCACGCCGGACACGGTTTCGACAACTGTCTGGCCAACCGGTACGAGACCGGCGCGAACACGATGGGGTTCCACCGGGACTCGTACGCGGGGCCGGCCCCGGGCAGCGCGGTCGCGATCGTGTCCCTGGGCGCGACCCGCACGCTGGTCTTCCGCGGTCTCGACCGGCAGCGGCGGGTGGAGATGCCGCTCGCGCACGGCTCGCTGCTGCTGATGACGGAGGAGACCCAGCGGCACTGGTCGCACGCCGTGCCGCGGGCGGACGGTGTGGGACTGCGGTTCAGCCTGACGTTCCGGCTGTCCGCGTCGTGACGGCGGCCGGGCGCACCGCATGCCTGACCGCCGCGGGTGGTGGAGGTAGGCAACGGATGCCGATGCGGGTGTCCCGCGTCCGGGGCCACGATGACGCGTCCCGCCCGGCACGGTGCCGGGCAGCGGACGGATTGCCCGCATCCCCGATCCCCGAGGTGTAGACGTATATGCACAGACTCCGTTCGGCCCTCGTGACCGCCGTGCTGGCGGTCACCGCCACGGTGGCGGCCGCGACACCCGCTCAGGCGACGGGCCTGACTCCCGGTGACTACGTGGCGCTCGGCGACTCGTTCGCCTCCGGCGTCGGCGCGCCGCCGTACCTCGAGTCCAGCGGCGCGTGTCTGCGGAGCGAGGACAGCTACCCGCGTACCTGGGCGCGCATCCACTCCGATTTCACCCTCCGCGACATGACGTGCAGCGGCGCCACCATCGCCGATGTGCGCGCCGGCCAGATGGGCGCGCTCGGTGCGCGGACCACGCTCGTCACGATCACCGTGGGCGGCAACGACGACGGCTTCACCAACACCGTCCGCACGTGCCTGACCGGCACCGACGCGGACTGCAAGGCGGCCACCGACCTGGCCGCCCACTACGCACGCACCACGCTGGCCGACGACCTGGCCGCGCTCTACACCGACATCCGGGCGCGGGCGCCGCACGCGCGGGTCCTGGTGCTCGGGTACCCGCGGCTGGTGGCGGAGGGGACCGGCAGCTGCGGCGCGGTCGGCCTCAGCGCCGCGAAGCGGCAGCAGGTCACGCACAACGCCGATCACCTGGCCGCGGGCATCGCGGACGCGGCCGGCCGGGCCGGTGTGCGGTTCGTCGAGATGCGGCTGCCGTTCCTCGGTCACGAGGCGTGCACCACCCCGATGAAGAACGAGTGGATCCACGGCGTGAGCGCGGACGTCACCAAGCACGTCCAGATCTTCCACCCGAAGAGGTACGGCCACGCCGTGGTCTACGCGTACATGCTGTCCGCGGAGATCAGCAAGCTCTGAGGCGGGTGACCGGGGGTGGGCCGCGGCGCACCCCCGGTTCCGCGGCCGGCGGGCCGCCGTCGATCGGCCGAGCGCGTCGATCAGCTGAGCGCCGCGCGCCAGGACGCGACCAGGTCCGGGTCGACCGGCCGGTCCCAGCGGCCCTCCGGGCGGACCGCACCGCCGGTGTGGAACGCGGTGACGCCGGCCTCGCGCAGCGGCGTCAGGTGGGGTGGGCGGAGGCCGCCGCCGGCCAGGACCGGGATGCCGGACGCGGCCTCGGCGGCGAGGACGGGCAGGCCGTCGGTGACGCCGGACGGGCAGCCGGCGGTCAGGACACAGTCGAGGCCGGGCAGGTCGCGCAGCACGTCCCAGGCCGCGGTCCGGTCGGCCGCGTGGTCGATGGCGCGGTGGAACGTCCACGGCGCGCCGTCCAGCACGTCGAGCAGTTCCTGCACGGCCGGCAGGTCGACGCCGCCGGCGGGGGTGAGGAAGCCGAGCACGAACTCGGTCGCACCGGCGCCGCGGACCGCTTTGGCGGTGCCGCGCAGTGCGGCCAGGTCGCGCGGCGCGAAGCCGTCCCGGTCGCGGAGCATCACCCGGACCGGGATGTCGACGGCCGCGCGGACCGCCTCGACGGTGGCCGGGTCGGGGGTCAGGCCGGCCGCGTCCATGTCGCTGACCAGTTCGATCCGGTCGGCGCCGCCGTCGGCGGCACGGCGGGCGTCGGCGGGGCCGAGCGCGATGACTTCCAGCAGCGGGCGCGACATAGGCGGCATGGTCCCATATGCGAGGCATGTTCCCCGGCGAATCGCCGCTGTGATCTCGCGTACGTCGATGCATCAGCGTAGCCGCGCGCCGAACCGCTCGCGCGCGGACCGTTCGTCACCCACGACGCGCCACCGGCCCTGACCGGCCGAGCCAGGATAGCCTGACCACCCATGACGGACATCCACGGTACGGTCGCGCCCGGTTACGAGCGGGTGGCGGAGGCGTTCGCGGCGAACATGGCGCGCGAGGCCGGTGCGGCGGTCGCGGTCTACCGGGCCGGTGAGCGGGTCGTCGATCTGTGGGGCGGCGTGGCGGATCCGGCGACCGGCCGGCGCTGGGAGCGCGACACGCTGCAGGTCGTCTTCTCCACCACCAAGGCGGTGCCGGCCACCGTCGCGCTGGTGCTGGCCGAGCGCGGCGTGCTCGACCTGGACGCGCCGGTCGCGGCGTACTGGCCGGAGTTCGCCCGGCACGGCAAGGCCGGCATCCCGGTCCGCTGGCTGCTCACCCACCAGGCCGGGTTGCCCGCGCTGCCCCGCATGCCGCTGGCCGACGTCTACGCCTGGCACCCGGTGGTCGAGCGGCTGGCCGAGGCCGTGCCGGAGTGGGAGCCGGGGACCGCGATCGGCTACCACGCGCTGACATTCGGCTGGCTGGTCGGCGAGGTGGTCCGGCGTGCGGACGGCCGTACCCCCGGGGTGTTCTTCCGGGAGGAGATCGCGGCGCCGCTCGGGCTGGACCTGCACGTCGGCCTGCCGGCGTCCGAACTGGACCGGCTCGCCACCCTGATCACGTCGCCGGGGGAGCGGGCCGTGCTCGCCGCGCTGGACCCGGCCGCGCTGCGGACCCGCACGCTGGTGATCAGCGAGGAGCCGCTCGACCTGTCCGAGCCGGCCGCGCTGACCTGCGAGATCCCGTCCGTCAACGGCGTCTGCACGGCCGCCGCGCTGGCCCGCTTCTACGCCGCGCTGATCGGCGAGGTGGACGGCGTGCGCGTCCTCGCGCCGGCGACGCTGGCGACGGCCACGGCGGAGGCCGCGGCCGGGCCTGACGTGATCATGGAGGTGCCGAGCCGGAGCGGGCTCGGCTTCGGGCTGCCGTCGCCGGACCTGCCGTGGTACTCGCCGTCCGCGTTCGGCTGGCCCGGGCACGGCGGCTCGATCGGGTACGCCGACCCGGAGACCGGCGTCGCGTTCGGCTACGTGCCGAACCGCATGCACGCCGACTATGCGGAACCGGACACCCGCGCGGCGAACCTGATCCGGGCGGTGAACGCGTCGATCAGGTAGGACCCTCGCGAAACCGGCATACTCCCGCGGCCGTCCGGGAACGATCCGGGCAGTCGACGAGAGGGGTCCTGACATGAGGCGTCCGTTCCGGGTCATCACGGCGGCCGCGCTGTTGTGCACCGTCACGGCCTGCGCCGGCGATGCCGGCCAGGAGGCCGCGGGCGAGCCCGGGCCGGTTGCCGGGACGCGCAGCACGGCGCCGGTGCCGGCCGGCTCGGTGGCCGGCGTGGCCGGCGGCGAGGCCTGCACCGGCGAGGACATCCGGGCGGCGGCGACCGTGCAGGACGCCGGCGTGGCGCTGCTGGCGATCACGAACGCGTCCGACGGCCCGTGCACGCTGGACGGCCGCCCCACGCTCGGCCTGCGGGCCGCGGACGGCAGCGCGCTCACGGTGCCGGTCGAGGAGGTCGAGCAGCCCGGCCCGGCCACGGCCACGGCGCTCGACCCGGGCGAGACCGCGTTCGCCGGCTTCAAGTGGACGATCTGCGACCTGGGCGCGTCCGGCTGCGCGGTGGCCACCACGCTCACCGTCTCGCCGCCCGGCGGCGGCACGCCGGTCAACGCCACGATCACCGGCGTCGAGGGCGGCGACCAGGCCGTCGAGCGGCTGCCGGTCAGCGGCCTCCAGGTCGGCACGATCCAGCCGTCCACCCAGGGCGTCGTCGCCTGGTGACCCGTCAGCCGAGCCGGGCGGTGAGCACCACCGGGCCGTCCGGCGCCGGCTGATCGTTCTCGGACTGGAGCGTCACCACGAACTCCGGGTAGCCGGCCGGCTCGACCGCGCTCCACAGGAAGACCGGGATGCCGGTCCGCCGCTCGTGGAACGACCCCAGCGGCACCACCGTCCCGTCCGGACCGCGCAGCCAGGCCGCGTAGTAGCTGCCCGCCGCGGCCGCCGGCAACCCGTCCGGCTCCAGCACCACGCCGGTCCCGGTGCCGGTCGGCACCAGCCGCACCGTGCCGGTCGCGCCGTTCGCCCCGGTCGCCGCGAACTCCGTGCCGCCCTCCAGGAACGGGTTCGGCGGCGTCAGCACCCGGTCCACCACCAGCACCCCGGCGGTCAGCGCCGCGGCCGCCGCCAGCGCCGCGAGCGGCAGCGCCCACGGGCGCCGAAGACCCACAGACCCGTCCGAGGGTACGGCGAGCGGGCCGGACGCACCGGCGGAGGAACCCGGCACGCCCGGTCCGGGCCCGGCCGGCCCGGCCCGCCGCTTCCGCCCCGTCCCGCGCTCCGGCACCGCCGCGACCGCCTCCCGCGGCGGCACCGGCCAGTAGTCGGCCACGCCCGCGACCTGCCGGTCCGGCACCACCCCACCGTCCCGCAAGGACGGCGCCCCGTCCGGCGGCGGGTAGCCCGGGTCCGGCGGATAGGCCGGGTCCGGCGGATAGGCGGAGTGCGGTGGCTCGTCCGGTGGGCGGGGTGCCGGGCCCGGATACGGCGGTGGCGACGCCGGGAAGTCCTCGATCTCGTCGTCGTCCGGCCCGGTGCCGAACCACTGCCCGGGCGCGTCACCGCCCGCGCCCGGGTCGGGTGCGCGATTGCGTGGTGACTCCGCGTCGGTCACACCGGCCACCATACGGGCCGGCGGCGGCCCGGGGCATGCGCGCACGTCCATCGGCCGGGTGACGTCGTGCCTGATCGATGGGCCTTTACCCGTACCCCAGAATGGGGGAGAACCGGTTCTTGATTTTCACCGTATTGGGTGTGGCGGGGCGAGTCCCGGGCCGCACGGGGGGTCCGGGGTGCGAAGAAACAGCGATGCGGAGGCGGCCGAATGGCGGGGTGGAGTCGAGGACGGCCGGGTGTCGTCTTCCGGATCGTGACGGTGGGGGTGGCGGTGCTGGCCGGTGCCGCGATGGCACTGGCCGGCACCCGGCTGCTGTTCGCGGACGAGCGCGCGCCCTCGGCGAACTCGGTGGACGTCCCGGAGATCGTGCTGACGAACGCGGCCGCCGCGATCGCGTCGAACCGGCTCGTACCGGCCGGGCCGCAGTCGCTGTTCGACAACCGGTCCGGCGAGCCGCTCGCGCCGGGCGACGAGGTCAACGTGTCGCTGCTGGACGTTGCCGAGGGCAGCACGGCCGTGGTGCTCGCGGTCTCCGCGCTGGACGCGGCGCGGGCCGGCGCGGTCACCGTCACGTCGTCCGAGGGCACGATCCCGGCGCTGCGGCTGGCCGGCGAGGGCGGGCAGACCAGCACCACGCTGATCGTGCCGGTGGCCGGTGACGGCGCGCTGCGGGTCCGCGACGAGGCCGGCGGGCGCCTGGTGGTCCAGCTGGTCGGCACGCTGACGCCGGCGTCGGCCGCGGCCGCGGGCCGGGTCGTGCCGGTCCCGTCCCGGGAGATCTTCCGCCTGGTCAAGGAGCCGGAGGGGGACGAGAAGGAGCTCGACCTGGACCGCGTCCCGGAGCTGGCCGGCAGGTCGGTCTCCGCGGTGATGCTGCAGGTCGCGGCGGACGTCGGCACCGAGGGCGGGTTCGTCCGAGCGGGCGACTCCGACCGGCAGGAGCTGTTCTGGTCCGCGACCAAGGGTGCGGACCGGACCCGCGGCGGGCTGATGCTCGTCCCGGTCGACGGCGACAAGATCACAATCCACTACGAGGCCGGTACGGAGCTGCGCGCCGACCTGGTCGGCTACGTCACCGGCGAGGAGGCGGAGACGTCCGCGGCGGGCCTGCTGGTGATGGTCCCGCTGCCGGGGAACCCGTCCCCGGCGCCGAGCCTGCCACCGTCCGCGCTGCTGCCGCCCGGCACCGCGTCGTCCGGCACCGCGCCGTCGGGGGATGTGCCGTCGCCGTCCGGTGCCGCCGGTGGCCCGGGTGAGGTCGTCCCGACGCCGGTCGCCGGCGTGCCCGCGGCGCCGCCCGGAACGGCCGACGTCGACGCGGGCCGTGCGGAGACCGTGACCGTGGTGCCGGACACCGGGCTCGCCGGCGTGCCGCTCGACCGGATCGGCGGCGCGTTCCTGCGGGTCACCGCGACGGGCGACGGCACCGGCGACGTCGCGGTCCGCGGTGCCGGCGCGGACACCGGCAACCCCACGATGCTCGCCGCCCGGGGCATCTCCCGCAGTATCCTGACGCTGGTCGCGGTCTCCGACGGCGTCGTCACCGCCCGCACCGAGGCCGGCGCCGCACTCACGCTCACCCCCGAGGTCCTGCTCCTCACCGCGGACTGAGGCCCGCGCCGGCCGCCCCCGCCGCCCCGGTCGCCGGGGACAGCGGCCTGGCCGGGCGGGACGTTCGGGCCATGGCCTATGTTGCTGGTACCGCCGCCGGTGGGGTGGGGGCTGCGACGCTGGGGAGAGACGTGGAGCTGCGGGAGCTGGCCGGACGCCGGGTGGCGGTCTGGGGTACGGGCCGTGAGGGCATCGCGGCGGTCGAGGCGATCGCGCCGGCCGGGCCGCGGCGGCTGATCACCGTGCAGGACTCCGCGAACTTCCTCGCGACCACCTGGACCGGGCACCTGGCCGCGGCGGCGCCGCTGTTCGGCGGCGAGGACGCGCACCGCGAACTGGCCGAGATCGACGTGATCGTGCGGTCGCCGGGCATCCCGGACGTGCACCCGTGGATCGTCGAGCACCGGGCCCGCGGCGGCGTGGTGACCAGCGGGACCGCGCTGTGGATGGCCGCGCACCGGCAGCGGACCGTGGGCGTGACCGGCAGCAAGGGCAAGAGCACCACGTCCAGCCTGGTGCACGCGCTGCTGGCCGGTGCCGGCCGGCCGAACGAGCTGGGCGGCAACATCGGCATCGCGGCGCTGGCCATGCCCCCGGCCGAGCTGTACGTGATGGAGCTCAGCGCGTACCAGTGCGCGGATCTCGACGACTCTCCGCGGGTCGCGGTGGTGACCTCGCTCTTCCCGGAGCACCTCGACTGGTTCGGCGGCGAGGAGGCGTACTTCCGGGGCAAGCTCAACATCGCGATGCACGGCGCGGAGGCGGTGGTCTACCACGGGCACGACGCGCGGCTGGCCGCCGAGTTCGCCGACCGGGGCGGGCTGCCGCTGGTCCCGGCCGGGCTGCCGGACGGCTTCCACGTCGCGCCCGGCCCGGACGGCACCCGCTGGTTCTTCCGGGCCGGCCAGGCGCTGTTCCCGCGCGCGGACCTGAGCCTGCTCGGCCGGCACAACGAGGGCAACCTGTGCGTGGCGCTGGCCGCGATCGAGGCGATGGGCGTCGACTGCGTCGCGTCCCGGGAGGCGCTGGCCGCGGCGCTGCGTGGCTTCGCGGGGCTGGAGCACCGGCTGCAGCCGATCGCGGACCCGTCCGGCCTGACGTTCGTCGACGACTCGCTCTCCACCATCCCGCAGTCCACGATCCACGCGATCGAGAACTTCGCGGACCGGCCGCTCTCGGTGATCGTCGGCGGTGACGACCGGGGCGTGGACTACTCGCCGCTGCGCGACTACCTGCGCGAGAACAAGATCAATGCGACGCTGATCGGCATCCCGGACAGCGGCCCGATGATCCTCTCGCTGGTCGCGGACCTGCCCGGGATCTCGGTCGTCGAGGCGGCGGACATGCACGAGGCGGTGCGGATCGGCCGGGAGCGAACCGCGACCGGCGGCGTGGTGCTGATGTCCCCGGCCGCGGCCAGCTACGGGCGGTACGACAACTACGCGCACCGCTCCCGGGTGTTCCGCGAGGCGATCGAGGCGACCCGGCCGTAGCGCACCCGATCGTGTACGCACGGTGAATGAGGGCCGACTCACGATTCGATCGCGGGAGAACGGGCACTGATCACGGCAGAACACCACGCACACGACTTCGAATTCGTGGAGGTAATGCCATGACCGACAGCCTGGTCCACGACACTCCCGCGACGATGAACGGGAAGGCCGACACGAACCGCGTCAGTCAGGCCGTCGCCGCCACACCGGAGGCGGCCCGCAAGACCGGCGCCGCGATCCGCCGCAACCCCACGCCGGTCGCGGCCGTCGCGATCGTGCTGGCCGGCGCGACCGCGGCCGTGCTCCGGCTGCGCGCGGCGCGCAAGCCGCAGACGCGGACCCAGCGCGTGCGCGCGGCCGTGACCACGCTGCCGTCCCGGATGCGCCGCACGCCGTCCATGACCACCCGGATGGCGAGCAAGCTCGGCCGCGGCAAGCCGTCGATGGCCCAGCGCCTCGGCCTGCGCTAGTCGATCCGGTTCTGCGGCACCCGGCCTCCGACGAGGCCGGGTGCCGTTTCGTCCGCGGGCGGCACCTCGGGTGCCGAGCTCGGTGTGCGGCCCGACGGCCGGTTCCCGGTCGTCCTCAGGTCGCGTCGGCCGCCGCGAGCAGGCGCTGCATGGAGAGGATCGCGGAGCGGGTCTCCTGCAGGTAGCGGTCGGTGGCGGTGGCGGTCGCCGGCTGCGGTGGCACGGCCCGGGCCGGGTCGAAGCCGACCGTGTCGACCTCGCAGCGGTACGGCAGGCCGAGCATGCGGATCGCGTCGCAGTGCTGGAACGGCACGTAGATCGGCGAGGTGACCACCAGGATCCGGTCGCCGGGTCGCACGGCGAAGCGGTGCGCCCAGAACTCGTACGTGTCCGGCGTGTGCGCCCGGCGCTTCTCCGGTTCACTCGACGGCGCGGCCAGCACGTGCACGGCCGGGGCACCGGCCGTGTCCGGTGCCGTCGTGCTCGGTGCGGCCGTGTCCGGTGCGGCAGTGTCCGGTGCGGCCGTGTGCGGTGCGGCTGTGTGCGGTGCGGCCGTGTCTGACGGCGCCGTGCCGGTCGCGGCCGGGAAGGTGCGGATCGCCCAGGAGTCGTGGCCGATCGGGCCGGTCGCGCGGTCGACGAACGGGTCCGCAGGGAAGCCGAAACTCGCCCGGACCGCGACCTCCATCGCGTCCACCTCGTGCACCGCGCCGGCCAGCCCCGGCTCCGCCCGCTCGGCCGCGGACAGCGGCCGGAAGCTGCCGAGCGCGGCCACCTCCGTCGCCGCCACCCCGGATCGCAGCAGCTCGGCCGCGTGCGCGACCCGCTGCAGGCAGGCCCGGCCGAGCCCGCCGAGCACCAGCACGTGGTCGTAGCGCGCGTGCCGGGGACGGCGGTGCTCGGCGAGGCCGAGCGCGGTGGCCGCCTCCCGTACCGTGGCGGTGGTCTCGGGGTGGAAGTGCGGCGACCGCACCTGGTCACGCTCCACGCCGCCGGCGCGCCGGAAGTCCCAGTGCGCGGCGGAGAAGTCGTCGAGCCAGCCGAGCAGCTTGCCCACCTCGCCCGCCGGCAGCTCGCCGCCGAACGCGGCGACCAGGTCCCGCATCGGCGGTGCCGTCACCCAGGAACGCACCTGGCCGGCGATCATCCTCGGCTCGCCGGCCGGCAACGGCACGGTCGGGTAACGGGCCACGCTGCTCCTTCGTCGGCTGACCCGGAAGACCCTAGTCAACGGGTACGACGGCTGGCTCGCCGGATACGACGATCTCGCGCTGCCGGTGCGCGCGCGGCTGGGTGTGCAGCTGCCAGAACCGGTCCGCGATGTCGTCCGGGTCGAACGGCGTGCCGGGCGCGACCGGGCCGGCCACCGTGACCGTGGCGACGTGCGCGCCGGCCGGACCGAACCGCCGGTCCAGCAGGTCGACGAGCGTGCGCACGGCCGCCTTGCCGAGCGAGAGGGACACGTACTCCGGCTTCGGCTCCGGCATGCCGCCGGTGACCACGAACGTACCGCCGCCGCGCCGGGCCATCCCGGGCAGCACGTGCGCGGCTGCCACGATCGCGCCACCCACGTTGACGGTCCAGGCGTGCCGGAGCGCGTCCCCGTCGAGCTCGCCGAGCGCGTCCGGCCGGATCAGCGCGACGTTGTAGACCACCACGTCCGGCGGGCCGAACGCGTCCACCGCCTCGTCCAGCGCGGCCCGCAGCGCGTCCTCGTCCGCGGCGTCCGCGCGGTGGGTGAGCGTGCGCACGCCGCGCGCGGCCACCTCCGCCCCGACCGTGCCGCCGGTGCGCGAGATCAGGGCGACCGGCAGTCCCTCCCGCGCGAACCGCAGGGCGACCGATCGCCCGATCCCCGGCCCCGCCCCGATGATGATGATGCCCGCCATGCGTACCCCTCGATGTTTGTGATCGCCGACGGGCCGAACCTAAGCTGTCACATCGGTGTGAAGGTCAAGCCGGAGGCGCGATGCGGATCGGGGAGCTGGCCCGGGCGACCGGCGTGAGCGGGCGGCTGCTGCGCTACTACGAGGAGCAGGGCCTGCTGCGGCCGGTCCGGCGCGGCAACGGGTACCGCGACTACGCGCCGTCCGACGTGACCACGGTCTTCCACATCCGGGCGCTGCTCGCCGCCGGCCTGCCCACCACGGTGATCGCCCAGGTGCTGCACTGCGTGCACGGCGACGCCGCCCGCCCGGTGCCGTCCCCGTGCCCCGGCCTGGTCGGCCACCTGACCCGCGAACGCGCCCGCATCACCGCCGCGATGAGCCGCCTGGCCGCGGAACGGGACGCGCTCGACGGCCTGCTGTCCGCCGCGGACCGGCCCGCCTGACCCTTCCTGTCGCGCCCGGTGTTTTTGGTGCCGGGTGGGCCGGTGCGGTCAGTGGGCGCGGGCGGCGATGGCCGCGTACCGGCGGTCCGGGCGGTCCGGGAGCCGGTGCCGCAGCCGCTCGAGCGTGGTGAACCCGGCCGTCGCCAGCCGCGCGGCGAACTCGTCCACCGGCCAGCGGTACGCCGTGACGACCGCGTGGTCGAACGCCGCCACCTCGTCGTCGCTGTCGAAGAAGCCGATCACCAACCGCCCGGACGGGGTCAGCAGCCGGCGGAACTCGCGGAGCGCCCGGTCGAGTTCCGGCGGCGGCAGGTGGATCGTCGAGTACCAGGAGAGGATGCCGGTCACCGAATGGTCGGGTACGTCGAGCGCGGTCATCGAGCCGAGCCGGAACTCCGGGCCGGGGAAGCGCGTCCGGGCGTGACCGACGAACTCGGGGACCAGGTCGACGCCGGTCACGTCGGCGCCGAGCGAGTGCAGATAGGCGCTCCAGTGCCCGGGGCCGCACCCCAGATCCAGCACCGGGCCGTCCAGACCGGTGAGGTGGTCCCGGACCAGGGCCGTCTCGTCGTCGCTGCGCCAGTCGCCGTCGAACAGGGCGATGTACCGCTCCGACTTCGACGAATAGGCTTCCCGTACCGGCTGCTCGTGCACGACGACACTGTAGAGCCCCGCCTGCGGGACCTGAGTACGGCGGCTCACGCGCCACGCGGTGCACCGCTCATAGGTTGGGGCCATGACGCCGACCATCGAACTCGAGCGCCTCGTCCGGACCTCCGACCTGCGTGGCCGCCGGGGCCGCCACGCCCGGCACGCCCGCCTCGGGCACCGGCCGGCGCGACTCGCCGCCCTGACCGTCGCCGCCGCCGTCACCGCGGTGGTCGCGGTCGCCACCGCGATCGTCGCCTGACCCACGACCGCCCCCGCGGACTCGGCCCGGTGCGGCCGCCGTGTGCGCGAGGTGTGCAGATCCTGTGCGAGGTCCGGCGAACGGCTTCTCCGCGCACGTCGCCGGGTGATGTGCTGCGTGCGGTGGCATGAGGGCCACCCACGCCAAGGAGTGCCGCATGTACTACGTCCTCGTCGCCCTCGCCGTGGTGACCGGCGTCGCCGCCTTCGTGTACGGCGGAGCCGACGACTCGCCCGGACTGCAGCTGATCGGTGCCGTCCTCGTGCTCGGGTCGGCGGCGCTGGCCGTGCGGCGGGCGCGGCGGCGCACCCCGTGACGGGCGGTCACCGCCGATCGCGTGGGTGGGTGCAGCACGACCTCCCTGCCGGCGGGGACGCTTCATAGATTCGACGGCATGAGCGAGATGCTGACAGGACGGATCGCGGTCGTCACCGGGGCGAGCGCGGGGATCGGGGCGGCGCTGGCGCGGCGGTTCGCCGACGAGGGTGCCGACGTGGCCCTGATCGGCCGGCGCGCCGGCCGGCTGGACGAGCTGGCGGGTGAGCTGCGGGCGAAGAACGGGGTGCGCGCGCTCGCGGTGCCGGTGGACGTGTCCGACTCGGCCGCGATGACGGCCGCGGCCGGCACGGTCCGCGACGAACTGGGCCGGCCCGACCTCGTCGTGGCGAACGCCGGCGTCATGCTCGGCGCGCCGTTCGAGGAGGCGGACACCGGCGAGTGGGATCGCATGATCGATGTGAACCTGCGCGGCCTGATCACGACCGGCCACGTGTTCGTCGACGACCTGCTCGCGGCCGCCGGCGCCGGCCGGCGCGCCGACCTGGTCAACGTCGGATCGATCGCCGCCGACGTGATCTTCGCCGACTACCCGGTCTACGGCGCGACGAAGGCCGCGGTCGCCCAGCTGACCCGCAACCTGCGCGCCGCGCTCGGCCCCCGCGGCGTCCGGGTGCGCAACGTCGCCCCCGCGTTCGCGATGACCGAGCTGGGCGCCGACATGGCACACGAGGCCACCCGGACCGGACTGGACGAGCTCCGCGCCGGCCTGGAGACGATCACCGCGGAGGACGTGGCGGACGCCGTCGTCTACTCCGTCGCGGTGCCCGCCCGCGTCAACCTGGCCGACCTCACGGTCGTCCCCACCCAGCTGGGCTGACCCGCGGCGAACCGCCCACCCCGCTTGGGGCACCGCACTCCGGCCGCCGGCGCCGGGCGTTCGAAGGCCGGAGGTTTTTGGTAGGCCGGTGATATGTGGTGGCCCGTAGCCTCGAGGCGTGCGGGTGCTGGTGGTGGAGGATGAGGCGTTTCTGGCGGCGGCGATCCGGGACGGGTTGCGGCTGGAGGCGATCGCGGCGGACGTCGCCGGGGACGGTGAGACGGCGCTCGAGCTGTTGGGTGTCAACGGCTACGACGTCGTGGTCCTCGACCGGGACGTGCCGGGCGTGTCGGGGGACGAGATCGCGCGGCGGGTTCTCGCGTCCGGGAGCGGGATGCCGATCCTGATGGTGACGGCGGCGGACCGGCTGGACGACAAGGAGTCCGGGTTCGCGCTGGGGGCCGACGACTATCTGACCAAGCCGTTCGTGTTGCGGGAGCTGGTGCTGCGGCTGCGGGCGCTGGACCGGCGGCGGGTGCGCCCGCGGCCGCCGGTGTGGGAGGTGGCGGGGCTGCGGGTGGATCCGTTCCGGCGGGAGGTGTTCCGGGACGGGCGGTACGTGGCGCTGACCCGGAAACAGTTCGCCGTGCTGGAGGTGCTGGTGGCGGCGCACGGCGGCGTGGTGAGCGCGGAGGAGCTGCTGGAACGGGCGTGGGACGCGAACGCGGACCCGTTCACCAACGCGGTGCGGATCACGATCTCGTCGCTGCGGAAGCGGCTCGGTGAGCCCGGCGTCATCGAGACCGTCGCCGGGTCCGGCTACCGCATCGACGTCGCGCCGTGAGCGGTGCGGCGGTGGACCACGATCCCAGGGTGCCGGGGATGAGCGTGCGGCTGAAGCTGACGCTCAGCTACGCGGGTTTCCTGATGGTGGCGGGTGCGCTGCTGCTCGCGGTCGTGTGGGTGTTCCTGCTGCGGTACGTGCCGCAGCCGCCGGCCTGGTCGCCGCGGGTCGGGCCGCACAGCCCGACGCGCTACGAGCTGCTGCACGCGTTCGCGCCGCGGGCCGCGGTCGTCGCCGGGTTCCTGCTGGTGTTCGGGCTGGTGGGCGGCTGGATCCTGGCGGGGCGGATGCTGGCGCCGCTGAGCCGGATCACGGAGGCGGCCCGGACCGCGGCGACCGGGTCACTTGCGCACCGGATCCGGTTGCCGGGGCGGGCGGACGAGTTCCGGGAACTGGCGGACGCGTTCGACACCATGCTCGGCCGGCTGGAGGCGCACGTCGACGAGCAGCGCAGGTTCGCGGCGAACGCGTCGCACGAACTGCGCACCCCGCTGGCGATCACGCAGGCGATGCTGGAGGTGGCCCGCGAGCACCCGGCCCGGGTCGACGGTGACCTGATCGGCCGGCTGCACGTGGTGAACGCGCGGGCGATCGGGCTGACGGAGGCGTTGCTGCTGCTCAGCCGCGCCGATCGGCGGTCGTTCGGCCGGGAGCGGGTCGACCTGTCGCTCGCGGCGGAGGAGGCGGTGGAGACGCTGCTGCCGCTGGCGGGGGCGCACGGGGTGGCCGTCGAGGTGGCCGGCGACGTGGTGCACGTGACCGGGTCGCCGTCGCTGCTGCTGCAGTTGACGATGAACCTGGTGCAGAACGCGATCGTCCACAATGCACCGGCGGGCGGTTTCGTGCGGGTCGTGACGCGAGCCGGTGCGGGGAGGGCGGTGCTCACGGTGGAGAACGGCGGTGAGGTGCTCGCGCCGGAGGTGATCCCGACGCTCACCGAGCCGTTCCGGCGCGGGGCCGAGCGGACGCGCGCCGGGCACGCCGGTGCCGGGCTGGGGCTGGCGATCGTCGCAGCCGTCGTGCGGGCGCACGACGGGACGCTGACGCTCGTTCCGCGGGCGGCCGGCGGCCTGCGCGTCGTGGTGCGGCTCCCCACCGCCGGGTGACCGCCGTCGGCTCCCCGCCGCCGGGTGACCGCCGTCGGCTCTCCGCCGTCGGGTGACCGCCGTCGGCTCTCCGCCGTCGGGTGACCGTCGCCGGGTGACCGCCCGGGGTTGTGCGTGACCAGCGGCGGAACCGGCAGGGAGGAGCGCCGGCGACGACCGGTGCCCGCGGGAGCACTCGGAACGCCGCCACGCCGGAAGCGGGACCATGGGGTGTGGTCCCGGTCAGCCGAGCAGCAGCGCGCCGGCGGCGATCAGCGCGACACCTTTGAGGATCTCCAGCGCTATGTAGACCAGGTGGGCGGACGATCGCGGACCGGTCTCGCCGGCCAGGACGCGGTTCGAGCGGCGGGTCAGCGCGGGGCGGACCGCGGCGACCTGGACGGCCAGCATGAGGACGGCGAGGCCGAGCACGGTCAGCGCGGCCGTGCCGGTGCCGATGATCAAGGCGGTGAGCAGGGCGAACGTGGCCAGGACGGCCTCGGCGACGTTGAGCGCGCGGAAGACCAGGCGGCCGATGCCGAGACCGATCGGGAGCGTGACGCCGGGGGCGCGGAACTTGAGCGGCGCCTCGATGAACGAGATCGCCACGACCATGCCGAGCCGGACGAAGACGGCGGCGGCGCTCATGGGCGGCGCGGCAGCGCGGCCACGAACGGCGTGTCGGCCGGGACCGGGCCGATCTTGGCGGCGCCACCCGGGGAGCCGATCGGGGCGTCGCGGCCGGGCAGCGTGTCCGCGAAGAACGCCGCGTTCTCGGTGGCGTAGGCGGTCATCGACTCGGGCAGGTCGTCCTCGTAGAAGATCGCCTCGGTCGGGCAGACCGGCTCGCACGCGCCGCAGTCCACGCACTCGTCGGGCTGGATGTAGAGCGTGCGCCCGCCCTCGTAGATGCAGTCGACCGGGCACTCCTCGACGCACGCCTTGTCCATGACGTCGACGCACGGTTCCGCGATCACGTAAGCCATGCGAGCGAGTTTATACAAGAACCGATAGTGAAAACCCCGGTGGGTACGTGTGAGAATGGCGCCATGAGTGAGCCCGCGGTCCGGCGCCGGGAGGTGCTGGAGCTGTTGCGCGCCGCGGCCGGGCCGGTCAGCATCGGTGCGGTCGCGGAGCGGCTCGGCATCCATCCGAACACGGCCCGGTTCCACCTGGAGACGCTGGCACGGTCCGGTCACGCGGACCGCGTCCACGGCACGCCGGACGGTCCGGGCCGGCCGCCGCTGCTGTTCACCGCGCGGCGGGAGATGGATCGCGGCGGGCCGCGCAACTACCGGGTGCTGGCGGAGCTGCTGGCCGACGATCTGGCGCGCGCGGACGACCCGATCGCGGCCGCACAGGACGCGGGCCGCCGGTGGGGCAGCCGGGTCGCGGACGACGTGCGGGTGGCGGACGGCACCGAGCCCGCGATCGTCTGGCTGCACGACATGCTCGACGATCTCGGCTTCGCGCCGGACCCGCCGCGGGTGGCCGGCCGGGACGGCGAGATCGGGCTGCGGCACTGCCCGTTCCTGGACCTGGTCGACACGCACGGCGGCATGATCTGCGCGCTGCACGAGGGGCTGTTGGAGAGCGCGATGGACGGCCTGACCGCACCGGTCGCGGTGGACGGCCTGACCCCGTTCGCCACCCCGGACCGCTGCCTGGTCACGCTGCGCCTGGAGGGCTGACGGCGGCCGGGCGCGGTCGTGGGGCGCCGGCGGGGTCAAGATCACTACTGTGGGTGGTGGGCCGGGTGGTCGGCGGCCTCGGCTAACCTTGTCCACCGGCGCGGCAGGTGACGGGGGTGAGGGGTGTCGGTGCAGGTCGAGACGGGTGACGGGGATCCGGGGGTCCTGCGGTCGCCCTCGGCGGAGGCGTCGATGCGGGCCCGGTGGCGGGCGCTGGTGCTCACCGATCCGGTGGCCCGGCTGGTGCGCAACGCGGCCTTCGCCAACGTCGACGACCGGCGGTTCGACCTGCGGCAGCTGGCGCTCGCGGCGGTGGACATCGCGGTCGCCTCGATGGGGTTCGCGCGTCAGATCACGCTCGGTGAGCTGCTGGACTCGATCGCGGAGCTGGCCGTGCGGATGGCGCCGGGCGCGCCGCGGGACGCCTGCGCGGAGGCGGCGCGCTGGGTGATCAAGGGGCTGCTGAACGACGCGGAGGGGCAGCGCGCGTTCGTCTACGCGTTCACCGACGACGACGGGCGGCGCGAGGAGTTCGCGTTCAAGCTGCTCCAGTTGCAGGACAGCCCGGACGGCGCGATCGTGCAGGCGTCGCCGCAGGCGGTGATGCTCTACCTCAGCGGTCTGGACCTGGACGTGGACGACGCGGAGGCGGCGTTCTCCGTGGTGTTGCAGCGGCAGTTGCGCGACCGGCGGTTCGAGGCGGCCGGGCGGACGGCCGCGCAGGCCGAGCGCGTGTCGGTGGCGATGGCCGCGTCGTTGACGGAGCTGATGGAGGCGACCCGGCGGGACGTGCGCGCCGTCGACTGGGCGGTCGACGTGCCGCGCCGGCTGGAGCGCGCCCGCGAGCACGTCGAGTCGCGGGTGGCCGAGGACGCGGAGGTGCTCAACCACGTCGCGGCCGGCATCGACACGGAGACGGACGCGGCCGTGCGGCAGGCCTCCGGCGAGCTGGTCGAGACGCTGCGCCGGATCCGTCAGGTGCACCTCGATCTCGCGTCCCGCGTGGGTTCGGCGCACACCGTCTTCATCCAGGCGCAGCTGAGCCAGGTCTTCGCCCGGCCGGTGCACCTGCGGCTGCTCGACCCGGAGAAGGAGCTGTTCCACCCGGTGCTGCGGCTGCCTGACTCGGACGCGCTGCCGGTGATCGAGGCGTTCGGCGACCGGGTGCTGGGCCTGCGCGTGCCGCGGCTGCTGCACCTGGACAGCCTGGTGGACGCGCTGCTGGCGCCGCCCCGGGCGCCGGAGCCGGACGAGTTCGACCCGGAGCGGCCGGGCGAGACCACGGGTGTGGACCTCCAGTCGTACCCTCCGGTGGTCATCGACGCGGCGTCCCGGGTGCTGCGGGCGGCGAGCGACGAGCCGACACCGCTGTCGGCGCTGCTGTCCGAGGTGGACCTGGCCGAGGGCGACGCGCAGGATGCGATAGAGTTGATCTTGCTGTCCGCTTTGTGGGCGTATGCGCCGGACGGGGTGTCGGACGCCGCCGACGAGGACGACGGCGGGTTGTCCGCGCTGGTCGCGTCGCTGACCGTGGAGCGCGGCGACGACGTGCTGGACACGCCGGTGGCGTGGGGGGACGACCTGGTGGTCCGGTTCACGCGGGACGAAGCGGTAACGGAGGAGTCGCGGTGACGGTGCCGCTGGAGGACGTGCGCGCGGCCGCGGAACTGGTCGCGTTCGGGTTGCGCGCGGGCGCCCGGCCGACGGACGCGAACCCGTACGGTGTGCTGCTGGAGCGCTTCCGCAGCAACACCGAGTTCCGGGACACGGTCGAGGCGGTCGCGGGCGGGCTCGGGCTGACCGTGCTCGGCGCGCCCAGCCGTGGCGGCATCGTGCTCACCACCCAGCCGAACAGCGTCTTCGCGGTCCGGATGAGCGACCTGCGCAGCACCGCCATGAACCCGGACGACAAGCTGGTCGCCGGCCTGATCGTGCTCGGCATCGCGGCGTACGCGTTCCCCCGCCAGCTCGACCTGGACAGCACGGACGTCAAGATCGTGGAGGTGGCCGCGTTGGACGCGTTCGTGCGGGACGCGATCGAGGCGGTGTCCGCGCTGCCCGGCGACGAGGACACGGTCGACGGGCAGGCCCGGGTCGCCGCGAACGTCTACGCCCGGATGCCGTCGTTCAAGCCGAAGGACCGGCAGCCCGGCCCGGCCCGCGGCTGCACCCAGTTCGCGATCGCGGAGGTGCTCGGCTGGCTCGTCGAGCGCGGCGCCGCCCGGCTGATGCCGCAGATGGGGCCCGCGTCGTACCAGCTCACCGACCGCTTCCGCCTCCTGGTCGCGGACGTGGCCGGCGGCGAGGCACTGGCCGCGCTGCGCGCCCACCGGCAGCGGGTCGCCTGATGGCGGCGCCCGCGCGGCTGTGGCAGATGCGCCGCATCTTCCTCGACCGGATCGGCTCGCCCGCGGCCCGGTTCCGCGACGTCACGCTCGAACTCACCGGCCGGGACGGCACGCCGCTGGACACGATCCTGTGGATGCGCAACGGCGGCGGCAAGTCCACGCTCATCGCGCTGGTCTGCGCGCTGGTCCGGCCGGACCGCCGGGACTTCCTCGCCACCGCCACCACCGGCCGCCACCTGGAGGACTGCATCCTGGGCGGGGACACCGCGCACGTGGTGGTCGAGTGGGTCGACCCGAGCGGCCGCCGCCTGATCACCGGCGCGGTCTACGAGTGGGCCGACCGGGTGCAGCCCGCCGACCCGAACGCGGCACACGACCGGCTGCGCCAGTGCTGGTACGCGTTCAGCCCCACCGCGTCGGCCACGCAGATCGAGACGCTGCCGTTCACCCGGCCGGACGGCCGGCCGACGGACTTCAAGGAGTTCGTCAAGGCGCTCGAGGCGCTGCCGCTCGACCTGGACCCGGTCGTGGTCACCAAGCAGGAGCGGTGGGCCGGCGCGCTCACCGACCGCGGTCTCGACCCCGGCCTGTTCACCGCGATCCTGAAGATCAACGCGACCGAGGGCGGCATCGAGCACCACTTCAAGTTCAAGACCGCGGACGAGTTCGTGCAGTACCTGCTCTCGCTGGTCACCGACCCCGGCTCGGCCGGCAAGATCTCCGAGATCCTGCGTACCACCCGCGACCGGCTGGCCCGCCAGCCCCGGCTGCGCGCCGAGGTCGACTTCTGCGACGAGGCGACCGGGCTGCTGGAACGCCTGGCCACCGCGCGCGACGAGGTGGCCGGGGCGGAGCGCACGGTCGCGCTGCGCCGGGACGCCGCCGTGGGCCTGGCCGCCTCGCTGCGCGCGGCCGCGGACGCCGCCCGGTCCCGGGCCGCGGCCGAGTCGGCGTCGGTGTCGGCGCACCGGTCCGACGAGCGGGCCGCGCTGGAGCGCGTCGCCGCACTCGACGCGGAGATCCGGGAGTACGTGTGGTGGGCCGCGCACCTGCGGCACGCGGAGGCGACCGGCGCACACCAGGAGGCCCTGGAGGAGGTACGGCGGTCCGCGCTGGAGCACGCGGCCTGGCAGATAGTGCCGCTGCTGGCCGAGCACCTGACCGCGAGCCGCCGGCTGGCCAGCGCGGTGCAGCGCCAGGAGGAGGCGGAGGCCGGCGCGGAACCGGCCCGGGTCGCCCGCGCGGAGGCGGCGGCGCTGCTGGTCGCGGTGCTGCGCGCGGTCGCCGGCACGCTGGGGACCGAGGCCGGCGCGCACGCGGCCGCGGCGGCGGAGTCGTCCGCCGCGCACGCGTCCGCGCGTGCCGCCGCGGGCGAGCTGCAGGCCCGGATCGGCGGCCTGGACGCCCGGCGGCGGACGATCGACGAGCAGATCGCGGCGTTCACCACCGCGATCGGGACGGCGATCGCGGACGGGCACCTGGACGCGGTCCTCGACGAGATCGTCGACGGCGCGACACCGGCGCCGGTCGGCGAGACCCGCGCGACCGGCCGCGCCGGCGAATCCACCACCGACGGCGACGCGGTCACCGGCGGCGCGGCCACCCGGGGCGGTGCGGCCACCCGGGGCGGTGCGGCCACCCGGGGCGGTGCGGCCACCCGGGGCGGTGCGGCCGTCGACGACGCCGCCGCGGCCGCCGACGGCGGCGGGTCCGAGCCCGGTGGCGCCGGGCGGGCCGTGCCCGGGCAGCGGACCGGCGGGAGCGCGGCGTGGCGGGCCGGGACGGTCCGGGCCGAGGCGGTCTCCGACCGGGAGATCGAGGAGGCGTACCAGGCCGCCCGGGACGCGGACGCCGCGGTGGTGCGGGAACTGGAGGACGCGCTGCCGGCGGCGGTGGAGGCGCTGGGCGTACGGCGGCGGGAACTCGATCGTGAGACGGCGGAGCTGGCCGGGGCGCGGAACGCGGCGCTGGACCGGCGGGCCGGGCTGGTCGCGGAGCGCGAGCCGCTGGTCGCGGAGATCGACGCGCTGGCCACCGAGCACCGGCTGCTGATGCTGGCCGAGGCGGACCGGATCGACCCGATCGCGGAGCACCGCAAGCTCGCCGACCTGCTCACCGAGGAGATCCTGACCGCGGACCGGCGGCGGATCGACCTCGCGGTCGCGGACGTGGAGGACCACCGGGCCACCCGGGCACTCGAATCCGCGCGCGGGCTGCTGCCACCGGCACTCGACCTGGCGATGGCCGCGGACGTGCTGGCCGAGAAGCGGATCCCGGCGGTCGTCGGCTGGCACTACCTGGCCGACTCGGTGCCGCCGAGCCGGTGGGCACCGGCCATCGCGGCCGCGCCGGACCTGGTCGGCGGCCTGCTCGTCCCCGCGGCCGAGGACCTGGAACGGGCCCGGGCCGCGCTCGCGGCGGCGGCACTGCGGCCGACCAGCGCGGTCCGGGTGTCGACCACGGCCGCGCTGCGGCAGGTCGTGGACGCGCTGCCGGAGCCGGGCGACGGGTTCGTGATCGCACCGGCGCAGGCGCTGTTCGACCGGACGGCCGGCGCGGCCGAGGCGGAACGGCGGCGGGCCGGGCAGCGGTCCCGCGCCGAGCAGATCCAGGAGCTGACGGACGGCCGGGACCGGGACAAGACGCTCAAGGACCGGCTGCTGATCCTGGTCGACCGGTGCCCACCGGGCCACCGCGAGCACCTGGACGAGTCGATCGCGCGCCTGGACGAGGAGGTCCGGTCCGCCGACCTGCGCGGCGCCGCGCTCGCCGAGGCCCGGGCCGCGCTCGACGCCGAGCACGCGGAGCTGCAGGAACGCCGCCAGGCGCTGGCGGCGGAGCGGCGCACGCTGGCGATCCGGATGGGCGTGCTGGCCGATATCGTGCACCGGGTGCCGGCGATGGCGGGCCTGCGCGCGGAGCGCGATGCGCTGCCCGGCGCGCGGGCCGAGGCGGAGGCGGCGCTGGCGGCGGCGCAGGGCGAGGAACAGCGGTACGCGGCTGCGGCGGGCGCGGCCACCCGGGCGGCGGAGGAGAAGCGGTCGCGGGCCGCGGAGTACCGGGCCCGGGCCGACGAGTTGCGGCGGGTGGCCGGTTCCGCCGTCGTCGCGGTCGACGAGCTGCCGTCGCTGGCGGACGCGCGGGCCGGCTACCAGGCGGCGGACGAGGCGTACCTGCGGCAGGCGTCGGAGTCGGCGCTGGAGGCCACCATCGCCGAGATCAACAACCGGCTGGCCGCGCTGGACGACCAGATCGACTCGTTCGGCCGGGCCGAGCGCGCGGCCGCGGAGCTGCTGGCGGACACGCCGGAGGCGGCCGACCCGGTGTCGGTCCGGCGGTCGACCGCGATCGCCAAGGACGCGCACGACGAGGCGCTGATCGCGTCCGGCACCGCCCGGGCGGACGCGCAGGCGGCGGAGCGGGTGCTCGTGGCCGCGACCGCGCGCCGCGCCCCGGGCGTCGACGTGACGCCGCCGGACACCGCGGCCGAGGCGGACATGCGGGCCCGGGAGGTGCGGGCGGAACTCGACCGCCGGCAGGCCGAGGCGGACGCGCACGCGGCGTCGGCCACGACCGCGGAGAACCGGGCGCGGGCCGCGACCCGGCGGGCCGAGGACCTCGACCGGGCCGCGACCGACCTGGTCGACGAGGACGTGCCGTACCCGCCGGGGGCGGTGCCGTTCGCGGGTGAGGTCTTCGAGGCGGACCGCGAGGTGCGGGCGGCGCGGCGCACGGTGCACGAGGCGGAGTCCGCGCTGGCGACCGCGCGGGGCGCGCTGACGACCGGCGGGCACCGGCTCGGGCGGTGGGCGGCGCAGGAACGGTTCGCGGTGGTCAGCCCGGAGGTGCGGGACCGGTTCCGGACCGAGAACGCGGTCGACGAACTCGCGCCGCACGCGGAGGCGCTGGCGGCGCGGCTGACCGAGTACCGGGAGGGGCTGCGCGGCGAACTGTCCGCGATCGACAAGGACAAGCACCTGGTCGTGACGGCGCTCTGCGCGGAGGTGCGCGAGGCGCTCAAGACGTTGCAGCGGGCGCAGAACCACGCGCAGCTGCCGGGCGGGCTCGGCGAGCAGCTGAGCAACCGGCGGTTCCTGGACGTGGGCCCGCGGGCCAGCGTGGACACCGGCGACGCGGTGCTGCGGTCCCGGGTCGAACGGCTGGTGGACAAGCTGGTCGAACGCAAGGAGCCGATCCCGGACGGGATGACGCTGGCCTGGGAGGCGACGTCCGCCGCGGTCGGCAAGGGCAACTTCGTCGCCCGGGTGCTGAAGCCGTCGACGGCGCTGGGCGAGGAACGGCAGCCGGTCGAGCTGATGAGCAAGTGGTCCGGCGGCGAGAAGGTCACCATCAGCCTGCTGCTGTTCTGCATGCTGGCCCGGCTGCGGGCGGCGAACCGCGGGTCGGACGTGCCCGGGCTGGGCGTGCTGCCGATGGACAACCCGCTGGGCACGGCGAACTACGTGGCGTTCCTCGACCTGCAGCGCCGGGTGGCGGCCGCGAACGGCATCCAGCTCATCTTCCTGTCCGGGCTCGGCGACATGCGCGCGGTGGGCCGGTTCCCGAACGTGGTGCGCATGCGCAACACCCAGAACCAGGGCCGCTCGTACGCCCAGGTGGTCGACCGCGACCTGAACGAGGACGCGCTGACCGCCACGATCACCACGGCCCGCCTGACCCTGCCCCGCCAGGAACGGCTGCTCTAGGCCCTGCCCGGAGAGGCCGGCGCGTGGTTGGCTGCGTGGTGTGCGGATTGCGGTGGAGGACGGCGAGCTGTACTGCGAGACCGCCGGGAGCGGGCGGGACGTGGTGCTGCTGCACGGTGGCGCGCTGGACGCGTCCATGTGGGACGGGCAGTTCGAGGCGCTGGCGGTGGATCACCGGGTGACGCGGTACGACGCGCGGTCGCACGGGCGGTCCACGCCGGCGCGCGGGGACTATCGCGCGTACCGGGATCTCGCGGACGTGCTGCGGCAGGTCGGGGCGGAGCGGCCGGTTCTGGTGGGGCTGTCGCTGGGTGGGCGGACCGCGATCGACTTCGCGCTGGCGTATCCCGAGGTGCCGGTGACCCTGGTCCTGGTGGCGACCGGGGTCAGCGGGATGACCTTCACGGACCCGTTCACGCTGGAGTGCCGGCGTGCCCAGGCGGACGCGGCGGCGCGGGCGGACGCGGAGGGCTTCGTCGAGGCGATGCTGCGTGCCTGGGTGGACGGGCCGTACCGGGCGCCGGAGCAGGTGCCGGCCGCGATGCGGGAGAAGTGCGCGGCGATGATGCGGGACGGGGTGGTGCGGCTGTCGGTGGAGGCGACCGGGCGGATGCTCGAGGTGGGGGCGGTCGGCCGGCTCGCTGAGCTGCCGAAACCCGTGCTCACCATGGTCGGGACGCTGGACACGACGGACATCCGGCGCGTGTCGGACGAGCTCGCGGCGCACGGTGCCGAGCAGGTCGTGATCGACGGCGCGGCGCACACCGTCAACCTGGACCGGCCGGACGCGTTCCTGGCGGCGCTGCGGGCCTTCCTCGCTAAGGTTTGATCATGGGTGTCTCCGACTACATCGCCGGCCTGCGGAAGCAGATCGGGCACGACCTGCTGATGTTGCCCAGCGCCTCCGCGGTCGTGGTGAACGACGCGGGCGAGCTGCTCCTCCAGCGGCGCAGCGACGACGGACGGTGGTCGATCCCGTCCGGGGTGATCGATCCCGGCGAGCAGCCGGCCGAGGCCGCGGTCCGGGAGGTGCTCGAGGAGACCGGCGTGCGGGTGACCGTGGAGCGGCTGGCCGGGGTGGCGTTGCATCCGACCGCCTACCCGAACGGGGACCGGTGCGAGTACCTCAACGTGTGGTTCCTCTGCCGCCCGGTCCCGGGCCAGGAACGGGTGGCGCACGTCGCGGACGACGAGTCGCTGGAGGTGGGGTGGTACGCGCGGGCGACGCTGCCACCGCTGAACGACTACGAGCGGCTGCGGATCGAGACCACGCTGGACGGCGGGGAGACCGCCTGGTTCGCCCGGGACGGCGCGGAGGTCCCCACCGTCTGACGGCGGGCACCCCCGGCGCCCGGCCGGTGGCGCGTCCCGCGACGGCTTGATATCGCCGGACGTCGATGTAGGATGCCTGGAAGCGCTCCCATCGCCTCGCCACCCACCTATTCCGGGAGTTCAGCGTATGAGGCAACACCGTATGAGTTCACTGTGGACGCTGGTCGTCGCTTTCGCGGTCGCCGTCCTGGGCATGGCGGCGCCGGCGAGTGCCGCGGCCCCGGCCACGATCTCCACCGTCACCGTCGGGTGGGGGCACACCTGCGCGGTCGGCGGTGACGCGTCGCTCTGGTGCTGGGGCAGCAACTCCAGCGGCCAGGTCGGCGACGGCAGCACCACCGCGCGGTCCACACCGGTCGCGATCGCCGGCTCTTGGACCGCGGCCGACGGCGGCACCGGGCACACCTGCGCGGTCCGCACCGACGGATCACTGTGGTGCTGGGGCAACAACTTCCGCGGCCAGCTCGGCGACGGCACCACGACGAACCGCACCGCACCGGTCCGCGTCGGCGACGCCACCACCTGGGCGACCGTCAGCGCCGGCGACAACCACACGTGCGCCACCCGTACCGACGGATCGCTCTGGTGCTGGGGCTTCGACCGGCACAGCCAGCTCGGCCAGGGCGGGTCGGTCTACGTCTCGACCGTGCCGCTGCGGGTCGGCACCGCCACCACCTGGGCGAGCGTCACCACCGGGTTCGCGCACACCTGCGCGACCCGCACCGACCGGACGCTGTGGTGCTGGGGTGACAGCTCCAGCGGGCAGCTCGGCGTCGGCAGCCTCGGCTACCGCACCAGCCCCACGCAGGTCGGCACCGCGGCGACCTGGGCCGGCGTGACCGCCGGATACACGTTCACCTGCGCGAACCGTACCGACGGGACGCTGTGGTGCTGGGGTGAGAACGGCTACGGCCAACTGGGCGCGGACGTGCCCTACCAGACCGCGCCGCTCCAGGTCACCGGCGGCACCTGGGCCGCGGTCACGGTCGGCTTCGACACCACCTGCGCGTCCCGCACCGACGGCAGCCTGTGGTGCTGGGGCCACAACGGCCAGGGCCAGCTCGCCGACGGCACCACCACGCACCGGAAGACCCCGGCCCGGGTCGGCACGGCCACCACCTGGACGGGCCCGCTCGCGGTCGGCTACCACGGCTGCGGCGTCCGCACCGACGGCACGCTGTGGTGCTGGGGCAACAACGGCAGCGGCCAGCTCGGCGACGGCACCACCGTCCGCCGCACCGCCCCCGGGCAGGTGACCTTCCCGTAACCGGCGGCCTCCGCCGTGCGGACGATGGCCGGACGACGGTCGCGGGACACCCGCCACCGGACTCCGGCCATCCGTCCGCACCCGACGCGTCACGAGCGACATCACGCTTATCCCGCTCCCGGTGTGGTGCGGCCCGCATGCTCCCGCGGGCGCTGGGTTTTCCCGGGGCCGAGCCCCGGACCCCGCGTTCCGGCTGGCTGTGGGAGGCGGTTTTTGCTTTTCCCGCTCCCGGTGTGGTGCGGCCCGCATGCTCCCGCGGGCCAACCTCGCCGCCCGGCAAGTCTCCGCTGGCGCTCCGCTTGCCGGGCGGCCTCGGAGCCGGTGCCGCGCGGTGCCGGTAGAAGAACCACGCGACCGCCGCGGTGCCCCGCGATCCTTGGCCGCGCCACCGGATCCGGGCCGGGCGGCCGGGAGGGGCCGATGGCGGGGCGCCGGGGGATTGTCCTGGCCACGGCGGGGCCGGCAGGGAGGAGCGCCGGCGACGACCGGTGCCCGCGGGAGCACTGGGGACGCGACCGCGCCGGAAGCGGGAAAATCGCCTTCGGGGTTCTGCTGTCGGTTCCGTGGTGCCGGGCTCAGAACTCCTGGTACATCAGGTGCAGGCCGACGCGGCCGAGGGTGGGGTGGGCGAAGGCGCGCGGGACCGTGGCGAGGATGTCGAAGCCCTGTTTGCGGTAGAGGTGGACGGCCGCGTGGTTGGACTCGACGACCGCGTTGAACTGCATGGCGGCGTAGCCGTCCGCGCGGGCCCAGTCGAGTGCGAACGCGCACAGCGCGGTGCCGACGCCGCTGCCGCGCGCGTCCGGCGCGACCATGAAACTCGCGGTGGACACGTGGGCGCCGGGGCCGGGGCGGTTCGGGCCCATCTTCGCGGTGCCGAGGACCCGGCCGTCCGCCACCGCCACGACGGTCCGGCCGGGCGGCGACTCGATCCACATGGCGCGGGCCTGCGGCTCGGTCATCCGCGGGTCGTAGGGGAAGGTCTCCTGCCCGGTCACGACGTCGCGGATGATCCGCCACACGCCGGGCCAGTCGTCGTCGCCGAAGTCACGCACCATCATCGCGGTACGGTATCGCGGTGGCCGGCGAGACACTCACCGCGCTCACCTCGCTCGGCGGGGTGCTGCTCGGTGGCGGACTGTCCTATCTGGTGCAGCACAGCACGCTGCGGATGAGCGCGCGGGCCGAGCAGCGCCGGCGCGAGGTGGAGCGTGCCGAGAGCCGCCGCGCGGAGCGGCTGGTGCACCTGGAGCGCTTCGTCGCGGTGGCGGCGGAGGCGGAACGGGCCGCGTTCGAGCGCCCGGACGACTGGTCCACCGGTGACCCGTGGCCGGTCGCGGCCCAGGAGGTCATGCACCGTCTCTGGGTCGCGGAACGCATGCTGCAGGTCCTCTACCCCGCGGACGTGCACACCTCCGCCCGCGCCTATTTCGAGCGCCTCAACCGCGCGGTCTGGGACGGCGTGCCCTCGCTCGACGACCTCTACACCGAGCTCGACGACCTGCGCGGCGCCTTCCTGGCCAGGTCCCGGTCCACACTGGACCGGTGACCCCGGCCGGGATAGCGTCGACGGCGTGGCGGACGCCGAGAACGAGCTGACCGTGTTGCCGCCCGAGGAGTCGGTGCGACGGCGCACCCGGGTGTATTTCGGGGTGGACCGGGGGAGTCCGGAGCTGCCGACCCGGATCCTCGAGGCGGTCGCGCGGCAGGCGTTCCACCCGTGGCCGGACGGGCCGGCGGCCCACGTGCCGCGGGTCGTCGTGGAGATCAGCGCCGATCTCGTGTTCTCGGTGACGGACGACCAGCCGGACACGTTGCCACCCGGTCACGAGACACCGGTGATCCACCGGTACGGCACACTGGCCCACCCCGCGCGGCGGTGGATGTACATCCAATCGTCGGGCCTCTGCACGCACGTCGACCTCGAGGTGTGGCGGGACGGCCGCGGGTTCCGGCAGACGCTGCACGGCCACCACGCGATCGCGCCGCCGGAGTGGTTCGCGGCGCCCGCCGGCGCGGGCACCCGGGCGACGTTCTTCCTGGACGAGACCTACGTCGGGCGCACCGCGCTGACCACCGATCCGGCCCTGCTCGACCTTCACCATCCCGACTGCGCCGAACGGCCGGACGACGTCGTCGTCCGGGATCTCCGGGGGCCGGGCGCGTAGGGGTTGCCGTGCGGGGGCGGCCGGGGGATTCTCATCAGGGCGTTCCCGGGTGAGGAGACGAGCCGATGGTCAGCGAACTCGCGGAGAGCTATGACCCGCTCGGCGCGCACCTCGCGGACCCCTATCCGTTCTACGCGACCGCGCGGCGGCGGGAGCCGGTGTTCTACTCGCCACGGCTGGACGCCTGGGTGGTGACGCGGTTCCGGGACGTGGACGCGGTGCTGCGGGACTCGGCCGGGTTCTCGTCGGCGAACAGCCTGCGGCCGGTGCGGGCCCTGTTCCCGGCGACGCTCGCGGTGCTGGCCGAGGGCTTCCCGCCGAAACCCGACCACGTCACCTCGGACGGGCCGGCCCATCACCGGCTGCGCGTGCCGTACACCCGGCATCTGACCGCGCCGGGGCGGATCGCGGCGCTGGAACCGCGGATGCGGGAGCGGGCGGCGGCGCTCGCCGCTGCGCTGCCACGGCGGGCGGACCTGGTGGAGCGGTTCGCCGCGCCGCTGCCGGTGGGCACCGCGGCGGAACTGTTCGGACTGGACGCCGGCGACGTGGCGGTGGCGCGGGCGGGCAGCGCGGCACTGTTCCGGCTGGGCAGCGCGGATGTCGGCGAGGCCGCGGAGGCGGCGGACGCCCGTACCGTGGTGGCCTTCCAGCGGATGCTGGCCGGCTACGTGCGGGCGCGGCGGGCCGAGCCGACCGGCGACCTGATCAGTGACGTGGTCGCGGCGCTCGCACCGGGCGGCGCGCCGCTGACCGCGGACCAGGAGGCGGAGACGGTCGGGACGATCGGCGGCACGTTCGGCGCGGCGCACATCACCACCACCGACCTGATCGGCAACGCGGTCCGGTTGCTGCTGCGGCACCCGGACCGGTGGCCGCCGCGGCTGCCGCCGTCGCACGTGGTCGAGGAGACGCTGCGGTACGAGTCGCCGGTGCCGACGATCTTCCGGCTCGCCACCCGGGCGGCGGTGCTCGGCGGCGTGCGGATCCCGGCGGGCGCGGACGTGCTGCTGGTGTTCGCGTCCGCGAACCGGGACGAGGAGCGCTTCCCGGACGGCGACCGCTTCGACCCGACCCGGACGCCGTCCCGGCACTTCGGGTTCGGGGCCGGCGGGCACACCTGCGCGGGCGCGGGGCTGGCCCGGGTGCAGACCCGGATCGCGCTGGCCGCGCTGCCCGGGCTGACGGCCGACGCGGACCGGCCCGTCGTGATCCGGCGATCGATCAACGTACGCGGCCCGCTCACGCTGCCGGTGCGGACGGCGCGCGGACGTACGCCGGGGGACTGACCGGGCGGTGGGCCCCCGTAACGGGGGAAACGGGGGCCCACCGCGATCAGAGGACGGCCCACCCGGTCCGGACGGTGTGGCCGTCGGGGAGCGGGGCGGACGAGCCGGGAAGCCCCACGCGGCGGCGGCCGCCGGACGGCCCGCCGTCACGACATCGAGCCTAACGTATGTGCCGGCGCGCGGGCCCCGCCGCGGCCCGTCTCCCACGCCGATACCGGCGCCGGACCCGCGGCGGTACGGAACGGGAGTCACCGCGGCCGCGCCCAGCCGGGTCGGCGCCGGCCGCACGACGGCCGGAACGCGGTGTCCGCGCCGGGATACGGCATGATCCGTGGAATGCGGCGTCTGGCGTACCCGGTGATCGCTCTGCTTCTGCTCTCCGGGTGTGGGCCCGGTGGGCCCGGGCAGGGCGGGGACTCCTGCGGGGAGGGTGTGCGCTGTGCCGGGGCGGAGCCGTCGTGGCAGCGCACCGACGCGCCACCGTCGCCGGCGGCGACGTGCGGGCCGGAGGGGGTACGGCTGGAGCTCGCCGAGCGGGACGCGGCCATGGGCCTGCGGGCGCTCGGCGTGTGGCTGGTCAACTGCGGCACGGTGGACTACCGGGTGGACGGCTACCCGGACGTGGCGCCGCTCGGCGCGGAACGGGAACCGCTGGACGTGCGGGTCCTGGACGGCGTCACCGAGATCGCCGGTGCGTTGCCGCGACGTAGCGATCCGCCGCGGCCGGTGGTGGTCCGGCCCGGGGAGCGGGCGTCCGCGATCGTGGTGTGGCGCAACACGTACGACGACACGCGCCGGCCACCGGTCGTGGTGTCGCACCTGGCCGTCGCGCCGGCGGCCGGCCGCCCGGCGACCGTGCTCGGCCCGGACGGCGGCCTCGACCTGGGCAGCACCGGGCGGCTCGGGGTCAGCCCGTGGCTGATCGAGCGGGCACCCGGCGAGGCGGCGCCGACCGGGACACCGCCGGCCCCGCCGTCGGCCCCGCACGTCGAGCCGTCCCGTCCGCTGCTGTAGGCCGGGAAGCTGCTGTAGGCCGGGAACTTGTCGTACGGCGCTGCTGGCGTCACCGCCGTGACGGGGACGGCCCGGCACGCCGGCCACCTGGACGCGGCCCGTGAGCTGCTCGACGGCCGCACCGGCCTGGGACCCCGCTGAGCCCGCCCGCGCCTCGGCGAGCGCGATCAGGTCGTCCACGCCGGCCGAGCCCAGCGGCTCACGGCGGCGGCTGGATCCAGTCGAAGGTGTGGGCGACCGCGCGCTGCCAGTTGGCGTACTCGGTGGTGCGCAGCGCCGGGTCCATGTCGGGCAGCCACTGGCCGGCCCGGTGCCACAGGTCGCGGAGCGCGGCCAGGTCCGGCCAGTAGCCGACCGCGAGGCCGGCGGCGTAGGCGGCGCCGAGCGAGACCGTCTCCACGACCATCGGGCGGACCACCGGCACGTCGAGCACGTCCGCGACGAACTGCATCAGCAGGTTGTCCGACGTCATGCCGCCGTCCACCTTGAGCGTGGAGAGCGCGAGCCCGGAGTCGGCGTTCATCGCGTCGACCACCTCGCGGGTCTGCCAGCCGGTCGCCTCCAGCACCGCGCGGGCCAGGTGCCCCTTGGTGATGTAGCTGGTCAGGCCCACGATCACGCCGCGGGCGGAGCTGCGCCAGTGCGGGGCGTAGAGGCCGGAGAACGCGGGCACGATGTAGCAGCCGCCGTTGTCCGTGACGGTCCGGGCCAGCGTCTCGATCTCCGGCGCGGTGGTGATCAGGCCGAGCTGGTCGCGGAACCACTGGACCAGCGAGCCGGTGACCGCGATCGAGCCCTCCAGCGCGTACGCCGGCGGTGCGCCGTCGATCTGGTAGGCGACCGTGCTGAGCAGCCCGTGCGTGGACGCGACCGGTTCCAGGCCGGTGTGCAGCAGCAGGAAACTGCCGGTGCCGTAGGTGCACTTCGCCTCGCCGGGCGTGAAGCAGGTCTGGCCGAACAGCGCGGCCTGCTGGTCGCCGAGCGCGGCCGCGATCGGCACGCCGGTGAAGACCTCGGTGGCCGTGCCGAGCAGCCCGACGGACGGCCGGATCTCCGGCAGCATCGCGCGCGGGATGCCGAAGAAGGACAGCAGTTCGTCGTCCCAGGACAGCGAGCGCAGGTCCATCAGGAGGGTACGGGACGCGTTCGTCACGTCGGTGACGTGCAGGCCGCCGGTCAGGTTCCAGATCAGCCAGGTCTCCATCGTGCCGAACAGCACGTCACCGCGCGCGGCGCGCTCCCGCAGGCCGGGCGTGTGGTCGAGCAGCCAGCGGATCCGCGGCGCGGAGAAGTAGGTGGCCAGCGGCAGCCCGCTGCGCTTCGGCACGCTCTCCGCGCCCGGCGTCGCGGCGAGCGCGTTGACCAGCTCGTCCGTGCGGGTGTCCTGCCAGACGATCGCGCGCGCGACCGGGCGGCCGGTGTGCCGGTCCCAGAGCACGGTGGTCTCGCGCTGGTTGGTGATGCCGAGCGCGGCCACCTGGTCCAGCGTGATCCCGGCGGAGGTGAGCGCGGCCGCGGCCGTGCGGCGGACGTGCTGCCAGATCTCCACGGCGTCGTGCTCGACCCAGCCGGGCCGCGGGTAGTACTGGTGGTGCTCCTGCTGGGCGACCGCGTGCAACCGGCCGCGCCGGTCGAAGACGATGCAGCGGGTGGAGGTGGTGCCCTGGTCGATGGCGACGACGTACCGCTCGGACATGCTCATCCCCCACGGGAGCCCAGGTCCCGGGAGACCGCGCGGGCCGCGTCCCGGACGTATCCGACAAGCCGGGGGTCGGGGCGCAGCGACGCGGAGCAGAGCCGGTCGATCGCGCCCGAGATGCCGATCGCGCCCACGACCAGCCCGCCGTAGCCGCGGATCGGTGCGGCCAGCGAGGCCTCGCCCGGGGTCAGCTCACCGGTTTCGGCGGCGAACCCCGAGTCACGGACCGTCACCAGCTCGCGGGCGAGGTCGCGGCGGTCGGTCAGCGTCCGGCGGGTGAAGGCCTCCAGGGTGCGCAAAGAAGCAAAAGCCGTCGAGTCGTACGCCAGCAGCACCTTTCCCAGCGCAGTGGCATGCAACGGCAGCAACGACCCCACATCGAGCGTCTGGAGCGAGTCGTCCGGGCGGAACACGTGGTGCACGACCAGCACCTGGCCCTCCAGGACCGTGCCGATCCGGACCGCCTCGCCGCTGCGCGCGGCCAGCGGGTCCGCCCAGTTGATCGAGCGGGACCGCAGCTCGTTGACGTCCAGGTAGGAGGTGCCGAGGTGCAGCAGGGCGGCGCCGAGCCGGTACTTGCCGGTCTCGTCCTGCTCGACGAAGCCGACCCGTTGCAGCGTGCGGATGATGCCGTGGGTGGTGCTCTTGGCCAGGTCCAGCGACCGGGCTATCTCCACGATGCCGAGGCGGCCGTGACTGTGCGCGAGCAGGCGCAGCATCGCGGCCGCCCGCTCGATCGACTGCACCGGGCCCGGCATGCACCAAGACTGCATCGAAACCCGGCGTTCGACAATGCCGACCCCGGTTCGTTGACGATCAATGTTGACCGTCCATAGCGTCAGAGCCGGTAACGACAGTGCAATCACTCCGTAACTGTGGAGGCAAGATGGCACAGCGATTCAGAATCCCCGGTGGCCTGACCGGCGAGCTGGCCGCGGAGTTCGCCGGCACCCTGATCCTCATCCTGTTCGGGTGCGGCGTCGTCGCCCAGGTCGTCGCGGGCGGTATCGGCGACCACGACAGCATCGCCTGGGCGTGGGGCCTGGGCGTCACGCTCGGCGTCTACGTGGCGGGCCGGATCAGCGGCGCGCACCTCAACCCGGCGGTCACCGTCGCGCTCGCGGTCTTCAAGGGCTTCCCGTGGCGCAAGGTCGCACCGTACGCACTGGCCCAGCTGCTCGGCGCGTTCGTCGCGGCGCTGATCGTGCGCTGGAACTATACGGAGGTGCTCAACGCGTTCGACCCGGGCCTGACGATCAAGTCGCAGGGCGTGTTCTCCACGCTGCCGGGCAACGGCGCGCTGCCGGTCGGCGAGTGGGGCGCGTTCCGGGACCAGATCATCGGCACCGCGATCCTGCTGTTCCTGATCCTGGCCGTGACGGACGTGCTGAACACGCCGCCGGGCGCGAACCTGGCCCCGTTCGTGGTCGGCCTGATCGTGGTCGCGATCGGCATGGCCTGGGGCACGGACGCGGGCTACGCGATCAACCCGGCCCGCGACCTCGGCCCGCGGCTGGCGTCGTTCCTCACCGGCTACGAGGACGCGTTCCGAGATCAGAACGGGTATCCGTACTTCTGGATACCGATCGTCGGGCCGCTGATCGGCGGCGTGCTCGGTGCGGGGCTCTACCAGGCGCTGATCGGCCGGTTCCTGCCGGCGCAGCCCGCGCCGGTGGCCGAGCCGGACGTCCCGAGGCAGCGCACCGGCGTGTGAGGATCACATTCCCGCGGGGGTACGTCGTGAGCACGCCCCCTCGACCAGAAAGGGCACCCGATGGCTGACTTCGTCGGCGCGATAGACCAGGGAACGACCAGCACCCGCTTCATGATCTTCGACCACGGTGGCAACGAGGTCGGCCGGCACCAGCTGGAGCACGAGCAGATCCTGCCGCAGGCGGGGTGGGTCGAGCACAACCCGATCGAGATCTGGGAGCGCACGGTCGCGGTCGCCCGGACCGCGATGGGCAAGCTCAACCTGGGCGCGACCGACCTGGCCGCGCTCGGCATCACCAACCAGCGCGAGACCACCGTCGTCTGGGACCGGCGCACCGGCCGGCCGTACTACAACGCGATCGTCTGGCAGGACACCCGCACCGACCGGATCGCGTCCGCGCTGGACCGGGACGGCCGGGGTGACGTGATCCGGCAGAAGGCCGGCCTGCCGCCCGCCACCTACTTCTCCGGCGGCAAGATCCAGTGGATCCTGGAGAACGTCGACGGCGTGCGGGAGGCGGCCGAGCGCGGCGACGCGATCTTCGGCAACACCGACTCCTGGCTGCTGTGGAACCTCACCGGCGGGGTGGACGGCGGGAAGCACGTCACGGACGTCACGAACGCGTCCCGCACCATGCTGATGAACCTCGAGACGCTGCAGTGGGACGACGAGCTGCTGTCCTTCTTCGGCATCCCGCGGGCGATGCTGCCGGAGATCCGGCCGTCGTCCGACCCGTCCGGCTACGGCGTCTGCCGCGTCTCCGGGCCGCTCGGCGGCGAGGTGCCGATCACCGGTGACCTCGGCGACCAGCAGGCGGCCACGGTCGGGCAGGTGTGCTTCAACGTCGGCGAGGCCAAGAACACCTACGGTACGGGCAACTTCATGCTGCTCAACACCGGCACCGAGCTGGTCCGGTCGAGCAACGGGCTGCTCACCACGGTCGCGTACCAGCTCGGTGACGCCGCACCGGTCTACGCGCTGGAGGGCTCGATCGCGGTGACCGGCTCGGCCGTGCAGTGGCTGCGCGACCAGCTGCGGATCATCGGCAACGCGGCGGAGAGCGAGTCGCTCGCGGCGCAGGTCGAGGACAGCGGCGGCGTCTACTTCGTGCCCGCGTTCTCCGGGCTGTTCGCGCCGTACTGGCGGTCGGACGCGCGCGGCGCGATCGTCGGCCTGTCCCGCTTCAACACGAACGCGCACATCGCGCGCGCCACGCTCGAGTCCATCTGCTACCAGAGCCGGGACGTGGTCGAGGCGATGCGCGAGGACTCCGGCGTCACGCTGGACGTGCTCAAGGTCGACGGCGGCGTCACCGCGAACAACCTCTGCATGCAGCTGCAGGCGGACGTGCTCGGCGTGCCGGTCAGCCGGCCGGTCGTCGCGGAGACCACCGCGCTCGGCGCGGCCTACGCGGCCGGGCTCGCGGTCGGCTTCTGGAAGGACACCAACGAGCTGCGGGCGAACTGGAACGAGTCGCAGCGCTGGACCCCGAACTGGGACGCGGAACGCCGCGAGTCCGGCTACGGCCGGTGGAAGAAGGCCGTGGAACGGACGCTCGACTGGGTAGACGTGGACTGAGGTCGATCCGCGGGGCGGGTCGCCCACCGACGGCGGCCCGCCCCCGGACACCGGCCACGACAGTGGCCGGGCACCGAGCGGATCGATGAGCGGACGGTCCGTACCGTGGCGAGATTTTGATCCTGATGGGCGGTGCAGCATGACGAACGGAACCCTGTCGCCGGACGACCGGGCCGCCGCGCTGGACGCGATGGCCGATCGTGAGCTGGACGTCGTCGTGATCGGCGGTGGCGTGGTCGGCGCCGGATGCGCGCTGGACGCGGTCACCCGCGGGCTGAGCGTCGGCCTGGTCGAGGCGCGGGACTGGGCCAGCGGCACGTCCAGCCGGTCCAGCAAGCTGATCCACGGCGGGCTGCGATACCTGGAGATGCTCGATTTCGGGCTGGTCCGCGAGGCGCTGCGGGAACGCGGCCTGATCCTGTCCGTGCTGGCCCCGCACCTCGCCCGGCCGGTCCGGTTCCTCTACCCGTTGCGGCACCGCGCCTGGGAACGGGCCTACGCCGGCGCGGGCGTGCTGCTCTACGACATGCTGGCGCGGCGGGGCGGGCTGCCGCCGCACCGGCACCTGACCCGGCGGCAGGCGCTGCGCGCGTGCGCGGCGCTGAGGAAGGACAGCCTGGTCGGCGCGCTGCAGTACTCCGACGCGCAGATCGACGACGCGCGGCACACGCTGTTCCTGGTCCGGACCGCGGCCGCGTACGGCGCGCACGTCGCGTCCCGCACCCGGGTGGTCGGCTTCCTGCGCGAGGGCGCGCGGGTGACCGGGGTGCGCGTGCGCGACCTGGAGTACGACCGGACCTTCGACATCCGCGCCCGGCAGGTGATCAACGCGACCGGCGTGTGGACCGACGAGACGCAGGGCCTGGTGGGCGAGCGCGGCCAGTTCCACGTGCGCGCGTCCAAGGGCATCCACCTGGTGGTGCCGCGCGACCGGATCCAGTCGACCACCGGCCTGATCCTGCGCACCGCCTCCAGCGTGCTGTTCGTGATCCCGTGGGGACGGCACTGGATCATCGGGACCACGGACAGCGACTGGACGCTCGGCAAGGCCCACCCGGCCGCGTCCCGCAAGGACATCGACTACCTGCTGTCCGAGGTCAACCGGGTGCTGGTCACGCCGCTGACCCGGGCCGACGTGGAGGGCGTCTACGCGGGCCTGCGGCCGCTGCTGCACGGCGAGTCGGAGTCCACGTCCCAGCTGTCCCGCGAGCACACGGTGGCGTCGCCGCAGCCCGGCCTGGTCGTCGTGGCCGGTGGCAAGTACACCACCTACCGGGTGATGGCCGCGGACGCGGTGAACGCGGCGGCGCACAACCTCGGCGGCGCGATACCCCGGTCGGTGACCGCGCGGGTGCCGCTGGCCGGCGCGGAGGGCTTCGCGGCGCTGTGGAACCAGCGGCACCGGCTCGCGGCCTCGTCCGGCCTGCACGTCGCGCGGATCGAACACCTGCTCGGCCGGTACGGCGCGCTGATCCACGAGGTGCTCGCGCTGATCGCCGCGGACCCCTCCCTGAAGCCGGCGCTGGCCGGCGCCGACGACTACCTGCGCGCGGAGGTCGTCTACGCGGTGACGTTCGAGGGCGCGCGGCACATCGAGGACGTGATGACCCGCCGCACCCGCATCTCGATCGAGACGTTCGACCGCGGCCTGGAGGCGCTGCCGGTGGTCGCGGACCTGATGGCCGGCGCGCTGCACTGGACCGACGAGCAGAAACGCCGGGAGATCTCGCACTACCGGCTCCGGGTGGAGGCCGAGCGCGCCTCCCAGGAGGAGCCCGACGACGAGACCGCCGACGCCACCCGCCTCGGCGCCCCCGAGGTCGTCCCGCTGGCCTGACCCGGGCCGCGTGCACCACCCGTGGTGCGCGATGATCGCCGCCGGTGGATACGCGGTCACCGCCACCGCCCGCCGCCGCGGGTCCCGCCGGCAGCGCTGACGCGGCCTCCGCCGGCCGTCGTCCCGGAGTGATCACCACGCCGTTGGCGGAGCGGGACGGCAGGTCCTTGACGCGCGACCGTCCGTCTCCGAGATCGACCGTACCGTCCCTTGTGTCCGGGGCGCGAAACGTGGTCGGGTGGATCACAATGTGGTGAGCGGACGGACAGGAGGACG
Organism: Catenuloplanes niger; assembly: GCF_031458255.1. Taxonomy (NCBI): domain Bacteria; kingdom Bacillati; phylum Actinomycetota; class Actinomycetes; order Micromonosporales; family Micromonosporaceae; genus Catenuloplanes; species Catenuloplanes niger. Next base: position 8,101,992 of record NZ_JAVDYC010000001.1, read on the forward strand.
AGTGGCGGCTCAGGGAAACGTCCACGGTGGAATGTTCCGTCAGGGAGCAGGTCTCTAGTGGCGGAGCCCAGTCGTCTCGTCCGGGTCGCCGGGGCCGCCGACCGGCCGCTGGGCTACGTGATCGCGGACGGCCTCGTGCTGACCGCGGAGCACCATCCGGGCCGCCTGGACGACACGGTCGAGGTGGAGGGCTACCCCGACCACGTGCCGTCCACGCCGGGCCGGCTGATCTGGTCCGATCCGGTGATGGAGGTCGCGCTGGTCGAGGTGCCGGCCGCGGCGGGGGAGACCCGGCTGCCACCGGCCCGGTTCGGCCGGATCCTGTCGTCCGGCACCGAGCTGGAGGTCTCCGCGCTGGCACTGGTCAGCCCGGACGCCGGCGAGGCCCCGGGTGCCGGCGGGTCGCCGGGTGCCGTGGAGGACGTGGGCGGTGCGGACGCGGGTGCCGCAGAGGGCGCGGGTGCCCCCGACGGGCCTCCCGCCCAGCGCACCCCGCCCGAGCGACGCACCCCGCCCGAGCGGCGCGGGTCACCCGGCCCGCGCGGGTCCGGCGAGCGGCGCACGACCGCGGCGGGCGGCGGCACCGTCCGGCCGATCGGCACCGCCCGGCCCCGGGGCCACGAGCCGCGCCCGGCGTGGGCCGGGCCGACCCGGCAGGTGCGGATCGTGACCGGCCCGCCGGACCCGATCTCGGCGCTGCGCGCGCTCGAGGCGCTGCAACCACCGGACGGCGAGCCGGAGCCGCCGATCGAGCACCCGGCGGAGGACGAGAGCGACGTCGCGGTCGTCATCCCCGGCCGGGTGCGCGTCTCCGACGGCCTCTACCAGCTCGAACTCGACGCCGACCCGCTGCCGCCCGGTCTCGCCGGCGCGCCGGTCTTCGCCCGCGGCCTGCTGCTCGGCGTGATCACCGACGACGCGTACCGGCCGGGGCGGCGCTCGCTCACGCTCACCCCGGTCTGGCGGCTGCTGCGCGACCGGACGTTCTCCCGCCCGGTCGGCCGGTTCACCACCCGGCCGGTGGTGTCCGAGCCGGTCGAGCTGGCGCACGCGCTGATCGACCCGTACGCCGGCCCGGACCGCGTGGTGGCCCGCGCCGCGGAGGGCCCGTACCCGCCGCTGCTCACGGCGGAGGCCGCGGTGGTGCCGTTCCGCGGGCGGGTGCGCGAGATCCGCGAGCTGACCGCGTGGTGCAACGCGGAGGACCGTACCGTCCACATGCTGATGCACGCGCCGTCCGGCGAGGGCAAGACGCGGCTCGCGGCCGAACTGCTCACCCGGCTGCGCGCGCAGGGCTGGCTCGGCGGCGTCGCCGGTGACCTGCGGCGGCTGATCGCCGGGCTGGACGCGGTGGACGGGCCGATCGCGCCCACGCTGATCATCGTGGACGACGCCGAGTCCCGCCCGCCCGCGCTGCTGGCCGAGGTGCTGGACCGGCTGGCGATGGGCCGCCGGGCCCGGATCCGCGCGCTGCTGCTGGCCCGGAGCGCCGGGTCGTGGACGCTCGGGCTCAGCGACCGGACCCGGCTGGCCGGCATCCGCATGCTCGCGCTCGGGCCGCTCTACCCCGATCCGGCGACGCGCGCGGCCGAGCAGCGCCGGGCCGCCCGCGCGTTCGCCGAGGTCTTCGACCGGGGCATGCCGGGCAGCCCGTACACGGCCGTGGTCGAGCAGTCGCCGCGGCCGATGACCGAGGCGCTGCCCGCGTTCGGGCACGCGCTGACGCTGCAGGCCGCGGCGCTGCTCTGGGCGATCGGCCGCCCGCTGCCGGACGCCGGCCGCTACTACCACGACCCGCTCGCCGCGCTGCTCCGGCACGAGGACCGCTACCTCAACCGGGTCGCGGACCGGCACCGGATCACGCCGAACCGGGCCGCCCGCGCCCGGCTGGTCGCGGTCGCCACGCTGTTCGGCGCGACCTCCGCCGACGAGGCCCGCACGCTGCTGGGCAGCCACAACGGCACCGGCGACGTGGACGCGTGGCTGTCCGAGCTCTACCCGGCCGAGCGCGGCGGGCACTGGCGGCCGGTCCGGCCCGCGCTGGTCGCGGAGGAGTTGGTGGTCCGCGCGCTGCTGCCGGCCGGTGCCGCGCTGCGCACCGCCGACCTGGCGCTGTTCGTGCCGCGCGCCACCCACCATCAGCGGGTACGGATGCTGGCGCTGCTGACCAGCGCGGCCGCCCGGCATCCCGCGCTCGCCGGGGTGCTGCGCGACCTGGTCCGCCGGCACCCGGACGCGCTCGCGCCCGCGGTCCCGGACGTGCGCGTGCGGGTGCCGGACCCGAGCCCGCTGCTGCGCGCGTTCGCGGACGTCGGCCCGACCGTCGCCGCGCCCACGCCGGCCGCGCCCGACGCGCCGGCGCCACCGATCCCGGACCGCCTCTACGCGTACGTGGCGTCCGCGACCAGCCGCGGCCTGACCTGGTGGCGGATCCTGTGCGAGGTGGACGCGCCCTACCTGCGGCTCAAGGCCACCACCGAGGCGCCGGACGGCGGCGTACCGCTGGTGATCGCGTCCATCGCGTGGCTGGGCGGGGCGACCGGCCGGCACACGGTGCGCCCGGCGCCGCACCCGGACGAGTGGCACCGCATCGAGATGCCCGCGCCGACCGAGGCCGTGCTCGGCTCCGTCGCCGTGGTCGGCGACCGCAACTTCCCCACGCCCGCGATGCTGCTCGTCTCGCCGGAGCCGCTGACCATCCCGCCGATCCCGGTCGGCCGGGCCACCGAGTCGGCCGGCGGACAGCTCGGCCGCGCACTCGGCGCGCTGCCGCTGGCCCGCCCGCCGTCCGCCGACCCGCCGGACCCGTTCTACCGGTAGTGCGGGCTCCTGACCGGATTTCCGGGCCGCGGCGTGGATCTCCCGCTGTTCCGGTCCACCGGACGGAGGTGCGCCCGGCCGGGGCGGCACCTCGAAAAAATCGATACCCGTAAACCCGGCTCGGCCGTACGGTCGTGCGGTGCCCGACGCCATCTTCGACCACCCGCGGCTCGCCGCGGTCTACGACCTGTTCGACGGGGACCGGCGCGACCTCGCCGCCTACCTGGCGATCGCGCGCGAGTTCGGTGCCCGGAGCGTGATCGACATCGGCTGCGGCACCGGCAACCTGGCCGCGATGCTGGCGGACACCGGCCGGTCCGTGACCGGCGTCGATCCGGCGCTCGCCTCGCTGGAGATCGCGCGGGCCCGGGACGCGCGCGTCACGTGGGTGCACGCGGGCGCGGCGCAGGCGCCGGCCGTCGACGCCGACCTGGCCACGATGACCGGCAACGTGGCGCAGGTGTTCGTCACCGACGAGGAGTGGGCCGCCGCGCTGCGCGGCGTCCACGGCGCGCTGCGCCCGGGCGGCCGGCTGGTGTTCGAGACCCGCCGCCCGGAACGCCGCGACTGGGCCACCTGGTCCACCGAGCCCGTGGTCCGCGACGGCATCGAGCGGCGGCTGCGGTTGACGGACGTGCGCCTGCCGCTGGTGTCGTTCCGGTACACCTACCGCTTCCCGGACGGCGCGGAGCTGACCTCCGACTCCACGCTCCGCTTCCGTACCCTCGACGAACTCGGCGCCTCGCTGCGCGCCGCGGGATTCGCGGTGCGCGACATCCGCGACGCACCGGACCGGCCGGGCCTCGAACGGGTGCTCGTCGCGCAGCGCGTGGCACCGGCCTCCTGACCCCCGGAACGGGGTCACCCGGGCGCCGGACGGCCACGCCGGTCAGTGCCGTGAGCAGGGCGGAACGCCCACGCTTCCGGACCGTACACCCGTTAGAGATGATCTTCGTTCGTTGTTTCGATGCTGGGTGTGGACGATGCCGAGTACGTGCGATTCAGATTGGCCAACGGCACCCGGGTGATCGCGGAGGTCCGGGAGCCGAGACGCGGCGGAGTTCCCGTCTCCGCCGGACGGGACCGGGTGCGCGACGTGCGCGCCGCTTTCGACGGCAACCTGGCCGAGATCCGCGACGCGGCCGAGGACGCGTTGCGGGTGCTTCGCAAGGCCGGGTCGCCGGACGAGATCAAGCTGACGTTCGGGGTGAAGCTCACCAGTGAACTGGGCGCCGTGATCGCCCGGTCCGCGCTGGAGGGCAACATCGGCGTGGAGCTGCTCTGGAAACGGACACAGTGAGATGGGCGCCTGGCGGGCCGTCGTGTCGGCCGACCGGGATCACGGTTGCGGATTCGTCGCCGCGAAGGGACGCGTGCTGACCTGCGCGCACGTCATCGGCGAGCAGCGGCGGTGCCGAATCGGCCTGCCGGCGTACGGCCGCGCCGAGGAGGACTGCCCGGTCGCGCCGGCCGGTGGCGGACTCGACCTGGCCTGCGCGCGCAGCACGACGGCGGTGGACCCGGCACCGCTGGGTTCGATCGAGCGACCGGCCCGTGGTACGCCGCTGGAGCTGTTCGGCCTGCCCGGCCGGCCCGGCTGGGACGACGACTACGGGCGCCGGGCGCGGGGCCGGGTCGCCGGTGACTCCCGGGACGGCCGCCTGGTGCAGATCGACGCGCTGGACGCGTTCACGCCGTGGGTCGTGGCGGGATTCAGCGGTGGCGCGGTCCTCGACGGCGTGACCGGGCTGCTCGTGGGCATGGTGGTGAGCGGCGAGGCGGGACCGGACCGGACCGCGTGGCTGATGCCGCTGGACGAGATCGCCGGGGCGTACCCGTGGATCCGTCCCCGCCTGGCGAGTCCGCTCCGGGCCGATCATGACTTTCACCGGTTCCGGGACGCGTTCGACCGGCGGGTGTATCCGGAGGCCCTGCGTCACCTCGCCGACGTGCAGCGGCGCCGCCCGTCCGCCTCGGACGCCTACTACTACTGGGCGCTCGCGCTGCTGGGCGGCGTCCGGCCGGCTCACCACCGTGGTGAGACCACCGACGGCGTCGAGCGGCTGCTCATCAACACGGTGCGTCTCGATCCCGGTGCCGCGCACGCGTCCGCGCTGTTCGCGCTGGTCCGGGAGGACCGCTACACACTGCGCGGCGCACCGGTGCCGCCGGTCCCGGTCCGGATGCCCGACCTGTGCGACATCGACCCGGGGCTGGCCGGGGAGATCGCCGACCACGTTCCCGCCGCCGAGTGTGCGACCTGGCGGTTCCTTCGACAACGGAGCAGATCATGAACGTCGTCCAGTCCTCCCGCGCGGAGCGGGTTGACAAGTACTTCAATCCGGAGCCCGTCCGGCCCGACTACACGTTCGCGCTGGTGCTGCTGATCGGGGGCGTCGTGCTGGCCGGCGGCGCCGTGGTGGCGTTCGGCGTCTCCGCCTCGGCACCGTCCGGATCGAACGGTGCCGGCGGCGTGGCCTGTCTCGGCTGCCTCGGCCTGCTCGCCGGGATCGTGGCCGCGCCGGTGGGTGGTGCGCGGCTGCTCGGCGCGTACAACGCCTACCAGCGTGCGTACGCGCTCGCGTATCCGCGGGCGACCGACCAGGAGATGGACCTCTGGCTGGAGGAGGGTACGTACTACGCGGTGGAGGCGGGCCGGAAACGGCTGAACCGGAACCCGGGTGACGTCACGCTGCAGCACGGCAGGAACGTGCTGGTCTTCACGGGCCTGCCGAACCTGCAGAACTTCCCGTGGTGCCGGCTGCGCCGCAGCGAGTTCGACGGGCGGGTGCGCTCGTCGCTGTCGAAGATCCTCGTGGTCTACCTGTCGCACAACCAGCTGCAGACGTACGAGTGCGTGCTGGACATGGCGACCGGCGCCACGCTGACCGACTCCACGAAGGAGTACCACCTGCAGCACGTCGACGGCATGGAGACCTCCAGCGACCGGGTCAACGTCTTCCTGCCCGGCGTGCCGGTGCCGGTGCCGCCCGGTGCGCCGCCCGCCCCGGTCGCCGCGCCGAAGCCGTCCGAGGGCCTGATCGCGCACGTCACCGGCCGTCAGTTGCTGAGACTGATGGTGAACGGCCGGGTCGCGGTCGAGCTGATCATGGGTGTCGCGGACGCGGCGCAGGTGCACATCGAGAGCGTCACCCGCAACGACACCGACGCCATGATCTACACGCTGCGGGAGTATCTTCGCGCTCACAACGGCGGCGCGCTCCCACCCGCCGTCGGCGGTGGCGGCTGGGGCACCCCGCCACCGCTGCCGCCGATGGCGGGCTGAACCGTCGTCGCGCACCGTGGGACCCGCGGTGCGCGACCGGTGTGGAGTGATCGTCGTGCGGCGGTGCTCAGAAGCGGGCCGGGCGCTTCTCGTGGAACGCGGCCACGCCCTCCACCCGGTCCGGGCTGGCGATCCCGACCCGGTGCCAGTGTTCGACCACGGCCGGGTCGGTGGACTCCACGAACGCCTTCGCGGCGGCCAGGGACATCGGCGACCGGGACGTGAGCGTGGCGGTGAACTCGGCCAGGCGGTCCGGTGTGGCGATCTCGTCGACCAGGCCGAGTTCCGCGGCTCTCGGCGCACCGACCGGGTCGCCGGAGAAGAGCAGGTACTTCGCGGTCGCGGGGCCCACCACGGACACCAGCCGGCGGGTGCTCGCGTGTGGATAGACGATGCCGAGCTTGCCCGGCGGCACCCCGAGGACCGCGTCCGCGGCCGCGAACCGCAGGTCGCAGGCGACCGCCAGCTGGCAGCCGCCACCGATCGCGTAGCCCTCGACGTACGCGACGGTCGGCCGGGGGAAGGCCACCAGCGCCGCCTCGGCGCGCGTGACGATCGAGTCCTCACCGCCCGGGTACGCCTCCGCGATGTTCGCCAGGTCCGCGCCGGCGCAGAACGTGCCGTCCGCACCGCGCAGCACGAGCACCCGCACCGCGGGATCGGCGGCCAGCGACGACAGCACGGTCGGCAGCGCCCGCCACATGTCCGCGGTCATCACGTTCCGCTTGCGCGGGTTCGTGATCGTGACGGTGGCGATCGCGCCGTCGACCCGCGCGTCCAGCCGGCCGGTCAACGATCAGACCTCGAACCGGGACGGGTCACCGGCGCCGACGCGCAGCACCTCCGGCACGTCCTCGGACAGGTCGATCACCGTGGTCGGCACCACGCCGCACTCGCCCGCGTCCAGCACCGCGTCCAGCTGGTGGTCGAGCCGCTCCTTGATCTCCCAGCCCTGCACCGGTGCCTCGTCCTCGCCCGGCAGCAGCAGCGTGGTCGACAGCAGCGGCTCACCGAGCTCCGCCAGCAGCGCCTGGGTGACCGTGTGGGCCGGCACCCGCACACCCACGGTCTTCTTCCGCGGGTGCAGCAGCCGCTTCGGCACCTCGCGGGTGGCCGGCAGAATGAACGTGTAGCTGCCCGGGATCGCGGCCTTCACCGACCGGAACACCGCGTTGCTTATGTGCACGAACTGCCCCACCTGCGCGAAGTCCCGGCACACCAGCGTGAAGTGATGCTTGTCGTCCAGCCCGCGGATCGCCCGGATGCGCTCCAGCCCGTCCCGGTTGCCGACCAGGCACCCCAGCGCGAAGCAGGAGTCCGTCGGGTAGGCGATCAGCCCGCCCTCGCGCAGCGTCGCCACCACCTGAGAGATGGCCCTGGGCTGCGGATTGTCCGGATGCACGTCGAAATACCTGGCCACCCCGGCAGCGTACTCCCCGGCGATCTCCGACCGTTATTCGATCTCGCCGCGAGCCGTGCACGGGCACAATGGGCGCGGTGCTGACCGGAACCCGCAAGCTGCTGACGTCGCTGACGACCCTGTCCTACCGGGAGCGGATGACGACGCTCGCCCGGTGGGCGCGCACCGCACCGGACCGCGCCGAGATCTGCGCGGACCTCCGCGGTCAGGGCGTCTACGAGCGGCGGCTCGCGCTGATCGCGGCGACGGCGGTGCGGGACCCCGCGGGGATCGCGGCCGCGGTGGCCGACCCGGTGCCGGCACTGCGGGCGGAGGCGCTGGCCGCGGCCGTGCACGCCGGCCTGCCGGCCCACACCCACGCGGACCGGCCCCCGGCGGAACGCCGGCGGGTCTACCGCGCGCTGCGCCGGCGGTTCGCGCCGGACGTCGCGGACGCGCTGATGCCCGAGGTCCGCGCCCGGTTCGGCGACGACGAGGCCGCCGCGTTGCTGCCCGGCTGCGGCACCGACACCGTGCGGGCGCTGCTGCCGGCGCTGGAGCACGGTGTCGGACTGAGCCGGCTGGTGCGCCGGCACGCCGGCGTGGTGCTGGACCGGGCGCGCGAACGGCTGGCCGCGGCCGGCCCCGAGGAGCGCGACCGGGTCTGGGGCGACGTCGTGCACGCGGTCCTGCGCTGCGATCCGGCGCGGGCACTGGACCTGCTGGAACGGTACGGTCCGGAGGAGACGCTGCCCGGCCCGCTCACCGCGTACAGCCGGCTCGCCACGCACGACCCGCGCCGCGTCGTCCGGCTGCTCACCGCGCCGGCCCGCACCGGCTGGCTGGAACGGACCATGCCGCCGCCCGGTCTGCTGCGCCGCCTCGCCGCGTTGCCCACGGACGAGCTGGCCCCGATCGGCGTCCGCTTCCGGCACCACGGGGCCGCGCTGGCCGCGCTCCTCGACGCGCTCCCGCCGCGCCGGCGCGGCGAGCTCTACGACCTGGCCATGGCCGACGTCGACACGTCCGTGTTCGTTCCGGCGCCCGGTGTGCTGGAGGTACTGCCGGCCGCGGTCCGGATCCGGGAGGCGACCCGGGTGCTGACGCTGCCCAGGATCCGCGAGCACGAGGCACAGGTGTGGGCGTGGAGCTCCTACCTGGCCTGGCCGGACGCGCGGGCGGCGCTGGAGACCGCGCTGCGGTCCGGCGACGCCGACGCGCGGTCGAGCGGGTATGCGCTGCTCGTCGCCGCGGCCCGCCGGTCCCGCGACCCGCTGGCCGTCGCCGAGGTGGTCACCCGGCTGGGCCGGCTGCGCAACGAGCAGGACCCGGTGCGGGCGTCCGCGCTCACCGCGCTGGCCGCGATCGCGCCGCTGCTCACCGCCGGTACCGCGGCCGGGCTGACCCGGCTGACCACGGACGCGGTCGAGGCCCGGGACGCGTCCGCCGCGACCACGTCCGCGCTCGGTGGTCTCGCGGCCGACGTGCTCCGCCACCACGTGGACTCCGCGGAGCTGACCGAGTGGGCGCTGCTCACGATCGACCTGGTGAGCAGCGGCTCGGCCGTACCGGTGCTGCGGCGGTTCGACTCCGTGCTGCGGCGCGGGCAGGAGCGAGCGGTCTTCGCCCGGCTGCGCCGGTGGGTCGAGGACGGGATCGCCCGGGCGAACCACGGGCCGCTGTTCGCGCTCACGCACGCGCTCGGCAAGCGCGCCCGTACCGTACCGGAGCTGCAGGAACTCCTGGGGGAGGCGACCGGCCGGCACACGCTGCCGTCGGTCGCGCGCACCGCGATCGACCTGTGGCTGGCCGACCCGCGGCACCGGGCCGCGCGGGTCGCGCGGGTGCTGGACCACGACGTGTCCACGGCGAGCCTGTACGTCGTCTGGTCCACGATCTGCACGGTCCGCACCGACCTGCTCGACCGGGTGCTGGACGGCCCGGTCCGGGGCCGGTTCGTGTCGGCGGGCCCGCGCTGGGTGCCGGACCGGTCGGCCCGGCCCGAACGGTGGCTGCCCCGACAGCAGGCCCGGTTCGTGGAGTTGCAGGCGCTGATCGCGGCGGACCCGGGCCAGGACGTGTGGCGGCGCGCGCGGGCGGTGCGGACCGCGGCGGAGATCCCCGGCGCGGGCCGCGAGCTGGTGCTGCGCTACCTCGACCGGCCGGAGGTGGCGATCGCGGAGGCCGCGCTCGGCGCGCTCGCCCGGACGGACCGGCCGGACGAGGCGCTGCCGGTCCTGCTGCGGTACGCGGACGGCGACCGGGCGCGGGTCGCGCTCTACGCGGCCGGGCGCGCGGCCCGGTACGTACCCCCGTCGGTGCTGGCCGACGTCGTCGGTCCGGTGCTGACCGGGCCGGCGAAGGTGACCAGCCGCAAGGAGGCGGCCCGGCTGCTGGGCCGGTTCGGGCCGCCGGCCGTGATGACCGTGCTGCACGACGCCTACACGCGGCCGGACCAGCACCGCGACGTGCGCGCCGCGATCGTCTCCGCGGCCCGGCAGCGGCTCGGCGCGGAGGAGAGCTGGGCGGTCCTGCGGACCGCGGTCGGCGGCAGCCGGGAGGACCGGCGGGCGGTGCTGAGCACGCATCCGTACCGGATCGCGGCCCGGCACCGGCGCCGCTACGCCGAGTTCGTCGTGGACGCGGCGACCGCGGACGACCGGGAGGTCCGGCGGGTCGCGTTCGGGCAGTTCCGGAGCTGGGCGCCGTGGCTGACCGGCGTCGACGACCTGATCGCGGACCGGCTCACCGACGTCCGCGACTCGCTCACCCACATGGAGGTCGCCGGCCTGCTGCGGGCCGGCGGTCCCGGCGTGCTCGCCCGGGCGATGACCACGCTCGTCGCGCTCGACGCCCGGCCGGGCGGCGGCGCACCCCACCCGGCGTCCCCACCCGCACCCACCGCCGCCACCCCGGCCGCTGATGCAGCGTCCGCCGGTGCCGCGTCCACCGGCGGAGCGTCCACCGGCGGTGGGACCGCGGCCGGGGTGCCGGTGGGCGCGGGCGACAGGGATCGCCCGGCCCGGCGCCGGATCGAGGTGCTGACCCGCGGCGCGGCCGTGCGGGCGCGCACGCTGCCGCCGAGCGCGGACCGGTCCGCGCTGGTCGAGCCCGCGCGGTGGCTGGCCGGGCAGCCCGGCTTCACCGGCCTCGCCGCGGGCCTGCTCCTCGACCTGGGCCGGCTGGACAACCTGGACGAGATCGTGGCGCTGTGCGCCTCCCGCCCGGTCCTCGCCGCGCGCGTCGCCGACCGGGCGGCCACCCGCCTGCGGAGCCTGCGCGACTGGTCCGACCCGGACGCGGTCGCCCGGCTGACCGCCCGCGGCGACGTGGCCGGCGGGCTGTTCGCGGTCGCGCTGGTCGCGCACGGCGCCGGGGTCGGCTGGAAGGAGCCGTGGCGGGGCCTGCTGGAGGCGCTGCGCGCGCATCCGGACGCGGACGTGCGCGAGGCGGCGTTCGGCGTCGACATGAGCTGACACCCGGTCCACGGCGCCCGGACGACCGCGGGCGCCGGCACCCGGACGACCGCGCGTGCCGGCACCCGGACGACCGCGCGTGCCGGCACCCGGACGACCGCGCGTGCCGGCACCCGGACGACCGCGCGTGCCGGCACCCGTGCGCCGGTCAGAACGCGTACCGCACCCGGCAGTACGGCGTGCGCTCCGCGATCAGGTCGGTCAGCGCCGCCACGTAACGCCCCTTCGCCCCGGTGCGGTAGCGGACGTTCCAGAAGCCGTTCTCCGAGCGTTTGCCCTGCTGGAGGTCCGGGCGCCAGATCAGCTCCTCGGCCTTCGGATGCCAGCCGAGGTTGACCTCGTGCAGGTCCCGGTTGTGGGTCAGGAAGATGACCTCCGCGGCCAGCTGCGCCTTCGCGGCCGGGCCGATGCCGGCGTCGAGCTGGTCGAGCAGGCCGGCCCAGTCCGCCAGCCAGCCGTCGCGCACCACGACGGGGGAGAGGTTGACGTGCACCTCGTAGCCGGCGGCGACGAAGTCGTCGATCGCGGCGATCCGGTCCGCGACCGGGGACGTCCGGATGTCCAGGAGCTTGGCGTCGCCCGCCGGCATCAGCGAGAACCGGATCCGGGTGCGGCCCCGTGGCTCCCAGTCGAGCAGGTCGCGGTTGACGTACTTGGTGGCGAACGACGCCTTCGCGTTCGGCAGCGAGCGGAACAGCGTGACCAGGTCGCGGACGTTGTCGCTGATCAGCGCGTCGACGCTGCAGTCGGAGTTCTCACCGATGTCGTAGACCCAGTACCGCGGGTCGCACTCGTTCGGCGCGGGTTTGACGCCCTGCCGGCCGGCGTGCCGCCGGACGTACCCACCGATCTTGTCGATGTTGGTGAAGACCGTGACCGGGTTGCTGTATCCCTTGTGCCGGGGCACGTAGCAGTAGGCGCAGGCCATCGCGCAGCCGTTCGCGGTGGACGGCGCGATGAAGTCGGCGGACCGGCCGTTGGGGCGGGCGGTCAGCGATTTCTTGACGCCCAGCACCAGCGCCTCGCGTTTGATCCGCACCCACCGGTTGACGTTCGTCTCGTCGCCGTACAGCTCGGGGATGCGGTGGTGACTGTCCACCTCGACCCGCACCGCGTCCGGGAAGCGGGCGAGGATCTCGGCTCCGCGCGGCGACGCGGCGGCGGCCGGCTCGACGTAGATCCGGCGGATGTCGAGCATCAGCCCGCCCCGATCGGTGCGCGGTCCGGGATCAGGGCCGCCCATCGCGTCACTCCTCGTCGAGCCGGTGAAAGCCACGAACAGGATCTTATTAGCGTTTCGGCCACTGCCAGGCGGGTGCCTCGAATCGGCCCAGACCGGCCACCCGCGTCTCGCCCTCCTCCTTGATCAGCTCGATCCGGTGCGCGTCGTCGCCGAGCGCGTCGGCGAGCGCGGTCGCGTGCGTGACCACCACGATCTGGCAGCGGGTGGCCGCGGTGCGGATCAGGCCGGCGAGCGGCGCGAGCAGGTCCGGGTGGAGGCTGGTCTCCGGCTCGTTGAGCACCATCAGCTCCGGCGGGCGCGGCGTCAGCAGCGCGGCGGCCAGCAGCAGGTAGCGCAGCGTGCCGTCGGAGAACTCCGCGGTGCCGAGCGGGCGGCGCAGGCCGTCCTGGGTGAGTGTGAGCCGCAGGAGGCCGTCCGGGTCGTCGTCGATCCCGATGCGGCTGCCCGGGAACGCGGCGTCGATCGCGTCCTCCAGCTCGCCCTCGACCCCGATCTCCCGGATCGTCTGCAGCGCGGCGGCCAGGTCGCCGCCGTCGTGCCCGAGGACGGGGGTGCGCGTGCCGATGACGGTGCGGCGGGCGGGGGCGTCCGCGTCCGTGCGCAGGTGGTCGTAGAAGCGCCAGCGCCGGATCCGTTCCCGCATGACGATCAGCGGGCCGTCCGCGTACTCGCTGAGCATGCTGTCGTACGGCGGAACCGCCTCCAGCACGGGTTCCAGGCGCCGGCCGTTCCGGACCGAGATCAGCGGGCCGGCGCGGTCGGCCAGCACCGCGGACGGGCGCAGCAGCGGACCGGACCAGAGCGCCTCGCGCTTGATCTCCGGATCGTTGTTGAAGAACGAGCCGATCTTGGGTACCGGCAGGCCGAGATCGATGGCGTAACCGCCGTCGTCCCCGGCGAACCCGAGACGGATCGAGACCGGGCCGGTCTTGCCGGGCCGGCCGGCCCAGCGGGCGGACGGCAGACCGCCCTCGCGCGCGATCGCGGCGACCGCACCGTTGCGCGCGGCCTCGGCCAGCAGGCGCAGCGAGCGGTAGAGACTGGACTTTCCGCTGCCGTTCGCGCCGGTGACGACCGTGAGCGGCGTGAGCTCCACGGTGAGGTCGCGTATCGAGCGGTAGCCCTCGACCGAGAGTGTCCGGATCATGCCCTGCATTCAAGCATGGGCGCGATCTAGGGCGGTCCGCCCTAGATCGATCCCCCCATTCGATGTGGTGCTCATCGGGCTGCCACCCGATGTGTGGTGCTGTTTCGGGTCAGGCCGCCACGACCGGCCGACGGGCCAGCAGGTGGAGAGCGTTCAGGAACTGCTCACGCTTCTCCTCGTCGAGCGACGCCAGGGTCTCCTCCTCGGCCGCCTCCAGGCCGGCGGAGAGCTCGGTCAGCACGGCCCGGCCCGCGTCCGTGATCACCAGGCGGCGGACCCGGCGGTCGGCGGCGGACAGGTGCCGCTGGAGCATGCCGGCCCGCTCCAGGTCGTCGATACGGTCGGTGACCACCGTGCGGTGGATGCCGAGCCGGTTCGCCAGCGAGATCTGGGTGCCGTAGTCACCGGCGGAGACCGCGGCCAGGATCTCGTAGCCGTGCTGGCCGCCGGGCGCGGTGGCCAGGACCGCGTCGGCCCGGGCCAGGTAGTCCCGCAGCACGGTCCGCAGCGCCCAGCCGAGACCGGCTGAGGACGGCGGCGGTACGTGCCGTGCAGGGGCGGGTCGTGGAGTGAGCGATATGCGCTGCACGGGTCGATTCCTCCTCGTACTGATGTGCCGGGCTTTCTGCAATTAGGCCCGCGCGGTGTTGACGACCTGTTGACGAGTGATAGGTATCGAGAGTTCGAACCGTGTCGCAGATAAAACAAAAGAGCCCGGAACGCCCTCGTGGCGTCCCGGGCTCCTCACGGAGAGTCACTTCTTGTCGTCGGCGACCTCGTCGTCCTCATCGTCCCGCGCCGCGTGCCGCTGGGCCTGAGCGGCCTGCGCTGCCTGCGCGGCCTGGGCCGCCTGCGCCGCCTGCTGGCCCGGGGACACCGGCTGGCCCGGCGTCGCCGGCTGGGCCGGGGACGCCTGCTGGGCCTGCTGCTGGGCCTGGGCCGCGGCCTGCGCCTGCGCTGCCTGGACCGCGCGCTGCGCCTGGGCGGGGATCGCGACCGGCACGACCTCGCCCTCCTCCTCGTCGTAGTCGGCCTCGTCCGTGATCTCGCCGGTGACCTGCGGCTGGTCCACCCAGAGCGCGCGGAGCTGACCCTGCATGAACGAGGTCAGGCGCGACCGGTACTCCCGGTCGAACTGCTCCAGCGCCTCGATCTGGTCCTGCAGCGACTCCCGCTTCGCGCCGAGGCTGCCGACCACGTCGTCGAACCGGCGCTGGGCCTGCTGACGGGTGTGCTCCGCGTTCTGCTCCGCGTTCTGCTCGATCGTCTTCGCCTGGGAGCGGGCGTCCGCGACGATCTTCTCGGCCACACGGTGCGCCTCGTCGACGCGGTTCTGCGACTCGCGGGTCAGTCGCTCGGCCGCGGCACGGGCCTCCGCGACCGCCTTCTCGGCCTCGCGGCGCACGTTGTCCGCGTGCCGCTCGGCCGCCTCCGCGATCTGCTGCGCCGCGGCGGCCGCCTCGGCACGGATCTTCTCCGCCTGGGCCTGGGCGCCCGTGATGTGGGCCTCGGCCGTGCGCTGGGCCATGGTCAGGACCTGGAGCGCCTGGCCGGGCATGGGGGGACCGCCGGCCGGGCCGCCGAGGGCCTGTGCTGCCAGGGCGGGCATGACCTCGGGGTGCTCCGAGGTCGTGCTGTCCGGCATTGCGTTGCCGTTGAACATCACCTTGACACGATCCTTCATCCGATTGTCAGCCACGATTTTCTCCGTACGTGCGGGCTCATACGCGCGGCTTCGTGCCGACGAGACGCCGGTGAGACGGGCTTTGAACCGCGGCATGTTACCAAGCCGCCGACATCGAATGCGAGGGTCGTTCCGGCGGTATTCTCGCCATGATCGCTCAACGCGGCTTGACCTGCGGAAACTCTCCGGTGGGCATCCCCCTCCCGGGTGGCCCGGAATGCGTCGCCGCGACCCGCGTACCGGGGGAGAAAAACCCTTTCGAAAGCGGATGTCCCGCTTCCGGCGTGGTCACCTTCCGCCGCTCCCGCGGCCGCGGATCCGAGGCGGCTCATTCCCCGCGAAACCCGGCGGACCATCGCGCCGATGGGATGGGCGCGCCGGGATTGGGGCGCACCGTGGCCGGAGTGCGACGCTGCGTGGATGAGGCGGGTTGTCGCGGTGCTGGTCATGGTGGTGTCGTTGCTGGCGGTGCTGGCGGCGGCGCGGGCGCAGTCGGTGGAGACGCTGCCCGGGACGGCGTGGTGGACGGATCCGGTGACCGGCGAGCGGACGGTCGCGGTGGACGCGTCGGTGGGGGAGCGGGACCTGCGCCGGCTGGCGGCCCGGGCCGGGACCGTGGTGCGGGAGCCGGGCGTGCGGCGGCGGTCCATCGCGGGCGGCGACGCGATCGTCCCGGGCGGCCGCTACCGGTGCACGGTCGGCTTCAACGTGCGCAGCACCACCACGCCCTACCGGTACTACTTCCTCACGTCCGGCCACTGTGTCGGCCCGGTCGGGTCGACGGTCAGCAGCGGCGGCACGGTGATCGGTACGGTGGAGCGCCGGCTCGACCCGCGGGACCTCGCGCTGGTCCGGTACGTGCCGCCGGCCGGCGTCGTGCTCCCACCGCACCCGAGCGCGGTCAACCGCTACAACGGCACGCTGCAGCCGATCACCGCGTTCGGCACCGCGTCCGTGGGCCAGGCCGTGCAGCGGTCCGGCAGCACGACCGGCCTGCGCGGTGGCACGGTGACCGCGGTCAACGTCACGGTCAACTACGCCGAGGGCACGGTGTACGGCCTGACCCGGACGACCGCGTGCGCGGAGCCGGGCGACAGCGGCGGCCCGCTCTTCGCCACCACGACCGGGCTCGGCACGCTCAGCGGCGGCTCCGGCAACTGCACGGCAGGCGGCGTCTCCTACTTCGCGCCGGTCCTGCCGTACCTGTCGCTGTGGTCGGTCGGCGCCTACTGACCGGACTTCATCAGGCGCTTCGCGCGGTCCGCCACGGCGTCCGCGTCGGTCGCGATGTCCGGGTGGTCGGCCGGCTGCGGCACGCACAGCCACAGCGCCTTCGGCAGCACCTCGACGTCGAGCCGGGTGCCGGGGTCGATCAGGTCGCCGTCGAGCTGACGCGGCTCGGGCCGGCGGGTCACGACGGACACCTTGGAGCCGCGGAGGACCTCCAGCGCCGGTACGTGCTCGTGCCGCCGCGCGACCGCCCACGCCATCGCGGCCCACTGCCGGAGCGTGCGCGGCGACAGCACGGCCACGTCCAGCTTCCCGTCCGCCGGGTCGGCCGCCTCGAGCAGCCGGACGCCGCCCTGCAGCCGGCCCACGTTCGCGATCAGCACGGTCTTGGCGCGCCGGCGGAACGGCCGGCCGCCGTCGATCGTGATGGTGACCCGCGTCGGCCGGTCGCGCAGGTGCTTGACCGCGCCGATGACGTACGCCGGCCAGCCGATCCGCTTCTTCGTCGTCTCCGACGTGGAGTCGAGCATCTTCGCGTCGAAGCCGAGGCCGGCCATCACCGCGAAGCACGCGTCCTCGCAGCGGCCCACGTCCAGCCGCCGCAGCCCGCCCTCGATCGCGGTGCCGAGCCCGGCCGCGAGGTCGGTGGACAGGCCCAGGTTCGCCGCGAGCAGGTTGCCGGTGCCGGCCGGCAGGATCGCCAGCGCCACGTCCGTGCCGGCCAGCGCGGTGATGCAGGCCATCACGGTGCCGTCGCCGCCGGCCGCGAACACCACCTCGGCGCCCTCGTCGAGCGCCTGCGCGGTCTGGCCGCGGCCCGGGTCCTCGGGCGTGGTCTCGTACCAGACCGGCACCGGCCAGCCGGCCTTGGCCAGCGTCTCGGTCACGGTCTGCCGGAATTCGTCGAGGTCCGGCACCTTCGCCGGGTTGACCACGACCGCGCAGGCCGCTGGCACGTTGAGTTCGGTGGGCACGTGTTCCTCCTGCTCGGGGGCGCCGCTCACATACCCCGTGGGTGACCCTCGCACACCCGGGTGTCTCCCGAAGCGTGAACGGGCATTGCCCAATCCCGAGTAGTCCTATAGGAATATCAGGGTGACCGCCGTACTGGAGACCACGGCGCCGCCGTCCGCCGGCGCGCCCGTGACCACGAAACCGGCCCGCCGCCGCCACGTCGCGCTGCGGGTCCTCGCCGTCGTCGTCCTGCTCGTGCTCTGGGAACTGACCGCCCGGTTCATGCGGAACCCGACGTTCATCCCGTCGCCCGCCGCGGTCTGGCACCAGCTGATCGTGACCTCGACCGACGGCTACAGCGGACATCTGCTGATCGAGCACCTCGGCGTGAGCCTGCGCCGGATCCTGATCGGCTCGCTGATCGGCGTCGCCGCCGGTCTCGTCGTCGGCGTGGTGATGGGCACGGTGCCGTGGGTGCGGGTGGTGACCGAACCGGTGGTCACGTTCGTCCGGGCGCTGCCGCCGCTGGCCTACTTCAGCCTGTTCATCATCTGGTTCGGCATCGACGAGACGCCGAAACTGTGGCTGCTGTCGATCGCGGCGCTGCCCCCGGTCGCGGTCGCCACCGCGGCGGCCGTGCACGCGGCACCGGCCGGGCTGGTCGAGGCCGCGCGGGCGCTCGGCGCGGGCCGCGGCGACGTGGTCCGCGACGTGGTGCTCCCGCACGCGCTCCCGGAGATCTTCACCGGGATCCGGCTCGCGGTCGGCATCGCGTACTCGTCCGTGGTCGCGGCCGAGACGATCAACGGCGTGCCCGGCATCGGCGGCATGGTCCGGGACGCGCAGCGTTACTCGCAGACCGACGTCGTGGTGCTCGGGCTCTTCGCCATCGGGCTGTCCGGCCTGCTCATCGACGCGCTGTTGCGCCAGGCCGAGGAGCGGCTGGTGCCCTGGCGCGGGCGCATCTAGAACCAATCGACATCGACCAGCAGAGGGTACGAGTGTGAGCAGCTTCAAGCGTTTCGCGGTGGCGGCGGTGGCGGTCCTGATGGCGACCGCCGCGTGCGGTGACGGCGCGGCCAGCCAGGGCCGTGGCGGCGGCGGTGGCGACGCCGCGGACCGGACCATCCGCATCGCCTACCAGGCGTTCCCGTCCGGCGACCTGATCGTGAAGAACCAGGGGCTGCTGGAGAAGGCGCTGCCCGACTACGAGATCACCTGGACCAAGTTCGACTCCGGGGGCAGCATCAACACCGCGTTCGTGGCCGGCAGCATAGACATCGCTGCGATCGGCTCCAGCCCGGTCGCGCGTGGGCTCTCCGCTCCGCTGAACATCCCGTACCAGGTGGCCTTCGTGCTGGACGTGGCCGGCGACAACGAGGCACTGGTCGCGCGCAACGCCTCCGGCGTGACGGACATCGCGGGGCTGCGCGGCAAGAAGGTGGCCACGTCGTTCGCGTCGACGTCGCACTACAGCCTGCTGGCCGCGCTGGCACGGGCCGGGCTGACCGAGTCCGACCTGACCGTCGTCGACCTCGAGCCGCAGGACATCCTGGCCGCGTGGACGCGTGGTGACCTGGACGCGGCGTACACCTGGCTGCCCACGCTGGACGCGCTGAAGAAGGACGGCACGGTGCTGATCTCCAGCCGCGAGCTGGCCGCCGCCGGCCGGCCCACCCTGGACCTGGGCGTGGTCTCGACCGCGTTCGCCGAGGCGCATCCGGACGCGGTCGACGCCTGGCGCAGGGCCGAGGCGCAGGCGCTGGACCTGATCGCCACCGACCCGGCCGCCGCCGCGACCGCGGTCGGCGCGGAGCTGAACATCTCCCCCGAGGACGCGCGGAACCAGCTGAGCCAGGGCGTCTTCCTGAAGCCCGCGGACCTGGCCACGCCGGAGTGGCTCGGCACCGAGGGTGCCCCCGGCCGGCTCGCCGACAACCTGGTCGAGGCCGCGCGGTTCCTCCACGACCAGAAGAAGATCGACTCGGTACCGGACCTGGCCACCGTGCAGCGGGCCATCTACGTGAAGGGCCTGCCCGGTGCGCTCTCCTGACCGCGCCGGCCCGTCGGCGCCCACCACCGGGAACGACGTGACCGGCACCACCGGCACCACCGACGCGGCGGCCTGGGCCGTGGAGATCGACGACGTCACGCACGTGTACGGGCACGGCGCGGCCGCGGTCACCGCGGTCGGGCCGGTCAGCCTGCGCGTGCCGGCGGGCGAGTTCCTGGTGCTGGTCGGCGCGTCCGGGTGCGGCAAGAGCACGCTGCTGCGCCTGATCGCGGGATTCGAGGAGCCGGCCGCCGGCACCGTGCGGACGGCCGGCTCGCCGCCCCGGCCGGGACGCGGCGCCGGACTGGTCTTCCAGCAGCCACGCCTGTTCCCGTGGCGGACCGTCGGCGGCAACGTCGACCTGGCGCTGCGCTACGCCGGCGTGCCACCGGAGGAACGCGGCGCCCGCGTGCCGCAGCTGCTGGCGAACGTCGGCCTGCACGACGTGGCACGCCGCCGGGTCTGGCAGATCTCCGGCGGTCAGCAGCAGCGCGTCGCGATCGCCCGCGCGCTCGCCGTGGAGAACCCGCTGCTGCTCCTGGACGAGCCGTTCGCCGCGCTGGACGCGCTCACCCGGGAACGCCTGCAGGAGGACCTGCGCCGGGTCAGCGCGGCCACCGGCCGGACCAGCGTCTTCGTCACGCACAGCGTCGACGAGGCGGTGTTCCTCGGCAGCCGCGTCGTGGTGCTCACCGAACGGCCCGGCCGGATCGCGCTCGACCTGCCCATCCCGTTGCCCCGCGGCGACGTCGAACCGGAGGAGCTGCGCGCCCGGCCGGAGTACGCGGCCCTGCGCGCCGAGATCGGCCACGCGGTCCGCGCCGCCGCCCGGCCGCGCCACCGCCCGGCCGCGCCACCGCCCGGCCGCGCCACCGGCCTGACCGCGCCACCGGCCTGACCGCGCCGCTGCCCGGCCGTGCCGGCCGCCTGGCCGCGTGGCCGCCCGAAAGACAGCCGTTTCACCGTACCGTCGAAAGGATCTGGTCATGACCGCGACCACAGTGGAGCTCCGCCTCGAGCCGCTCGGACCGCGTTTCGGCGCGGACGTGCACGGGCTCGACCTGGCCACCGCGACCGACGAGGAGATCACCGCGGTCCGGGCCGCGCTGGTCGACCGGAAGGTGCTGTTCTTCCACGACCAGACACTGGACGTGGACGCGCAGGTGCGGCTGGGCAACCGGCTCGGCGAACTGACCGCGTCGCATCCGGTGATCGGCCCGCTCAGCGAACGGCACCAGGAGATCTACGCGATCGACAGCGCGGACAACGGGTTCGCGGACGTCTGGCACACGGACGTGACGTTCGTGCGCCGGCCACCGATGGGCTCGATCCTGCGCGCGGTCACGCTGCCGCCCAGCGGCGGCGACACCAGCTGGGCCGACTCGCAGCTCGCCTACGAGTCGCTGCATCCGGGCGTGCGGCGGCTGGTGGACGGGCTGACCGCGGTGCACGACGGCAACCGGGAGTTCGGCTACTACCTGGCGCAGCGCCGCAACGGCCGCGGCAACGAGTGGGACGGCGAGGTCGTCACCCGGCTCGACCCGGTCGAACACCCGGTCGTGCGCGTGCACCCGGAGACCGGCCGCAGGGGCATCTTCGTCAACCCGGGCTTCACCTCGCACATCGTGGGCGTGTCGGACGCGGAGTCACGCGCGATCCTGGACCTGCTCTACGCGCACCTGACCAAGCCGGAGCACATCGTCCGGCACCGCTGGCGGCCCGGCGACGTGGCGATGTGGGACAACCGCAGCACCTCGCACTACGCCAACCGCGACTACGGCGACGCGCGCCGCGTCATGCACCGCATCACGCTCCGTGGCGACGTCCCGGCCGGCCCGCTCGGCACCTGACCGGCCCGACCGGCCCGCCTCGGCGGGCCGCCTGATCGGCCGCTCGGCGGGTCGCCTGACCGGGTGGTCAGCGGGCGGTGCGGTCGGCCGGGGTGATCGGGCGGTCAGCGGGGCGCGGTGAGGAACGGCAGGACCGCGGCCTCGAACGCGGCCGGCGCGGTGCTGTGCACGCGGTGGCCGGCCGGGATCGTGACCAGCCGGCCGTCCGGCAGCGCCCGCACCAGCCCGTCGAGGCTCTCGGCGGCGACGTGGCTGCGCGGGCCGCCGCCGATCACCAGCGTGGGCGCGACGATCGACGGGAGCCGGGCCCACCAGGCCGGGTCCGGCTCGCGCAACTGCCGGACCGCCCGGGTGAGCGCCCGCCGGTCGAAACCGCCGCGGCGCACCGCCGTGCCCAGCATCGGCAGCAACAGCGTCCACCCGGGCAGACTCCGCACACCCGGTGTCCTGGACGGCACCGGCGGATCCTCCAGCACCAGCCGCGTCACCCGTCCCGGTGCGCCCTGCGCGACCAGCGACGCGGTGTGCGCGCCGAGCGAGTGTCCGACCAGGGACACCGTGCCGAGTCCCAGCGCGTCCATCGTGGCGAGCACGTCGTCGCGGAACCCGGTCAGCGGATAGTCCCGGGTGCGGCTGCTGCCGCCGTGGCCGCGCAGGTCGAGCGCGACCGGGCGGGTCCCGGCCGCGGCCAGCGCGACGGTGACCGAGTCCCAGCTCGCCGCGCCCCGGCTGCCGCCGCCGTGCAACAGCACCACCGGCGGCGCACCCGCGTCCCCGGCCGTCCGGTAGGCGATCGTCACGCCGCCGCCCACCTTCACCGACCCCGTGCCGATTATCATCCCGGCAGGGTAAGGCCTCAGCGGCCGCGCGGGGCGACCAGGCCGCTCTCGTAGGCGGCGACCACGGCCTGGGCGCGGCTGGCCAGGCCCAGCTTGCCCATCAGGCGTTTGACGTGGGTCTTCACGGTCGCCTCGCTGAGCACCAGGCGTTCCGCGATCTGCGTGTTGGAGAGACCGTTCGCGACCAGGCGCAGCACCTCGGTCTCGCGCGCGGTCAGGCTGTTCAGCGCGGGCACGGTGGCGGCGGGGGAGCGGTGCCGGTCCGCGTACGCCTCGATCAGCCGCTGCGTGATCCGGGGCGCCATCAGCAGGTCACCGGCGACGATCGTGTGCACGGCCGAGATGATCCGCTGC
Source organism: Catenuloplanes niger (assembly GCF_031458255.1). Taxonomy (NCBI): domain Bacteria; kingdom Bacillati; phylum Actinomycetota; class Actinomycetes; order Micromonosporales; family Micromonosporaceae; genus Catenuloplanes; species Catenuloplanes niger. The sequence continues at coordinate 8,124,327 of NZ_JAVDYC010000001.1, forward strand.
GGTGGGGTGTCCTTCAGCAGGAAGCCGGACGCGCCCGCGCTGAGCGCGGCGTACACGTACTCGTCGAGGTCGAACGTGGTGAGCGCGACCACGTGCGGCCGGTGCTCGCCGGCCAGGATCGCCCGGGTGGCCGCGATGCCGTCGACGTGCGGCATCCGGATGTCCATCAGCACCACGTCCGGCCGGGTCCGCTCCGCGACCGCGATCGCCTCCGCACCGTCGCACGCCTCCCCGGCCACCTCGATCCCGGGCGCCGCGTTGAACAGCGCGATCAGGCCGGCGCGGATGAGCGCCTGGTCGTCGGCCACGACGAGCCGGAGCGTCATGCCGCACCCCCGGCCGGGCCGTGGGGCCGGCGGTGAGCCGGCAATGAGCTCGCGGGCTCACTCATGAAGGGATCTCCTCGATCGGAAGGCGTAACAGGACACGGAAACCGCCGCCGACGTGGCGGCCGGCGGTGAGCACGCCGCCGTAGAGCGCCGCTCGCTCGCGCATGCCGCGGATGCCGTGCGAGTCCGGCGACGGCGGCGGGTCGTGCGTCTTCGTACCGTCGTCGGTGATCCTCACGGTCAGCGTGAGGTCGCCGTAGTCGACGTCGACCCGGGCGGTCGCGGGACCGGCGTGCTGCAGCACGTTCGTCAGCGACTCCTGCACCACCCGGTACGCGCACAGGTCCGGCCCGGCCGCGAGCGCCCGCACCCGGCCGGTGACGTGCACGTCGACCGCCAGCCCGGCGGAGCGGGTGCGCGCGACCAGGTCGTCCAGGTCGCCCAGGCCCGGCTGCGGCCGGAACGACTCGGCGCCGTGGTCGATGCGCAGCACGTCCAGCAGCCGGCGCATCTCGGACAGCGCCTCGCGCCCGGCCGCGCCCACCGTGGAGATCGCGGTCCGCGCGGTGGCCGGGTCGGAGTCCAGCACGTACTCCGCGACGCCGGCCTGCAGCGAGATCACCGACATGTGGTGCGTGACGATGTCGTGCATCTCCCGGGCGATCCGCACCCGTTCCTCGACCACCGCCTCCGCGGTCTTCGTGGCCGCCCGTTCCGCGCGCAGCGCCCACCGGCGGGTGCTGTCGCCGACCGTCCACGCGATCACCATCACCAGCGCGTACTGCAGGAGTTCCGGGATGGTGAGCCGCACCGGGTAGGTGTGGTAGGCCACCACGAGGGTCAGCAGCGTGGCCACGAACGTCACCGCGGCGATCCGCCGGGAGCGCAGCATCGCGACCGTGAACTGCCCGATCACCAGGCCCAGCCCCGAGTTCGGCCAGGCACCGAAGCCGCACAGGCCGTAGAGCACGAGCGCGCTGATGATGACCGTGAGCGTGCCGACCGGCGCCCACTGCCGCAGCGCCACCGGCGCCACGGACAGGAACGCCAGCGTCGATGCCTGCCAGTGTGGCGGGCCGTCACTCATAGTGACGAGCGAGGTGGCGGTCAACCCGGTCAGCGCGGTCGCCAGCAGCACGTCGGTCATCACCGGGTCGAACAGTCTCCGCACGTCACGACGCTATCGTGGATGGATTGCCCGGCGCGTCTCCCCCGCGAAGGACTGCCGCGTACCCCCAGGGGGGTATGCGCATTTGCCGCTCTCGGGTGACGACGCGTGCAGCCGATCTTCGTAGGTTCGGGTGATGCGCGTGGCTATCTCGGACGGCCTCGAGAACCTCTATCGGGAGCACGGCACGGCGCTGATGGTCACGCTCACCCGGGTGACCGGCGATGCCCATCTGGCCGCTGACCTGCTGCAGGAGACCGCGATTCGGGCCTGGCAGCACCCCGACGCCCGTAACGAGGCTGGCACCTGGAACCGGGCCTGGCTGCTCACCGTGGCCCGCCGGATCGCGATCGACCACGTGCGCGCGGCCCGCGTCCGGGTGGTCATGGTCGGCGACGAGCACCTGGAGAGCCGGGCCGCGCGGGTGGACGACGAGGCGCGGCGCACCATCGACCGGATGGAGGTGCGCGCCGCGATCGCCTCCCTCCCCGACAACTCCCGGAAGATCCTGGTGGGTGCGTACTTCGAGGGCCGCAGCGTCGCCGAGCTCGCCGGGAGCCTCGGCATCCCGGAGGGCACCGTCAAGTCGCGCACGTTCTACGCCCTGAAGTCCCTGCGCACGGCGCTGATCAGACGCGGGTACCTGACCGGCTGAACCGGCGCGGCGCGGGTCCCGCCGGTGCCCGGCCCTGGTTTGCGTTCCGGCCGCCGGGGCATGAAGGGTCATGGCACATCCCGAACCGTACCCGCCGATCGACCCGACCGAGCCCGCCCCGGACGACGCCGGTGAGCTGCTGCCCGACACCCCGGACACGCTCCCGCCGCCGCCGATCGAAGCCACGCCGGACGACCCGGGCGGCGACCCGGGCGCGGTCCCGGAACCGGCCTGACCCGCCCCCGCTGATCACTGGCTCAGGAAGGGCAGCACCGCGCCGGTGAACGCGGCCGGTGCGTCCCGGTGGATGTGGTGCCCGGCCGGGATCTCCCGCACGCGCGCGTCCGGGATCAGCGCCGCGGCCTCACGCGCGAGCGCGGGGTCCAGGTGGCTGCCCGGCCCGCCGTCCAGGATCAGCGTCGGCGCGGTGATCCCCGGCAGCGCCGCCCACCATGCCGGGTCCGGCGCGTTCAGCTGCGCCACGACGGTCTCCCGGGCCGCCCAGTCGTAGGGCGGCTCGGCGTCCGGCCGCCGTAGGGGCCCGAGCCGCAGCGCGCCCGGCTTCGGCATCGGCGCCTCCTCCAGCACCAGCCGGGTGACCCGTTCCGGCCGGTGCGCGGCCGCGAGCAGCGCCACCGTCCCACCGCTGGAGTGCCCGACCAGCGCGGCCCGCGCGACCTCGGCCGCGTCCAGCAGCCCGAACACGTCGTCCCGCATCGCGGTCAGGTGGTAGACGCCCGGCCGGTCGCTCTCCCCGAACCCGCGCACGTCCACCGCGAGGACCCGGTGCCGCGCCGCGATCGCACCGGCCACACCGTCCCAGGTGGACCGGTCCGCGCCGCCGCCGTGCAGCAGCACCACGACCGCCGCGTCCACCGGCCCGGTCACCGCACAGGCCAGCGTCACATCCCCGACCCGAAACCTCACCACCGCGTCCATCGCGCGAGTGTAGGGCCGGAAACCGGTTGCGGGCGCCGGTCGCAGTGGTTAGGAAGAGGGCCGGACCACGAACAGGAAGGAGGCGCGATGTATCGCAGGACCGATTCGCTCGTGCCCTCCCGGCGCACGGGCACGCACTCGCACGAGGAGAGCCGTGACGCTCACGATTCGCCCGATCACCGGGCTTGACGAACTCGACCTGTTCAACCGCCTGCCGTACCAGCTGAACGACCAGATCGCGACGGACTTCGCGGCGGGCCGGCGGCACGCCCACTGGCTGTGGGTGGCGCTGCGCGACGACCGGCTGACCGCCCGCGTGGCGTTCTGGTCCCGGCCCGGCGACCCGGAACCGATGGTCATCGACGTCTTCGACGTCGACCGGGAGCAGGACCTCGACGACGGGGTACGCCTGCTGGAGCGCGCGCTGTCGACCGTGCGCGGCCGGCCGGAGTTCACCCGCTTCCTCCCGCCGGACTGGCGGGCCGACCCGGGCCCGGCCGAGCTGCGCATGCGCGCGGTCGAGGCGCTCGGCGGCCGGCTGTTCGTGGAGCGGCTGCGGCTGCACTGGCCGGCCACCGCGCCGCTGCCGCCGTCCCGGGGCCGCCTCACGTTCCGCGAACCGCACGGCGCGGACGAGCTGATCGACCTGATGACCCGGGTCATGACGGGCACGCTGGACGCGCACGGCCGGGACGAACTGACCCGGCGCCCGGCCGGGGAGGCCGCACGCGCGCAGTACCACGAGGAGTTGCTGCGCTACCCGAGCCCGCGCGAGTGGTGGCGGGTCGGCGAGTTGCCGGACGGCACACCGGCCGGGTTCGTGCTGCCCGCGCACAACGGCTACCACCCGGTCATCGCGTACATCGGCGTGGTGCCGGAGGCGCGCGGCCGGGGCCTGGTCGACGACCTGCTCGCGGCGGGCACGCGACTGCTGGCCGAGCAGGGCGTGCCGCACGTGCGCGCCGCCACCGACGTGGGGAACACCCCGATGGCGGCCGCGTTCGACCGCGCCGGCTACCGCGTCTTCGAGCGCCAGATCGACATGGTCTGGAGCTGACCGCGTCCCGGTGACCGGGCGTCGGGCGCGTCGTCCCGGCGACGCGCCCGGCGCCGGTTCACGGCGCGGCGGTCTCGACGGTCTCGGTGACGTCCGCGGGTTTCCCGGCCGTCGCGCGGCGGGCCCGGACGGTGCGGACCAGCCGGTAGCCGGCCCAGGCCAGCAGCAGCGCCAGCAGGCCGATCAGCACCCACGGCGGCGCCCACAGCGACGTGCCGAGCGTGACCGGCCCGAGCAGCGTGTCCGGTGTGGACGGCACCACGGACACGGTCGCGGTGAGGCGCCCGGCCGGCTGCACGCCGGTGATCCGCTCGGTGACGGTGATCTCGCTGCCGGGCAGCAGCTCCGGCACCGCCAGCGCGTCCGTGGACGCGAGCCGCCAGCCCGCCGGGCCGGTCACCCGCACGGTCGACGCGCCGGTCAGCCGCAGGTTGCCGGTGTTGCGCAGCCGGTAGGTGACCGTGGTGGTGCCGCCGGACGCCGGGTTCAGGCCCTGGGTGTGCGACACGCGCAGCCCGTCGATCGTCATCTCCGGCCGGGCCGGCCCGTCCACGGTCAGGTAGATCCGGACCGCGATGCGCCGGTCGACCAGCACGGTCTGCCCGTTCGCGTCCGTGGTGGACTCCGCGATCGACGCGACCAGCCCGCCCGCGTGGTCGCCCGGCGTGGCGTTCTTCGGCACGGTCAGCCGGAACGGCACGTCCAGGCGGGTGTTCGCCGGCACCGTGTACGCGCGCGACGCCAGCGTCACCCACGATCCGACGTCGGTCGGTGACTGCGCCGCGGGCAGCAGCGCGAACGCGCCGTCCGCCGTGGTGTGCGCGTCCGTGCCGTACACGGTGAAGGTCAGGGGTGCGTCCGTCAGGTTCGTGATGCCGACGTGGTCGGTCCGCTCACTGCCCGGCGCGTTCGCGTAGATGAAGTAGTCCCGCCCGTCCGGGCCCCGGTCCGTCGACGGCTGCACCGACCACTTCGTGTCCGCCGCGACGGACGCCGCGCCCCGGGCCTCGGCGGCGAGCGCGGTGCCGCGGGCGATGTGCGTCGTGCCGGCGGTCGTGCCGGTCGCCGGCCCGGCGGCGAGCGTGGCTCCGGCGGCCGGCCCGGCGGTCACGACGGGTGCGGAGGCGGCGGCGGGCGCGGGGAGGGCGAGTGCCGGAACGGCCACCGCGAGGAGGGCCAGCGCCGTGGCCGGGCGGCGGGAGTGTCGGATGGTGGTCACGGCGCGGAAGCTCCAATGTGGTGGGATGGCAGGACGGCGACGCCGGCCCAGGGGAGGGGCCGGCGTCGATCCGTACGGGTGCCGGCCCGCTCGACCCGGGCCGGCACCGTCAGCGGCCCCGGATCAGGCCAGGGTGAGCGTGAGCACCGCGGCGTAGGAGGAGCCGGCCGCGCTCGACTCGGGCACGCCGAGGCTCAGCGCGGCACCGCAGGTGGAGCTGCCGAGGCTGCTCCCCGCGTCGGCGCTGCACAGGGCCCGGCTGCTGCCGAGACCGCTGCCCGGGGCGGCGGGCGCACCGGGCGTGACCGCGGCCGTGACGCCGTTCGCGGCCTGCAGGCCGCTGCTGACGACGGTCGCGGTCGGGGTCCAGCCGAGGTTGTCGGCCGGGATGACGCCACCGGTGGTGCTGGTGAAGTCCGTGGCCTGGCCGACCAGGTCCCAGCCCGCGTTGGTGCCGCGCAGGTCGCTGACCGTGACCGCGTTCAGCGCGCCGGTGGCGGTCGCGCCCGGCGTCGCCGCCGAGAGCGCCACCGACGTGCCGGACGTGGTGAGCGTCAGCGCGCCGCCGGTCACGGCCGCGGTGATCTGCTGGGTGGCGCTGCCACCGCCGGGCTGGCCGGGGTTGCCCGGCTCCTCCGGCTCCTCCGGCGTCGTCGTGGACGACGACGCCGAGGCGGTCAGCGGGTCGAGCTGCGTGCCACCGGCGTAGAACCCGTTGAACGCGCTGGCACCGGTGTCGGTGAGCGTGGCCGCGAGGTTCGTCCAGGTGATCGTGCCACCGTCGACCGCCGGGTTGGTGACCGCGAGCGTGGCCACCTCCGCCTGGTCGAGGTGCTGCTCGGCCATGCCGGTCAGGTCCACGTCCGCGAACAGCGTGCCGGTGCCGTCGGTGTCGACGACGACGGTCGGGTTCGCGATCGTGATGGTGAAGAAGTGCGCCGGGTACGAGAAGACGACCGTCCCCCCGTAGTTCACCGTCGCCGTCCCGGCCGCGGCGTCGAACGTGCCGCCGGTGGCCGGGAAGTCGAAGGTGCCGTCCGTGTCGATGCTGGCGCCGTTGCTGGCACCGATCGGCGGGTTGCCGTTGCCGCTCTTCACGTAGTTGCGGAACGAGGCCTTGAAGCCCCAGTCCAGCTTGCCCCCGGCGACGTCGGCGGGGGCGGCCGAGGCCGGGGAGGCGACGGTCAGCACCGCGGCGGCGCCGATGGTCAGGGCGGATGCCCAGTACGCGGCCCGGCGAGGGCCGGTCTTCAGGGCCATGTGTGTCCCTTTCGGACATTCCTCGGAGGGTGCGAACCCTCACCCGGCTCTTGGGACCGGGCGGCAGTTAGGTTAGCCTTGCCTAACAAGCAAAGTAAATGATCAACTTTGTGAGCAGGTGCACTGGTGCCTCCGCTCGTGGTTTAGGTTAGCCTCGCCTAACTAACTGGATCAAGCGTGGAGGGTCTGTGCAGATCAGGACCGGTCTGACCGCGGTGGTGGTGCTGGCCGTCGTGGTGCTGCCGGCGGCGCCCGCGCGCGCCGACACGACCGCGAACGGCACCGGGGGCCAGCGCCTCACCGTCTCCAAGTCGGAGCAGCTCAGCCGCGCGGGCGAGACCGTCACGGTCTCCGGGCGCGGCTACGACGACACCAAGGGCATCTACGTCGCGTTCTGTGTGGACAACGGCGCGGGCGCGCTGCCCACGCCGTGCGGCGGCGGCGCGGACACGTCCGGCAGCTCCGGCGCCTCGATCTGGATCTCGTCGAATCCGCCGTCCTACGCCGAGGGCCTGACCACGCCGTACGGCAGCGGCGGCTCGTTCTCCGCCTCGATCCGCGTGACACCCACGATCGGCGCGGTCGACTGCACGGTCCGGGCCTGCTCCGTCGTGACCCGCAACGACCACACCCGCACCCAGGACCGCTCCCAGGACGTGCGGATACCCGTGACCTTCGCCTCCGGCGGTACGAACGGGTCCGGCGGCTCCGACGGCGGCGGCTCCAACGGTGGCGGCGCCAACGGCGGCGGCACGACCGGTGGCGGCAACGCGCCGGCCGGCGGCACGGGCGACGCCGCCGGCGGTGCGGGCAACACCGGAACGGCGGCCGGCGGCGGGCCGGGCGGTGCCGGCGTGCCGGCCCCCGGCGGGAGCGCCACACCCGGCCGCACGTTCGCCGCACCGGCCGCGACCGCTCAGGCCACGGCCTCGCTGCCACCGGCGCCGGGCGAGCCGGCCGCGATGGCCGGCCGGGCGACGCCGCTCAACCGGGTCAGCGCGGCCACGCCGCTCGGTCACTGGTGGGGCATCGGCGCCGCGTTCCTCGCGGGCATCGCCATCGCCGTGGTCGCCGGCCGCCTCCGCCGCCGCGGCAACCGCACCGGGACCACCACATGACCGCCGTCCGGCCGCACGGCGCGACCCCACCCGGCGACGCCGCCGCCCCGGGCCACCCGGCACCCGACGGTCCCGCGGCGCCCACCGGCAACCTCGGCCGCGCGGCGGACGCCGGGCATGCCGCGTACGCCGGGCATGCGGCGGACGCCGGGCATGCGGCGGACGCCGGCCGCGCGGCCGGGGCTCGCCGCGCGGCGGCGGCCGGCCGGGCCGCGCGTTCCACATCGGATCACCATCGGAGAGGGAGTGCCGTGCGCAAGCTGGCCACCATCGCGGCCGTGGCGGCACTGTTCGCCGCCGGGGGCTGCACCACCGTCGCGGAGGCGGGCGGGTCCAGCTCGTCGGCCGGCGGGGACTGCGGCATCGTGACCGCCGCGCTGGACGGTGACGACATCACGCCGCTCGACCCGGCGCCCACGCCCGCGCTGCCGGTCACCGTGGACTCCGCGGACGGGTCGACGGTGACGGTCACCGACGTCAGCCGGATCCTGGCGGTCAACCTCTACGGCTCGCTCGCGGAGATCGTGTTCAGCCTCGGGCTGGGCGGCAACGTGGTCGGGCGGGACACGTCCACCACGTTCCCGGCCGCGGCGAAGCTGCCACTGGTCACGCCGCAGGGCCACGACCTCGGCGCGGAGGCGGTGCTGAAGCTCGACCCGACCGTGGTGATCGCGGACGACAGCATCGGGCCGGCCGCGGTCCTGGAGCAGCTGCGCAGGTCCGGCATCCCGGTCGTCATGATCGACGACGAGCAGAACCTGGAGGCGGTTCCGCGGCACATCCGCGCGGTCGCGGCCGCGCTCGGCGTGCCCGAGGCCGGCGAACGGCTGGTCACCCGCGTCCAGGGCGAGATCGACGCGGCGAAGGCGACCGCGCCCGGCGGGAAACCACCCCGGATCGCGTTCCTCTACGTGCGCGGCAGCGCGGGCGTCTACCTGATCGGCGGCAAGGGCGCCGGTTCGGACGCGATGATCCAGGCGATCGGCGCGGTCGACGCGGGCACCGAGATCGGGCTGGAGAAGTTCCGGCCGATGACCAGCGAAGGTCTGATCAACGCGGCTCCGGACGTGATCCTGGTGATGACCGAGGGCCTCAACTCGGTCGGCGGCGTCGACGGCCTGCTCGAGCTGCCCGGCGTCGCGCAGACCCCGGCCGGGGTCAACCGGCGGATCGTCGACATGGCGGACGGCATCCTGCTCAACTTCGGCGCCCGCACCGGCCGCGCCATCCAGGCCCTCGCCGAGGCGGTGTACACGCCGTGCTGAGTTCCCGGTCGTCGCTCCGCTCGTCCGGCGCGGCGCCACTCCCGGGGACGGCGGACGGCCCTCGCACGACGAGCGGGTCCGAAGGCCACCCGCCGTCCCAGGCCGCCCGTGCCGCACGGGGACGGTCGTCGCTCCGGACCCGTACCCCCGGAGCGGTGTTGATCGTCGCCCTGGCCGTTGCCGTGGTCGTCGTGTGCGTGGTCGCGGCCGGCTCCGGGCAGGTGCCGATCGCACCGTCCGAAGTGGTCGGTTCGATCCTGCACCGGCTCGGGCTGGACGTCGGCCCGCTGCCGGCGGTCGCGCAGGGCGAGAACGCGCTGTGGGTGGTGCGGTTCCCGCGTGTCGTGCTGGCCGCGATCGTCGGCGCCGCGCTCGGCAGCGCGGGCGCGCTCATGCAGGGCGTGTTCGGCAACCCGCTCGCCGAGCCCGGTGTGATCGGCGTGTCGTCCGGTGCGGCCGTCGGTGCCGCGTCCGCGATCGTCTTCGGCGCGTCGCTGTTCGGCCCGTGGACCGTGGCCGCGGCCGCGTTCGCCGGCGGGCTGATCACCACCGCGGCCGTCTACGCGATGTCGCGGTCCGGCGGCCGGACCGAGGTGGTCACGCTCGTGCTCACCGGCGTCGCGGTCAACGCGACCGCGGGCGCGCTGCTCGGCCTGCTGATGTTCCTCACCGACGACGACGGCGTCCGCGCGATCGCGTTCTGGCAGCTCGGCAGCCTCGCCTCGGCGAACTGGGCCGCGGTCGCGGTCGCCGGTCCGTGCGCGGTCGCGGGCGTCACCGTGGCCGTGCTGCTGGCCCGCCGGCTCGACCTGCTCGCGCTCGGCGAGCGCCCGGCCCGGCACCTGGGCGTCGACACGGAGCGGCTCCGGCGTACCGCCATCGTGGTGGTGGCCCTGCTGACCGCCTCGGCGGTCGCGTTCACCGGGATCATCGCGTTCATCGGCCTGGTCGTGCCGCACCTGGTGCGGATGGTCGCCGGGCCGGGCCATCGCGTGCTCATCCCGGCCGGCGCGCTCGGCGGTGCCGTCGTGGTGGTCCTCGGCGACCTGCTCGCCCGCACGCTGCTGGAGTATCAGGAGCTGCCGCTGGGCGTGCTCACCGCGGTGGTCGGCGGCCCGTGCTTCTTCTGGCTGCTGCGCCGCACCCGCGCCCGGGCGGGAGGCTGGGGATGATCGGAGCACGGGACGCACGCGTGCTGCTCGGTGGCCGGCCGATCGTCGACGGAGTGACCGTGACCGTGGACCGCGGCGAGGTGGTCGCGCTGATCGGCCCGAACGGCGCCGGAAAGTCCACGCTCCTCGCCGCGCTCTGCGGCGACGTGCCGCTGGCCGGTGGCGAGGTGCTGCTCGACGGACGGCCGCTCGGCTCGTACCGGCCGGTCGAACTCGCCCGGCTGCGCGCCGTGCTGCCGCAGCAGAACACGGTCACGTTCCCGTTCACGGTCCGGCAGATCGTGGCGATGGGCCGGGCGCCGTGGGCCACCACGGACGGTGTCGACGCGGCGCTGGCGACGACCGAGATGACCGCGTTCGCGGACCGGCCGTTCCGCGCGCTCTCCGGCGGTGAGCAGGCCCGCGCGTCGCTGGCCCGGGTGCTCGCCCAGGACACGCCGGTGCTGCTGCTCGACGAGCCGACCGCCGCGCTCGACCTGCGGCACCAGGAGCTGGTGCTGCGCACGGCCCGGCAGCGGGCCGCCCGCGGCGACGCGGTCGTGGTGGTGCTGCACGACCTCGGCCTGGCCGCCGCGCACGCGGACCGGATCGTGCTGATGGCCGCCGGCCGGGTGCGCGCGGACGGACCGCCCGCGGACGTGCTCACCGAGACGTTGCTGACCGAGGTGTACCGGCACGACATCGAGGTCATGCCGCATCCCCGTACGGGCCGGCCGCTGGTGCTGCCCGTCACCGTTGCATCGGAGGACCTGACATGACCGGATTCGCGCTCGACCTTCGCAAGTCCACCGCCACCGCGCACCGCGACGCGGAGTCGACCGGGTTCCTGTCCCGGCTCGCGGTCGGCGCGGTCCCGGTCGCCGGGTTCGCGGCGCTGGCCGCCCAGCACTACCTGATCTACCGCGAGCTGGAGAGCGTCGGTGAACGGATGCGCGCGGACCCGGTGGCCGGCGCGTTCGTCGATCCGGCGCTCGACCGGCTGCCCACGCTCGAGGCCGACCTGCGCGAGCTGCACGGCCGTGACTGGGCGTCGGCGGTGTCCGCGCTGCCGGCCACCGAGCGCTACACGTCGCGGCTGCGCACCGCGTGCGCGGAGTGGCCGGCCGGGTTCATCGCCCACCACTACGTGCGCTACCTCGGCGACCTGTCCGGTGGGCTGATGCTCGGCCCGGCGCTGCGGTCGTCCTACGGCGCGGGCACGTCGTTCTACGTCTTCGACCGGATCCCGGACCCGCGCGCCTACAAGGACGCCTACCGCACGCGCCTGGACGCGCTGCCGTACCCGCCGGCGGAACTGGAGCGCCTGGCGGCGGAGGCGGCGATCGCGTACCAGCTCAACATCGACGTGCTGCGCGAGCTGGGCCTCGACTTCCCGGACGACCTGGCCGCCGCGGCCTGACCGGCCCGGTCGCGGTGTCCCGGGTGGAGCGGGACACCGCGACCGGAACAGCAGATCAAGGGCTTCGTCGTCCCGCTTCCGGCGTGGCGGGGTTCCGCACGCTCCCGCGGGCACCGGTCGGCCGCGGGCGGCCTCCCTGCACGTCCCGGCCGGGCCGGGACAGGACTCAAACCGTGCGGCCCAGCAGGGACAGCAGTTGCACGGCCGGGTCGGTGCTGGTCGTCGGCACCGGGGGAGCGACGATGCCCAGGCCGGAGAAACGGTCGACGTTCGCCCGGGCGTAGGCCAGGCTGTGCGCGACGCCGTCCGGGTCGAGGGACTCGTCCAGGCCGGCGCCGCGGGCGAGATCCCAGCCGTGGACGGTCAGGTCGACCAGCATCTGATCCGCGTAGACGGTCAGCGGCGCCTCGCCGAACGAGAACCGGGCCGACCCGGCCAGGTCCGTGCCGAGCCAGGCGGCCCGGGACAGTTCCGCGGCCCGCGCCCACGCGCCGGCCGGGTCGTCGCCGACCACGTCACCGTCGTAGCGCGCGCCCACCTGCTCCAGCGTCTCGCCCGCCAGGATGTGCGGCGCCCACAGGTGTTCGCTCACCATGTGGTTGACGAGATCGCGGACGGTCCACTCGGTGCACGGCGTCGGCGCGTCCCACCGATCGGCCGGCACCGCGCGCACCCGCGCGCCGAACCGGTCGATGGCGGCGGGAATCAGATCCAGCGGGGTAGGTGCCATGCCGCCCACGGTAGGACACCGCCCGGTTCCGCCGGTGGTCGGCATTTCCCCGCTCAGAACGCGGTCCGGTGGTCGGCCGCCCAGGTACGGAAGCTCGCCGGGGCGCGGCCGAGCACGCGCGACACGTCGTCGGTGACCACCGCGTTGTGGCCGTCGCGGGACCAGGCGATCCCGGCCGCCCACGCGGCCGCCGGCGGTGGCGCGGTGGTGACCGCGACGTGCCGGCCGAGCACCTCACCGAGGATGAGCGCCTGCTCGCCCACGCTGACCGGGGCCGGGCCGGTGAGCGTGTACACCGCCGCGTCGTGGCCGGTGCCGGTCAGTGCCGCGACCGCGACCGCGGCGACGTCGCGCGGGTCGACCACGCCCTGACGCGCGCCGTCCACCGGGTCCGGCACCGGCGCGCCGGCCCGGATCGCGGGCGCCCACCACAGCGTGTTGGAGGCGAAGACGGACGGGCGCAGGATCGTCCAGGACAGCCCGCTGCCGCGCAGCGCCTCCTCGCCGCGCAGGTGCCACTCGCCGATGACGCCACCGGCGTACCGCTCACCGGTCCCGATCGCGGACAGCTTCACCACCGCGCCCGCCCCGGCCCGCACGGCCGCGTCGACCATCGCGACGTCGTGCCGTTCGGTCGGCTCCGGCGGCGCGGTGACCAGCAGGATCCGCTCCGCGCCGGTCGCGGCCCGGCGCAGCGAGCCAGGGTCGTCGAAGTCACCCGCGACGACCTCCAGCCCGTCCGCCGGCGCGATCCGCCGCGGATCACGGGTCATCGCGCGGACCGGCACGCCACGCGCCAGCAACCCCGCGACCGTCAGCCGTCCGATGGTGCCGGTGGCACCGGTAACCAGAATCATGCCGTCGATGCTGCGCGGCGCGGCCCCGCCGGATATAGGACGTTCCGGCACTGCGCGTACCGGGTCTCGGCCGCGCGGGCGAGGCCACCGGGCCGGCACCGGTCGGTCCGGGCCCGACCACGGCGCGCCGTAGGCTCGCGCGATGGAACCGACGTACGTGAGTTTCGCGCAGACGCCGCCGCTGACCGGGAACGCCGAGCTGACGGTCGAGGGCGGCCACCCGGCCGGCGGGCACCTCGCACTCGGCGCGGGCGGATCGGTGACGATGACGTTCCAGGTGCCGGCGGAGAACGCGCACCTCGAGGCGACGCTGCGGATCGTCGCGCTGGTGTCCGAGCTGGGCGGTGAGATCGGTTACGCGCCGCTGGACGTCACCGTCGGCGGGCAGCCCGTGGTGCGGGACTGGCGGATCCCGGGCGGCGGCGACCTGCCGCAGCGGATGGACTTCGCTTTCCCGGCCGGCATGCTGAGCCCCGGCGCCAACACGCTGCGCCTGACCTCCGGGGCCGGCGCGCGCAGCATGCTCTGGCTCTACCGGGTGACGGTCGACTCGGTCTGGGAACGGGACCGGTCCGCGCACGCGCTCGACCGGCACGCCGCCGAGAAACCCCTGCTGCGGTACGCGACCCGCACGCTCGCCGGCCGCGGCTGGCAGCCCGGCCCGCCGGTCCTGGCGTACGTCGGGACCGGCCGGCACAGCCCGCTCGCGCAGCTCGCCTGGGCGGACTCGTCCGGCGCGGAGTACGCGGTCACGCTCACCGGCGAACTGCACGAGTTCTACGGCTGGTGCCGCCCGCCCGGCTCCACCGCACCGCGCGAGTTCCGCGGTGACCTGGCCGGCCGGTGGGACGCGGACGACGCCGGGTCCGGCGCCACCGTGCGGACGTTCGAGGTGGAGGCCGGCTGGGGCGGCGGCTGGCACCGGGCCGGTCACCTCGATCTCGCGGTCGGCGTCGCCGGCGTGCGGCTGACCCGGGTGAGCTGGCGGGACCAGCACGGCAACAACGGCACCGTGGCGTTCGACGGGCGCGGGGACGGTTTCGTCGGCACCCACCAGACGGTCGGCGAGGGTGCGGTCGGCTACCGGGGCCGCGCGCCGGTCACCGTCAAGGGGTGACCGGCGCGGTTGGGACGATTCGGCACGATCGGCCGCGCGGGGGCGCGGCGCGGGCCGGCCGGCGCATACCGTGACGGGGTGAGCAGTTGGTTCGAGGGGCCGCCGCGGCTGGTGCCGCACCGGTGGCACGGGGACGCGGTGCTGGCGGAGCCGGACCACGGCACCGAGCTGGCCTGGCCGGCCGGGAGCCGGCCCGGTCCGGAGGACGTGGTGGTGATGGGTCCGCGCACGCGCGCCCACTACTGGGACGGGGTGCGATCGCCCGCCGGATGCGTGCGGGTCCGGGTCGCCTCCGGGCGTGCGGCGGACCTCCTCGGGCTCCCGGTGCGAGCGATCACGGACCGCGCCGTACCGCTGAGAAATTTTGATCTTGATGTGGTGGATCTGTTGCGTGACGCGGCACCGGCGCCGGCGGGACCGTCGAGGTTGCTGGGGACGGCGGCGCGGTTGTTCACGGGCGCGCGGCCGGAACCGGTGCACCGGGCCGCGCGGCGGCTGCACGTGAGCGAGCGGCACCTGCGCGGGCTGTTCACGTCCGGCGTCGGCGTGCCGCCGCGGCTCTACACGCTCATCGACCGCGTCCGGGTGGTGCTCGACCATCCGGACCTGCCGCTGCCCGAGGTGGCGGCGCTGGCCGGCTTCTACGACCAGTCACACATGACGGCCGCGTTCCGGCGGCTGATGGGCGCGCCCCCGGCCGCGTTCCGGGCCGGCCGATGGCCCGCGCCGCAACGGTGCGGCCGCCCCGCCCCGGCAGGCCGCCCCGCCCCGGCACTCTGACGACGCGTGCCCGGACACGCGAGGCGGGCTCAGGGCCGCGGTGACACCCGCACCCATCCGCGCCCGCGGGCGCCGCGCGGGCGGGTCGCGGCGAGGCACCGTTCGCACAGGTGCCGGACCTCGTCGGCCTCGGTGAGCACGTCCGAGGAACGATATTCCCACGGTACGTGCGGGAAGCGCCGCAGCCCGGCCCGGGCCAGCGGCACGCCGCAGACGGTCTGGTTGGTCCCGGGCAGCCAGGCGTGCGCGTCCCCGGCCGGCTGCCGGATGTTGTCGTCGCCACGCGCCTGCCCGGAGGCGGCCACCGCATATCGTGCCATGGCGGCCGGATACCCGGGCCCGGCACGACTACGCGTGCCCGTCCGGCGCACACCTCGAGCCGGCGGCACCGTCCCGCCGACGACGGAGCGGAGGCACCGTGACCGACGAGGAATTCTGGGACCTGATCGGCGAACTCGGCGGCGTCGCCGACGAGCGCTCGCGGTGGTGCGAGCCGCTGGTGTTCGGCGGGGGCGGGGACTGGACCGCCTACGCGGACGCCGTCCTCGAGATCACGGACGACATCGGCTCGAGGCCGGAGTGGCGCGCCTGGTGGGAGGTGTCCGGATGCACGACACTGCGACTCGTCATCGAACTCGCTGACGCGGAGGCCTGCGCCGTGCGGCGCGGTGCCGGTGCCGTCACCGCCGAATGCCGTGTCCTCGCGTCGCGGCTGCGGCACCGTTCCGCGGCCGTGGCCGCGCGCATCGCGGCCGGGGACGTGGCGGGCGTCGTGCGGACGGTCGCCGCCGTGCTCGGCCTGCCGGATCCGCCGGCCGTTCCCCGGCCCGCCGGCGCCGGGCCCGCGGATCCGCGGGCTGACGGCCGGGCCGCCCGGCTCCGGGAGCTGCGGAGCCGGTATCCCCGGCCGGGTGGGTGAGCGTCCGGTGGCGGATGCGGGCCGCACCCGCCACCGGGAACGTGGTGCCGCAGCCGGACGGCCGGGCCGGGTGCTACCGGAACCCGGCGTGGCCGGGTGCCGGGGCCGGGCGCAGCAGTCGCAGGCCGGTCCACACGCTCCACACCAGGTAGGCGGGGAGCAGCACGGCGACGCTCAGGATCGCCAGGCTCTGCAGCGACGACGGCAGCCCGCCCCGGGTGAGGCTCACGCCGAAACAGAACAGCATGAGGGTGAGCGCGGCACCGGCGAGCAGACCGGCGGCGCAGAGCGCGGCCGGGGCGCGGCGGGCGCGCAGGTCGGTGACGGACGTGGCGATCAGCCAGCCGGCCGGGGCCGTCGCGCACAGCACGGCCGCGGCCACCAGCGCGCCGGTGAGCGGCCCGGCGGTGCCGGTGGGTGTCGCGGCGACGCCGGTGGGCGGCCCGGCGATGCTGGCCAGTGCGATCAGGACCGCCGCGATCGGCGCGCCGAAGCCACAGGCCGCGACGGTGAGGCCGGTGCGCAACCGGCCGCCGCCGGCGGTGGACGCGCGCATCGCGACCGCGGGTGCGAGGCCGAGCGGGGCCACCAGGAACAGCGCCTCCGCGTTGTCCTCGCCGATCACCGTGGCCAGTGCGGGTGTGCCGACGATCAGCGCGGTGGTGCCGAGCATGGCCAGGCCGGCCAGGACCGGGAGGAGGCTGGGGCGGCCGGACAGCGAGCGGCGCAGTGCCGGCAGTTTCACCAGGACGTCCGCCGCGTACCACCACCGGCGGGCGCCGCGCACGTCGGCGAGCAGGCCGAGCGTCTCCTCACGCCAGCGGTCGCGGTGGCCGGGCGGCAGCAGCCGGGCACCGGCCCGGATCATGGCGTCGATCATCGGGTGAGACCTCCGAGCGGCGGGTGCGGGTGCGGGAACGGGACGGCGGGGCGGCGGTGTGCGGCACGGCGGCGGTCGGACTCGGCCAGCAGCGCACCGGCCGGCGCGACGCTGTCCGGCGTCAGCCGGTAGTAGCGCCGACGCGGGCGGCCCTCGGCGTGCTCGCCCTCCTCCCAGCGGCTGGCGACCCAGCCGGCGCCCTCGAGTCGGGCCAGGATCGGGTAGATGGTGCCGGGTGGCAGGCCGGTGGCGTCGACGATCTGCAGCCCGTAGAGCTCCGCCTCGGGGTCGGTGAGCAGCGTCTGCAGGACCAGCCGGGTCTGCAACGTGGCACGGAACGGTGGCATGTCTCGTACTCTATATAGGGTGTCAACCGATGTTTCCGGCGGCCGCCGAGACGTTGACGAATGGAGATGTGTCGTTAACACTGTGGGCGCTGTGTTAGCGCTCACATGACCCCGGGGGTCCATGCAATGTCCCGACGACGCATCCTCACCAGGGCCGGCGCGGCCCTGCTTCTGAGCACCGCGCTGCTGGCCGCGCCCGGCACCTCCGTGGCCGCGCCGGAGTACACGATCACGCTCGACCCCGCCGCGACCGGCGTGGAGATCCCCGACTCGATGTACGGCGTGTTCTTCGAGGACATCAACTACGCGGCGGACGGCGGGCTCTACGCGGAGCTGGTCCGGAACCGGTCGTTCGAGTTCCTCCCGGTCGACCACCCGTCGTTCACCGGCCTGACCGCCTGGACGACCACCGGGACCACGGCCGACGACGACGGCCGGCTCCACGAGCGCAACCGCACCTACCTGCGGCTGGCCGGCGGGCAGTCGCTGACCAACGCGGGCTTCAACAGCGGGATCGCGCTGACCGCGGGCGCGCTCTACGACTTCTCCGTCTGGGCCGCCGGCGCCGCGCCGCTGACCGTCACGCTGCACGACGCGGCCGGCCAGGCGCTCGCCGCCCCCCTGACGATCACCACCCGCGGAGCCGGCTGGGCGAAGTACACGGGCGTCCTGCGGGCGAACCGGACCACGGACGCGGGACGGCTCACCGTCGCGGCCGGGGGAGCGGACACGCTGCGGCTGGACGAGGTCTCGCTGTTCCCGCGGGAGACGTTCAAGAACCGGCGGAACGGGCTGCGCAAGGACCTCGCGGAGAAGGTCGCGGCGCTCAACCCGGGCTTCGTGCGGTTCCCCGGCGGGTGCCTGGTCAACACCGGCAGCCACGAGGGGTACGACGCGGCGTCGAACTTCGAGCGGGCGCGGTCGTACCAGTGGAAGGACACGGTCGGGCCGGTCGAGCAGCGGGCGACGAACAAGAACTTCTGGGGCTACAACCAGACGTACGGCCTGGGCTACTACGAGTACTTCCAGTTCGCCGAGGACCTCGGTGCGATGCCGCTGCCGGTGGTGCCGGCGCTGGTCACCGGCTGCGGGCAGAACCGGGCCACGGACGACGAGGCGCTGCTGCAACGGCACATCCAGGACACGCTCGACCTGATCGAGTTCGCGACCGGCCCGGCCACGTCGACGTGGGGGAAGCTGCGCGCCGACATGGGGCACCCGAAGCCGTTCGCGCTGACGCACGTCGCGGTCGGCAACGAGGAGAACCTGCCGGACGCGTACTTCGCCCGGTTCACCAGGTTCCGCGCCGCGATCGAGGCGCGGTACCCGGACATCGTCGTGGTCGGCAACAGCGGGCCGGACGACACGGGTGCCACGTTCGACCGGCTGTGGGAACTCAACCGCGCGGCCGGCACCGAGATGATCGACGAGCACTACTACAACAGCCCGGCCTGGTTCCTGTCGCACAACGAACGCTACGACTCCTACGACCGCAACGGCCCGGACGTGTTCCTCGGCGAGTACGCGTCGCTGGACAACAAGCTGTTCAACTCGCTCGCCGAGGCCGCCTACATGACCGGCCTGGAACGCAACGCGGACGTGGTGCGGATGGCCTCCTACGCGCCGCTGCTGGCCAACGTCGACCACGTGCAGTGGCGGCCCGACCTGATCTGGTTCGACAACGACGAGTCCTGGGGCTCGACCAGCTACCAGGTGCAGAAACTGTTCATGAACAACGTGGGCGACCGGACCGTACCGTCGTCGCTCGTCGGTCCCGGTCTGGAACCGCAGCCGATCACCGGCGCGGTCGGGCTGTCCACCTGGGCCACCGCGGCCCGCTACGACGATGTGCGGGTCACCACGCCCGGCGGCGAGGTGCTGTTCGCGGACGACTTCTCGGCCGGTGCGGACGCCTGGTCGCCGTTCACCGGCCGGGGCGCCTGGTCCGTGGTGGACGGCGCCTACACCCAGTCGGACACCGCGGCGCAGGACACCATGGTGCGCGGCGCGGACATCACCGCGACCGACTACGACTACTCGGTCAAGGCCACCAAGCTCTCCGGCGCGGAGGGTTTCCTGGTCGGGTTCGGGCTCAAGGACACCGGCGCGTTCTACTGGTGGAACCTGGGCGGCTGGAACAACACCCAGGGCGGCGTGGAGAAGGGCGTCGGCGGTGCGAAGGAACAACTGCTGCTCAAGCCGAGCACGATCGAGACCGGCCGGACCTACGACCTCACCGTCCAGGTCCGCGGCACGTCCGTGAAACTGCTGCTCGACGGCGTGGAATGGGCCGGCTTCACCGACGACCAGGTCACCGCGCCGGTCGCGCAGGTGGTCACGCGCGACGGCGACGACCTGATCGTCAAGGTGGTCAACGCACAGTCCTCGGACGCGGTCACCCGGATCGACCTCGGCGGCCTGCGGGTGCGTGACCGCGCTCAGCTGACCGTGATCACCGGCGACCCGGGGGAGCAGAACACCCGCTCCGCCGAGCCGATCCAGCCGCAGGTCAGCACCGTCCGCGGCATCTCGTCCGACTTCACCCGGACGTTCCCGGCCAACTCCGTGACGTTCCTGCGACTGAAGACCAAGTGAGGGGCCCGCAGATGACCAGCCGACGCAACCTGCTGCTGGGCGTGGCCGGGGCCGGGATGCTCGGCGGCCTCGGCGCCGCCGCACCCGCGACCGCCCGCGACGACCGCACCGACGCGGAGATCTACGGCGTGCCCACGGCCGACCCGCTGATCCCGCAGCGGGCCGACCCGTTCATCACGCCGCGGATCAGGGGCAACTACTACTTCACTGCGTCCGTCCCCGAGTACGACCGGCTCATCGTGCGCGGCGCGACCACGATCGCCGGGCTGGCCACCGCGACCGAGTCCGTGGTCTGGCGCCGGCCCGCGACCGGACCGATGGGCGGCCACATCTGGGCGCCGGAACTGCACCGGATCGACGGCCGGTGGTACATCTACTTCGCGGCCGGCGACTCCGACGACGTCTTCCGGATCCGCACGTACGTCCTGGAGTCCCCGCTCGCCGACCCCACCGACCCGGCCGGGTGGACGCTGCGCGGCCGGCTCGCGACCGAATGGGACGGCTTCACGCTGGACGCCACCACGTTCGCGCACCGCGGCCGCCGCTACCTGGTCTGGGCGCAGTCCGAGCCGGAGATCGCGGTCAACTCCAGCCTCTACATCGCGCCGATGGCCAACCCGTGGACGCTCGGCGGCAAACCCACCCGGATCGCCACCCCCACCCGGGACTGGGAGATCCAGGGCTTCCGGGTCAACGAGGGCCCGGCCGTCCTGATCCGCAACGGCCGGGTCTTCGTCACGTTCTCCGCGTCCGCCACCGACGCCCGCTACGCGATGGGCCTGCTCACCGCGTCCGCGTCCGCCGACCTGATGCGCAACGCGTCCTGGACCAAGACACCCGGCCCGGTCTTCACGACCGACGAACGGACCCGGCGGTACGGTCCGGGCCACAACTCGTTCACCGTGGCCGAGGACGGCGTCACCGACGTGCTCGTCTACCACGCCCGCGACTACCGGGACATCACCGGCGACCCGCTCCACGACCCGAACCGGCACACCCGCGTGCAGAAGCTCTACTGGCACGCGGACGGCACCCCGATGTTCGGCATCCCGGTCGGCGCCGGCGGCCCGATCGTGCGGATCTCCCCGGCGGACGCCCGCGGCGCGTTCGTCCACCACGACGGCACCGCGGTCACCGTACCCGTCGCCCCACGCGACCTGGAGCACACCCAGTTCCGCTTCGTCCCCGGCCCGGACGGCACCGAGACGATCCAGACCGTCAGCCACCCCGACCGGCACCTCCAGGTGACCGGCGGCACGGTCACGGTCGCGGCGGGCACCGCACCCACCCCCTTCCGGCGGGTACGCCGCCCCGGCGGCGGCATCGCGCTGCACCTCGCCACCGACCCGGCCGTCCACCTGCGACACGACCGCGGCACGCTGACCACCGGCCCACGGGCCGGCACCTTCGTGCTGAGCTGACCGGCACCCCGGCCGGTCCCCGCCCCGAGCGGCGGGCACCGGCCGGGCGGGACGCCGTGGCGCCCACCCGGCCCGCTCGCCCGCGGAGCCGGCTGCCGTCAGGCGGGCTTGAGGCGTCTGCGCTCGACGATGCTGGTCGCCGTCACCACGCTCAACGGCGGCACGTCCCGCGCGACGACGGCGCCGGCGCCGACGACCGAGCCGCGGCCGATCGTCACGCCCGGGGTGACCGTGACCGCCGCACCGATCCACACGTCGTCCTCGATCACGATGGGTGCGTGGGTGATGAAGTCGTAGCGCTCGCCGAGCTCGACGGGATGCCCGGCCGTACTCAGCGTCACCCGCGGACCGATCATGACGCGGTCGCCGATCGTGATGCCACCGTAGTCGAGGAAGAAGCACCCCTGGTTGATGAACACCCGCTCCCCGAACGCCGCTCCCAGCCCGTAGTCACAGTGGAACGGCGGCAGGACCGACAGCGACTCCGGCACCGGCCCACCGAAGATCTCGGCGAGCACGGCCCGCCGCGCGTCGAGATCGTCGAACGGCAGCGCGTTGAGCCGCGACGACAGGCTCATCGCCAGCTGAACGCGCCGCGCGAACTCCCGCGACTCCGCCGTCCCCGTCCGGACCCGTTGTTCGTTGCGCACCGCCCGATGGTGGCACGGGGCCGGGTGATCAGGTCTGCAGTGCCCGTGCCGCGGTGGACGATGTGGCCGCGAGGCCGGGGCGGGCCGGTACGAAGACGGTGGGCACGCCCAGCGCCTCGTTCATCGCGGCCAGGTCGTGCTCGTGCTGCCAGTCGGTCGAGTTCCGGACCCCGCGGACGATCACGCCGCCGGCCCGCTGCCGGCAGTAGTCCGCGGTCAGCCCGGGCCAGGCGACCACCGACACGGTCGTCCAGTCCGCCGGGAGCAGAGCCCGGATCGCGGTCGCCCGGGCGGCGGCCGGCTGCGACGGCCGCTTGCCGCCGTTGACGGCGACCAGCACCGTGACGTGCGCGAACAGGCGACGCGACCGGTCGACGACGTCGAGGTGGCCGGGGGTGAAGGGGTCGAACGTGCCGGGATGGACCGCGTGGGCGGGGCCGGGACGGGGCATCGCGCCAGCCTAGCTGTGAACCGGTGCACAGACGCTTGCTCGGTGCCCGCGTCGCGGAGTGAGGTCGGTGCATGGCCCTGATCGCGTACGACGATGCCGACGCCGCGGCGTTCGCGCAGACCCGGCACCTGCGGGACGACGGCCTCGCCGGGTGGCGTGCGGCGGTCGGCCGCCACGTCCGTCCCGCTCCCGGGAAACGCCTGCTCGACCTGGGATGCGGCACCGGCAGCTGGACGCGGGCGTTCCGCTCCTGGTGGCCGGCGCTCGACGTGCTGGCGGTGGAACCCGCGGCGGCGATGCGCGAGCGCGCCGTGATCGCGCCGGTCCTGCCCGGTGCCGCCGACGACATCCCCGCCGCGCACGCGAGCCTGGACGCCGTGTGGCTCTCCACCGTCGTACACCACATCCCCGACCTGGAGGCGGCGGCCCGGGAGATCCGGCGGGTGCTGAAGCCGGGTGCGCCGGTGCTGATCCGGTCCGCGTTCGCCGGCCGGCACGAGGCGATCCACCTGTTCCGCTGGTTCCCGGAGGCGGTCGCGGTGCTCGACGGCTATCCGAGCGTCGCCGGCGTCGAGGCGGCGTTCGCCACCGCCGGATTCGGCACCGCGGCCTGCGAACCGGTCGCGCAGGTGTCCGCCCGGTCGGTGGCCGAGGCGGCCGCCACGCTCCGGCGCGCCGCGCACACCCCACTGCAACTGATCAGCGACGAGGCGTACGCGGCCGGCGTCGCCCGGCTGACCGAGGCCGCGCGCACCGGCTCCGGCCCGGTCGTCGACACGCTCGACCTGCTGGTGCTGCGCTGAGCCGCGGCCGGCGGCGACCGCCCTCGGTGCTGCTCCCGCGCCGCCGGTCCAGTCGCGGTCCAGTCGGTGCCGGCAGGCTCTGCCGCAGCGGTCACCGCCGGTCGGAAGGCGGTCGGCCGCGACGAAGGAGGAGCACCGTGAAACCGTTCATCACTGCCGCCGCCACCGCACTCGCCCTGATCGCCGTCCCGTCGCCGGCCGCCGCGTTCGGTGCGGAGACGTTCGGCTGCCGCGTCTCGCCGGGCCCGGTCGTGCCGTTCACCCCCGCGTGCACGAACCTGCACCTCCACCGGAACGTGCAGGTCGGCTTCCTGGTCGACAACCTCAGCGGAAGCTACACGTTCTCCTGGGACGTCACCGGCCCGTACTCCTCGGTGGTCAGCGGTTGCACCGCGACGTCGGCGAGCTGCACGGTCGCGGTCAGCGCCGTCACCGACAAGGAGATCGTGGCCTGGGTGACCTACGCCCAGAACGGCCAGTCCGCCTCGAGACGCGCGTCCGCCACCATCAACGCGGTGTGCGCCGAGTTCTGCTGACCTGCCCCGGCGGCGCCGTCCGTGCGCGCTGTCCGGTCCTGCGGACCAGCAGACAGCCGTACGGCGGTTCCGTACCCTCGGCGGGGGTGCTGCCCTCGAAGACCTCCGCGAACCCGGCGCCGCGGAACCGGTCCCGCATCTCCCGCGCCGAGAGCCAGTACCGCGGCATCCATCCCCGCGGACCCCTTCCGTCCCCGACCACCGCGGCCGCGAACCCACCCCGGGCGAGTCCGGCAAGCCGTCGCCGTCCGATGCGGAGACGCGGTGGTCGGATGAGGTCACCCACGATGGTGTCCCGCCAACCAGAACGATCAACGTCCTGCAGCCCGGGGCCTCGCGGTGGACCTCCGGCGAGTACAGCAAGATTTGCGGGACCCGGGTCGAGCTCGAGGAGTGGGCCGCGCGGGAGCTGTCCGCCCGTGTCGAGCCATGCCCGCTGTGCCTCTGACACCGCCGGCGAACGTCGCGATACCGCCCACGATGCCGGCGCGGCGTCCGCGCACCGGTGGATTGACCCCGGCCGCCCGGTCGGCGATGCAGGGCAGCACCGCGGCAGGGTTCGGGCGGGTGCGTGGTTCTCATGTTCGGTGCTCGGTCCGGTTCGCCGGCTGGCGGAGCGCCAGCCACAGCGGCAGGCCGCAGCTGGGGCCCACCAGCACGGTGGCGGCTGTCACGACCGTCCTGATGCGGCGGTCACGCGTGTCCCGCAGCACGCTGACCAGCACCGTGACGGCGCAGAGGATGACGTCGAGCGCGAAGAAGACGGCTCCCGGTGAGCCGAACGCCTCTCGCGTCAGCTCGACCGGGTCGGGGCCGTGCCGGCTGATGAAGATCCCCAGCGCCGTGTAGGGAACGATCGTGCCGAGGGCTGCGAGACCCCAGTAGACCCGTCGTGGCAGCATTCGCGTCGCCTCTCGCCGGTGTGGACGTCGGTCAAGGCCGCGTGCGGCCGGTCACCGGCGGGCCGTCTCGCGTCCCGCCGGGCGACGGTGACGCGGTCGAGCGGAGATCCGCCGATCGTGGAACACGCCGGTGGTGGGCGGTCCGGTTCAGAGGACGCCCTGGTGGCGGGCGAGATGGCGGGTGAGGACGGCGAGGTATCCGTCGGCGTCGTGCGCGGCGAGGAGGCGGGCGAGGTCCTCGTGCTCGTCGAGCGCCTCGTCGGGCTTCAGGCCGCCGACCGTGAAGACCTGGTGGAAGAGGCGCAGCTGACGGTCGCGCAACAGGTCGTAGAAGTGGGCGGCGATGCGGTTGCCGGACAGCGTGATCACCGCGCCGTGGAAGTCGCAGTCCGCGACCACGTACGCGTTCAGGTCGTCGGAGTCGAGCGCCTCGCGCTGGTAGCCGAGCGGGGTGCGGAGCGCCGCAGCGATCCGGGCCGGGTCGACGCGGTCGGCGACGACGCGGGCGGCGGCGGTGCGCTCCAGGGCGCCGCGCATCTCCAGCACGTCGCGGGCCTCGCCCGGCGGGATCGCGGTCACCACCGCGCCCTGCCGGCTGGAGAGGGTCAGCAACCGTTCCGCCTCCAGGCGAAGAAACGCCTCGTGCACGGGGGTGCGGCTGAGCTCCAGCTCAGCACAGATCTGACCCTCGCTGAGCCGCGCGCCACCGGCCAGCTCGCCGCGGATGATGCGCTCCTTCATGTACGCGTACGCGCGCTCGGCCGCCGTCATCCCGTCACCCTATCGCGACCTACCGACAACCAAAATCAAGATCATTTCACGGTACGCGAGGCGCCGCGCGACCCGGTCGGCGGAGCACCCCCACGGATCGTCCCGGTCCGGCCGGCAGCGCCGACGTGCCGACGGCGGAACGAACCGCGGGCACACGGTGCCCCGCCCCGCCCCGCTCCGGCGAAAGCGCGGCCCCGGCGACGACACGCCGGCGGCCCCGCGCGGTGGACGAGCCGACCCGGCGGCCGGCCGTGGCGGCCCCGCGTGGCGGAACGCGGTTACCCGGCGGCTGGCCGGCTGTGGCGGGCCCGTGTGGCGGAACGCGGTGATCCGGCGGCCGGCCGTGGTGGCCCCGCGTGGCGGAGGCCCCGATCCCGCGGTCGGCCGCGGTGGCCCGGGCGGCGACGGCGCCGCGTGCCGCCCGGCACCGTCGCAGGTCGGCGTCGCGCCACCCCCGAACGTGGCGCGCAGCGAACCCACCCGGCCGGCCGCCCGCACGCACCGGCCGGACGCCCGGCCGTTCCGCCGCCCGGTCGCCGTAGCAGCGTCCGACCTGAACCGGGGTTGAGGTCAAGGGTTGTCGATCGCCTTGATCAGGGCGGCCCGCGCGGCCTCGTCGTCGATCGTCGCGGTGCCGTCGCCGTCCTGGTCGCCGTACGCGCCGAACTGGGAGTGGTTCATGCCCTCGATCTCGACGAAGGTCGCGCCGGCCGGCAGCAGGTGAGCCGCTTCCCGGATGTCCTCCGGCGTGCTGAAGCCGTCCCGCGAGCCGCCGATGCTGAGCACCGGGAGCGCCGTGCCGGAGAGGTCGTCGTTGCAGTACGACCCGAGCAGCAGCAGCCCGGCCACCCGGCCCGGCTCGTTCGCCGCGTACGTGCAGGCCCGGACGCCGCCGAGCGAGTGCCCGCCGACTCCCCACCGGGTCACCTCGGGTGCGAGCGCGGTGAACTCGGCCAGGTCGCGGCGCTCCAGGATCGCGAACCGCAGCGGCGGACGCACGATGATCACGGTCGAACCGGCCGTGACCAGCGGCGCGAGCGTCCACGCGTAGGCCTCGGCCTCGACCCGCGCGCCGGGGACGAACACGATCCCGTCACCGGTCGACGCCACGGCCGGTCGCATGATCAGCGCGTCCCCGGTGTCCTCGACCTCCGCGGCGACCTCGGCGAACCGGGCCGGGTCCGCCCGCAGCGGCGTAGCGAGTCGTGCGCCGGCCACCACGATCGCGACCACGACCAGCGCCGCGATCCCGCCGAGCGTCCACCACAGCGCGCGGCGGCGCTTCCGTACCGGTGGCGCCTGGTTCTCCGGTTCTTCCCCAGCGTCCATGATCAACCCGTCCTCGCCCGGGGCCGCCCGCGACGCGCCGCCCACCGGAGGAAGATCATGTCATTCGCGCACGTCCGCCGGCCCGGTAGCCGTCGGCAACCCGGCCGTGATCCACGCCTCCACGCCGCCCTCCAGGTCGGTGGCCCGGTGCAGGCCGATCGCCCGCAGGCTCGCCGCCGCCAGACTCGAGCTGTAACCCTGCCGGCACACCACCACGATCGGCACGTCGTAACCGGTCGCCTCCGGGATCCGGCTCGCCGACGCCGGATCGAGCCGCCACTCCAGCACGGTCCGGTCGATGACGATCGCACCCGGCAGGTCACCCTGCCGTGCCCGCTGCCGGTCCGTCCGCGTGTCGATCAGCAGCGCACCCGCCGCCACCGCCCCGGGTACCTCCCGCGCCGCCAGCCGCCGCATCCCGTGCCGGGCCCGCGCCAGCAGCTCGTCCACCCCACCGACCACCGTCGTCATCCCACGATCATGCCCGGCGTCCGCGCACGTCACCCGCCGGGGCGCGCACTACCGTGTCGGCAATGGACTGCTACACCTGCCGGCACAATCGGGCGGCCGGCACGCTGCCGCCGCGTGAGCTGATCGTCGCGGACCGGCACTGGCGGGTCGCCCACGCCTTCGACTCGGCACTGCCCGGCTGGCTGGTCCTCGTCCCGCTCCGGCACGTCGAGGCGATCGCCGACCTGACCGACGCGGAAGCGGCCGGCCTCGGTGTCTGGCAGGTGCGGCTGTCCCGGGCGCTGCGCGCCGTGACCGGCTGCGCGAAGACCTATCTGGTGCAGTTCGCCGAGCGGGAAGGCTTCGCCCACGTGCACTTCCACGTGGTCCCGCGCATGCCCGACCTCCCGGCGGACCGCCGCGGCCCGGGTGTCTTCGGCTATCTCGGCACGCCCGATAACGACCGGGTCGCCCCACCGGCCCAGGACGCTCTCGCCGCGGCCCTGCGCACCCACCTGACACCGGCACCCGTCGACGACGGCCCGGCCTGACGGGACAGCCGGCGACCCGCGAGGCCCGGCGCACGCGGAATATCGTTCCGCGCGCCGTAGCCCGGCCGGCCGGAAGCGCCGGCCGGCCGGAAGCGCCGGCCGGCCGGGAACGGGCGGCGGTCGGTCAGAAGCGGGAGCGGCGGCGGGACGTGCGGCGCGACGACGTGCCCACGGTGCGCCAGGCGAGGAACGCGCCGCCGGCCACCACCACCGCGATCAGCCCGAGGACCAGGTTCTGGTTCGACTGGATGGTCTGGGTCTCGGCGACCTCGTCGAGCGCCCGGCTGCTGGCCTTCGACGGCGACGCCGCCGGGTTCGGCGCGGTGGGCAGCGCCTCGAAGTCGACCAGGTCGCTGGACTCCAGCAACGTCAGGTGGGTGGCCACGAACTGGTTGGCCTGCTGCGCCAGCCGCCGCACGGTGTCGTTGCGGGTGCTGGCCCGGATCGTCGCGATCGCCGGGAAGATCTTGCCGTGGGCCGCGCGGAGCCGGTCGATGTAGATCTGGTCGAACTCCTCGCCCTCGGCCTCCTCCATCTCGTCGAGCCAGCCCTGCTGGTCCTTGTTCGGCTTGTTCGGCAGCTTGATGTCGAGCTTCTCGGCGGCGTCCCGGGCGAGCTGGTCCAGCACCTCGTGCTGTTCCGCGATGTCCTTGCCGATCTCGCGGATCCGCAAGTTCTCGGACTTCTCCTGCGCCATCTCGCCGGCCGGGATCTCCCACAGCCCGGCCAGCCGCACCTTGACCACCAGGTCGATGTCCGCGTCGGTGACCTCACCGGTGGCGGTGTCCGGGATCAGTTCACCGGGCGGCACCGGGACGCCGGGTTCCGCGGCCTGGGCCGCCGCCGACTGCATGAGCACCAGACCGGCCGACACGATCAACGAGCCCGACACACGTCGCCACCACAACACGGGTCCTCCTCGACACCGACACACCGACACACCGAACTGCACCGCACACCGACACACCCTGGTGGCGATGAGTACGCACAGAATCCGCACAGGGATCAACGTCGGTGCGAAAAACAAGAGGCCTAAGGCCCTAAGGTCGATGCGTGCGGAAGATCCTGCAGCGGACGCTCGGCGGTCCCGAGGTGCTGGAGTGGGTGGCGGCGGACCGGCCGGAGCCGGGGCCGGCCGAGATCCAGGTCGAGGTGCGGGCGGCCGGCGTGAACCCGGTCGACTGGAAGGTGCGGGCCGGCGGCGGCTACCTGGGCACGCCGCCGTTCACGGTGGGCTGGGAGGCGGCCGGGGTCGTCACCGCGGTCGGACCGGGCGTCACCCGGTTCGTACCCGGTGATGAGGTTTTCGGGCTTTTCCGGTTCCCGAAGGAGGCGGGCGCGTACGCGGAGTACGTCACCGGCCCGGCCCGGCACTTCGCGCACCGGCCGCGGGCGATGACCATGACCGAGGCGGGTGGCCTGGCGCTGGCCGGACTGACCGCGTGGCAGGTGCTGGTCGACACCGCCCGGGTGCGGGCCGGCCAGCGCGTCCTGATCCCGGCCGCGGCCGGTGGTTTCGGTCACCTGGCCGTGCAGATCGCCAAGGCCCGCGGCGCGCACGTGATCGGGACGTCGAGGGCGGACAAGCACGCACTGGTACGCGAGTTCGGCGCGGACGAGGTGATCGACTACCGCGACACGGACGTCGGCGACGTGGTGCGTGACGTCGACCTGGCGATCGGCGTCGTGGCCGGTCAGGTGTCGTCGCTGGTCAGGACGCTGCGGCCGGGCGGGATGCTGCTGACGCTGAACGGTGCGGACACCGCGGCGTCGGTCGCCGCGGGTGGCCGGTTCCTGCTGGCCGAGCCGGACCGGGCCGGCCTCGAGGAGCTGGCGGAACTGGTCGACGAGGGCCTGCTGCGGGTGCACGTCGACCGGGTGCTGCCGCTGTCCGAGGCGGCTGAGGCGCACCGGGCCGGGGAGGCCGGCCGTACCGTGGGAAAGATCGTTCTGGTGCCGTGAGGGGTCACTGGATTGGGGCCGGGGCGGGTCCGGCCAGTACAGTTCCCGGACGTGAGTGGAGCAGGTCTGGATCCGGAACGGCTGGCGGTGTGCCTGGAGGTCCTCGCGGAGGCTGAGGCGCTGCCGCCGGAGCACCCGGACGCGGTGGCGGTGCGGCGGGCGACCGCCGGGCTGTTCAAGACGGTCAAGCTGGCGCGGCGCAAGGAGCGGCGGGACGCGGTGCTGGCCGCGGACCGGGCGGTGACCGAGGCGACCGCGACCGGCGCGCCCGGCCGGATCGACGACGAGACCGCGGGGCTGCCGCTGCAGAGCCGGACGCAGGGGCGCACCGCGGGCGTCCTGAAGCAGCCGCGCGGCTGTTACGTGTGCAAGCAGCGGTACACGCAGGTCGACTCGTGGTACCACCAGCTCTGCCCGACGTGCGCCGAGCTCAACCACAGCCGGCGGGACGCGCGCACCGACCTGACCGGCCGGAACGCGCTGCTCACCGGCGGGCGCGCCAAGATCGGCATGTACATCGCGCTGCGCCTGCTGCGGGACGGCGCGCACACCACGATCACCACCCGGTTCCCGCACGACGCGGTGCGGCGCTTCGCCGCGATGCCGGACAGCGGCGACTGGCTGCACCGGCTGCGCATCGTCGGCATCGACCTGCGGGACCCGGCCCAGGTGGTCGCGCTGGCCGACTCGGTCGCGGCCCGCGGGCCGCTCGACATCCTGATCAACAACGCGGCCCAGACGGTACGGCGTCCGCCCGGTAGCTACGCGGCGATCACGGCGGCGGAGGCCGAGCCGCTGCCCGCGGGCCCGCTGCCGGAGATGGAGTTCCTCGGCGGGCGGTCCCCGGCCGGCGAGCTGACCGGCGGCGTGCCGACCGTCAGCGCGCACAACGTGACCGCGCTCGCGCTGACCGCCGGGTCCACGCTGATCGACGCGGGCGGCCTGGTGCCGGACACCGCGCCGACGAACAGCTGGAGCGACCGGGTGCACGAGGTGCCGGCGATGGAGCTGCTCGAAGTGCAGCTGTGCAACGTGACGGCGCCGTTCATCCTGGTCAGCCGCCTGCGTGAGGCGATGACCCGATCCAAGCACCCACGCCGGTACGTGGTGAACGTCTCCGCGATGGAGGGCGTGTTCACCCGCGGCTACAAGGGCGCCGGCCACCCGCACACGAACATGGCGAAGGCCTCGCTGAACATGCTGACCCGCACCAGCGCGGACGACCTGTTCACCGACGGCATCCTGATGACCAGCGTGGACACCGGCTGGATCACGGACGAGCGGCCGCACCCGACGAAGCTGCGGCTGCACGAGGAGGGCTTTCACGCGCCGCTCGACCTGGTGGACGGCGCGGCGCGCGTCTACGACCCGATCGTGCGCGGCGAGCTGGGCGAGGACGTGTACGGGTGTTTTCTGAAGGACTACGCTCCCGCTGCGTGGTAGCCGGGGTGGCCGCGGATATTCTGATATGTCCGGCTCGGCGCGGATCGACCCGCCCGCGCCACCCGGCCGGTGCGTCCGCCGGCCCGGAGTGATCGTCGCCGTCCCGGCCCGACTCGAACGGCGTGCTGACAGGGATGGGAGGTGACGGCGATGGTGGCGACGCTGCAACCGGGTGATCACGTGTGCTGGACGATCGGCACCGACGACGAGCAGCTGCGCGTGACCGCGCGGTGCGTCGCCGACGGCCTCGCCCGCCGGCACCGGATCGTGTACCTCACGCACAGCCTGTTACCGCAGGCCGTGGCCGCCGGCCTGGACGCGCGCGGGGTGCCGGTCGCCGAGGCCGTCGCGGCCGGCCAGCTGCGGATCACCTCGTCGTCCGGCGGCTACCTGGCGACCGGCCGGTTCGACGCGGCCGCGATGCCCGCCGTCTGGGCGGCCGAGCAGGCGGTGACCCGGGCCGCGGGCTGGGCCGGGCTCCGCGCGATCGGTGACATGGCGTGGGCCGCGTCCCGCCTTCCCGGATCCGAGGACCTCGCCGGGTACGAGGCGGGCGTCAACCGGGTCTTCGCCGAGGGATACGCGATGGCGCTCTGCCTGTACGACCGGCGCCTGTTCACCGCCGCGGAACTCGCGCCGATCATGGCGGCGCACCCGTGCACCAAGGGTCCCGGGGCCGACGAGGCCGAGTGGGAGCCGGCCCTGCGCATGCGGATCTCGGCCACGCCACCGCGGTTGACGCTGCGCGGCGAGATCGACGCGTCCAACCGGCACGCGGTCGCGGCGATGCTGGACACGCTGGCCGAGGACGCCGCGGCCGCCGGGACCGCGGCGGAGGTCGACCTGTCCGAGGCCGCGGTCTACGACGTCGCCACGATCACCCGGCTGGTCCGGGACGGGCGGCGCACGTACCGGCTCGTCGGCGAGTCGCCGCAGCTCACCAAGCTGATCAGGCTGCTGGCCGTGCGCTCGCCCTACGCCGGGGGACCGGCATGACCGGGACCGGGCTGTGCCACGAGGCACTCCTCTACGACAGCGACACCGCCTACTGCGACGCGGTCCTGCCGTTCCTCCGCGACGGCCTGGCCGACGGCGACGCGCTCGTCGCCGCGGTGCGCACGGACCACACGGCGCTGCTGCGCGACGCACTCGGTGCGGACGCGGCGCAGGTCATGTTCATCGACCGGGAGGAGTGGTACCGGCGGCCCGCCGTCACCATCGCCGGCTGGCGCGGCCTGCTCGCGCAGGCCCAGGCCCGCGGCCACGGGCGGGCCCGGATCGTCGGCGAGGTTGTGTTCGGCGGCGTCGACAGACACCGCTCCTGGACGCGGTACGAGTCGGCGGTCAACGCGCTGTTCGCGGACGCCCCCGCGTGGATCGTCTGCCCGTACGACACCCGCGTGCTGCCCGACCAGGTCGTCGCGGACGCCCACCGTACCCATCCGGTGGTCCGCGACCCCGACCGCCGGGACAGCACCGGCTACCGCCCACCCGCCGCGCTGCTGCCCGAACTGCCCGAGGACCCGCCACCGGTCACCGGCCCACCCGCCGCCGACCTGGTCCTGCGCGACGTCTCCGAGCTGGGCGCGATCCGGCGCACCGTGCGCGCGGTCGCGTCCGGCTGGCCCGACGACCCGCTCGACGACCTGCTGCTGGTCGCCACCGAGATCGCCATCAACGGCCTCCGCCACGGCTCCGGCCAACGCCACCTGCGCCTCTGGCGCGCGGACGACACCATCGTCTGCGAGGTCTCCGACGACGGCCCCGGCCCACCGGACCCCCTGGTCGGCTACGGCCCACCACCGGACGACAGCCTGGGCGGCCGCGGCCTCTGGCTGGTCCGCCAACTCTGCGACGCCATGGCCATCTCCACCACCGCCGGCCGCACCCACGTCCGCGTCGCGATGACCGCCACCTGACCCGCCGTCACGGACGTCCTGAATGCGGTCCTGTCCCGCCGGATCAGGTTCCCGATCTTCCCGACGCCTCCGTGGCGCTCTTGGGGCGGCCCTGCGGGTTTGACGTGTGGTGAGCAGGGCGGCAGGCTGGCCGGGTGATCACTGATGTCGACATCGCCCTGGTGGGCGGCGGGGGAGCGGCCTCGCTCGTGCTGGCCGCGCTCGGGCGGGCCGGGGTGGACGGGCTCCGGGTGGCGATCGTCGATCCGGTGCACAAGCGGGGGCAGGATCGGACGTGGGCGTTCTGGGGGGAGCCGGGAACGTTCCTCGATCCGCTGCTCAGCGCGAGCTGGGACGAGGTCGACGTGGTCACGCCGGCCCGGCGGCGGGTGTTGCGGCTGGCGCCGCTGCGGTATGCGATGTTGCGGTCGGCGCCGCTGTACGAGCTGGCGGCCGAGGCGGAGAAGCGCCTGGACGCGGTCCGGGTCACCGCGCCCGCGGGTGCGGTGCAGGACGACGGCGAGCGGGTCACGGTGACGGGGCCGGACGGGGTGCCGCTGGTGCGGGCCGGGTGGGTGCTGGACTCTCGGCCGCGGAAGCCGGAGCGGCCGGGGCTGACCACGTGGCTGCAGCACTTCCGGGGGTGGTGGCTGGAGGCGGACCGGGCGACGTTCGAGCCGGGACGGGCCGTCCTGATGGACTTCCGGACGCCGCAGCCGGAGCGCGGGATCTCGTTCGGGTACGTGCTGCCGGTCAGTGACCGGTTCGCGCTGATCGAGTACACGGAGTTCTCGCCCGCGACGCTGAGCGGTGACGCCTACGACGAGGCGCTGCGTGCGTACGCCGGGCTGCTCGGTCTGGATCTGCGTGCGCTGCGGGTGCGGGAGGTCGAGGACGGGGTGATCCCGATGACGGACGGGCCGTTCGTGTCCCGGCCGTCGCCGCGCGTGGTGCGGCTCGGGACGGCGGGCGGGGCGACGCGGCCGTCGACCGGATACACGTTCTCGGCGATGGCGCGGCAGGCGGACGACATCGCGCGGGCGCTCGCGGACGGGCGGCCGCCGGTGCCGGCGCCGCCGTATCCGGCGCGGCATCTGTGGATGGACGCGGTGCAGTTGCGGGCGCTGGACCGGGGGCTGACCGACGGGGTCGCGTTCTTCGACCGGCTCTTCGACCGGAATCCGGCCGACCGCGTGCTGCGGTTCCTCGACGGCACCACGACCTGGCGGGAGGATCTCATGCTGATGGCGTCCAGCCCGACGCTGCCGATGACGCGCGCCGCGTTCGAGCACGCCGTGCACCGCGTCCGCCGCTGACCCGTACCCGCCCCCTTGACCCGGTGCCGGGAACACGCCGTCGACTGGGCGTGACGCGAGGGGCGGGGGAGACATGACCCGGCGGAGAGTCGCCGCGGACGGGTTGCCGCACCGGCCGTACCTGCTCAGCCTTCGGCCGGCGAAGGGCCGGCTGGACGACGACAGCGCCGCGGTGCGCGGGCCGCGGCGCTGGTTCGACGTGCTGGAGCGGCGGCGGCCGAGGGGACCGGCTCGCGGCCGCCGGTGTGATCGCGGTTGACCGTCGCGGGCTGCTGACCCCGATCCTCGGCGAGCGGATCACCGACCCGAGCCGGCACGGGACCTCCGCGCTCGGGTGCGCGATGCGGTGCGCCGGGAGGTGCCCGTCGCGGAGGCCGTGCCGGCCGTCGACGGGATCGTGAGCACCGTCTTGTGGGGACGCCGCACCGCGGCCGGCGGGGTCAGCGGCCGGCTGCGCTGCGGATCAGACGGAGCCGCATCTCCAGTTCGTCGGAGACCATCGACGCGAGGTGCTCCAGCGCACGCAGCTGCCGGGGCGTGGCGGTACGCGGCCGGCTGTCGATCGCGTTGACCGTGCCGAGGCGGTAGCCGTCGTGGGTGCGGATCGGTGCGGCGACGTAGAAGCGCAGCCCGAGTTCGCCGCGGACCAGCGGGTGTTCGAGCGTGCGCGGGTCCCGGGCCGCGTTCGTGACCACGTAGGTGTCGTCCTGCGCGATGACCGACGCGCACAGCCCCGGTTCCCGGCCGACCTCACGCACGCCGGTGAGTCCGTGGCAGGCGGCGAGCCACACCCGGTCCTGTTCGACCAGGGACACGGTGGCGATCGGGGTGTCGAAGATCGTGCCGGCCAGGTAGGCGATCCGGTCGTAGGCGTCCTCCACCGGCTGGTCGACGAGCACGTAACGGCGAACGGCCTCGAGGCGGCGCGCCTCGGCGGGATCAACGGCGGTGTCCAGGTATTCGTACGAGTTCACGGATCCTCCAACGCCCGAGCGGGGCCGAACGTGAGACGCCCGCGCGAGATTCACGCGATCGGTAGACCGCCGCTATACACAATGTCATAGACGCACAACAATGTCGTGGTATGGGGGACCGCGACTGGAGGCTCGACATGACTGGCCTGTCCCGCCGGCACCTGCTGCAACTCGGTGCCCTGATCCCGTTCACCGACACCGCCGAAGCGACCGATGCCACCGGCGCCGGCGACACCGCCGCCCACGTCACGGCCGTCCCGTTCCGCCTCGACCAGGTGCGGCTGCTGCCCGGCGTCTTCACCGGGAAGCGGGACCGCATGCTGGCCTACGCCCGCGCGTACCCCGTCGACCGGGTCCTGAGCAACTTCCGGGCCGCCGCCGGCCTGGACACCCGCGGTGCGCCACCGCCCGGTGGGTGGGACGACGCGACCGGGAACCTGCGCGGCCACTACAGCGGCCATTTCCTCTCCATGCTGGCCCAGGCCTGGGCGTCCACCGGCGAAACACTCTTCAAGGACAAACTGGACCAGATCGTCGCCGGTCTCCGGGAGTGCCAGGACGCGTGGGCGGAGCGGGTCGGCGCGCCGGGCACGCCACCACCCGCGCCGACCTGGGGGACCGACGGCCTGACGCTCACCGGCGACGGGCAGTACGTGGGCCTGCCGGACGCCACGATCGACGGCCTGACCCGCTGCACGATCGCGGTCCGGCTGCGGCTCACCGAACGCCGTACCTGGTCGCGGATCGTCGATGTCGGCACCGGCACCACGGTCAACATGTTCCTGGCCGCGGACGACGGTGCCGGCGTGCGTCTTGCGATCACGACCGGCGGCAGCGGCGGCGAACAGCGGATCACCAGCACCACGCGCCTGCCGGTGGGGGAGTGGGTGGACGTCGCGGTCACGCTCGACGGCGCGGTCGGCACGCTGTACGTCGACGGCGTGGTCGCCGGCACGAACACCGCGATGACGCTGACCCCGGCGGACCTGGGCGCACCGAAGAACAACTGGATCGGCCGCTCGCAGTACGGCGACGCCCATCTCGCCGCGACGGTGAGCGAGTTCCACATCTACGACCGGGTGCTGACCACGCCCGGGTTCGACGGGAACGTGGTGGCATATCGCTTCGAGGAGACCGCCGGGACCGCGGTGCACGACGCGTCCGGCCAGGATCGGCACGCCGCCGTCGTCACCGGCCAGGGCGGCGCGCCCGGCCCGAGCCACGCGGGCTTCCTCGCCGCGTACCCGGAGACGCAGTTCATCCAGTTGGAACAGTTCGTGACGTACCCGGCGATCTGGGCGCCCTACTACACCTGCCACAAGATCATGCGCGGGCTGCTGGACGCGCACACGCTGGCCGGCAACGAGATCGCGCTGGACACGGCGCGCCGGATGGGCGAGTGGGTGCACAGCCGCCTCGGCCACCTGCCCCGCGCCCAGCTCGACCGGATGTGGGCGCTCTACATCGCCGGCGAGTACGGCGGCATGAACGAGGTGCTGGCCGACCTGGCCGCGCTCACCGGTGACGCCACGTTCCTGGACACCGCACGCTGCTTCGACAACACCGCGCTGCTCGCGGACGCGGCCGCCGGCGTCGACAGCCTCGACGGCCGCCACGCCAACCAGCACATCCCGCAGTTCCTCGGCTATCTGCGGCTGTACGAGGAGACCGGCGAGACCCGCTACCGCACCGCGGCCGCGAACTTCTTCGACATGGTCGTCCCGCACCGCACCTACGCGCACGGCGGCACCGGCCAGGGCGAGATCTTCCGCGCCCGGGACGCGATCGCGGCCAGCATCGTCACCACCACCAACGCGGAGACGTGCGCGGCGTACAACCTGCTCAAGGTCGCCCGCGCGCTGTTCGGGCACGCGCCGGACGCGCGCTACACGGACTACTACGAGCGCGCGCTGGTCAACCAGATCCTCGCGTCCCGCCGCGACGCGGACAGCACCACCGACCCGCTGGTCACCTACATGGTCCCGGTCGGCCCCGGCGTCCGCCGCGGCTACGGCAACGTCGGCACCTGCTGCGGCGGCACCGGCCTGGAGAACCACACGAAATACCAGGACACCATCTACTTCCGGTCGGTGGCCGGCGACACGCTGTGGGTCAACCTCTACCTGCCGTCCACGCTGCACTGGGCCGAGCGCGGGCTCACCGTCACGCAGACCGGTGACTTCCCCCGCACCGACACCAGCACGCTCACCGTCACCGGCGACGGCCGTCTCGACCTGCGCCTGCGCATCCCGTCCTGGGCCCGCGACACGTTCCGGGTCACGGTCAACGGCCGCCGCCGGCCGGTCACCGCCGCCGCCGACGGCTACGCCTCGATCTCCCGCGCCTGGCGGACCGGCGACCGCGTCGAGGTCCGCTTCCCGTACCGCCTGCACACCGAGCCGGCGCTCGACGACCCCGGCCTCCAGGCGCTGCGCTACGGCCCACTGACGTTGATCGCCAAGTCCACCGCCACGTCGTACCTGCGGTTCCCCGACCCGCTCGGCACCGCCGTTCCCGGACCGGAGCCACTCACCTTCACGGTCGACGGCACGCTCTTCGCACCGTTCTTCCAGGGTGATACCGACGCGTACCACGCGTACTTCCGGCGGGAGCAAATGCCATAAGAGCCGATGTTCCCGCTTCCGGCGTGGTGGCGTCGCGCATGCTCCCGCGGGCACCGGTCGTCGCCGGCGCTCCTCCCTGCACGTCCCGCCGCCGGTCACCGGGACCCCGCCGGTGGTGGCGCGCCGTCCGTACCATCGGAGTCCGCCTATGTGGGGAGGATCGCCGGTGGTTGCCGAGCGGGTACGCGTGCTGGCCTATTTTCCGGTCGGCTCCACGGAGCGCGCCGAGCTGCGGGGGTGGGCCGACGCGTCCGAGGAGAGCCTGCGCGGCTACGGGCCGTGGCGGGCACCGGCGGACAAGGAGGATCTCGGGCTGCAGGACTACGGTGCCGGCATCCTGGACCGGTTCCTGCGCCGCATGCCGCGCGGCGTGGTGGAACTGCGCGGCGTGCCCGACGTGGTGGGCGACCGGGTGGACCGGTTCCTGTCCGGCGAGACCGCGCGGTGGCGGCTGGTCGACGCGCGGCTGAGCCTGTGGAACGTGGGAACCGGGCTGGTGCTGTTCACCTTCGACCTGCCGGCGACGGCGTACCGGGACGCGAGCTCGCTGGTCCTCGACACCCGCGGTCTGGTGGCGGCCATGGCGCCGGAGGTGACCGCGCTGGTCCGGGCGCGTCTCGGCCGGGCCGCCGCTTCGGCCTGGAAGCGACGGACGTGATGGCGCTCTGGGCGAACGCGGTCTACCTGATCACGCCCACGCCCGAGTCCACCGACGCGGAGCGGACCGCGCTGGCCGCGCGGGTGACCCCGGTCGGGCGGCGGTGCGTGGTGGAGACACCGCGGTCGCCGGTGGTGCGGGTCGGTCGCAACTGCGTGGTGGTGGCGGAGGACGCCGACGACCAGCTGGTACAGGGCCTGATCCGGCTGGCCGGCGTTCACCAGGTGTGCTGGGCGACCGCGCTGGCCCACGACGCCGCGCTGGAGAGCCAGCTCGCCCGGGTCCGGCCGAACGACCCGGACCTGACGATCGACGCGCTGGAGCAGCAGACGAACGGCATCCTCGGGCTCTACCACGCGGTGCAGTCGTTCCGGCTGCGGTACGCGTCGGTGGAGCCGCACCTGGACTCGACCGATCAGATCATCTGGCGGGCGCTGGAGGAGGAATGGCAGTTCGGGCGGGTGCTCGACTCGCTGGACGGCCGGCTCGGCTTCCTCCGGACGCTGCACCAGCAGCTGTCGTCGAGCCTGCAGGGCCGCCGGGCGCGCCTGCTCAACGGGCTGGTCATCGCGTTCACGTTCCTGAGCATCTTCAGCATCCTGCTGGCCGCGATGACGTTCGCGGCGATGAGCCCGCTGCGGGTCGGTGTCGGCACCGGCATGGCGCTGATCGCCTCGCTGGTGGCCACGCTCGGCGCCTACTTCACCTACGTCCGCCTGGTCGCCCGCAGCTGACCCGCCGCCGTCCTCAGTGGAGCGACGGCGGCGGGCCGTCGCGGCCGACGAGACCGTGCCGCCAGGCCCAGATCGCGATCTCGGTACGGTTCCGGAGCGCGAGCTTGCCCTGCAGGCTCGCCAGGTGCGTCTTCACCG
Organism: Catenuloplanes niger; assembly: GCF_031458255.1. NCBI lineage: Bacteria > Bacillati > Actinomycetota > Actinomycetes > Micromonosporales > Micromonosporaceae > Catenuloplanes > Catenuloplanes niger. The sequence continues at coordinate 8,163,744 of NZ_JAVDYC010000001.1, forward strand.
TGGACAGCGAGATGTGCAGGTCGCCGGCGATCTCGGCGTTGGTGCGGCCGCGGGCGACGGCGAGCACGACGTCCAGCTCGCGCGTGGTGACCGGCAGGCCGGGCGGGCCGGCGGGGGCGGCCGCGGAGCGGGTGAAGTGCCGCAGCAGGCGGACGGTGACGGACGGGGACACGACCGCCTCGCCGTCGACCGCGGCCCGGACGGCCTCGGGCAGCCAGCGGGCGCCGGCGTCCTTGAGCAGGAAACCGCAGGCGCCGGCGAGCAGCGCGGCGTAGACCTGCTCGTCGACGTCGTAGGTGGTCACCACGACCACCCGGAGCGGGTCGGTGACCTGCGGGCCGGCCAGCAGCTCGGTGGCGCGCACACCGTCCAGCCCGGGCATGCGGATGTCCATCAGCGTCACGTCGGGGCGCAGGAGGCGGGCCAGCCGCACCGCGGCCGCACCGTCGGCCGCCTCGCTGATCACCTCGATGTCCGGCTCGGCGTCGAGGATGAGCCGCAGGCCGGTGCGGACCAGGGCCTGGTCGTCGGCCACCAGGACCCGGATCGGCGTCTGTCTCCCCATACCGGCCGAAAGTACTACATGGACGCACCGGCCCTGGACGCCCGAGCGGAACGGTGCTGGGATCGACCGGGTCAGATACCCGCCATCGAAAGGACTGCCCGTGCGCAGACCGACCGCCGGTGCGGCGCTCGCACTCACCACGGCGCTGGTGCTCACCGGGACCTCCGTCCCGGCGTCCGCCGCGACCGGACCGTTCGACGCCTTCGCAGATCAGGAACTGACCTGGGGAGCGTGCGCGTTCCCGGCCCAGGAGGGCACGGTGCCGGCCGAGTGCGCGCTGGTCACGGTGCCCCGCGACTGGGCTGCACCGGGCAACGGGCGCACCCTGCAGGTCTCGATCAGCCGGGTCGCCGCGAGCGGCGAGAAGCTCGGCTCGATGCTGCTCAACCCCGGCGGACCCGGCGGCCAGGGGACGTCGCTGCCCGGCGCGATCGCCGCGCTGCAGCCCCAGCTGCACGAACGGTACGCGCTGATCGGCATGGACCCGCGCGGCACCGGCCAGGAGGGCGGCTTCGACCCGGAGACCTGCGAGGTGCCGCTCGACCGGATCTCCCAGCGCACCGACCTGGACGCCCGGGACCGTTCGGCGGAGAGCATCGCCGAGCACCAGAAGACGCCGCGGGCGATCGCCGAGGCCTGCCAGAGCGAGGCGCTCGCGCCGTTCATCACCACCTGGCAGACCGCGCACGACATGGAGCTGATCCGGCTGCTGCTCGGCGAGCCGAAGCTGGACTACCTCGGCTACTCGTACGGCACCTGGCTCGGCGCGAAGTACGCGTCGCTGTTCCCGGCCAGCACCGGCAAGATGGTGCTGGACTCCAGCGTCGACTTCCAGGGCCGGCTCCAGGCCGCGTTCGAGGCCTGGCCGCCGATCAACCAGCGGCTGTTCGAGGACACGTTCCTGCCGTGGGTGACCCGCCAGTTCCCGGACGATGTCGGCGCGACGCCCGAGGAGGCGGCCGCGAACTGGGAGCGCGGCCGGGCCTGGTTCGCCGCCAACGGCGTCAGCCCGGACGACTACGACTCCGCGTTCGTCGGTCTCGGCTCGCCGTTCGCCTGGACGCTGGCCGCGCTGGTGCTGGCGATCGGGGTCGCCGGTGCCAACGGCGAGACCCCGCCGCTGACCGAATCGGATCTCGCGCCGCAGCTCGACACGGTGTCCCGGGAGCGGTTCGGCGTGCCGCTGAGCGCGCTCACCCCGCAGGCGGCGGCGAAGGCGCTCGCCGACGACCCGGCGGACTACGCGCTGGTGCCGACGACCCGGTTCGCGGTGGCCTGCAACGACCAGCCGACCCGCTCGGCCGCCTGGTACAAGCGGCTCAGCGACCAGCAGGGCCCGCAGTTCCCGCTGTTCGGCTGGCAGTACGGCATCGGCGAGACGTGTGGCTTCTGGTCGGACGCGCCGCGTCAGCAGCTGCCGCAGCTGCCCGCCCAGGTGACCGGCCGGATCCTGGTCGTGCAGAGCGAGTTCGACCCGCAGACCGGTTACGAGCAGGCCAGGTCCGCGGTCCGGGCCGCGCCGGGCGTCAGCCTGATCTCGGTGGACGACGCACCGTTCCACGGCCAGTACGCGCTGGACGGCAACCCCTGCGTGGACGGCATGGTCAACGTGTTCCTGCTGCACAACTCGCGTCCCGGTTCGGTGACCTGTCCGGGCATCCCGCTTCCGGGTGAGACCGAGGTCTTCCCGGTGGCCGGCCCGGTCCGCACCCCGGCGGCGGCCCGGACGGCGACGTCGGCCGAGGTGGCGCCGCTGCCCGAGCTGCGCGCCGCGCTCCAGGAGATGATCAGCGAGGCGAACGGGCCGAGCTGACCCTGACCGACAGCGCGGGCTTCCGGATGCCGGGAGCCCGCGCTGCCGTGCGTGACGCCGTCCTCAGGAAGCGGATGCCTGCCGGGCGCGCTGCCGTCGCGGGTCCGCAACCGGTGCCGCGTCGAGCAGCCGCCGGGTGTACGGGTGCTCCGGCGCGGTCAGCACCTTCCCGGTGGTGCCCTCCTCGACGACCCGCCCCCGGTGCAGCACCGCCACCCGGTGCGCGATCGACCGGACCACGGCCAGGTCATGGCTGATGAACAGGCACGCGAAACCGTGCTCCCGCTGCAACGAGGCGAGCAGCGCCAGCACACCGGCCTGCACCGACACGTCGAGCGCGCTGGTCGGCTCGTCCGCGACGAGCAGCGCGGGCCGCAGCGCGAGCGCCCGGGCGAGCACCACCCGCTGGCGCTGGCCGCCGGAGAGTTCGTGCGGGTACCGCTCGGCGAGCGACGGGTCGAGCCGGACCGCGTCCAGCAGTTCGGCCACCCGGGTGCGCGCGTCCGTGGCGCGGGAGTGCAGCACGATCGGTTCGGCGACGCTGTCACCGACCGTGCGGCGCGGGTCGAGCGCGCTCGCCGGGTCCTGGAAGACCATGCCGATCCGGGTACGTACGGCGCGCAGGTCCCGCCGGGACGCGGCGCCGAGGCCGACGCCGCCGACCGTGACGGTGCCGGCCGTGACCGGGGCGAGACCGGCCAGCGCGCGGCCGATCGTGGACTTGCCGGAGCCGGACTCGCCGACCAGGCCGACCACGGTGCCGGCCGGGATGTCCAGGGACACGCCGTCGACCGCGCGGACGCGCCGGTCGTAGACCACGGACAGGTCCCGGACCGACACCACGGGCGCGGCCGAGGTGGCCGGGGCGGCCGGGAACTCGCCGGTCAGCGACGGGACCGCGGCCAGCAGCGCACGCGTGTAGTCGTGCGCCGGCGCGTCGAACAGCCGCTCGGCCGGCGCGGACTCGACCACGGACCCGGCGCGCATCACCACCACGTCGTCGGCGAGGTCCGCGACCACGCCCATGTCGTGCGTGATGAGCAGGATCGCGGTGTCGCGCAGGCCGCGCAGCAGCGCCAGGATGCCGGCCTGGACCGTGACGTCGAGCGCGGTGGTCGGCTCGTCCGCGATCAGCACGTCCGGGTCACCGCTGATCGCCATCGCGATCATCGCGCGCTGCAACTGCCCCCCGGAGAGCTGGTGCGGGTACGACGCGGCGATCCGGTCCGGCTCGTCCAGACCCACCGAGGACAACAGCGACAGCACGCGGGTACGCAGCGCCGCCCGCCCGAGCCGGCGGTGCACCGAGACGGCCTCGGCGATCTGCGCCCCGATCGTGTAGACCGGGTTCCACGCGCTCATCGGCTCCTGGAAGATCGTGCCGATCCGCGCGCCCCGCACGGCCCGGAGCACGCCAGGTGGCGCACCCACCAGCTCCTCGCCGGAGAGCCGGATGCTCCCGGTGACGGTCGCGGACGGGGGCAGCAGTCCGAGCGCGGCCGTCGCGGTCACCGACTTGCCGGATCCCGACTCGCCGACCAGCGCGAGGACCCGCCCGCGGCGCAACGCGAACGTCACGTCGCGGGCGGCCCGCACCCGGCCGAAGGCGACGGAGACCCCGTCGAACTCCAGCACCTCACTCACTGCTTCAGCGACACCTTCAGATAGTTCGGGTACGCCGGGAACTCGCCGATCACGAAGTTCTGCACCGCGGACCCGCGCAGGAACGAGTTCCTGGTGTAGATCAGCGGCACCACCGGCACGTCCTGGAGGATGCGCCGGTCCGCCTGCGCCCACAGCGCCTGCGACGCCGCCGGGTCGACCTCCGCGGTGGCCCGGGCGATGAGCGCGTCCACCTCCGGCACCGAGTACCGGGAGAGGTTGAACCCGCCACCGCCGATCTCGCCGGAGGCGAAGAGCGGCTGGATGTTGCCGTTCGCGGACGGGAAGTCCGGCTGCCAGGAGGTGAGCGTCAGGTCCCAGTCGTCGCGGTCGCCGCTGGTCACGTGTTCCCGCCAGGCCTCGTACTCCTCGGTGCGCAGCTCGACCTGGATCCCGGCCCGGGCGAAGCCCTGCTGCAGCGCCTGCGCCTGGCTGCTCCACTGCCCGTCGCTGCGGACCAGCAGCGTGAGCCTCGGCGCGGTCCGGCCGGCCTCGGCCAGCAGCGACTTCGCCTTCGTGGCGTCACCGGCCGGGTCGGCCGGGAACAGGTCGTACTCGACCCGCCCCGGGATGCCCGGCGTGATCAGCGTGGTGGCGAGCCCGCCGCCGGTCTCCCCGCCGGAGGCGACCTGGTAGGCGCGCTTGTCCGTGGCGTAGGCGAGCGCCTGGCGTACCCGCAGGTCGGTGACCCTCTTGGTGTTGATCACCAGGTAGGCGAGCGCGCCCGGCGACGAGGTGACGATCCGGTCCTTGACGGCCGGGTTCGCCTGCGCCTGCGCGAGCTGGGCCGGGGGCACGAAGTTGGCGCCGAACGCGGACCGGTCGTCCCCGGAGTCCGCGACCAGCCGCTGCGCCGCGACCGTGGTGTCCTGCCCGAGCTGGAACACGATCCGGTCCGGCCCGGCGGTGCGGACCGGGTCGGTCTCCTGCTTCCACGCCGGGTTGCGCTCCAGCACCGCCTCGGACCCGGCCGTGTACGAGGCGATCCGGTACGGCCCGGACGGGACCGGGTTCTTGCCGTAGTCCGCCGGGTCGTCCTGGGCCTTCGGCACCGGCGCGAACGCGGGCATCGAGACGATCCACGGCCAGTCGCCGTACGCGCTGGTCAGCGTGAACGTGATCGTCCGGTCGTCCGGCGTGGCGATCGAGTCCAGCGACTGCCCCGAGTACGGCCCGCGGTACGCGTCCCCGCCGGCCAGCAGCGCCTTGTGGTAGCCGAGACCACCGCTGAGCTCCGGCGCGAACGAGCGCTCCAGCCCGTACTTGATGTCCCGGGTGGTGATCGCCGAACCGTCCGGGTAGGTGAGCCCGTCCTTCAGCGTGAACGTCCAGGTCCGGCCGCCGTCGGTGGTGGTGCCGGTGTCGGTGGCCAGGTCCGGGACCACCGCGGGCGGCTTGCCGGGGGAGATGTCCCAGGTGGTGAGCCGGCGCAGCACCAGGCCGGACGAGGTGATCGCCAGCGACTGGCTCTTCGCCGGGTCCAGGTCGAACTCGCTGGCCGAGGACAGGATGCGCAGCGTGCCACCCTTCTGCGCGGTGGTCTCGCCGGGCGGGCCGGAGGGGTTGGCGTTGCACGCGGACAGCCCCAGGATCACTGCGGCGGCCACGGCGACGGCATGGCGGGCTCTCATCGGTTTCCCTTCTGACGGGGGTCGAGCACGCCGTGCAGCACGTCCACGGCGGCGTTGGCGGCCACGATCACGGCGGCCGAGAAGACGGTGACGCCGATGATCACGGGCAGGTCGGCGTTGCCGTACGCGTCGATCAGCAGCGAGCCGAGGCCCGGCATGCTGAACACGCGCTCGGTCAGGACCGCGCCGCCGAGCAGGCTGCCGAGGTCCAGACCGAAGTACGTGACGATGGGTACGAGCGTGTTGCGCAGCCCGTGCCGGCGCAGCACCGTGCCCTCGCGCAGGCCCTTGGCGCGCGCGGTGCGCACGAAGTCCTCGCCGAGCACGTCCAGCAGCTGGGTGCGGGTGAGCCGGGCGTAGACGGCCGCGGAGATCAGCGCGAGCACCAGCCACGGCAGGACCAGGTGCCAGGCCCAGTCGACCGGGCTCTCGGTCAGCGGGACGTACCCGGAGACCGGCACCACGTTCAGCGTGAACCCGAAGATCAGCAGGCCGATCAGCCCGACCAGGTAGGCGGGCGCGGACACCGCGGCGACGGAGAGCGTCATCGCGGCGCGGTCCAGCAGCGAGCCGCGCCGGACGGCGGAGACCGTGCCGGCCGTCACGCCGAGCAGCAGCCACAGCACGGCCGCGCCGACGGCCAGCGAGAACGTGACCGGCGCGCGTTCGGCGATCAGCTCGGTGACCGGCGCGCCGAGCCGGAACGAGTAGCCCAGGCACGGGGCGGCGCACTCGACCGCGGCCGCGCCGTCGCCGAACGTGCGGCCGGTGACGATCCCGCCCAGGAAGGACAGGTACTGCCCGAGCAGCGGTTGGTCGTACCCCATGAACGCGCGGGCGTCCGCGAGCCGGTCCGGCGTGCAGGGGCGCCCGCAGGACATCAGTGCCGGGTCGGACGGCGCCACGATCAGCAGCGTGTACGTCAGGAAGCTGACGATCAGCAGCACGCCGAGCATGCCGCCGAGACGCCGCGGGATCCAGGTCATCGGCGCAGCTCCCGCAGCCGCGGGTCGAGCGCGTCCCGGAGTCCGTCGCCGAGCAGGTTGAACGACAGCGTGGCCGCGAACAGCGCCCCGCCGGGGAACAGCAGGTACATCGGGTCGAGCTGCACCCAGGAGATCGCGTCGCCGATCGAGCGGCCCCAGGACGGCGTCGGCGGCGGCACGCCCACGCCGAGGAACGACAGCGCGGCCTCCATGCCGATCATCGACGGCACCAGCATCGTGCCGAAGACCAGCACCGTGGGCAGCAGGTTCGGCAGGATGTGCCGCCACAGCACCTGGTGCGGCCGGGCACCGAGCGCGACCGCGGCCACCACGAACGTGCGCTCCCGCAGCGCGATGGTCTGCGCACGCACCACCCGGGCGATCGGCGGCCAGCCGAAGAAGCCGACGACCAGCACCACCAGGAGCAGCCGGGGGATCTCCGGAGGCGCGACCGCGCTGAGCGCGATCATGAAGACCAGGGCCGGAAACCCGAAGACCACACCCGTGGTACGGGAGGCGAGCGCGTCCCACCACCCGCCGGCGAAGCCCGCGGTGGCGCCGAGTGCGACACCGATCGCGATCGCGACGAGTGTGGCGCCCACGCCGACCAGCAGCGAGGTGCGGGCGCCGTGCAGCACGATCGCGAACAGGTCCCGGCCGGTCATCGGCTCGACGCCGAACCAGTGCTCCGCGCCGATGCCGCCGCCGGCGCCGAGGGGCACGCCGCCGCCGGAGACCGCGTCCAGGTCGTAGGTGTAGGGGTCGTGCCCGGAGACCCGGGTGAGCAGCGGCGCGGCCAGCGCGGCCGCGACCAGCGTCACGGCGACCACCCCGCCGGTCACGGCCCAGCGGTCACGGCGCAGCCGGCGCCAGACGTGCGCACGCTGCGCGGCCGGTGGCGCGGAGAACACCATCTCCGTCACGGGACCCCCCTCAATTGGCGCCTAATCCTATGTGATCAATGGGAAATGTCCAGCCGGGGGACACGACGGTGACGGCGGCAACGCGGGGAAGCGGAAGGTGTGTGCACGGTCACGTCCGGCCGCCGACGTAGGATGATCTTCTCTGTTGCCGGGCGGATAACTCTGGATTAATGTGGCTCGACCCGCCTGGCGTGCGGGCAGGGACCTGGGGAGACAAAGCATGAAATCGCTCGGATACTCGCGCCGGATGGCCACGCTGGCGACCGCCGCCGCGCTGGTCGTCGGCGGGCTCGCCGGCTGCGCCAAGGAGGACACCGGCGGCACCACCGAGGGCGGCGTCGCGCTGATCAAGGCCGGTGCGCTCACCACCTGCACGCACCTGCCGTACGCGCCGTTCCAGGCACCGGACGAGACCGGCAAGGTGGTCGGCTTCGACGTCGCGCTCGTCGATCTGGTCGCGAAGAAGCTCGGCGTGACCCAGGAGATCATCGACACGCCGTTCGAGGGCATCAAGTCCGGCTCCGACCTCAACGCCGGCAAGTGCGACATCGCGGCAGCCGGCATGACCATCACCGACGAGCGCAAGCAGGTGCTGGACTTCTCCGACCCGTACTTCGACGCCACCCAGGCGCTCGCGGTCCTCACCGGCAACCAGGTCAAGACGCTGGAGGAGCTCGCGGGCAAGCGCGTCGGCGTGCAGGGCGGCACCACCGGCGAGGACTACATCAAGACCCAGGTCGAGCAGAAGAGCCTGGACATCGAGGTCGTCTCGTACAAGGACCTGGCCGCGCAGCAGCAGGCGCTCGCCACCAAGCAGGTCGACGCGGCCGTCAACGACCTGCCGGTCTGGAACGAGTACATCAAGAACAACGTCGGCAAGGTCGAGGTCGCGGCCGGCTTCGACACCGGTGAGCAGTACGGCTTCGCGGTCAAGAAGGGCAACGCCGAGCTGCTCAAGGCCGTCAACGAGTCGCTCGCCGCGGCCCGCGCCGACGGCACCTACGACCAGATCTACGCGACCTGGATCGGCGCCAAGCCGACCGCCTGACCGACCACATGAAGCTGACTCGACGCCGGCGGCAACGGCTCGTCCGTACCGCCGGCTATGTGGTTTTCGCACTGGTCATCCTGGCCGTGGTGACCGCCGCGGACTGGGCGACCCTGTCGGACGCGTTCTTCCGGCTCGACATCGCGCAGGGCATGTTCCCCGAGGCCATCACGGTCGCGCTGCGCAACACCGTTCTCTACACGCTGTTGGCGTTCGTGTTCGGCCTGGTCCTGGGCCTGATCCTGGCGCTGATGCGGCTGTCGTCGATCCTGCCGTACCGCTGGTTCGCGACCGCCTACATCGAGCTGTTCCGCGGCCTGCCGTCGCTGCTGGTGCTGTTCATGGTCGGCTACGGCGTGCCGCTGGCGTTCCCGGACCGGGAGATCCCGGGCGGCGTCTACGGCTCGGTCACGCTCGGTCTCGGCCTGACCGCGGCCGCGTACATGGCGGAGACGCTGCGCGCCGGCATCCAGGCCGTCCCGAAGGGGCAGCTCGAGGCCGCGCGCACGCTCGGCATGTCACACACCCGGGCGATGATCTCGATCATCCTGCCGCAGGCGTTCCGGATCGTCATCCCGCCGCTGACCAACGAGATCATTCTGCTGACCAAGGACACCTCGCTGGTGTACGTGCTCGGCGTGACCTCCACGACCATCGAGCTGACCAAGTTCGCCGGTGACGCGCTCAACACCCGCGTCAACCCGACGCCGCTGGTCGTGGCCGGCCTGCTCTACCTGCTGATCACGCTGCCGCTGTCGCAGCTGGTCCGCGGGCTGGAGCGGCGCGCCGCGAGGGAGAGGTGACCGCCATGTCCACCATCGACATCCGCGGCCTGCACAAGTCGTTCGGCAGGCTCGAGGTGCTGCGCGGCATCGACCTCGCGGTCGAGCCGGGCGAGGTCGTCTGCGTGATCGGCCCGTCCGGCTCCGGCAAGTCCACGCTGCTGCGCTGCGTGAACCTGCTGGAGACGCCGACGTCCGGCACGATCCACGTCGGCGGCGTCGAGGTCACCGACGACGACTGCGACATCGACGCGGTCCGGCGCCGGATCGGCATGGTGTTCCAGCAGTTCAACCTGTTCGGCCACCTCACCGTCCGGGAGAACGTGACGATCGCGCAGCGTCGCGTGCTCAAACGCTCCCGCGCCGAGGCGGACCGGATCGCCGCGCTCAACCTCGAACGGGTCGGCCTGGCGGAGAAGGCCGGCGCGTACCCGGCCCAGCTCTCCGGCGGTCAGCAGCAGCGCGTGGCGATCGCCCGCGCGCTGGCCATGGACCCCCAGCTGATGCTCTTCGACGAGCCGACGTCCGCGCTCGACCCGGAACTGGTCGGCGAGGTCCTCGCGGTCATGCGCGGCCTGGCCGCCGAGGGCATGACCATGCTGGTGGTCACGCACGAGATGGCGTTCGCCCGCGAGGTCGCGTCCCGGGTGGTCTTCATGGACGGCGGGGTGGTCGTCGAACAGGGCCCGCCCGCCGAGGTCTTCGGCAACCCCCGCGAGGAGCGCACGAAGACCTTCCTGCACCGCGTGCTGGAACCGACCCGGGTCAGCGAGACGGAGATCGGCGCCCACAAGGCAGGCTGACACCGACGATCCCCGGCGCGGTCCACCCCGACCCGCCGGGGACGCCCGCCCGCCCGCGCTCACACCCTTCACGCGCTCGGTCCCGGCCGGCACCGTGGGCGCCGGTCACGTACCGATGGGTGGGGTTACGCTGCTCGCCATGTTCCCTCCAGTGAAGATCATCTCGGGTGGCTTGGAGATTCGTGAGTTCGGGTCGCGGGACGCGGCGCGGGTAGCAGCACTCGTGGCGGCCGGTGACCGGACGGCACTGCCGCCGGGCGGTCCCGGGGCCGTCACCGACGTGGAGGGGTGGCTGGCCGAGACGGTGCACCGGCGGCGGTTGACCGGCGAGGGTGTGCACCTGGCGATGGTGGAGGAGTCCAGCGGCGAGATCGTCGGCAGCATCGGGCTACGTGACACCGACTGGGAGGCGGGGCACAGCGAGATCGGCTACGGGGTCCGGGCCGATCGGCGCGGTCGAGGCCACGCGACCGAGGCGGCCCGCGCGGTCGGCCGGTGGGCACTCACCGACGGCGGGATGCGGCGGATCCAGTTGCATGCCCGCCTGGACAACGTCGCTTCCCTGCGGGTCGCCGAGAAGGCCGGATATCACCGGGAGGGCACCCTGCGGATGGCCGAGTGGGACGGCGAGAAGGCACACGACCTGGCCGTCTTCTCGATGATCGCGACAGATCTCCGGACCACCGAGCTCTCCCGATGACCCGGTCGGGGCCGCGTGCACCAGCCCGCGTGCCGTTGCGATTATTGTGTCCGTGAATCCGCCGATCGCTGTCGACGTTGACGGAAATGAACTCCTGGAGTTCCGAACCGGACACGAACGGGATCTTGAGCGACTCGACCCCGATGTGCCGCTTCCCCTGTCGCTGGTGGTCGGCAGGCACCAGGGTTCTACGCTCCTCGTCCTCAACCGCCGGCGCGGGCGGTGGGAGCTGCCCGGCGGCATGATCGACCGTGGTGAGACACCTGGAGCCGCTGCAGTCCGCGAGTTCGTGGAGGAAACCGGTCAGGCCGCGCCGGACGTCGCCTACATCGGACTTGCCGTTTTCCGTTTGAAGCCGGACAACCGCGTGGAGTATGCGGCGGTTTATGGAGCCGTACTCGGCGGCCGCACCCCGTTCGAACCCAACGACGAGGTCGAGGCGATTCGTTGGTGGGACGGTGCGGACATCCCGAACCTGTCGGCGCTCGATGCCGAGATCTGCCGATCGCTTCAGCGACGACACCGGAGCCGGTGCGGCGAATGAGACGTCCTGTCATGCCGCAAGGTGCGCGCTCGGCGGTTTCGAGTTCAGCCTGCCGTGCACCGTCAAGGAGCGGCCCGCCGGCCGGGGCCGCGCCGGGCGCCGGAGCCACGGCTACCCGCGCTGCCCGCCTTCGCGTCTCCGCCGGGTCGTTGCGCGAGGGCGCGTCGGCGCCCTACGGCGCGGTCGAGGTCTCGGAGTCCGGGACGTCCGCGTAGTCCGGCAGGTCGACGCCATTGATCGCGCGTTCGACGACCGCCATGAGCGACTCCATGTCGGGCTCCGGGGCGGGTTCGGCGTCCGGGACGGCGCGGCTCTGCACGTGCAGACGGCCGATCTCCTGGTTGGCCTCGACGAACGGGCGCATCCGCCGTTCGTAGCCGGCGAACCCGGCCCGCGGGTCCCAGCCGGCGGCGGCCAGCTCTCCGGCGAGCAGATAGGCGCCGACCAGGGCCATCCCCGTGCCGCCGCCGGAGAACGGTGACGAGCTGAACGCCGCGTCGCCGAGCAGCCCCACCCGTCCGGCGGACCAGCGGTCCATCACGACCTGGGCGACCTGGTCGAGGTAGAAGTCCGGGGCGTCGTCGAGGTACGCGAGGATGCGCGGGGTCGACCAGCCCAGGCCGGACATCCGCTCCCGCAGGAGTCCCTTCTGCGCCTCGACGTCGCGGTGGTCGATGTCGAAGTCGGGTGCGGGGAAGGAGAGCATGGCCATCGCTCGGCCGGCGTCCGGAAGAGGCCGCAGGCCGACCGAGCGCCCGGACCCATGATCCTGGTAGTCGATCAGCCAGCGGTCCAGCCCGAACTCGTTGGGCACGCTGTAGAAGGCCAACACCAGACCGAGGTGACGGACGAACCGCTCGTGCGGTCCGAAGACCGTCGCCCGCAACGCCGAATGCAGCCCGTCGGCCCCGATCACCAGGTCGAAGCGTCGCCGGCCGCCACCCGCGAAGATGACGTCGACGCCGTCGGTGTCCTGGGTGAGCCCGGCGATCCGGTCGCCGAACACGTACTCGACAGCGTCCCGGGTGTCCTCGTACAGCACCCGGGACAGATCTCCGCGCAGGATCTCGATCTCGGAGATGTACCCGTCGCCGCCGTCGTCGTCCGCACGGAAGGTCTCCAGCACGTTCCCGTTCACGTCGACCGTGTGCGCGCCGGCGGTCTCGGTGCGGGCCGCGCGCACCACCGCGTCCAGCCCCATGCGCCGGATGACCTCCTTGGCCACCCCGCGGGCGTCCACCGCCTGCCCGCCGGGACGCAACGCGGGAGCCCGCTCCACCACGGTGACCGCGGCCCCTCGCCTGCGCAGCCAGTGGGCCAGCGCCGGCCCCGCGATGCTCGCTCCCGCCACCAACACCCGGATACCGCTCACAGCGCCCCCCATCAGTCCCGAATGAGTGAGGACGGTCCCCGTCCCGCCCCCTACGGGCATGCAGACTCGAGCGCGCCCGGGAAATCATCGCCGCGCCCCGACAGAAACGGTGGAAATTTCCGTCGCACCGCGCCGAGGACATCCGCATGCGCTGGAACCCGGTTCGTACGCTCGCCCCGACCGCCGCTCCGGTCCGCCCGATCGGAGCGCTGATCACGCCCACCCACCCTGCCACGTCTGGAGAGCCCCGATGGCCGATGTTCCTGACACGATCCTGGCCGACGGGCCCGGCGCGACGTACATCGGGCTGGTCCTGATGTCCGGGCTGTGCCTGGCGCCCATGATCATGCTGGGGATGGGGGCCTGGTCCGCGTCGGGGAGCCCGCGTGGTCGGCGCATCGCGACGGGGATCAGTGTCGTGATCGTGCTGTTCTACGGGCTGTCGTTGCTGGGCAGTAACTTCTCGTGGCCGGACCTGCGGTTCCACGGTGAGATCGGCGACGCCGTCCTGATGATCCTGCTCGCCTGCGGCGGCTTCCTGTCGCTGCCCTGGCTTGTCGCGTTCGGCGTTGCCAAGCTCGTCACGCGCGGCACGCCGGCACCCGCGCCACCAGCCGGTGATCACCGCACCGGGCCTCGCCCACCGCTGCGGTGAGCAAGGCCCGGACCTGCCCGCCGGAGCGGGTCCGCGGGCGCGGCGCCGGCCTTCGGAAGCGCGCCGGCGCCGCCGGTTCGTGGTGCGGGGTCAGCCGGCGATGAGGCTCAGCACCATGCCGAGGACGGCGGTGTTGTAGACGAAGGCGAGCAGGCCGTGGCACAGCACCACGCCGCGCATCCGGCTGGTCTGCACCGTCACGTCCGACGTACCGAACGTGGAGCCGACCGTGAACGCGAAGTAGGCGTACTCCAGCAGGGAGGGGTGCGGCGTCGCCGGGAAGTCCAGGTGCGCGGGGCCGGTGTTCTCCAGCTCCATCCGCGCGTACCGCTCGGAGTAGGCGAGCTGCAGGATCGTCCAGGCCACCAGCACCATCGTGATGCCGATGACCCGGCTCATGTACGAGTTCAGATCGCTGCCCTTGAACACGACGATGTTGGTGCCGTTGGAGAGCACGATGAGCGCGGTGCCGAGCGTGATCAGGTAGGTGGTGCGCCGTCCGGCCAGCCGGCCGGGCCAGCCCGTGTCACCCCGGCGCGCCCGCCGGATACGGCGGATCCGGACCGTCGCGTAGATCAGGCCGAGCACGATCCAGATCACCGACGTGAGTACGAAGACCAGCGTCGCCAACCCGACCTTCGTGCCGGTGCTCGGCCCCCGGACCGTGACGGCCGCGGACGTCACCGTCGAGACCAGGAGCAGCAGGTCGAGCAGCCGGCTCGGCCACGGCGCGCGCCCGACCGGCGCACGGTCCCGCACGGGCTCGGCCGGTGCCTGGGCGAGTTGTTCCTGGAGCACGTCTCTCCGATCGTCAGCAGCCCGTCCTCCCCACCGCGGAGAGGAATATCCGCTCGTCGACGTATCCCACCGTCGAAGGCGCGACGGAAGGTATCGGACGCCGCCGCACGCCACCAAATCCGTCCCGGCGGCGACCCCACAAGACCCTGACATGCCCGCACAGACCACTTCGCCGGTACGCGTGAGGTCCCCGGCCCACCTCGACGGTGATCATCCGGCGGGCGACGGCGGCCAGGGCTCCGGGAGAGGGCCGTGCGCCAGCCGCACCGCATAGTCGTCGCCGGTGGTGGCGAGCTCCTGGACCACTTGACGGGCCGCGTCGTCCTCGCCCCGGGCCCGAAGAAGCCGGATCAGCAGAAGGAGTGCGGTCCGGTCACCACCGACCGCCCGGGCCCGCAGCTCGTCCGCACGACCCTCATCGTGCAGTTGCCGGTCGAGGCGCCGACGGGCGCGGTTGTCGGTTTCGGCGAGAACGGCGAGTTCGCCGAGTCGCCCGGCCCGGGCCAACCCGTCCAGACGCCCGAGGTGCGCCGGCCCGCCGGTGTCGTACCACCCGAACACCCGGAACGGCGCGGACCGTGCTTCCGGGTTGTCGGTCCATTCGCGCCACAGCTCCGTGATCTCGACGTGCCACGCGAACATGTCCTCCGGTGCAAAGTCGTGCCAGCGCTCAAACGCTGTGCCGACGGACGAGGAGTGCGAGGTTTTGAGCGTCGTGACTTCTCGAACGTTATGCCCCGAATGCGGCCCGAATTGGGTTCATCCCTACCGATCCGGGACGAAGTCCGAGTGTCCGCTCTGATGCATTCCATCCCTGACCTGTAGCGGGTTGGCCGCAATGTCAATGCGGCGGATTTCATGACTCCAGCGACAAGAGTGGGGCAACGGCGCTTTCGGACTAACTGGTGGGTGGCGGCGTTTGGTCATCAACCTCGGTCTGAAAAAACTTGATCAGGTCAGGAAATTCGTAGGGGCGCTCCAGCGTCAGCTTTCGAAAGACTGGCTGCATCGTCATCGCCTGTGCAACCCCGATCCAGTCGGACCCTGTATCGTCCGGGAATCGACTTCCTACCCGGACCGCATAATCCGCCGCCCCGGCCATGAGGTCGGCTATGATCAACACCCTCGCCAGGTCATCTCCGGTTAAGTCGATAGATTTACGCTCGAAAATATAAGGGCGAAAATCCGGTCGTTGGAAAATTAGCTGCAAACCGACGTCATACCTTTCGCTCGCGTGCCCCAATGTTTCGTAGCGACTCACGAGGTTGGAAATTCTGATTTGCTCCCGCAGGCTTCTGGTTTGCCGGGAAGCGAAATGGATCGTCGCAGCGACGGCAATTAGACTGATGACTTGGATTAGATTTCCGATCAAAGCTTTCCCCTATCTCGATCGGCATCAATTGGTTCATGGTAAGAGGTCGATTCAAGGGCGTCTGGTGCAATAGCGAGACCTTCATCGTGGGGCAATCCCCTCCCGCGAGCCCCGGCATGATCACGTGCCTGGATGTGGCTTTCGCCTTCAGAAATCCGCAGCGGCGCCTACTGATCTTGAGAGTCGCCGCGGCCTCGCAGGGCATCCGCTCGCTGGCATGATCCCTCGATACCCGAACCCGGTGAACCCTCAATCCACGCCGTCCGGTCCGTGGAGCCTACGCGCGCGTGGACCAACCGGTTGCCGACCTGCCGGCAGTACCCGAGATGTCCGGCTTCCGGATATGTCCGCCCCGGATCATTGACCCAGCCAGCCGCCCGCGCCGGCTGGTCGAACTGCCGGCGCAGATCGTCGTAGGTGTAGGCGGCCGGGGTGTTGTACCGCTTGCCCACCTCAGCGAAGCCCGGCCCAGTCAGGCTACCTCCGCCACCATTTCCGAACCCCGAGTCGCAACTATAGGTTCGCGCATACTCCCCAGCGAAGCGGCCGTCAGGCGGAACCGTGTCGAGCAAAGGGTCCGCCTGAAACCGCTTGACCATCTCCGCCTGCTCGCGAGGCGGAGAGCACGTGACCATCTCCCACGCGATCACCCCCGCACCAACAACGAGCACCACAGCCACCCCGACACGAACCAAAGCCGACCGACTCAACGCCACCACGACGGTCCAATCCTCGCCCACGACGTATCACATATCGATGACGCCAACGATCGGCGCATGACGAGTCCATCGACATGCATCATCTAAACGTCGATCCCGGGCCGTGTGGTGCGGGAGCTGTCGTGACCGGCGACGGCAACCTGGCGACTGGACGTTCAGCTCGCCCCGGCCGGCCCTGGTCGCCGCTGCTCCACTCCCGACGGCACGGCCATGACCACCGAGGGGAGGTGCCGCATTCCGCCACAGTCTCGCCACCGCCCGGCATCCTGCGGACCGTCGAGACGCCGCACATCCCGCGATCCCCCAGAGTGACATTCGCTCATCGGCAGATTCGTGCGTCGACCGCTGTGGGGAGCCGTGATGCTGGGTGGCGCCGGACGGCGACGTGATTGGATGATCGACGAGGTCGCCGGTTAGCGGGCACCTCGGTGCCGGCTGGTCGCCCACGGGCGGAGTTCGTGGATGGCTTCACCGAGGTGGAGTGGCCCGCAGGGGGCCTGGAACCGGTCGTCGACCACGTGGGCGATGAACCGGTTGTTCTTGCTCCGGTGCACCTCCTGCTCGGCGTATGTCGACCCGTCCATACCGGTTTCCCGCGGTTCGGTCTTCAGGAGTCAGTCGGGTGGTCAAGCCTTTGATTGATATGCCGTATTCGTGCTCCGTGTCTTCATTGCACTGAGTGGCGTACCACGCCTGAAGTCACGTCAACGAGTCGGGCCCTGCGTGCAGGACTGTGGATCTTGTGCGGTGGGTGGCCGGCGCGACGGTTTCGTGCATCCGGTCAGGTGGCGGTGAAGAGCACCGCTCGCCGGGCGGCGGTGGCGCGGCGGAAGAAGTCGCGGATGTCGACGACGTTGTCCCAGGTGTACGCGAAGTCCGCGTCGTCGAGAGCGCCGCCGTACCCGGTGTCGTCGATCGCGTCGAACCGCCGGCGGAACCATGCCCGGTCCACCCGCTCCAGGGCGGCGGACACGTCGCTGACCTGCGCCGCGGTGATGTGCACGACGTGGTGCTCGTCGTGCAGATGGCGTCCGCCGAGGATCGTGTGCGACAGCGGATATCCGCCGTCGCCGTGGTGCGGCATGCCGTCGGAAAGGCAGCGGTGGATGGCGTCCCAGGCCTTGTCCGAGTCAACCTTGAGCCGGTCCTCGGACCATGATTCCTCGAGTTCGCCGACGAACTCGTCGATCTCGCCGGCGTCCTCGGCGGCGTGAAGCGCGCGTTCCTGCTCCGGCGTGATCGCGAAGTGCGCCCCCAGCATGGCGTTCATCGTATGCAGGCCCGCCGGATATCTAGCCTCCTAGGAAGATATAGCGGGTGTGCGGCAGGACGGGTGCGTACGCCGAGGAGTCAGCGGGTGCGCAAGGTCTCCGCCGGGGAGGTGCCGTAGGCGTCGCGGTAGGCGGCGGCGAAGCGGCCGAGGTGGGTGAAGCCCCATTGGCGGGCGATCGCGCCGACCGTGGCGCCGTGGGCCGGGTCCGCGGCGAGCAGGTCCCGGTGCGCGCGTTCGAGGCGGATGCGCCGCAGGTAGGCCATCGGCGTGGTGTCGAGGTGCCGGCGGAACGCGGCCTGCAGGCCACGGGGCCCGGTGCGGGCCGCGGTCGCCACGTCGGCCAGTGTCGTCGCGTCGGCCGCGTGTTCCTCGAGGTACGCGATCGCGCGCCGGACCGTCGCCGGCCCGGTCTCGCCGGGGCCGGGGAGGTAGCAGGCCGTGGTGGCCGTGCTGGGGAACGTCGCGATGGTGGCCGCGGCGGCCAGGTCGATGATGGCCGCGTGCGCCGGCGCGCTGGGCAGGGTGGCGTCCGGGGTGAGCACCACCCGGTGCAGGTAGGTGAGCGTCTCCTGCCAGTACCGGCCGAGCGACGCGGAGATCGGGCTCATCGAACGGAACGCGAAGTCGGCCGGTTCCATCCCCCAGCGGGCCGCGGCCGCGTGGGTGACCGCGGTCAGCGGCAACCGCATGATCCGTACGTCGAAGTCGCTCAGGGTTCCCTGGAAGCACTGTCCGGGCGGCACCAGCACCAGGTCGCCGGTGGTGACGTGCACCTCTTCGCCGCCGGCGCGGATCGTGAGCTTGCCGTTCAGGACGTACGTGGCGTGCACGTACCCGACCGGTTCGGTGGAGATGTCCAGCGTGGTGGAGTACCGCATGCGGTCCAGTCCGATGACGCCGCTGTCGACGGAGCGGACCTGGTAGCTGAACTCGCTCAGCCGGGGCGGCACGCGCGCGGCGAAGTCGAAGTAGACGCGGCGCATCGCGTCGTGCGCCTCGTCCACGTTCGTCGTGGCGTACGCACTACGTCGCAGCGGCACCTCACCAGAGGTCAATCCGGGTACCTCCAGAGCCGAGGGGGATTCTGAAGGGGTCAACGACCGAGGCGGCGCGGGGGTGGTCCGGAACGCGCAATTTGCACGTTCCGGACCACATGGATCACATGCTGGTCGAGTGCAGTTCGGCCACCTCGGCGTCCGTCAGTGCCCGATCGTAGACACGCACCTGGTCGATCGCACCGCGCCAGAAGTCGACCGGCCCGCTGTTGTACCGGGCCCGGCCGATCGTCAGCGGCCCACCGGAGGAGTCACCGTGGCAGGCGCTGACGCTGCCGGTCCGCTGTCCGTCGACGTACAGCGTGATGGTGCCCACGGCCACGTCCCGGACGCCGGTCAGGTGGTACCAGCGGCCGGTCTCCGGCACGTCCGGGGCCAGCGCGCGCCCGCCCGCGAAGGAGAACGCGAACCGGTTGTCCGCGCTGGAGTACTGCAGGAAGAACGCGCTGCGGTTGGCGCCGTCCTGGCCGACCGCGGTCGCCCAGCCGCCGAGGCTGTCCAGCCGCACCCACGCGGACGCGGTGTAGCTGCCGGTGGTGTCCAGCACCGGCCCGGCCGTCTCCGCGTACTGCCCGGCGCCGTCGAGTTGCAGCGCGGCACCGGAGACGCCGTCGGTCCAGGCGGGCGCGCCGGTCAGGGTGGCGTCGTGGTCGCCGACGGCGTCGACGGCGTTCCCGTCGAGCGGCCAGTGGCCCACGCCGGCCGGCCCGGGCGTGCCGGGTGCCGGGGCGCCTGCGCCGCTGCCGTCCACGGACGCGATGATCCGCTTGTTGATCTCCGCGACCGCGGCGAAGTCCATCTTCTCGACCGCCCGGTCGTACGTGTAGAAGCCGTTGACCTCATGTTCCACGTCGGTGATCTGGGTGTAGACGGACCCGGACAGCCCGCACCGCTCCGCCGCGCGCAGCAGGTCGGTCTGGTTCTCCACGTACCGCCGGGTGAGCGTCGCGCTGTCCGGCGTCATCTCGTAGGCGTGCCCGTCCGGGTACCACATGTGCCCGGGCACCTCGAGGCCGAAGCCGCCGTGCTCGCCGTCGGCCGCGACCCGGTTCGCGTCCGGCTGCGGCGCGGCCGGTCCGACGTAGTCGTGCCAGTCGATCATGTCGCCGCGCCCGGAGTCGCCCTTGGACGCGCAGCAGTTGACGCCGCTGTGCGCGTTGACGATCCGGGTCGGGTCCTGCGCCTTGACCGCGTCCGCGATCCGGCCGGTGGCCGCGCGGTCCCACTCGCCCCAGCCCTCGTTGAACGGCACCCAGGTGACGATCGAGGTCCAGGACTTCTTCTCGTCGACGATCTCGTGCAGCTGGCGCTCGAACTCCACCTGCGCCTCGACCGGGGGAGTGCCGCCGGTCCGCATCGACGGCATGTCCTGCCAGACCATCATGCCGAGCCTGTCCGCCCAGTAGTACCAGCGGTCCGGCTCGGTCTTGATGTGCTTGCGGATCGTGTTGAAGCCGAGCCGCTTGGTCTGCGCGATGTCGAACCGCAGCGCCTCGTCCGTGGGCGCGGTGTAGATGCCGTCCGGCCAGTAGCCCTGGTCGAGCGTGGACAGGTTGAACAGGATCTTCCCGTTCAGCGTCTGGTACAGCTTCCCGTCCGCGCCGACCGCCTTGCCGACCTCGCGCATCCCGAAGTACGACCCCACCTCGTCCACCACGGTACGGCCGCGGAGCACCCGCACGGACAGGTCGTACAGGAACGGTGAATCAGGGGACCAGAGCCTCGCCTTCGGTACGGGGACGCGCAGTTCACCGCCGGCGGCCCCGCTCGCCCGCCCGACGACCCGGTTGCCCTGCTTCGCGACCGCCTCGACGGTGAGCCCGGCCGCGGCCGCGATCCGCGGGTTGACGCGCAGCAGGCCGCCGGCCACGTCCGGGGTGAGGTCGAGCCGGTCGACGGCGCCGCGCCGCACCGGCTCCATCCACACGCTCTGCCAGATGCCGGACGCGCCGACGTAGAAGATGCCCGCGTCCGGGGTGTTGCGCTGCTTGCCGACCGGCTGCCAGGTCGCGTCCGTGAGGTCCTCGACGCCGACGATGATCTCCTGTGGGCCGCGCCGGGTCAGCGCGTCCGTGACGTCCGCGCTGAACGCGTCGTACCCGCCGCGGTGCGTGGCGACCCGGACGCCGTTGACCCAGACCGTCGCGTCGTAGTCGACCGCGCCGAAGTGCAGCCGCAGCCGCTGGTCGCCGCCGACCCGCCAGCCGGCCGGCACGGTGAACGTGCGCCGGTAGAACATCCGGTCCTCGGAGCGCTGGATGCCGGAGAGCGCGGACTCGATCGGGTACGGCACGAGCACCCGCTCGGCCAGCGTGGTCCCGGTCGGCGGTGCCTGCCCTGCGGTGGCGGCGGCGAACTCCCACACGCCGTTGAGGCTCTGCCAGCGGGCGCGGGTCAGCTGCGGGCGCGGATATTCCGGCAGCGCGTGGTGCGGGCCGGCGTCGTCTGTCCACGGTGTCGCGATCGGCGGGGTGCCCGGCTGCCACCGGGCCGGTGGGGGAGCGGCGACCGCGGGTGAGCCGGTGACCACGACCAGCGCGGCGACCAGCGCGGTGAATGCCTTCATCCGTACGCTTTCCCTTCTCACGGGGGCGTCGTGCGTTCCGGTCCGCAACAGACGGGAAACACTCAGAAACAATCAAGCACGACGACGGAACGTGTGGCAATAGGCGCTGGTCGATTTCGTAAATGTTGTTTTGTGTTCGGACCGCGATGGTGCAGAATCCCTGCGTGCACAACCCGAACGGTGCCCACCCGTTCCTTTCCAGTCCCGCCCGCCGCCTCGCGGTCACCGGCGGTCTCCTCGTCACCGTGGTCCGGCACGGCCTGGTCCTCCACGAACTCGGCGACGGCACCCCCGTGCGCGCGTTCGCCGCGCCGTCCGCATGGGCGCGCTGCGAACCGTTCGCGGACGCCGCCGGCCTCGGCGTGCTCACGCTGGACGGCGACGAACTCGTCCGGCTCTGGCGCCCGGCCGGCGCCCGCTGGCACGCGACCACGCTGGCGGCCCCCGGCCGCACGTTCCGCGCGTCGTCCCGCACCGTGATCGCGTTGACCGCGCACGGCGGCACCGCGCACGTCCTCTTCGGAGACGGCGCCGTCCACGGGTACGACAGCGTCACCGGCGTGCGGACGTCCCGCACCCGGCTCGGGCCGCGGGCGCCGAAGCCGGTCGAGGAGCACCGGCACGCCGCGCGCCTCGCCGTGCACGCGGGCGTCGCCGACCGGGTGCCGTTCGTCGAGGGGGGCCGGGTGATGTGGGCGTCCGCGGACGCGTGCGTGCCGGCGGTCCCGGTGGACGGCGCGCGTGCGGTCTCCGCGTTCGGTCCGGTCCTCGCCGTCGCCGCCGGCCGCGACCTGCATCGCTTCCACGGCGACCACCCGCTCGGCCCGCGACCGGCCACGCACGCCCGCGACATCCTGGCGGTCGCCGCCGCCGAGATCGACGGCCACCCCGTGCTCTTCACCGCGGACGGCACGACCGTGCACCGCTGGCCCGCCGTTCCGCCCGCTTCCGCTGAGCCGCCCGCTTCCGCTGAGTGGGCTGGGTTCGCTGAGCCGCCCGCGTCCGCCGAGCGGCCGGGGCCATCGGGTGGGGCGCGTCCGGCGTGACCGCTGTCCGCCCGGCCGGGGCGTGCGGGGACGGCTGATCGATCCGCCGGCGTCCCGGGGCGGTGGCGGCGGGCGGCGGGGCCTGCCGGGCCGGCCTCAGCCGCCGGTGACCAGGCGCCGGCTGCCCAGCGCGACCCGCGCCGCGATCTCCTCCACCGGCACCGACGACCGGTGGAAGAAGCCCTGTGTGTAGAGCGCCGCGTAGCCCTGGGCGAGCGCGATCTGCTCCTCGATCACGTGCAGCGAGTCCTGCATCGGCCGGTCGCCGGTCGCGGCGACCAGCTCGATCCAGTCGCTCATCAGCGCTCTGGTGGCCGCGGTCCGCTCCGGATCGTCCACCCCGGACAACTCGGTCGAGAAGATCACCAAGAATCCCGCGCCGGTACGGACGGCGAAGCGCAGATACGCCGCCCCGGCCGCCGCGAAGCGGGCCACCGGGTCCGTCCCGGCCGCGTCCGCCGCCGCCGTCACCTCGCCCGCCAGGTCCCGGGCCGCCGTGGCCGCGACCGCGGAGAGCAGGTGCTCCCGGTCCGGGAAGTGCCGGTACGGCGCGGCCGTGCTGACCCCGAGTCGTCGTGCGACGCGCGCCACCGAGAACCCGCCCGGCCCGTCCTCGGCGAGCACCTCCAGGCTCGCCCGGATCAGCGCGGCCCGCAGGTCGCCGTGGTGATAGCCGCGCGCCACTCTCCGTACCCCCGCTTGCCCTGGTGTTAATGGTCTCTTACATTAGCAGTGTAAGAGGTCTCTTACATTGGCGTGGAGGTACGCGGCGTGACGATCCGACTGGGTTACCAGATCCCGAGCTTCAGCTATCCCGGCGCGGCGCCCGGCGACATCTTCGGCACGGTCGCGCGGCAGGCCCGCGACGCCGAGGCCGCCGGCTTCGACACGGTGCTGGTGATGGACCACATGTACCAGCTCCCGGCGATCGCACCGATCGAGGAACCGATGCTGGAGGCGTACACGACGCTGGCCGCGCTGGCCCGCGAGACGCGCACCGTGCGACTGTCCACGCTGGTCACCGGCAACACGTACCGTAATCCCGCGCTGCTCGCGAAGACCGTCACCACGCTCGACGTGATCTCCGGCGGGCGCGCGGTGCTCGGCCTCGGCGCCGGCTGGTTCGCGCGCGAGCACGAGGACTACGGCTTCGCGTTCGGCACCTGGACCGACCGGTTCGCCCGGCTGGACGAGGCGCTGCGGATCATCGGCCCGATGCTGCGCGGCGAGCGGCCCACGGTGGACGGTGCGTGGTACCGGACCCGAGCCGCGATCAACAACCCGCGGCTGCGCCCGACCGTCCCGATCATGCTGGGCGGCAGCGGCGAGCAGCGGACGTTCCGGCTCTCCGCCCGCCACGCCGACCACCACAACATCAACTGCTACCGCCCGGACCTGCCGCACAAACTGTCCGTCCTCCGGCGACGCTGCGAGGAGATCGGCCGTGACCCGGCCACGCTCACGACCAGCTTCCTGACCCGCGCGGTGGTCACCGAGACCGCGGCGGAGGCGAAACGGATCATGGCGGAGCTGCCGGACACGTGGGGGCCGATCACGATCGCCGGTACGCCGGACCACCTCGCGTCCGTGCTGCACGACGAGGTGCTGGCGCACGGCGTCGGCGGTGTGATCATCAGCCTGATCCGGAACGGGCACGAACCGGGCGTTGTGACCTCCGCGGGCGAGGCGTTGCGACCGTTGATCTCGAGGACGTAACGCCGTTCCACGTTTTCGCAGGTGGGGGAGCCGTTACGGTGACTTCGCCGATGATCGTCGGCGTGAGATCGAGGAGGCTCTCATGAACCGTCGCGTGCTGATGGCGGGCGTCGCCACCGCACCCGTGATCGCCGGACTGACCGCCGCGGGGGCGGCCGGTGCGGCACCGAAGGCCGAACGGACCGCTCGTTACGGCGGCACCTTCAAGGTGGCGATCCCGGCCGGCCCGCTGTGGAACAACGACCAGGCCCAACAGGTCGGCCCGTGGATCGCGGCCGCGCACGGCGGCACGTTCACCGGCCAGTGGTGGACCGTGGTCGGCGGCGCGATGAGCGTGGTCGAGGTCGAGCTGCCGGTGCACCGGGACGGCGTCGACGAGTACACCACGGACGTCCCGGCCGGACCGCTGTGGAACAACGACGACGCGCGCGCCAAGTGCCCGCACATCTGCGCCAGCTTCGGCGGCGAGTGGACGGGCAACTGGCGCACGGTCATCTGGGGCAAGCTCAGCGTCGCCGAGTGCCGGTTCCGCGTGTGACCGGTGAACCGGCCCGTTTCATCGCCGGAACGGGCCGGTCACGCAGTACGTGATGCCGCCGGACGACGACCCGGACGTGCCACGCTGCGACGAGAAGTAGAGCCGGTCACCGGCCGGGGTGAACGCGGGCCCGGTCAGCTCCGACGAGCCCTGGCCGCTCACCCGCAGGAACACCGAGATCCGGTCGTCCGGCGTGATCAGGCAGATCTCCATGTTCCCGCCGTCCTCGGCCACGTAGAGGTCGCCGGACGGCGCACCGGTCACATTGTCCACCCCGGTCAGCGGCGCCGACCCGGGCGAGACCAGGTTGTCGTCGTAGGCCAGCTCGTACGTGCCCGCGGCCGGGTTCACCTGCCACACCCGGTTGTCGCCCTTGGTGGTGAACCACACCGTCCCGTTCGCGTAGTGGCAGCCCTCGCCGCCGTTGAACGACTTCGCGCCGCTGACCTGACGGCGGACCGGCGTCGGCGAGCCGTCCGGGTCCGGCACGGTTCGCCAGGTGAACGTGCCGGACGTGCCCGAGCCGGCGACCATGACCTGCAGCGTGCCCGCGGACAGATCACCCCACACCGTGGGTACGAACCGGTAGAACCGCCCGTCCGTCTCGTCCTCGGTCAGGTAGACGACCCCGCGGTCCGGGTCCGCGGCCGCGGCCTCGTGCGTGAACCGCCCCATCGCGGGCCGGACCACGGCCGTGCCACCCAGCGGGTACGTCTCCCACACCCGGCCGAGCGACACCTCCTCGCAGGACAACCAGGTGTTCCACGGCGTCCTGCCGCCCGCGCAGTTCATGTTCGTCCCGGACAGGATCCGCGACGCGCCGGTCACCGTGCCGTTCGCGTCGAAGACGATCCGCGACGCGCCCCCGCCCGCGGACGCGCTCACCTCCGAGTTCGACACGTAGACCCAGCCGCTGCCGTTCGGGATCACCGCGCCGCCGTCCGGCGCGTCGTGCCAGACGTAGGAGGTGCCCGGCACGACCTGCCGCGACCGGGCGACCACCCGGCTGGTGAACCCGGCCGGCAGCGCGATGCCGTTCGCGTCCGCGGCCTGCAACGGCCCGTACGGCCCGGCCGCGTTCTGCGCCGGCGCCGCATACGCCGCCGACCATGCGGTGAACGGCAGCGCCAGCCCACCCGCGCCCGCCACGGTCGCACGCAACAAAGATCGTCGATCCATGCCGAGGACCCTAGCGTTCCGTGGTTATCCGAAAGCAGAGCGTGGCGTTAACGGCATCCGGCGCCCCCGCGAACGCCCAACCCCACTCACCACACCCCCACCGCTCACCCGCCACGTGCCGCCATCTCCGCCGCGTTCCCGCCACGTCTCACCCGGCACCGCCACGTCTCACCCGGCACCGCTGCGTCCGCCGTGTCCCCGCCACGTCTTGCCCGGCGCCGCTGCGTCCGCCGTGTTCCCGCCACGTCTTGCCCGGCGCCGTGCCTGCCGCCGGGTGCGCGCCGGACCCGGCGGCATGCTCGACGCCGGGTTCCTGCCTGGCCTGCCGCCCGGGTCTGCCGGGTCTGCCGGGTCTGCCGCCGCGTGTGGGCCGGACTTGCCGCCGGGCCCGTGCCGGGGCCTGTGCCGGACCTCTGTCGAGCGGGTTGTGGCGCTTCGGCATGTGGTGCGCGCGCCTGCGAGGGGCGCGTCCGCGCCCACGATGCTCCTCCAGCGCTTCGCCGCGCGAAGGATCTCGGTCCCCCGAAGGTGGGTGTCCTGAGTGATCAATCAGGTGGGCGAAAAAGAGGTCATTAGACGAAGTGGATCGTCTTTTTGCTCACCTGATTGATCACTCAGGGCGGTCGGGCGGACCTCTGCGGGCTTGGAGCCTCCCGCTGGGAGCGAGATAGTGCGATATTTCGGGCGTGGAGAGCTCCGAGTGCCGCTGCGGTTCCGAGTGCGGCTGCGATTCCGAGTGCGGTAGCGGCTCCGAGTGCGGTAGCGGCTCCGAGTGCGGCTGCGGTTCCAAGTGCGGTAGCGGTTTCGAGTGCGGCAGCGGTGATGAGCCGGTGGGCGGGGCAGCAGGGGCGCGAACACGGGCTGGGCATGACCTGTGCGGGCGATGCCGCGGTTTGTCCCTTGCGGGAGGGCGGCTGCAAGCAGAGCGGGGGCAGCTGGCGGGGTTCGGCGGCTTGCCGCCGGGTTTGGTGACCACCCACCCGGCGTGCAGGGAGGAGCGCCAGCGACGACCGGTGCCCGCGGGAGCATGCGGGCAGCACCACGCCGGAAGCGGGAAGATCCGCTTTTGACTGGATCCGAGGTCCCGGCCGGGCCAGGTGTTGTGGTCGGCCGGGTCGGTGGCCGGCTTATCCCCGAGCCGGCGGACTTCGCTGCCCGGCTGCCTCCGCGGCCGGACCGAGCCGGGTCGGATGCGGTCGGGATGTGCCGGGTTCGAGGATGCGGCCGGCGTGCCTATGCCGGTCCGTGCGGTGCGGCCGGGCCGCGGCTGGCTCCGCCCGGCACGTCGAGCGTTCCGAGCAGGCGGCCGAGGCCGCGTGTCGAATCGGTGGCCGGCCGGTGGGCCCGTGGTGTCGTGGGCGGGTGCGGTCGCGGTGGTGGTTCGAGCGGGTGGCCGAGACCGTGTGGCGAGGCGGCGGCCGGTGGGTCGGCCGGCGGGGCCGTGAATGGGTCCGGTGCGGCGAAGGCGATGCCGGTCGCGTCGATCGCCGCCAGGTCGGCGCGGGTCAGACCCCGCCCGGTGAAGCGTTCCACCGCGAGCAGGCCCTTCTCCGCGCGCTCGCCGAACGCCGCCAGGTCCAGTCCGGCCAGCGCGTCCGCGACCGGGCCGGCCGGGATGTCCGGGTGCGGGTCCGGTGCCGGTTCGACGCTGGCCAGGACCCAGCCGTGCTCGGCGAACGACAGCCGGGTGCGCGCGTTGTCGTTCCAGAACATGCTGGCGGCCCGGCCGCGCGCGGACAGCGCGGCCAGCACCCCGGCGTGCGACCCACGACGGTGGTGCTCCTCCACGATCAGCACCGCATCCGGCGTCGCCAGCACGGTCAGCGCGTCCGCGCCGAACGCCCGGTCCGGGAACGGCAGCGGTGCGTCCGGGTCCGCCCCGAACGCGCGCAGCGCCTCGTCGGCCGTCACCCCGGTCGCGATCGTGACCGTGGCCGCGAGCTGCAGCCGGGAGTGGCGGATCCAGCGGTACGCCCGGTGCGGCGGCACGGGCGCGGCCGGCTCGCCGCGCAGCCGGTGGCCGAGCCGGTCCGTGCCGCGCAGCAGGAGCGGTGGCGCGGGCGGTGCGGCCCACACGGTCAGCCGGTACGACTCCGGCCCACCGTCCTCGACGTCCCGGCCACGCGCGTGCACCCGCAGCCGGTAGTCGCCGGGCCAGGGCGGCGTCACGCCGCGGTGCGATCCGCGGCCGGCACCGATCAGCGTCGCCTGCCCCGTCCGGGCCCGCCAGCTGACCTCCGCCACCTCGTCCCATCCCTCGTCGACGGTCTCCGGCGCCTCCGCCAGCACGTCCAGCTCCACCCGCACATGTCCGCCGTCCCCGCCGGTCCGGATCACCGCCCCACCATCGACCGCGACGACCAACCCGGTATCCCCGAACCCATTTCCCGCGCTTGGTTCGCGGTGCCCGCCTGACTGGCGGTGCCCACTTGGTTCGCGGTTCCCGCCTGGTACCCGGTTCCCGCCGGGCTCGGGGTTTCCGCTTAGCTCGCGGTTCGCGCCAGGTTCGCCGTTCGCGCCAGGCTCGCCGTTCGTGCTGGGCTCGTGGCTTCCGCTGGGCTCGGGGTTTCCGGCCGGGCGGGCGGCTGGCGGCGGTTGGTCGTCCTCGGGCGCCGACGGCCGGGTGGACTCGGGGAGGTGGTCGGCCTCCGTGAGGGCGAACAGGTGGCCGGCCGGTAGCACGCTGCCCGTGCTGTGCTGGGGATATTGGTACTCGGCGCGGATCTTCGCCAGCCGAGCTGCGGCGTAGGCGGGTGGCATCGGGGTCTCCCGCAGCAGGATCGCGGCTACGCCGAGGCCGAGCCCGACCGCCGCGTCCGCGTGCCGGATGCCCGGCCAGGGGGCCGTGTTCCGCAGGGCCGCGTGTGCCACCGCGACCGCGAGTCCGACATGTCCGGCGCCGTGCCGGGCCGCGATCGCCTCCTCGTCCGCACCGGGCGGGGCGGACGGCAACCGCACCGCCGGGTGCCCGGCCAGCCGCCGGGTCAGGTCGAGTACCGGGTCGCCGAGCGTGCGGACCAGCGTGGCCGCGGCGGACAGTGCCGCACTGGCCATCCCGTCAGTGACCATCCAGTATCCGCCGGCGGTCGGCCCGGTCGGCCCGGTCGGCACTTGCGGCACGTGCGCGCCGAGAAGCGCAGGGCCGGCGACGTCGCCCAGCTCGGTCAGCGTTAGCTCGAGCGCGCCGAGCACCCGCTCGGTCAGCGGCGCGCCGAGAGCCCGAAGCGCGGCCAGTACCGGGTGGTCGCTCGGCGACGGTGCCCGGCCACCAAGCGATAATGGCCGGCCGTCAAGCGATAGCGGCCGGCCGTCAAGCGACGGCACCGGCCTGTCAAGCGACGACACCCGGCTGTCAAGCGACGACACCCGGCTGTCAAGCGACGACACCGGGCCGTCAAGCGACGGTGCCCGGCCGTCAAGTGTTGGTGCCCGGCCGGCCGGGATTGCGTTGGCGGACGGGAACTCCGGGGCCCGGTCGTTCGCGACGCCGAGTCGGCCCAGGCGTGCCGCGGGGCCGTCGGCCAGCCGCCCGGCCAACAGTCGTGTGCCGTGGCCGACGGCCGCGGCGATCCGGTCCAGGTTCGCGTCTGACATCTCGGTCATTGCCCGCCTCCCTCACCCCGCGGGCCACTGTAGAGGAAGGGTCCGACAGGTCATGTGACCGAACAACGATCCGGAAGGTAGGCCCGTCCGCGGCCGAACCGGTGCCCGATGCCACTCAGCTTGTCTTGCTCGCGGCTCGTCCCTGCCCACACCCGCGACACCGGCTCACCCGCCCCCGCTGTGAGATGAGCGGTTACGGATCCCGTCCCGCGGAGGCCGCATACCACCACACCTTGACCACGCCGCATGGGCAAGGTGCGACGGTCGTCGATGCCGGCGCGCGCGGTACGGGTGGTGCAGGGGCAAGCGGGTCGTGGCGCACCCGACGGTGCGGGAGTCGCTGATCCGCGGAGCCGGTGCGGTGCTGTGTGCCGGTGCCCGGATGGTCTCCTGCCGTGGCGGCCGGAGCCGGCAACGCGCCGCACAAGCCACGCGGTCTGCGAGTGTGTCCGCCGCACGGCCACCAGCGACACGGGGATCGTCGTTCGGTGCCGTGCGTGACGGGCGGGCCGGCGCGGTGGTGAGGGAATCGGATTCCCTCACCACCGGGCACCGGTCAGTCCGGGAAGCCCGGAATGTCGGGCAGGCCGGGAATGTCCGGGATGGAAATGCCCTGGTCGTCATCGTCATCGTCGTTGTTGCCGCCGCCACCGTTGTTGCCGCCACCGCCGTTGGCCGGTGGGCGCGGGGGCGCGTTGCCGTTGCTGATGCGCAGGACCACCGTGCCGCCCTCGACCGTGCTGTCGCCGGGTTCGGTGCGGGCGACGCGGCCCGCCGCGCAGGTGGAGTCGACGCGTTCGGCGGAGACCTGGACCTGGAAGCCGCGCGCCTTCAGCCGGGTGATCGCATCCGCCTCGGAGTTGCAGGTCACGGACGGGATCGACACCAGCTTGCCGGTGATCATCTTTTCGCTGGGCGGCGTGAACTCCCTGGCTTCCTTGCCCTTCATCGCGTCGGCCAGCGTGTTGATCACGGCGGGGTTGACCGCCTCGGAGTGCGGATCACCCCAGGCGTCGCCGCCACCCTGCATGGACGTGTTGTGGTTGTCCGGGTCGCCGACGATGCCGGCGACCGTGAGCTGCACGGTGCTGACCACGAACGCGGCGGTGCGGTAGCCGTCCGTGGTGCCGGACTTGCCGATCACGGGCTTGCCGATCCGGTCGCGCGCGCCCGGGTCGGTGCTGCCCGCGCACCGCGACGTCTCGGACCGGTCGCCGACCGGGCAGCGCGCCGCGTCCGCGACCGCGCGCGCCACGTCCTTGTCGATCGCTTGCCCGCAGCGTGGATCGCCGGCGGCCAGCTTCTGCTTGTCCTGCCAGATCTCCGCGACCGGGATCGGCTCGCAGTAGCGGCCGTCCGCGGCGATCGTCGCGTACGCGTTCGCCAGGTCCAGTGACGTGGTGTCGGAGACGCCGAGCGTGAACGCGCCCCAGGTGGACGAGCCCTTCTCCAGCCGCTGGTCCTCCTCGGTGCGGAACTTGATGCCGAGGCGCTTCGCGGCGTCGACCACCTTGTCCGCGCCGACCCGCTCCTCCAGCGGCACGAAGTACGTGTTCACCGACCGGCCGAACCCGGACCACATGTTGAACGTGCCGGTCAGCGACGAGGAGAAGTTCGCCGGGCAGTAGACCGGGCGGCCGCGGCAGGGCCCGGTGGTGTTCGGCTCGACCGGGAAGTTGGAGACGTAGTACGACCGCGGCGAGGCGATGTCGTACGTCAGCGGGTAGCCCTTCTCCAGCGCCGCGACCAGCGTGAACAGCTTGAACGTCGACCCGCCCTGGAACCCGCCCACGTCCGGGCTGCCGGTGATGATCGGGTTCGTGGTGTTCGGGTACGTCCCGCGCACGCCGGCCCGTCGCTTCACCGGGTCGCTGTTCGGCTCGTTGCCCCGGTCGTCGTTCTTGTAGACCCGGTTGACCGCGAGCGCGCGCACGTGCCCGGTGCCCGGCTGCACGGCCGCGACCGTCAGCGCGTTGCGGTTGCCGTCCGCCGCGTACCGGCCGACGTTCGCCCGGGCGGACTTCTGGATGTTCGGGTCGAGCGAGGTCACGATGCGGTAGCCGCCGCTCTTCAGCCGCCGCTCCCGGTCGTACGGCGTGGCACCGAACGTCTCCTGGTCCATCCACCAGCGGTAGAAGTAGTCGCAGAAGAAGCCCCAGTCGTTCTTGCTGGTGTTCACGCAACCGCCCGGCGTGCGCTTGCCGTTGACCTTGATCTCGGCCCGCTTGGCCTTCTCGCCCTCCTCGGCCGTGATGAAGCCGAGCTCGACCATGCCGGGGATGACGTAGTTGTTGCGGCGGTCGAGCGCCAGCTTCTTACCCTCCTCGGTGGTCGGGTCGTACGCGGACGGCGCCTTGACCATGCCGGCCAGCAGCGCGGCCTCCTCGATCGTGAGGTCCTTGGGCTGCTTGGAGAAGTAGACCTGACTGGCCGCCCAGACGCCGTAGGAGCCGGCGCCGAACGGTGCCATGTTCAGGTAGTTGGTGATGATGTCCTCCTTGGACATCTCCTCCTCGACCTGCATCGCGTACCGCACCTCGCGGGCCTTGCGGGCCGTGGTGTCCTCGGTGGCCGCGACCACGTCGGCCGGGTGGGTGGCCGAGTACGAGATCGCCATCCGCACGTACTGCATGGTCAGCGTGGACGCGCCCTGCTGGGCGGCCTCGCTGTTCTTGTTGTTCAGGAACGCGCGCAGGATGCCCTTGTAGTCGACGCCGTTGTGCGTGAAGAACGTGCGGTCCTCGGCGGCGACGATCGCGTCGCGGATGACCTGCGGCATCTCGCGGTACTCGATGTCCTTGCGGTTCTCGTCATAGATCATGGCGAGTTGTGTCTTGTTGTCGGACGCGTACAGATATGTGTTCTGTGGCGTCCGCTGCACCGTGATCTCGGTGGGCAGACTGTCGAACGCCTCGATGCCGGACTTCGTCGCCAGGCCGGATATCGCTGCCACCGGGAAAGCGGCCGCGGCCACGACCACACCGGCCAGCAGGCCGCAGATGATCAGCGAGAACGCGCTGGTCAGCGGCGAGTGGTCCCGGTTGCCGGCGCGGAACAGGCCGGTCAGCCGGGTCAGGGGCGGAGCCATCGGTCTCCTTCGACGGGCGGTAGTGATCGGAATTCTCCCTCTTCGGAGGCCCTGCCGCCCACCCCGGTCGCCTGATGACGGGAAATTCCTCGATCCGTGGGTGAACCGGTGGCCCCCCTCGTTCCGTTACCCACGGCGACATGTCAGCGGAGCCGGACCGGGAGCCTCCATCGTGTACGACACCCCACCCACCGATCGTGACCTGCGACGGGAGCGTCTGGGAACCCGGATCGCGCTGATCAGCGCCACGCTGACGGTGGCGGCGGTGGTGGTCACCGGCGTGATCGTCGCCCGGAACGCGCCGGGTTTCATCACCGTCACCGACGGTGAGCCGGACACCGGGCAGCTGGCGGTGCCGGGTGACGTGGTGGCGCAGGGACTGGCCGCGCCGCCGTTCAGCTACACGTTCCACGGTTACACCGCCGGCGAGCTGAAGGTGTCCGAGCCGATGCTGGTCACGCCCGGCTACCAGGAGGCGTGGATCCGCCGGCCGTACGAGCTGGTCGAGCTGGAGGACGACAACGGCGAGGTGATCGACTCCCGGCCCGGTTACGACGCGCTGCTGACCGTCTACCGGCCCGGCGTCTACGACCCGGAGCGCTACCTCGGCCAGGAGCGGATCACGGTGCGCGGGCGGGACGGCTTCTGGGCCGAGAACGTGCCCTACCAGCGGGAGTTCGTCGACGAGCAGCCGCGTCCCGGGGTGGCCTGGCAGTACGCGGACGACGCGTGGGCGGTGATCTCGATGATCGCGGCCGAGCCGTACCCCCGGGCGGATCTTCTCGCGGTCGCGGAGGGTCTCACGATGACCGCGCCCTATCCGGCCACCACCCCGATCGACCTGGTCACCGTGCCGGAGGGATACACGCTCACGTCCGGCGGCACGGTCGACGACTGGCCGCTCAGCGTGAGCGAGCAGCTGGGCAGCATCCGGCTGACCGCGGACCGGCCGGAGTACCGGGGGCTGACCATGCCGGTCGACGTGCTGGAGAGCGGCGTGCCCACGATCGCGGTCCGGCTGGTCGACGCGCGCTGGACGTCGCACACCGGCGTCACCACCCCGGGCGCGCCCGCGACCTGCGTCGACGACAACACCTGCGTGCGGCTCACCGCGGACGGCAGGTGGCTCGTCGAGGGCCACGCGCCGCCGGCCGCCGAGGTCGACCCGGAGCTGCTGGAGCGGGTCGTCGGCGATGCCGTGCTGGCCGACGTGCCGAACCGCGGCAGCTGGTTCCCGCTCGTCGAGGCCGCGGCTCCCTAACCACGAACGGCGGTTTCAAACATCAAAGTCCGCTGGGAGTACGACGTAAGCCCGCTGAATGCTCGGGAACTGCTCACGTCGGAGGCTTGTCAACCGCCGTCGCCGGGCTCCGCGGACAGCAATCGGCGCAGTTCGTCCAGATCCGGGACCAGCAGCACCGGGGCGATCCCCTCCAGGCGTTCGGCCAGCCGGAGGCGCTCGGCGGGGGAGGCCGCGACCGCGATCAGCAGCGGGCTCGGCTCGTCGTCGGCATGCTTATCTCTTGGTGACAACTTGCTTACGTACCGTCTTGATCGTCCATTCTGCTAGATCATAGTGTCCCTTCGGGCTTCCGGCGTCATCCCTCCGGAGCCTGGGCATGGAAGTTCGCCGTTCGCGAGATCCTCCGAACGGCGGGGCGAGACTTCCGCCGCCCTCCGCATGACTCGCTCAACCCCCCGAGTCGTACCGAGGAGAGGCAGCATCGATGTTCGATCGTCCACACCTGCTTAGAGCCGCGGCGGCCACCGCCGTCGCGGCCGCGAGCCTCCTGGTGTCCGTCGTCGGCGCGCAGCCTGCGCAGGCCGCCGCCAAGGAGGACAAGATTCCACCGGCGCTCGCGCAGCAGTTCGCGGCGAAGGCCGAGGCTGACTACTGGATCCGGTTCACCGCAAAGGCCGACCTGGGCAAGGCCGCCGCGACCAAGGACTGGAACGCGCGCGGCACCGCGGTCGCCGCGGAGCTGAAGAAGACGGCGAACGCCGCGCAGGAGAAGGTGCGCGCGGAGCTGACCTCGGCCGGGGTCAGCTTCCAGTCGTTCTGGGCCACCAACGCGATCAAGGTGACCGGCGGGTCCACGACGACCGCCCAGAAGATCGCCGCGCTGCCCGAGGTGCAGGGCCTCTACCCGAGCGTCGCCTACGAGATCCCGGAGACGAAGGAGGGCGACGACGAGAAGACCGTGAACGCCCTCGAGTGGGGCATCGCCAGCATCAACGCCGACGACGTCTGGTCGCAGTACGGCGTGACCGGCGAGAACGTCGTCATCGCCAACATCGACACCGGCGTGCAGTTCGACCACCCCGCGCTGGTCGGCAAGTACCGTGGCAACAACGGCGACGGTACGTTCGACCACAACTACAACTTCTTCGACGCGGCCAACGCCTGTGCCGGTGACGCGCCGTGCGACACCGACGGCCACGGCACGCACACGATGGGCACGATGGCCGGTGCCGACGGCGGCAACCAGGTCGGCGTCGCGCCCGGCGTCAAGTGGATCGCGGCCAACGGCTGCTGCCCGTCCGACGCCGCGCTGATCACCTCCGGCCAGTGGATGCTGGAGCCGACCGACTCCGCCGGCCAGAACCCGGACGCGAGCAAGCGGCCCAACATCATCAACAACTCCTGGGGTACGCGGCTGCCGTCCAACGAGCCGTTCATGGAGGACATCACGAACGCCTGGACCGCGTCCGGCATCTTCGGCGTCTGGTCCAACGGCAACATCGGCCTGTCCGGCTGCAACACCAGCGGTTCCCCGGGCAGCCTGGTCAGCAACTACTCGGCCGGCGCCTACGACGTGAACAACGCGATCGCGAACTTCTCCTCCCGCGGGGCCGGGCAGAACGGCGAGGTCAAGCCGAACATCTCCGCCCCGGGCGTGAACGTGCGCTCCAGCGTCCCCGGCAACGGCTACGAGAGCATCTCCGGCACGTCGATGGCCGCACCGCACCTGGCCGGCGCGATCGCGCTGCTCTGGTCGGCCGCGCCCGCGCTGGTCGGTGACATCGCCGGCACCCGCGCGCTGCTCGACGGCAGCGCGATCGACGTCAACAACACCAGCTGCGGCGGTACGGCCACGGACAACAACGTCTGGGGCGAGGGCCGCCTGGACGCGCTGGCGCTGCTGAACTCGGCGCCGATCGGCGACACCGGCACGCTGGCCGGCACGGTCACCGGGCCCGGCGGCACGCCGGTCGCCGGTGCCACCGTCACGGTCGCCGGCGCGGTCGAGCGCACGCTCACCACGGCCGCGGACGGCACGTTCAGCGTGCTGCTGCCGGCCGGCGACTACACGGTCACGATCGCCGGCTTCGGGTTCGGCACCGTGACCCGCACCGTCACCATCAGCAACAACGCCACCACCACGCTCGACGTGGCGCTGGCCGAGGTGCCGAAGGTCAAGGTCACCGGCACGATCACGGACGGCTCCGGTCACGGCTGGCCGCTGTACGCCAAGATCACCGTCGCGGGCCCGTCCGGTGTGTCCGACTACACCGACCCGACCGACGGCTACTACGAGCTCGAGCTGCCGGCCGGCGCGACCTACCAGCTGACCGTGGATCCGGTCTACCCCGGATACCAGACCGTCAGCGAGAACGTCACGGTCGGCGTCTCGGACGCCACCTGGGACAAGGCGGTGCCGGTCGACGTCGCGGCGTGCACCACCGCGCCCGGCTACGGCTGGGTCTCCGACGGTGAGTACGAGACGTTCGACGCCGCCTCCACGCCCGCCGGCTGGACGGTGACCGACGCGGCCGGCCGCGGCCAGACCTGGAAGTTCACCGACGACGGCAACCGCGGCAACAAGACCGGCGGCACCGGCGGCTTCGCCATCGTCGACAGCGACGAGTACGGTGCCGGCGGCGCGCAGGACACCTCGCTGGTCAGCCCGGTCGTCAACCTGTCCGCGGTGACCGCGCCGGTGATCCGGTTCAACCAGGACTTCAACTGGCTGGGCTCGGACCGGGCCGATGTCGACCTGAGCGTCGACGGCGGCGCCACCTGGACGAACGTGCTGCGGCAGACCACGGACGCGCTCGGCCCGCGCACCACCGAGATCCCGATCCCGACCGCGGCCGGTGAGCCGGACGTGCAGGTCCGCTTCCGCTACTACGACGCCAGCTACGAGTGGTGGTGGGCGGTCGACAACGTGCTGATCGGCACCAACTTCGAGTGCAAGCCGGTCACCGCCGGCCTGGTCGTCGGCCACGTCGAGGACAAGAACACCGGCGGGTACGTCAACGGCGCCACCGTCAGCGGCGGCGGCACCTCGGCCGTCACCGCGGCGACGCCGGACGACCCGGGCCTGGAGGACGGCTTCTTCTGGCTGGTCTCCACGGCCACCGGAAAGATCGACTACACCGCGGCCGCGGCGAACTACGCGTCCCAGACGAAGTCCGTCACGGTCAAGGCGAACCGGGTCGTCGCCACGTCGTTCCAGCTCGCGGCCGGTCAGATCACGGTCACCCCGGCCGCGGTCACCGGCACGGTCCGCATGCCGGACGGCACGGTCAGCAAGAAGATCACCGTCAAGAACAACGGCGGGCTGCCGGTCGAGCTGGAGTTCAGCGAGCGGCCCGGCGGCTTCGAGCTGCTCCGCGCGGACGGCACCAAGGTCACCGACCGGCAGCTCCTGGCCGCCGCCGGTGCGCCGCTGCAGCGACTGACCACGCCGGCCTCGTTCGCCAGCCGCTCGTCGATGGCCGCCACCGCGGTCCCGGCCGCCACGGCGCCGAGCGCGGCGCCGTGGACCGGGATCGGCAACTACCCGGCCAACGTGATGGACAACCGGGTCGTGTCGCTGGACGGCAGGACCTACTCCATCGCCGGCGGCAACGGCACCGCGTCCTCCGCGAAGAACTACGTGTACGACGCGGTGGCGCAGGCCTGGTCCGGGATCGCGGACCTGCCCGAGGCGCGGAACGCGGTCACGGCCGGCGCGATCGACGGCAAGATCTACGTCACCGGTGGCTGGGGCCCGGCCGGCCCGTCGCCGACCACCTGGTCCTACGACCCCGACGCGAACACCTGGACCAAGCTGGCCGACAACCCGGCGCCGCGCGCCGCGGCCGCGCAGGCGGTGCTGGACGGCAAGCTCTACGCGATCGGCGGCTGCACCACGGCCGCCTGCACCCCGATGTCCAACACCGTGACCGCGTACGACCCGGGCACGAACACCTGGTCGACCGCGGCCGCGTACCCGAAGTCGGTGGCGTTCGGCTCGTGCGGCGCGATCGCGGACGCGATCTACTGCACCGGCGGCAACGACGGTTCCGCCTCGCAGAAGGCGTCCTACACCTTCGACGGCACGGCGTGGACCGCGATCGCGGACGCGCCGGCCGACAACTGGGCGTCGTCGTACGCGGTGGCCAACGGCAAGCTGCTGGTCGTCGGCGGTTCGCAGGGCGGCGCGATCACGAACGCCGGCTTCGCCTACGACCCGGACGCCGGCACCTGGTCGGCGCTGCCGAACGCGAACGCCGCCCGCTACCGCGGCGGTGCGGCCTGCGGCTTCTACAAGGTGGGCGGCTCGTCCGGCAACTTCAACGCGCTGCCGGACAGTGAGGTGCTGCCCGGCTTCGAGGAGTGCGCCACCGGTGCGGACGTCTCCTGGCTGACGCTGGACAAGACGACCGCGACGCTCGCGCCCGGCAAGTCGGTCACGGTCACGGCCACGCTCGCCGGCACGGTCGAGCAGCCCGGCACGTACACCGCGGGCATCGCGATCAAGGAGAACACGCCGTACACCGTGGCGCCGGTGTCGGTCACGCTCACCGTCCAGCCGCCCAAGACCTGGGGCAAGCTGCTCGGCACCGTGACCGGCATCAACTGCCAGGGCGTCAGCGCACCGCTGGCCGGCGCCACCGTCCAGGTCGACTCCTGGGCACAGTCCTTCACGTTCACCACGGACGCGGCCGGCCGGTACGCCCACTGGCTGGACAACCGCAACAACCCGCTCACCCTGATCGTCGCCAAGGACGGCTGGAAGCCGCAGACCAAGACCACGAAGATCAACACGAGTACGCCGACCACGGTCGACTGGGCACTGCGCCCCACCACCTGCTGACACCCGGTCCCCACCACGGGCCCGCCTCCGGTCGACGAGACCGGGGGCGGGCCCTTCGTTGTGGCACTCGTCACGTCACGCTTTCGGGCGGACCTCCTCGGCATCGACGCAGGTGGCTCCCGTCGACGTCCCCGAAAGGTGACCTTTGGGCTTAAGGGAACGTAAAAGTTCATAACCCGCAGGCGTGTTAGCGTTCCGCCGCCCTCTCTTGGGAACGCTCCCAATCAGCTCAAAGCACCTTATAGGGGATCGCCATGACTTCTGTCATCGTGGCCGCCACGCCCTTCCACGGACACGTCACCCCGCTTCTCACCGCCGCCACCGACCTGGCCGCCCACGGCCACGAGGTGCTGTTCCTGACCGGTGCCCGCTACGCCGGCCGCGTCCGCGCGGCCGGACTGCGATTCGTCCCGCTCGACCCCGAGGCCGACTTCGACGACCGCGACATGGACGCCTCGTTCCCCGGCTTCGCGGACGTCCCACCCGGGCCGGGCCAGCACGCGTTCTTCTGGCAGCGGGTCTTCGCCGACGCCGCCGGGGCACAGCACCGGCAGCTGACCGCGCTGCTCACCGAGTTCCCCGCGGCCGTCCTGGTGCACGACACGATCTTCCTCGGCGCGCTGCCGTTCTCCCTCACCGACGATCCGGGCCGGCCGCTCACCGTCTGCCTCGGCGTGCTGCCGCCGATGCTGACCAGCGCGGACGCGCCCCCGTTCGGGCTGGGCGTGCCGTTCACCGCGGACCGCGACCGGATCCGCGCGCTCAACACCGAGCTGCTCGAGGTGTACGCCGACATGCAGCGCGACATCGAGAAGACGTTCGCCGGCCTCGGCGTCCCGCTGCCCGGCTTCATCTTCGACTGCGCGGTCACCGCGCCCGCCCACTACCTGCAGCTCACCGTCCCGGCCTTCGAGTACCCGCGCACGGACGCGCCCGCCTCGTTCCGGTGCGCCGGCGCGCTGCCGCCGTCGGCCGGTGGCGCCTACGAACCGCCGGGATGGTGGCCCGAACTGCGCGCCGGCCGGCCGGTGGTGGTGGTCACCCAGGGCACGCTCGCCAACGACGACCTGTCCGAGCTGATCGTCCCCGCGATGCGCGGGCTGGCCGGCCTGGACGCGCTGGTCGTCGTCGCCACCGCCCGCCCGGACGGCCCGGACGAGGTGCGCCGGCTGCTGCCGGACCGGCCGGACAACGCCCGGGTCGAGGGCTACGTCCCGTTCGACCTGCTGCTGCCGTACGCCGACGTGCTGGTCACCAACGGCGGGTACGGCGGCGTGCACACCGCGCTGCACCACGGCGTACCGCTGGTGGTGGCCGGCGACACCGAGGACAAGGCCGAGGTGGCCGCCCGCGTGGCGTGGTCCGGCGTCGGCGTGGACGTGCGCACCGGCCGCCCCGGCCCGGAGCGGATCGGGGACGCGGTACGCACGGTGCTGACCGACGCCGCGTACCGGCGCCAGGCCCGGGCCATGCGGGACGAGTTCGCCCGCCACGACCCGATCCGGGCCCTCGCGGCGCTGGTCGCCGGGGCGGCCCGGTGACCGAGGCGCTGCTCGCCGAGCGCCTGCTCGCGCTGATCGCGGCGGAACGGACCAAGGTCGGCTTCCCCGGCTGGTCCGCACCGCTGCCCGCCGTGCTCACCGCGTTCTTCGCCTACGAGCTCAACAACTACGGCGACCCGGGCACCGACCCGGTGTTCGCCTGGCACACCAAGGACCTGGAACGCGAACTGGTCGGCGAGCTCGCCGACGTGTTCGGCGCGGCGCCGGGCCGGCACTGGGGCTACGTCACCTCCGGCGGCGGCGAAGGCGTGCTCGCCGGGCTGTGGGAGGCCCGGCGCCGCCACCCCGGCGCCCGCGTCTACCACTCCACGGCCGCGCACGCGAGCGTGGCCCGCGCCGCCGACCTGCTGCGGATGGACGCGGTCGCGGTCCCGGCCGGCCCGCGCGGCGAGATGGACTACGCGGCGCTGGAACGGCTGGTGCGCGGCCGGCCCGCGATCGTGCTGGCGACCGTCGGCACCACGCTGACCGAGGCGGTCGACGACGTACCGCGGATCCGGGCCACGCTGCGCCGGGCCGGGGCCACCGGCGGGTACGTGCACGCGGACGCGGCGCTGGCCGGGCTGCCGCTCGCACTCGCCAGCGCCGGGCCGCCGCCGTTCGGGCTGACCGGTGCCGGTGCGGACAGCCTGTCGATCAGCGGGCACAAGTTCCTCGGCGTCCCGTTCCCGTGCGGTGTCTACCTCGCCCGCCGGGCCCCGGGCGTCGCCGCGGACCCCGGCGACCTGATGTGCGGCG
This sequence comes from Catenuloplanes niger, assembly GCF_031458255.1. Taxonomy (NCBI): domain Bacteria; kingdom Bacillati; phylum Actinomycetota; class Actinomycetes; order Micromonosporales; family Micromonosporaceae; genus Catenuloplanes; species Catenuloplanes niger. The sequence continues at coordinate 8,204,567 of NZ_JAVDYC010000001.1, forward strand.
CACCCGACGCGCTCAGCAGCTCGCGGAGCGGGCACGCCGCGCTGATCCTGTGGTACCTGATGCGCCGGCACGGCCGGGACGGGCTGCGTGAGCTGGCCGACCGGGGCCGGGCCACCGCGGAGTACGCCGAACGCGCGCTCACGGCCGCCGGCTGGCCCGCCTGGCGCGCGCATCCGCAGGCCCGCACGGTCGTGTTCGCCACGCCGCCGCGACCGGTGCCGCGCGACTGGCCGATGCCGTCGGTCGGCGGTCTCAGCCACATCGTCTGCACGCCGGGCGTCACCCGCGCCCGGATCGACCTCTTCGTCGCGGCCGTCGCCGAGGCCGCGCATGCACACCCCAGGAGCGAGCTGGTATGTCAACCGCACTGAGCGCCAGCGTGATCATCCCGACCTACAACCGGGCCGAGCTGCTCGGCCACACGCTGGAGTCGCTGGCCCGGCAGGACCTGCCGGCCGGCCGGTTCGAGGTGATCGTCGCGGACGACGGCTCGGCCGACCACACCCCGGCCGTGGTCGACGCCTACCGCGACCGGCTGGACCTGAGCTACCACTTCCAGCCGGACGAGGGCTACCGGGTCTCCGCCGTGCGCAACCTCGGGCTGTCCCACGCCCGCGGCGACGTCAGCGTGTTCCTCGACTCCGGCGTGCTCGCGCATCCCGGCCTGGTCCGCGCGCACGTCGACCGGCACGCCCGCGGCGGTGGGGAACGGGCCGTCATCGGCTACGTCTGGGGTTTCAACCTGGACAACGAGGACGCCGCCACGATCATCGACCTGATCGACCCGTCCGACGCCGGGGCCGCGATCGCCACGCTCGCCGCGGACGGGCGCTGGCCGGACATGCGCGAGGACTTCTACCGGCGCCACCACGACGACCTGGCGGACCTGCCCGCGCCGTGGACCGTGTTCTGGAGCTGCAACGTCTCGGTCCGGACCGCGCTGGCCCGCGAGGTCGGCGCGTTCGACGAGCACTTCCGCAGCTGGGGCGGGGAGGACGTGGACTTCGGCATCCGGCTGCACCTGGCCGGCGCCCGGTTCGAGATCAGCCGCGCGGCCGTGGCACTGCACCATCCGCACGAGAAGGTGTTCGCCGACAACCTGGCCACGCTGATCCCGAACTACCTGCACATCGTGGCGAAGTATCCGACGCCGCTGATCCGGCTGCTGCCCGCGGTGCCGACCATCAGCCCGTTCAACCTCAACGACGTCGCCGCGTTCCTGGCCCTGCCGCGCTGCGCCGACGTGCTGGCCGGGCGATGACCGCGCTGCTGCGGGCGGTGACCGGGTCGGCCGCGCTGACCGCGGGGCTCCGGGCGACGACCGCGGGGCTCCGGGTGGTGCCGCTCGCCGGGGCCGGGACGGTCGCCGGGCTGACCGCGACCGCGCTCGTCACCGGCGCGCTGCCGGTGCTGTTCGCGGTGGCGAGCAGCCAGGTCCTCGGCGCCTCGGCCGGGCCGGTGCGCGGCCCGCGGCTGCTGGTCTGGTTCGCGGTCGCGACCGGCGCGCTGCTGCTGCGCGAGGTGCTCGCGCAGGTCCGGACGGCGCTGGCCGAACTGGCCGCGCGCCGGATCGACGGCGCGGTGACCGCGCGGATGATGACCGCCGCGCTCGCCGACCCGGGCCTCACGTCACTGACCCGGCCGGCGACCGTGGACGCGCTGCGGATCGCCGCCCGCGAGCTGGAGGAGGGGGTACGCAGTCCCGGGCAGGCGGGCGCGGCCGCGGTGGTGCTGCTCGCCCGGGTCGTGGAGTGGGCCGGCTACTGCCTGTGCGTGGCGGTGGCGTTCGCATGGTGGGCCGGTGCCGTGCTGGCCGGTGTGGTGCTGCTGTTCCGGCACGCCCAGCGGTACGGGCTGCGCCGCTACGCCGCGGCCCGGGACGCGCTCGCCGGCCCGGAACGGGAGATCGACTACCTGCGGCGGCTGTCCGTCGCGCCGGACGCCGGCAAGGAGATCCGGGTCTTCGGGCTCGGCGGCTGGCTGCACGATCGGCTCGGCACGGCCTACCACGCCTGGCTGCACCCGCTGTGGGCGGCGCGGCGGGCCGCCTACCTGGCGCCGTTCCACCGGGTCACCGCGGTCGGCGTACCGGCCGTCGCGCTGGTGCTGGCCGCGCTCGGCGCGACCGGCGGGCACCTGCCCGCCACCGCGTTCTTCCTGACCGTGCTGGCCACGCTCGGCGCGCTCCGGCTCGGTGAGTTCTATCCGGAGGTCGACCTGCAGACCACGGTCGGGATGCGCGCGCACGACGCGGTCGACCGCTTCGCCGGGCTGGCCGGGGGCGGCGCGCCGGCCGGGTCCGCCCCGGCACCCGGCGTGCGCGGCGAGATCCGGTTCGACGGCGTGAGGTTCACCTATCCCGGCCGGGACCGGCCCGTCCTCGACCGGCTCGACCTCGCGCTGCCGGCCGGGCGGTGCACCGCGATCGTCGGCGCGAACGGCGCGGGCAAGTCCACGCTGGTCAAGCTGCTGGCCCGGCTGCACGACCCGGACACCGGCCGGATCCTGGTCGACGGCGTGGACCTGGCCGGGACGGACGTCGCGGCCTGGCGGCGCCGGATCGCGGTCACGTTCCAGGACTTCGCCCGGTACGAGATGTCCGCGGCGGACAACATCGGACTCGGCGCCGCGGGTCCGCTCGACGACCGGGCCGGCATCCGGGCCGCGGCCGCGGCCGCCGGGATCGCCGCCGACCTGGACCGGCTGCCGGCCGGGCTGGACACGCCGCTGGCACCGCACCTGACCGGCGGGACCGACCTGTCCGGCGGCCAGTGGCAGCGGATCGCGCTGGCCCGGGCGGTGTTCGCGCTCCGGCACGGCGCCACCGTGCTGGTCCTGGACGAGCCGACGGCCAGCCTCGACGTCCGCACCGAGGCCCGGTTCTTCGACGAGTTCGCCGAGCTGACCCGGGGCGCGACCACCGTGCTGGTGTCGCACCGGTTCGCCACCGTCCGGCACGCCGACCACATCGTGGTCCTCGCCGGCGGCCGGGTCGCCGAGCGCGGCACCCACGACGAGCTGATCGCGCTCGGCGGCGACTACGCGCGGATGTACGGCCTGCAGGCCGCCCGCTACCACGACCGGCAGGTGCCCGCATGATCTCCACGGCCGTCCTGCTGCTGCGCAACGCGTGGCGCGCCGACCCGCGCCGCATCCTGACCGCGGCCGGGTTCGCGCTCGGCGGCGCGCTGGCCGGCCCACTGATCGCCGCCGCGCTCGCCGCGATGACCGGCGCGGTGCTCACCGGGCGCCCGGTGGCCGCCGCCGTGTCCGGTGCGGCCGTGGCCGTGCTGGCCGTGGCCGCGCTGACGTTCACCCACTTCGGGCACGTCTTCTGGTTCGAACTGTCCGAACTGGCCGAGCTCGACTTCGACCGGGACCTGGCCGCGCTCTCCAACGGCTCGGACGGCATCGCGCACCACGAGCGCGCGGACCTGGCCGACCGGTTCACGCTGCTGCAGCGGGAGAGCCGGCAGTTCCACACCGGGCTCGGCGCGGTGCTCGGCCTCGGCGGCCTGGTGCTGGCCGTGCCGGTCACCGCGGTGCTGCTCGCCCGGGTCAGCCCGCTGCTGCTGTTCCTGCCGCTGGCCGTGCTGCCGCCGCTGGCCGCGGCCCGCCTCGCCGAGCGGGTCCTGGACCGGGCCCGGACCGCGGCGGCCGAGCCGACCCGGGTGGCGCGGCACCTGTTCGGGCTGGTCACCTCCCCGCGGTACGCCGGCGAGCTGCGCGTCGCCGGGGTGGGCGGGCTCCTGCTGGACCGGCACGCGGCACTGTGGCGGACCGCCACCGGGCTGCTCACCGCGGGTCAGCTGCGTGCCGCCGCGATCCGTGCGGCGGGTCAGGCGCTGTTCGCGCCGGCCTACGGCGCGGCCGTGCTCGTCGCGGTCGACCGGGCGGCCGGGGCCGGCACCGTCGTGCTCGTGGTCGCGCTGGCCGTGCAGGTCAACGCGCAGTTCACCGCCGCGGTGGCGCTGGTGCGGGACCTGCAGCGGATCGACACCGCGTACCGGCACGCGGCCGAGGTGCGGGCCGCGGTCGCGGGCACCGGCGCCACCGGCGACGGCGAGGTGCCGGACCGGCTGCGGACCGGCATCACGCTCGACGGCGTCTCGTTCCGGCGCCCCGGCGCGGACCGGGCGGTGCTGCGGGACGTGCACCTGACGCTGCCGGCCGGCGCCACGGTCGCGGTGATCGGCGAGAACGGTGCCGGCAAGTCCACCCTGATCAAGCTGCTGTGCGGCCTGTACACGCCGACCACCGGACGAATCCTGGTGGACGGCGTGGACCTGCGGCGGATCCCGGCGGCCCGCTGGCGGGACCGGCTGTCGGCCGGTTTCCAGGACCACGTCCGCTTCGAGTTCCCGGTCCGGGAGACCGTGGGCGTGGGTGACCTGCCGCGGCTCGGCGACGACCGGGCGGTACGCGACGCGCTGTCCCGGGCCGGCGCGGAGGCGATGGTCGACGCGCTTCCGCGCGGCCTGGACTCGCCGCTGGGCACCGCCTACACCGACGGCACCGGCCTGTCCGGCGGCCAGTGGCAGCGGCTGGCGCTCGGCCGGGCGTTCATGCGCCGTACGCCGCTGCTGCTGGTGCTGGACGAGCCGGCGTCCGCGCTGGACCCCGATGCCGAGCACCGGCTCTTCGACCGGTACGCGGCCCAGGCCTCGGCCGTCGCCGCGCGCGCCGGTGCGATCACCGTGTTCGTCTCGCACCGGTTCTCGACCGTCCGCGCCGCCGACCTGATCGTGGTGCTGCGCGACGGCCGGGTCGCCGAGGCCGGCGACCACGAGACCCTGCTGGCCGCGGGCGGCGCGTACGCCGGCCTCTATGCGGTGCAGGCCGCCGCGTACCGCTGAACGCGCCCCGGGGCGGGTGTGGTGGGCCTCGCTCCACCACACCTCCCTAGTGGGACGCGTAGCGGAAGCCGACGCCGCGGACCGAGAGGATGCGGGCGGAGGTGCCGATGTCGGCCAGCTTGCGGCGGACGCGGCGGACGACGGAGTGCAGGTCGGAGCCGCGGCCGAGGTGCTCGTTGCCCCAGACCTCGAGGTGCAGCTGCTTGTAGGTCCACACCTGGCCGGGCGAGCCGACCAGGCAGTTCAGGAAGTCGTGCTCCAGCGGGGTGAGGCTGACCTCGCGGTCCCGCCAGCGCAGCACGCGCCGGTCGGAGTCGACGCGCAGCGCCGGTTGCTCCGCGACGACCGGGGCCGCCGCCGGTGGCGTGGCCATGGTCGCGGTGGCGGTCGCGGTCGCGGCGAGCGTCGTGATCACGGTCGACTCGGGGGAGCCGACGATGTCGAGGAACTGGCGGGCCTGGTCGACGCTGGAGACGATCAGGAACGCCTCGGTGTCGCCGAGCAGCCGGGCCAGCCGGCGTCGGTCGTCCGGCGTGGCCGCGATGCCGATGGTCAATGATGTGACCGGGATCTCCGTCATGCCGCACCTCCGGAATTCCCCGGAAACCGGGAGCCACGCTGTGATGGCGATCAATTGGCATGGACCCTAATCCCGGATTGTCACGTGCCGGTTAAGAAACTGCTGGTCTGCCACCGGTTGTTGTCGTATGTGCGACACGCAGCGACGAATTGGAATTTCTCGATTTTTACATCCGCAAAATAGCAGCCAATGCGTATTGGATCGCCGCAGAACGGGTATGAGACCGAGCACCGCGGGGCCGCCACGGCCCGCGGCATGCCGTACCGGAACGTACGTGAGGAGCTGCCATGACTACCGCCGCGAGCCCGGCCACCGTCGCCACCTGCCTGCGGGTCGGCGCCGGATTCTCCCAGGGGGACCGGAACTGGATCGCCGAGCAGTTCGCCACGCTGGACGCGCGCCTCGCCTCCTTCGACGTCGACGCCACCGAACTGGAGGTGTCGGTCAAGGACCGGGAGGCGAAGGGCCAGAAGGTCACGCTGGAGTGCTGGATCGCCGGCCGCCCGAAGATCGTCACCACCTCGACCGAGGAGGACCTGCACGCCGCGCTGAACGACGTGCGTGACGACCTGCGCCGCAAGCTCAACGACTCGAAGTCCCGCCAGGAGCCGCGGAACAACCGGCACCTGCGCGAGGGCCGGCCGGAGATCGAGGAGCCGGAGCTGATCCCGGCCGAGGGTCTCCCGGCCCGCGACTGACCGCCGGCGGTACGTGACGAAGGGCCCCGGCGCGCGCCGGGGCCCTTCGCCGGGCCGGTGCCGGGTGACGACGCGCACGACCGCGCCCGGTCGCGGCCGCCGCATGGCACCGTCTCCCGTAGGACCTCCGACGGCCGGAGGCGACCGAGGAGCCTCGCGACGATGACCACGACCACACCGGACGCGCACAGGTCCGCGGACGACGAACCGTGGACGGACACGCCGGTGCGTGTCGCCGGCGGCCTGCTGCGCGGGCGCCGGGAGAACGGCCTGACCGTGCTGCGCGGCGTCCGGTACGCGACCGCCGCCCGCTTCGCCGCGCCGGAGCCCGAGCCGCCGTGGGACGGCGAGCGGGACGCGCTCGCGGACGTGGGCGTGCCACCGCAGCCCGCGTCCCGGCCCACCTCACCGCTGGGCGTGATCACGGTCGGCACGCCGACCGAGGACTGCCTGCGCCTCACCGTCGCCACCCCGGCCGCGGACGACCGCCGCCGCCCGGTGCTGGTCTTCCTGCACGGCGGCGGCTACCGCTCCGGCAGCGCGGCCTGGGGGCGGTACGACGTACGCCGCCTGGCCCGCGAGGGCGACCTGGTGGTGGTCGGCGTCGGCAGCCGGATCGGCGCGCTCGGCTGGCTGCGCCTGCCCGGTCTCGCGCCCGGCAACCTCGGGCTGGCCGACCAGGTGACGGCGCTGCGCTGGATCCGGGACAACATCGCCCACCTGGGCGGCGACCCGGATCGGATCACGTTGGCCGGCCACTCCTCCGGCGCGCACGCGGTCGTCTGCCTGATCGGGGTGCCGGCCGCGCGCGGGCTGTTCCACCGGGCGATCGTGCAGAGCCCGCCGCTCGGCCTCGGGCTGGGCTCGCCGGCCGCGTCCGCGCGGGCGTCCGCCGCGTTCCTGCGCCGGCTCGGCACGGACCCGCGCTCGGCCGGCGTCGCGGAGGTCGTCGCGGCCCAGGAGCGCGCCGAACGGGACCTGGCGGTGCGCACGGTCGGCGGGCTGGTGCCCGCGTTCATGCCGGTCGCGGGCGCGGACCTGCTGCCGGCGCCGGACGCCTGGCGGGCCGCCGCGGTGGAGAACGCACCACACCTGCAGATCATCGCGGGTACGGCGGACCGCGAACTCGCGTACTTCTTCCGCAACACGCCGCTGGCCACGGTGCCGGGCCTGGAGCGGACGTCGACCGGGCGCGTCTTCACCCGCCCCACGCAGCGCTTCGCGGAGCTGATGGCCGCGGGTGGCGCGCGCGTGCACACGTACCGGGTCGGTGCGTCCGGCCCCGGGCTGCCGCTGCGCGGCGCGCACTGCGGTGAGCTGCCGTGGCTGTTCGGCACGGAGCCGGACTGGGCCGGCGCGCCCATCCTGAACGGCCGCTCCTGGGCCGAGGTCGACGCGGACGGCGCCCCGATGCGCGCCGCCTGGCTGCGCTTCACCGCCACCGGCGACCCCGGCTGGCCCGCCGACCCGGCCCACCCGCACCGCTTCTGACCGCCGTTCCCCGGTACGCCCACGGCCCCGGCCCATCCGGCTGTCCGGTGGACCACGGGCGGGGCGTCGGCGGCCGCCCGGGCGGCGACGCGCGCGATCAGCCCGGCCGGCCGTGCCGTGCGGCGGCCCGATGTGGCGTGCATCCGCTCGGCCGGCCGCGCTCAGGCGACGTCCACCAGGTCCGCCACCCGCCACGCGCCGGTCAGGAGGCCTCGGCCGGCCGGGCGGGTGGGGCGGCCGCGCGCCAGCGGGCCAGGTTCGCGCGTGCGGAGGCGGTGCCCGGGTGCTCGGGACCGAGCACCGCCTCGCAGTCCGCCAGCAGGCCCGCGAACGCGGCCACCGCACCGGCGGAGTCCCCGGCCAGCCCGCGCGCGTACGCGAGGTTGCTCCGGCACGTCCACGTGTTCGCGTGATGCGCGCCGAGCACCTGTGCCGACTCCGCGAGCAGCACCTCGTACGCGGCGACCGCGCTCTCCGCGTCACCGGACTCGCCCAGCCAGCGGGCCGCGTTCCCGCGCGCCAGCAGCGCCCGCGGGTGGTCCGCGCCGAGCAGCCGGCCGGTGTCCGCGGCCAGCCGCGCGCTCGCCGCGGCCGCGCCCGCCGGGTCGCCGGCCGCGCCCCGGCTGTGACACGCGCGGGCCCGCACCGGGTGCAGCGCCACCGCGTCACCGGCCGCGCCGAGCAACGCGTCCGTGCCGGCCCGCAGCCGGGCCGCGTACCCGGGATCGCGCTCCTCGTCCGGCCAGGCCTCCAGGACCGCCTCCGCCGCGGCCGTGGCCGCGTCCGCCAGCTCGGCCGCGGACAGGTCGTCCAGCAGCAGCCGGCGTACCAGCGGGTGCAGCGTCACCGTGGTCTCGTCCGCGACGACCAGGCCCAGCCGGTGCAGCGCGGCCAGCCCGGTGCGGATCTCCGTCGCGTCCAGCGGGCCGCCCGTGGCCGCGTGCGTGCACAGCCAGTCCCGGGCCGTCGCGGTGATCAGCACCGGCACCGGGACGCCGGCCGGGTCCAGCACCGCGGACAGTGCCAGCAGCGGGGTGGCCAGGCCGGCCGGCTCGGCGCGGTCCGCGGCCTCGACCGCGAGCGCCAGCGACGCCGCGACCGCGCGCTCCGGGTCCCGGTGCACGCCGGTGCCGCGCGCGGCCAGCCGCCGCCGGTACCAGGAGCAGGGCAGCGTCTCCTCGGCCAGGAACGCGCCGGCCAGCGCGACCGCGAGCGGCAGCCCGCCGAGATCGGCCGCGACGCCGTCCGGGTCGTCGACCAGGTCCGGCCGCCGGGCCAGCCGGGCGCGCAGGAAGTCACGCGCCTCGGTCCGGGTGAACGCGGGCAGTGGTACGTCCCGGCCCTGCACGGCCGTGGCCGGCAACCGGGTGGTGATCACGGTGCGGCCGCCCGGCGGTGGCAGCAGCCCCTCCAGGTCCGCCGCGTCCGTGACGTCGTCCAGCACCACCAGCCAGCGACGGTCCTCGCCGGTGAGCGCGTCCGGCAGCGGCCGTCCCAGCTCGGCGGCGGCCCGGCCGTACCCGCTGATGATCTGGTCCTGGGAACCGGCCGGGATCCAGAGCAGCAGGTCGATCTCGCGCCCCCGCCACAGCTCCTCGGCCAGGTGCGCGGCCGCCTGCGTCTTGCCGGCGCCACCGGGCCCGGTCAGCACCCACCGGCCCGGCCGCGCCGCGATGCCGCGCACCGACGCGCGCGGCTGATGGCCGTCGGCCGGCCGGGGGACCGCGCCGATCCGGCACCGGTCCGCGTCGCGGGTGGTGACGCGCTGCCGGGGGAACGCACGTTCGTAGAGCTCACGCCAGGCGGTCATGGTCAGCTCCTGCGCCGCTAGCGGACGTTGCCGGCTGGCCGCGTATCCGGCGCACCCGTCGATGAACGCCTCGACCGTGGCCCAGCGCATGCCGCCGGAGCCGCCGGTGACCGCGGCGAGCGCTGATCGGCTGACCCGGTGCCCCCGGCGGTGCGCGTGATCCTTCAGGCTGTCCGCCTTCGGGAGTCCGGCACTGGTGTGCAGGCGGCGAAGTCGCTGCCGCAGCATGTCCACCGGGCGCTCGTCGGGCACCGCGCGTCCTCCTCGCCACGATCGGTTGCCGCACGTCACACTGCTCGCGCGGTCAGGCGAACACGGACGGTAGTGCCGGCTGGAATCCCGCGACGGACAGCGCGTCCGGGGGTCGCCCGATCAGGCGTGGGGTGATCACTCGGTCGGTGGCGCCGGCGTCCCCGGTCGGCGGCGAGGCCGCGCATGGTCCGCGGCCCGCCGCCAGTCGGAGGTCGAACAGCCCCTTCCGGCGAGGCGCGCCGCCCCGTGGCACCCGCTCCGCCGTTTCGACCACTCGGGGCAGGTTAGTCAAATTTGCGACGCCACCGAAACGGTCGTTGATCCATCCCGGCCGCCCGGACGGCCCAGGCCGCCGTCCACCGTCCGGTCAACCACGCTTGACCCCGGCCCGGGGACACGGGTCCTGCCGGCGTCTCGACCGCGGGCTTGACCCTGGCCCGGGGACAGGGTTTCTACTGGCGCCATGTTGAGGGAATGGCGCCGGAACCGGGCGATCCAGCGGGTCAGGCCGGGGACCGGGCGCCCGCTGAAGCGATTCCGCTGGTGGCAGCCGCTGTCCCGGGCCCTGCTCTACCTCACGCTCCCCGGCCCGGACGGCCGGGAGAGCGTCTACGCCGTCGAGGTACGCCACCTGCAGTCCGACGACGACGGGTTCGGCCGGGCCCACCTCTACCTGGACGGCCGGCACCACGCCGAGTCCCGGCTCCCCGCGGTCTTCCCGGTGCCCGGCGGCGTGATCGAGGTGGCGGTGTCCCTCTTCGGGCTGAGACGCTGCCACTACGTGACCGACGCGGGCGAGGAGTGCCAGCTGGTCCCGGACCCGCGCTCCGCCGAGGGCCGCCGCGCGCGCTTCGACCGCGACCACCCGGCGCTGAGCCGCGGCCTCGGCGGGTTCTCGCTGGTGCTGCTGGTCGTGGCGTCGGTTCTGGCGCTCCCGCAGCTCGCGGAGCCGATCCTGGGCATACCGCCGCTGGCGGAACGCGTCGGGCCGTACACCTCGCCGATCGACCTGCCGGTCTGGCTCAACATCGCGCTCGGCGTGGCGGTCGCGGCCGCCAGCACCGAACGCGCGCTGCGCCTGCGCTACAGCTGGCTCGACGCGGCCGCGAACTGACAACTTCTCCTCAGGTCCGCCCGCCGCCCGCCGAAACGCCGGTCCCCGGAACCGGGAGAGATCGTTCGTGAGGAGCCCGTCCATGCGCAGAGCCGCATCCGCCGCCGTCGCCGTCGTGCTCGTCGGGGGCCTGCTGACCATGCCGGCCTCCGCGGCCCAGGCCCGCAAGGGCGGCGACCGCACCCCGCCCCGGCTGACCGTCACGTCCTACGCGATGGAGAACAGCACGCTCACGGTCTCGGTCGGCGCCTCCGACGCGTCCGGCGTGCGGGGCGTGTCACTGCTGGTCCGCGGCAAGGTGGTCGCCACCGACACCACCGCGCCGTACCAGCTGACCGCGGACCTGTCCGCCTACAGCGGCGGCGAGGTCCGGTGGAAGGTCCGCGCGGTCGACCGCCGCGGCAACGACCGCACCACCGAGGACCGCAAGTCCCGCGTCAAGCCCCGCCCGGAGCGCCCCCGCCCGACCCCGACGGTCACCCCGGCCCCGACGGCCACCCCGACCCCGGCGCCGGCCCCGACCGGGACGGCCACGCCGGAACCCACCGAGACGGACTGACCGGCGCGCGTCGTGGCCGGCACCGTACGCGGCGGTTCCGGCCGGCCAGGGCCTCACACGAACGGCCCGGCTGCCGATGGTGCCGGGGTGAGCGCCATATCGGGCACCCCCTCCCGCCCCGTCGTGGATGCCGGGCCGGGCCTTGCCGGTCTGTTGCGGGACGGCGGCCTGCACACCGTCTTTCAGCCGTTCATCGACCTGGACTCCGGCACGGTGGTCGCCTACGAGGCGCTGCTGCGCGGGCCCGAGGCGACCCGGTGGGCCTCGCCGATGGCGCTGCTGGAGGCCGCCCGGGCGACCGGGCGGCTGGCCGACCTCGAACACGCCTCGCTGCGCGCGTCGCTGGCCGGCGCGGCCGCCACGTCGGACGGCCAGGCGGTGACGCTGTTCGTCAACGTCGAGCCCCGCACGCTCACCGACCACCTGGACGTCGTGCTCGACGCGCTCGCCGGGCGCGCCGAACACGTGCAGGTGGTCGTCGAGATCACCGAGCGGGCCCTGGCCGCGGACCTGGCCGGCGTGCTGGCGGCCGCCGAACGGCTGCGCGCCGCCGGTTGCGCCATCGCCCTCGACGACGTCGGCGCGGAACCGGCGTCGCTCGCCTTCATCCCGCTGCTGCGCCCGGAGGTGGTCAAACTCGACCTGCGCCTGCTGCGCACCGTCAAGGACCCGGCCACGGTGACCGTGGCCGGCGCCGTCCAGGCGTACGCGGAGCAGAGTGGCGCCGAGGTCGTCGCCGAGGGCATCGAGACGCCGGAGGACCTGACCCGCGCGCTCGTGCTCGGCGCGACCCTGGGCCAGGGCTGGCTGTGGGGTCGCGGCGAACGCCGGGTGTCGCGCACGGTCTTCGCGCCGGAGCGGTTCACCGCCCGGTCGATCGGGCCGGCGCTGCGGGCCACGCCGTACGAACTGATCGGCTACCGGCGGCGGGTCCGGCGCGCGCCCAAGCACCTGCTCATCCCGCTGTCGAAGACGCTGGAGACGACGGCCCTGCAGGCCACGGTGCCGCCGATCGTGCTCGCCGCCTTCGAGCACGCCCGCTTCTTCCGCCCGTCGACCGTGCGGGACTTCACCGAGCTCGCGGCCGCGCTGCCGTTCGTCGCCGCGCTGGGCGTGGACATGCCGGCCCGCCCGGCGCCCGGCGTGCGGGGCGTCGCGCTGTCGCCGGTGGACCCGCTGGCCAGCGAGTGGACCGTGGTGGTCCTGGGCGCGCACACCTGCGGCGCGCTGATGGCGCGCGACCTGGGCGACACCGGCGCCGACGGCGACCGGGAGTTCGAGTTCGTCGTCAGCTACGACCGGGCCCTGGTCACGGCGGCCGCGCACTCGCTGGCCGGCCGGCTCACCGCCGACTGATCAGGCGGAGCCGCGCCGCACCAGGTGCGTGGGGAGGACGACCGGCACCCGGTCCTCGCCGTCGAGCACGCCGAGCAGCATCCGGGTCATCTCGCCGCCCAGCGCCTGGATCGGCTGGTGCACGGTGGTCAGCGGCGGATCGGTCCGGGTGGCGATGCCGAGGTCGTCGAAGCCGACCACGGCCACGTCACCCGGCACGGACCGGCCGGCCGCGCCGAGCGCGCGCAGGGCGCCGGCGGCCATGTTGTCGCTGGCCGCGAAGACGCCGTCGAGGTCGGGGTGGCGGGCCAGCAGGCCGGTCATCGCGGCGGCGCCGCCGGCCTCGGTGAAGTCGCCCTCGGCGACGCCGTGCGGGGTCAGCCCGGCCATGATCAGCGCCTCCCGGTAGCCGCGCTGCCGGGCCTCCGCGACCTCGGTGCCGCTCTCCCCGGTGATGGTGACGATCCGGGTGCGGCCGAGACCGACGAGGTGCTCGGTGGCGAGCCGGGCCCCGCCGGCGTTGTCCGCGTCGACGTACCACCGTGGCCGCAGCCGCAGCGGGCGGCCGCCGTAGACGGCCGGCACGCCGGCCTCCCGCACGATCCGGGTCAGCGGGTCGTCGCCGCGCAGCGCCATCAGCATGACGCCGTCGACGCCCCGGGTGCGCAGCAGGTTCGTCAGCCGGGCCCGGCCCCGGCCGGCGCTGGCCAGGCAGAGCAGCAGGTGCAGGTCGGTCTGCTCGAGCGCCGCGGACACCCCCACGATCACCTGGGCGAAGAACGGGTCGGCGAACAGCTGGGGATCGTCGTGGGAGATCGCGAGGGCGACGATCCCGGTCCGGCGGGTGGCCAGCGCGCGGGCGGTGCGGTCGGGCAGGTAGCCGAGTTCCTTGACGGCCCGGTGGACCGCGTCCCGGGTCGCGCGGCTGACGTGCGGCGCGTTGTTGATCGCCCGGGACGCCGCGGACCGGGACACGCCGGCCCGCTCGGCCACCTGGTCGAGCGTCGGTTGCCGCCGGGGCGCCGCGGTCGCCATCTCGATGCCGGGTCCTTCCCGTCCGCCGTGGGCGGCCGTCAGCGGTACCGGACACATATCGATGGACGATCGTATCGAGCCCGGTCGGCGCCGGGCCACCCCGCGGGACTGGAAGCGCTTCCGGTCGGCTGGCACTCCCGGGGGCGCCGATCCGTGTGGATGCCCGGTTGCCGTTGGATCGCGCGCGTCTTAGATTGACAGATATAACTGGAAGCGCTTCCAGTCCGACCTCCGTCCCCGTACCGGGAGAAGCGACCATGACCCGACTGATCCGTCCTCGGACGCTCGCCGCAGCGCTGGCCCTGACCATTCCCGCGGTCCTGCTCGGCGCGCCCGCCGCGCACGCCGACCCGATCGGCCAGACCAGCGGCTTCTACGTCAACCCGAACTCCAGCCCCGCGTCCTGGGTGGCCGCGAACCCCGGCGACGGGCGCGCCGCGGCGATCCGCAGCCAGATCGCCCAGCGGCCGATGGCCAGCTGGTTCGGCAACTGGAGCGGCGACATCGCGTCCGCGGTCGGCGGCTACGTCGGTGCCGCGGACGCGGTCGACAAGCTGCCCCTGCTGGTGGCCTACAACATCCCCGGCCGGGACGCGTGCGGCGGCCACTCCGGCGGCGGCGCCGGCAGCGTCGCCGCGTACGACGCGTGGATCTCGTCCTTCGCCTCCGCCGTCGGCAACCGGCCGGCCGTCGTGGTCGTCGAGCCGGACTCGCTCGGCGACTTCAGCTGTATGAACCAGACGCAGATCAACGACCGGGTGGGCATGCTGTCCCGGGCCGTCGCGCAGTTCCGGTCCAAGGCGCCGAACACCTGGGTGTACCTGGACGCCGGCAACCCGGGCTGGGTCGACGCCCAGACGATGGCACAACGCCTGAACACGGCCGGCATCGCCAACGCGCGCGGCTTCGCGCTGAACGTCTCGAACTACTTCACCACCGGCGAGAACACCGACTTCGGCGGCCGGGTCGCCGCGGCGCTGCGCAACTACGGCCACCAGAAGCCGTTCGTGATCGACACCAGCCGCAACGGCAACGGCGCCAACGGCCAGTGGTGCAACCCGGCCGGCCGCCGGATCGGCACCCCCACCCAGCTGGGCGGCGGCGCCGAGATGCTGCTGTGGCTCAAGACGCCGGGCGAGTCCGACGGCAACTGCGGCGTCGGCGGCGGATCCAGCGCCGGCCAGTTCCTGCCCGAGGTCGCCTACAAGATGATCTACGGCTACTAGTCCGGCGCCGTTCGCGCCGGACGCCGGCGAGGATCGAATCCGACACCGGGATCTTCCCGCTTCCGGCACGTCCGGGTCCGCATGCTCCCGCGGGCACCGGTCGTCGCCGGCGCTCCTCCCTGCCGGTTCGCGGTCGCACGGTCCACACCGGACCGTGCGACCGCTTCCGTCGCTCCCACCGGTGTCCGCCGTCACGAATTTAATAAATGACTGTTCATTTATTAACTGCTACAGTCGGCGCGAAGGGAGGGCGTCCATGGCCCGGCCACGCACCACCAGTGACGAAGACATCCTCGCCGCCACCGGGCGCGCCATCGGTGCGCACGGCCCCGGCGGGCTCACCCTGGCGCACGTCGGCGCGGCGGCCGGGGTCTCACCGGCCACCCTGTCGCAGCGGTTCGGGTCCAAGCGGGGCCTGCTGCTCGCGTTCGCCGCGCACGAGGCCGCGCACGCCGCCGCGCCGTACCACCGGGCGCGGGCCGCGCACGACTCGCCACTCGCGGCGCTGCACGCGGTCGCCGAGGAATACGCCGGCCGGCTGTCCACGCCCGAGGAGATGGCCAACGACCTCGGCATGCTGCAGCTCGACCTGTCCGACCCGGAGTTCCGCGCGCACGCCGCCGCGCACGCGCACGCGGTGGACGCGGCGCTGCGGGAGCTGGTCGCCGACGCCGTCACCCGGGGCGAGCTGCCGTCCCGTACCGACGTGGCCCGGCTGTCCCGCGCCATCAAGATCACCATCGACGGCTCGCTGTTGCGGTGGGCCCTCACCGGCGACGGCGATCCCGCCGCCCAGCTCCACGACGACCTCGATCACCTGCTCGGGAGAACCGCATGACCTTCACCGCCACCGTCTTCATCGGCACCAGCCTGGACGGCTTCATCGCGCGCCCGGACGACGACATCGCCTGGCTGACCTCCCGCGGCGAGCGCGCCGGTGACATGGGCTTCGGCGCGTTCCTCGACTCGGTCGACGCCGTGGTCATGGGCCGCAACACGTACCGGCAGGCGGTCTCGTTCGGCGAGGAGAACTGGCCCTACGGCGACCGGCACGTCGGCGTCCTGAGCACCACGCTCGCCGACGACGCCGACCCGCGCGTCACGGTCTACCGCGACCTGGACGGCCTCGTCGCCGACCTGGACGCCCGCGGGCTCAGGCACGTCTATCCCGACGGCGGGCGCCTCATCCAGAGCCTGCTCCGCGCCGGCCGCGTCGACGCGTTCATCATCAGCATCGCCCCGGTCCTGATCGGCGCCGGTCACCGGCTCTTCGGCGAACTGCCCACGGACGTGCCGCTGCGCCTGGACTCCGCCACCGACGTCGGCGGCGGCTTCGCGCAGCTGCGCTACACCGTGGAGAAATAGCTCCACCGCCGCCGCGATCACCGCGGTAACCGGAATCCGCCGGGTGTGACGAGCCCTCACGGCAGCCGGAGTTCGCCGGGCGCGGCGGCCACCGCCCGTAGCCGGGGACCGCTCGCGCGGTACCCGAGAGGCCGGATGCCGATCGCGTCCGCCGGGCCGACTCGTGAGGTGGAGCCGATGGCCGACCCGACCACCTACCCCCTCGGGCACCGTCACGCCGGCGACGGCACCCCCATGCCGGTCAGCACGATGTCGGCCAGGCGGCGGGAACGGGCCGCCCGGTGCGCGGCGGTGCCGGGACCCGCGCTGCCGCCCGCGCCGCCGGTCGCGGTGACGCCGAGGTTCGCGCCGCCGCCCGCGGCGACGACCAGGAGGACGTCGGCCGCGGTCAGGTCCGGGCGGAGTGCGCCGGCCGCGCGGGCCCGGGCGACCAGCATCGCGAGGTCGCGGTGGAACGCGGCGACCCGGTCCGCGTGACCCGGCAGCGTCGCGTTCGCCGCCCGGATCGCGGCGGCGAGCAGCGCGCCGTCCGCCTGGGCCTCGAACGCGTGCTCCACGTACGCCCGCAGCGCCCGCGCCGGGTCCGGGTCCGCGACCGCGCGGCGCACCGAGGCGTCGCACGCCCGGGACTGTTCCGCGACCACCGCGTCCATCAGGTCGCGCCGCGCCGGGAAGTGCCGGTAGAGCGTCGCCGCGGACACGCCCGCGTCCCGCGCCACCTCGCGCACCCGCACCGCGTCACCGCCCGGCCCGAACAGCCGCCGCGCCGCCGTCAGGATCCGCCGCCGGTTGGCCGCGGCGTCCTGCCGTACCCGCGCGGGTTCGTGGTTGTCGCCGTTCCGAGACGGCTTCGCGCCGCCGTCTCTCACTTCGCCGCGTTCCATGGCCGCCGGACCTCCCCACTCCATACGGTTGCCGCGATCGTTCCGCCGACAACGAAAGCACACACCATGCAGGCTCTGCTGTTCACCGCGCACGGCGGCCCCGAGGTCCTCACCGTCGCCGACGTCCCCGCGCCGCACGCCGGCCCCGGCCGGATCCGCGTCGCGGTCCGCGCGGCCGGCGTCTCACCCGCGGACGACGCGATCCGCTCCGGCGCGTGGAAGGACATCTACCCGATCCCGCTGCCGTACGTGGTGGGCGTCGACGCCGCCGGTGTGGTCGACGAGATCGGCGACGGCGTCGACGGCGTCCACCTGGGCGACGAGGTCTACGGCGTGCGGCCGGCCGGCGCCACCACCGCCGCGCACGCGGTCCTCGACCTGTGGGCCGCCAAGCCCGTCGCCTGGACCTGGTCCCAGGCCGGTGGCGCGGCCGCCGCGGTCGCCACCGGCAGCCACGCACTCGACGAACTCGGCGTCCGAGCCGGGTCGACGCTGCTGCTCGACGGCGCGAGCGGGGGAGTCGGCGCGATCACGGTCCAGCTCGCCGTGGCGCGCGGCGCCCGGGTGATCGGCACCGCCGGCCCGGCCAACCACGCGTTCCTCCGCGATCTCGGCGCCGAGCCGGTCACCTACGGTCCCGGTCTCGCCGACCGGGTCGGCACCCGGGTGGACGCCGCGCTGGACGTGAGCGGTCACGGCGACGTCCGCCGGCTGGTCGCGCTCACCGGCTCCCCGGACGCGGTGCGCACCCTGGTCGCCCACAACGCCGCGCACGGTGTCCGCCTGCTGCGGGTCGACCCGTCCGGCGTTCCCGCGGCCCTCACCGCGGCCGCCGCGCTGGCCGACGCGGGCCGCCTCACCGTCCCGATCGCCGCCGAATACCCGATCACCGACGGCCCGGCCGCGCACGCCCGCATCGCCACCGGCCACGCCCGCGGCAAGGTCGTCATCACTCTCACCACCCAGCCCGACGAGGCCGCGGCCCGCTGAGGTGGCGGATGCCGCACGCAGCCCGCCGGGCACTCGGGCCCGCCGGGTCCAACCGGTTCGCCGGGTTCGCGGGTTCTGCCGGGTTCACCGGCTCTGCCGGGTTCGCCGGGCCCGCCCGGTCCGCGGCCCGCTCGGTCTGCCTGGTCCGCCGGGTCTGCCAGGTCGCCGTGTCTGCCTGGTCCGCCGTGTCTGCCGGGTCCACCGGGCCTGCCGGGTTCGTCGGGCTCGCCGGGCCCGCCCGGTCCGCGGGCCGCCGGGTCCGCCGGGCCGCCCGGTCTGCCTGGTCCGCCGGGCCGCCCGGTCTGCCTGGTCTGCCTGGTCCGCCGGGTCTGCCGGGTCCGCCGTGCCCGCCTGGTCCGCCGGTTCGGCCGGGTCCGCTGTGCCCTCCCGGTCCGCCGGGCTGCTGGGCCCTGGGTCTGCCTGGACTTTTGGGCCACCGGCTGCCGAAGCGCGAGGGTCGCCCAGCTTGCGGAGCCCGCCCGCCCAGGTGTCCGGCTGTCCGGGGCCATGGAGCCCTCCGGGGTTGCCGAGCCCTTTGGCGCCGCCGGGACTGCCGAGGCGCGGGGTCACCCAGCCCGCGGAGGGCGCCCAGCCCGCGGAGATTGCGGAGGCGCCGAGGTGGCGCGGGGCGCGGAGGGTGCCAGGTGGACTGGGCCGCCGTGGGGCGCGTGCGCCACACGTGCCGGGCGGGAACCGGTGGTGCCGGCTCCTTCGTCGGTTTTTGTCTGATCAGACAAAAACTCTGTATGGTGGGGTCGCCACCGTACCGACACCGAGGAGGACACGGGACGCCATGATCGCCCATGACAAGCGCGCGCCGACCGGCAAGGTCATCAGTGCCTACTACACCGTGCATCCGGAGGACCGGCAGACGTTCGTCGATGCCGTCGTCCCGCATCTGTCCACGACAGCTCGGCAGGACGGGTGCACGTACTACGTGTTCGCGCAGGATCTCACCGACCCGAACACGATCCACCTCACCGAGGGATGGCGGGATCAGGCCGCCATCGACGCGCATTTCGCCGACGAGAACTTCCTCTCCGCCGTTCGCGCCGTCCTCGGTGGCGTGCGCATTCTCGACTACCAGGCGGAGACCTACGACGTCGCGGCGCAGGCCGCCGGCGCGCTCCCCGGCGCCGGGGCGAACTGACGCCGGGCACCCGGCGGCGCACGCGCTCGCCGATGTCGAGCGGTTCGCCGGTGTCCCCGCCCGGGACTGGAGCCTCCGCATGAACCGTCCCGACGCGGGAAGGGACGCGGCCCGGCCTCGGCGCTCGCCTCGCGTCCTTTTTATCCGAAAAATCACTCCGAACGTAGTGTATTCCACAAGACGCTCAGCATCGCGGGCTCGCTGCCGATGGTGCGGGCATGTCGACCGGCCGGAGGAGGGCGGGCTGGCGGGGCGCCACCGTGCTCGCCGTCCTCGTCACCGTGGCCGGGATCGTGCTCGCCCTGACGGCCGGCGGCATCGTCGCGGCCGGGCAGCGGGACGCGGCGGCGGAGCAGCTGCGCGAGCGGACGAACACGATCGCGACCCGGCTCGCGGCCGAGGCCCGGCGCTACACGGACGCGGTGTCGCTGGTCGCCGCGTCGCTGAGCAACCGGCCGGCGGTGACCGCGCCGCAGTTCGGCACCGCGATCGCGCCGGTCGAGCGGATGCTGCTGCCCGGCGCCACCACGATCGCGTTCCTGGCGCCGGTGGCCCGCGGCGACGTGGCGGCGGCGCAGCGACGCTGGCAGCAGCGCGGCGCGGCCGGACTGACCCTGCGCCCGGTCAACGTGGCCGCGCCGGAGCACTACTTCTACATCTTCGACGCGCCGCTGGACGGCGGCACCTACCGGATGGCCGGCGCGGACGTGTCCACCGCCCGCGAGCCCGTGTCGGCGCTGCGCGGCGCGCGGGACGGCCGCCGGCTGACCGTGTCCGACGCGTACTGGCTGCTGCGCGACGCGGACGTGCCGGTCGAGGTGCGGCAGCTGTCGTTCGTGGTGACCGCGCCGGTCTTCACCGCGCCGGAGCCGGGTGTCCGCGAGTTCGCCGGATGGGTGCTGATGAGCCTGCGCGGCCTGGACTTCCTGACCGGGGCGCTGGACACCGGCACGCCGGAGCCGGTCGACGTCACGCTGAGCGCGACCGTGCGGGGCGCCCGCGCGGACGTGGCCACGCTGCGCGGCACCGCGCCGGGCACCCGCGACCTGACCGGCAGCGCGCAGATCCGGGTCGGCAACCGGGCCTGGACGCTGCGGTTCGCGGTGCACGCCGGCGCGCTGCAGTCGGATCGGGCGGGGGTGCCGGTGGTGCTGGCCACGGCCGGTTCCGCGCTGTCGGTGTGTGTGGCCGCGCTGATCTGGGTGCTGGCCACCGGCCGGGACCGGGCCCGCGCGCGGGTGGACGCCGCGACCCGGCAGCTGCGGGCGTCCGCGCGGGCCGTCGAGGCGGAGCGCGCGTACCTCGTACAGGTGCTCGATCTGCTGGATCTGACCGTGGTGACGTGTGACGTGACCGGCCGGGTGGTGCACATGAACCGTACCGGCCGGTCGCGGTTCGGCGGTCCGCACGAGGTGCTGCACGTGCGGGACACGATCGAGGGCATGGGCCTGACCCGGCCCGACGGCACGCCGCTGACCGCGCACGACGCGCCGCTGTTGCGCGCGCTGCGGGACGAGCCGGTGCACGCGGAGGAGATCGTCCGGCACCTGCCGGACGGGTCGGTGCGCCGGCTGCTCACCCACGCGCGGGCGCTGCGCGATCCGGACGGGGCGATCGCCGGCGCGGTCTCCTGCGCCTACGACGTGACGCCGCTGCGTGAGCGGGAGGCGGAGCTGGCCGCGTTCGCCGGGATCGTGGCGCACGATCTGAAGAACCCACTGGCCATGGTCATCGGGTACGTGGACCTGCTGCTCGACGACCTGGCCGGCAACGCGGAGCTGACCGAGGAGCACCTGCGCACGCTCGGCCGGGTCCTGGTCACCGGCCGCCGCATGCGCCGCCTGATCGACGACCTGCTCGGCATGGCCCACGCCCGGGACGGCGTGCTCCGCCCGGCGGACGTGGACCTGCGCGCGCTGGCCGGTGAGGTGGTGGCGGAGCGCCTGGCCACGGCCGGGGACCCGCCGCCGCAGGTGTACGTCGGGCCGCTCGCGCCGGTGCACGGCGACGCCGGGATGCTGCGCCAGCTCGTCGACAACCTGATCGGGAACGCGATCAAGTACACGCCGCCGAGCCACGCCGCCCGGGTGGACGTGACCACGACCGTGCTGCCGGACGGCCGGGTGCGCCTGGAGGTCGCGGATCGTGGCATCGGCATCCCGGCCGGCCATCATTCCCAGGTGTTCAACGACTTCCACCGCGCGCACCCGGCGGACGGCTACGCCGGCACCGGCCTCGGCCTGTCCATCTGCCGCCGCATCGTGGAACGCCACGGCGGGTCGATCCACGTGGAGGACAACCAGGGTGGCGGCGCCCGTTTCTGCGTGACGCTGCCCGCGGCGACGGGTGAGGCGCCGCCGGTGGCGACCGGCGGGTCACCGGTCACCACCGGGGAGGCGGCTCCGCGCCGGGCGCAGCCGCCGGTCGCCGCGGCCCCGACCGAGCCGCCGTCGGTGCTGCGGTGAGGGCTAGCCCTTGACGGCGCCGGACGTCATGCCGGCCACGATCTGCCGGTTGAAGAACGCGAACATGACCAGCGGCGGGATCGTGATGAGCAGGATGTTCATGAACAGCAGGTGGTAGTCCGTGCTGTACTGCCCGGCGAAGTTGTACAGCGTCAGCTGCACGGTCGCGTTCCGGTCGCCCGGTAGGAAGTACAGCGGGTTCACGAAGTCGTTGAACACCGTGACGCTCTGCACCACGATCGCGGTCACGATCACGGACCGCAGCAGCGGGAGGACGACCCGGAAGAACAGCCGCAGCGGCCCGGCCCCGTCCAGGATCGCCGCCTCGTCCAGCTCCCGCGGGATCGTGGCGATGAACGCGCGGAACAGCAGCACGCAGAACGACAGCCCGAACGCGACCTCGACCAGGATCAGCCCCGGCATCGTGCGGAACAGCCCGAGCCGTTGCAGCACCCAGATCGTCGGCACCACGGCCGGCGGGATGATCAGCCCGGCCAGCACCAGGAGGTTGACCGGACCGGTCCACCGCGACGGCCGCCGCTGCAGCACGAACGCCACCATCGCGGCCAGCACCACCATGATCGAGACGCTTGCCACGGTCAGGATCGTGCTGTTGATGTACGCGATGACGAGCATGTAGTCGCGGGCCTGGACCACCTCGACGAGGTTCGCCAGGAACCGCGGCTGCGACGGCCAGGAGAACTCCAGCCGGGACGCCTCCGCCCGGCTCTTGCCGGCCGTCAGCACGATGAACAGGAACGGCACGCCGAACACCACGCCGGACAGCACGATCGCCAGCAGGCCCAGCAGCTTCGATCTCACATCTCCACCTCCCGCCGGTTCAGCCACCTCGACAGCGGCAGCACGATCGCGGTGACCAGCGCGAACAACACCACGTTCCCGGCCGTGGAGAGCCCGTAGAACCCGGCCTGGTACTGCTTGTAGATCACCGACGCGATCACGTCGGACGTGAAGCCCGGCCCGCCGCGGGTCATCGCCCAGATCAGGTCGAACGAGCGCAGCCCGCCGATCAGCGACAGGATGATCACGGTGGCGGTGGCCGGCCGGCACAGCGGCAGGACGATGCGGCGGAACCGGGCCCAGGCGCCCGCGCCGTCCGTCTTCGCCGCCTCGACGTACTCGGCCGGGATGGACACGATCCCGGCGATGTAGATGACGGTCGCCAGCCCGACCCCTTTCCATACGTCCACCAGCGCCACGGACAGCAGCGCCCACGACGGGTCGGTCAGCCAGCCCGGCCCGTCGACGCCGAGCACCGCCAGCGACTGATTGATCAGTCCGCGCTCCGGGTTCATCAGCACGGTGAACGTCAGGCCCACACCGATCGTGCTGACCAGCACCGGGAAGAACACCACGGACCGCAGCCAGCCGCGCGCCGCGATCTGCGAGGTCAGCAGCAGCGCGAGCGCCATGCCCAGCACCACCTTCAGCCCGGACGTGACCACGCCGTAGATCAGCGTGTTCGTGAGGCCTTTCACCAGCGCGGGCTCGCGGAAGAACGTCACGAAGTTGTCCAGCCCGACGAACGTGGAGTCGAACACGCTCCACCGGGTCAGGCTGAACCAGAAGCTGGTCACGGTCGGCACGACGAACAGCACGCCGTAGATCACCGCGGCCGGCAGATAGAACCAGTGGGGGTACGGGCTGCGCGCCCGGGCCGGTGTGGTCATCCCGTCACCAGCCCGGCAGGCCGAGTTGCTGCGCCTGCTTCTCGACGTCCCGGTCGTAGAGCGCGGCCCCGTCCGCGGCCGGCCGGATGCCGGAGCCGACCTCGACCGTGATCTGCTCCAGCGCCGGTCCCTTGACCGGCGACAGGAACTCCAGCGCCAGGCTGGACGCGCCGGGCGTGTCGAAGTACGCCTGCATGTCCAGGATCGCCTGCGGCGTGCCGGCCGGCAGCGTGCACCCCTTCACCATGTACGGCCCGCTCGGCGGGCTCGCCTCGGCGAACGCGGCACACCCCTCGGGGCTGGCCACGTACGCGAGGAACTTCCGGGCCGCGTCGAGCCGCTCGCCCTCGGTCGACCTCGGGATGTAGACGCCGGCGGACGCCCACACGGTCAGCCCGTTCGTCGCCGCGTCCGGGCCCGGCACCGCGAACAGTCCGATGTCGCCGATCCGGTCGGGATGGTCGGTCGCGAGGCTGGTCACCACGGACGTGAGGATCGGGTAGTGCGCGCCCCGGCCCTCGGCCAGCCGGGCCAGCCCGTCGACCATCTTCGCGGACGCGAAGTCGTCGTTGAGATATCCGGCGTCGTGCACCTCCTGCAGGTGCTGGAAGCCGCGCAGCGCCGCCGGCGAGGTGGCGTACTTCGTCCGGTTGGCCGTGTAGTCGGCCGCGAACGACGGCTCGGCCGCGGCCACGTTGTGGAAGTCGGCGAGCACGAACAGCTGCGACGTCCAGGTGTCCTGATAGGTCTGGACGACCGCCGCGATCCCGCCGGCCGCCTTTATCCGCGCGTTGTTCGCCATGAACTCCGCCCACGTCTTCGGCACGGTCAGCCCGAGCCGGGCGTAGACCGCCTTGTTGTAGAGCACCGCGCCGCCCATCGACGCGTTGAACGGCACGCCGTACAGCTGCCCGTCCGCGGTCACGGTCCGCCGGAAGTTGTCGTCGAGCCGCGCGGCGAACGGCTGGTCGGTGACCGGGGCGAGGTTCTGCGCGGGCGCGAGCGCCTGGAACAGCGACCCGGAGTTGTACTGGAAGATGTCGCTCATGTCGCCGGTCGACAGCCGGGTCTTCACCACGTTGTCGCCCTCGCTGCCCTGCGGCCGGGTCTCCACGTCGATGGTGATGTCCGGGTTCGCCGCGGTGAAGCCCTTCGCGAGCGCCTCGGCCGGCTTCAGCGACTCGGCTGAGTTGTCGACCAGGAACGTGAGCGTGAGCGTCCCGTCGTCGCTGTCGCCGAGACTGCCGGGGGAGCACGCGGTCAGCGCCAGCAGCGCGGCCACGGCCGTGACGATCAGTCGGTTTCTCATGGGGTGCCTCCACGGAATCCTCGCGGTGTCGATCGAGCAGCATCCTTGCGGGATCGCTCGAGCAGCGCGTCCAGGCGGGCGCGCAGCGCAGCCGCGCCGGGTGCGAACCCGTACGCGGTGGCGGCGTCGGACAACTCCGTCGCCGGCCGGTCGAGATAGGGGCCGAGCTGCCGGGCCAGGTGCGCCTCGTCGCGGGCCACGCCGGACGTGACCGCGGCCTCGACCACGCTCGTCCACAGTGGTGCGTGGTCCATCAGCGCCCGGATCGTGTCCGGCGTCCCGGCGGGTGGGGTGGGGTCCGGGACCGTCCACGCGTGCCGGCCGCGCCCGACGTGGAGCGGCTCTGCGGCGCCGGGCAGGAAGACGGTGGCGGTGCTGCCGGCCGGGACCGTGACCCGCACCGTGAGCCGGCCGTCCGCGCGTTCCCAGCCGGCGTGCGCGACACCGTACGGCGTGTGGTGCCGGGCCCGGGCGAAGCTCAGCGCCGGGGTCGGTACCGGCCGGATCAGCAGCTCGCGGTAGCCGGGTGCGGCCGGTGCCAGCCCGGCCACGGTCCGGTGCAGCCAGTCCGCGACCGCGCCGAGCGCGTAGTGGTTGAACGACGTCATCTCGCCCGGATTGATGCTGCCGTCCGGGAGCATGCTGTCCCACCGCTCCCAGACCGTGGTCGCGCCCATCGTCACCGGGTAGAGCCAGCTCGGGCAGCCGGTCTGCAGCAGCAGCCGGTAGGCCAGCTCCGGTTCGCCCGCATCGGTCAGCGCGTCCGCCAGCAGCGGGGTGCCGACGAACCCGGTGCTGATCCGGAACCCGGACGTGCGCACCAGGTCGGCCAGCCGCCGCCCCGCCCGGCGCCGCTGCTCCTCGCCGGGCAGCAGCGCCCAGCACAGCGCCAGCGCGTAGACCGTGGGCGCGTCGCTGAGCACCCGCCCGGACGCGGTCGTGTACTCGGCCGCGAACGCCGCCCGTACCCGCTCGGCCAGGTTCCGGTAGTGACGGGCCGCCGCCGGGTCGCCGACCGCCGCGGCTGCCTGAGCGGTCAGTTCGGCGGAGCGGGCCAGGTGCGCGGTCGCCACCACGTCCGGGTCGGCCTTGGCCGCGGCCGGCTCGTCCGGCGGTGCGGACGGGTCCAGCCAGTCGCCGAACTGGAAGCCGCCGGTCCACAGCAGATCGTCGCCGGCCAGCGCCGCGACCCGGTCCACCCAGCCGCGCATGCTCGGCAGCTGGCGGCGCAGCACCTCCAGGTCGCCGGTGCGCCGGTGGACCGTCCACGGCACGATCACGGCCGCGTCGCCCCACGCGGCCGCGGCCGGGCCGGTGCCGCGCAGCACGTCCGGCACGACGAACGGCACCGAACCGTCGCTGTGCTGCTCCGCGGCCAGGTCGGCGAGCCAGGAGGTGAGGAACCCGGCGCTGTCGAACAGGAAACTCGCGGTGGGGGCGAAGACCTGGATGTCGCCGGTCCAGCCGAGCCGCTCGTTGCGCTGCGGGCAGTCCGTGGGGACGTCCAGGAAGTTGCCGCGCATGCTCCAGACCACGTTGTCGTGGAACCGGTTCAGCAGCTCGTCGGACGACTCGAACCAGCCGGTCCGCCGCAGATCGGTGCCGACCACGACGGCCCGCACGTCCTCGAGGCGCAGCCCGTCGACGCCGGTGACCTCGGCGTACCGGAAGCCGTGGAACGTCAGCGACGGTGCGAGCACCGTCTCGTCCGGGCCGGCCAGCACCCAGGTGTCCGTGGCCTTCGCGGTCCGCAGTGGCCGGACGCCGAGTTCGCCGTGCTCCAGCACCTCCGCGTGCCGCACCCGGATCTCATGACCGGCCGGGTGACCGCGCACGGTGAGCCGCACCCAGCCGACCAGGTTCTGGCCGAAGTCGACGAGCGTGGCACCGCTCGGCGAGGTGCTGATCTCCACCGCCGGTACGGTCTCGGTGACCCGCACGGCCGGTCCGTCCGGCGCGCACAGCCGCCGCGGATCGCCGTCGGCCAGATCAAGGGCGACGACCTCCCCGCCGGTACGGGTGAGGTCCGTGCGCTGACCGTCGTAGAGGTCGTCCGCGACGATCGTGCCGGTGCGCGCGGTCCAGGACGCGTCCGTGCCCACCGTCCGGGTGCTGCCGTCCGCGTGGGTGATCTCCAGCTGGGCGAGCAGCGCGAGCCGGTCGCCGTAGAGCGCGCGCTCGTGCCGGAACCCGAGGTGCCCGCGCCACCAGCCGTTGCCGAGCTGCACGTCGATCCGGTTCTCGCCGTCGCGCAGCAGCCCGGTCACGTCGTAGGTCTGGTATCGCAACCGGTGCCGGTAGGCGGTCCACCCGGGCGTGAGCAGCGCGTCCCCGGCCCGCTCCCCGTTGATCGACGCCTCGTAGAGCCCTTCCGCCGTGATGTACAACCGGGCGGAGACGACGCCACCCGCGGCGGCGGTCCCGGGCGTGGTGAAGACGGCGGAGAGGATCGGGGACGAGTCGTCCGGGCCGGTGCGCGGGCTGATGAACCGGGCCGACCAGTCGTCCGGCGCGAGCAGGCCCGCCTCGACCGTGGTCGGCGTGCTCCAGCCGCTCCACCCGTGGCCGGCGTCCCGCACCCGCACCGTCACCTCGGCGCGCTCCCGGGACCGCAGCGGGGTGTCCGGCCACGCGACCAGCACCTGGTCCGCACCCTCGCGGGCGAACGTCTCGGTGCGGCCGCCGCGGCTGACGCGTACCTCGTACCCCCGTTGCCGGTCGTGCTCGTCGGGCAGCCACCAGGAGAGCCGGGGCGTGGCCGTGCCGATGCCGAGGACGGGGCCGGCGTGGTGCTCGAAGCGGACGGCGGTCGGGAACATGGCACTCCCCGGTGATGTAACGATTCACGGGCGCTGGAACGGTGTTACGGCTAGGTTTCGCCTGCGTCGATCCTCCGGCCGGAAGGGACCCCCGACATAGCCCCGGATGCGCGGCCTCTAGCACAGAATGCGCATCGGGCCTATCGTCGGCCCATGTCGGCGCCGCCCCCCGTGGACAACACGCGCTCGATGCTGCACTTCATCGACGGGTCGGTCGCCTACGCGGGCCACTACCTGCACGAGGGTGTGCACGAGACGCACACGCACAGTTTCGTGGAGATCGCGGTCGTGGTCGGCGGGTCCGGCACCCACCACAGCCTGTCCGGGCGCCGGCGGCTCGAGGTCGGCGACGCGATCCTGCTCCGGCCCGGCGTCTGGCACGGCTACGAGGAGTGCCGCGGGCTGGACCTCTACAACTGCTGCTTCTCCACCGAGCTGCTGCAGCGCGAGCTGGCCTGGATGCGCGGCGACCCGATGCTCGGCTATCTGCTGTGGACCGGGCCGTACTCCGACCGGCGCCGCGGCATCCTCACCACCCGGCTGACCGGGGACGCGCTGGCCGAGTCGCTCACCCACCTGGACGCGCTCGACCGGCTGCGCGCACTGCCGGTCGCGCTGCACCGCGGCGACATCATCGGCCGGCTCGCGCTGTTCCTCAGCCACCTGGCCCGGTCCGTCTTCGACGTCGGCGCCGCGCCCGGCCGCACCCATCCGGCGGTGACCCGCGCCATGCACCTGCTGGAGGAGCGCCCGGCGTACGCGTGGAGCCTGACCGCGCTCGCGGACGCGCTGCACCTGACGCCCGGCCACCTGGTCCGGGTGTTCAAGACCGCGACCGGCCTGCCGCCGATGGCCTACCTGAACCGGCACCGGGTCGAGATCGCGGCCGACCGCCTGCTGCACACGGACACCCCGATCGGCCGGATCGGCGAGCTGGTCGGCTGGCCCGACCCGAACTACTTCGCCCGGCGGTTCCGCGCGCACTACGGGATGAGCGCGTCCGCCTACCGGGCCCGCTTCACGCATCGCGTCGCGAAGCTGCGCACGTTCACCGGAATCGACGCGTAGATCGTGCTAATCCGCGGCCCGAGCTGCTGTTCCGGGCGTTCGTGCCGATTCCGGGCCGTCGCGCCCGGATGTTTTGATCGTTTCAGCACAGCACCCGCACCTGGGCGGCCGGCAGCTCCTTGCGCCACCAGTGGCCGTAGCGGCCGTAGACCGCCGGGTCGCGCCCGGCCAGGAACGCGATCAGGGATCGTGCCTCGCCGGTCAGCCCGTGCCACGTCTCCTCGCCGAGCGGGTGGAACGCGGTGATCTCGACGCCCTCGCCGGTCACCCGCCACACGCCGGCGACCCGCCCGTCCACCAGCACCGCCGGCAGAACGTCGCCGTTCCGGCGGAAGATCACCGGACGGTACGCGGCCGGTACGACGCGGCTGCGGTCGGCGTAGGCGAGCAGGACGCTGTCCCACATCGGCAGCAGCCGGGGCGGCGCGACCGTGTCCTCGTCCGGGAGCGCGCCGCCCGGCACGTCCAGCAGCCGGCCGCCGAGCCGGACCAGGCGGTCGCCGAGCCGGTCGACGGCGCGCCGGATCGCCGACTGAGTCAGCAGACTGAACTGCCCGATGTCCTGCGGCGTCGCCGGCCCGAAGCCCTCCAGGTAGCGGAGCACGAGCTCCTGCGCCGCCTGCTCGGTCGGCCGCGAGCCGGCGGCGGCGACGTAGGTGGCGGGCGGTGGCCCGTACGCCCACGGGCCGCCGGTGGGCACGTGGCGCAACGGGGCGAACGTGCGCAGCGCCCACCACACCCACCGCCCGGGCACACCGG
The DNA here is from genome assembly GCF_031458255.1 of Catenuloplanes niger. Classification (NCBI taxonomy): domain Bacteria; kingdom Bacillati; phylum Actinomycetota; class Actinomycetes; order Micromonosporales; family Micromonosporaceae; genus Catenuloplanes; species Catenuloplanes niger. Next base: position 8,234,023 of record NZ_JAVDYC010000001.1, read on the forward strand.
TCCGCTCCGCGAGCATCGCCTCGATGTCCGCGCCGGTGCGCGGCGTCGCGGCGAACTCGGCCAGCGCGGGCAGCAGCGCGTCGCCGTCCACGTCGGACAGTCCGGTGCCCCGGTAGCGCTGGTCGTACAGCCGGCCGTCGCGCAGCCGGGGCGCCATCGCGCCGTGCAGGACCGGCCAGTCGTCCGCGTGCACCGCGTGCAGCGTCATCCGGACCAGCGTGGCCCGGACCACGGTGCTGTCCGCGAAGGCGGCGTCCAGCGTGGCCGGGTCGAAGCCGGACAGCCGGTTCCACAGCGCCAGGTACGGCGACGCGGGCGACTGGGCCTGCAACGCGACCACCCGGCGGACGCCGTCCGGCGTGGACAGCGGCGCGCGTGCGAGCAGCAGCTGACGGGCGAGCGTGGCGCGGTTGAGCCGGGTCATCGAGGTCACCGGGCACAGTGTTCCGAAACGCGGGACCGCGCGGGGTGAGAAATCGGTTTCACCACGTCATCCGTCGTTCATCGTGGCTGGTGGTATCGGTGTCGATGCGTGGTGTGGCACACGCATGGTGATCAAGGCCTTGCGGGACCGAGTGACCATGGTTAGCCTAGCCTAAGTTCCGGAGGAATCGACGGATGTGATCCGCCGTCGGGCGTCTTCCTCCTCGTCTGCGAGGTGCTGGATCCACCAGTGGCAGCCGGTACGGGGCCTTACCGCCGCGTACGGGCCGATGACGTGTGCCCGCCGAACGTATCGACCGGCGTTCACGCTGAATGCATCACGACAGGAGACGAAGTGCAGCGCATCGTGCTCAACGGAAAGATTCACCGCGCCACCGTCACCCAGGCCGATCTGCATTATGTGGGATCGCTGACCATCGACGCCGACCTGATGAAGGCGGCCGACATCGTCGAGGGCGAGCGCGTCCAGGTCGTCGACATCACCAACGGCGCGCGCCTGGAGACCTACGCCATCACCGGCCCGGCCGGCAGCGGCGTGATCGGCGTCAACGGTGCCGCCGCGCATCTCGTGCACCCCGGTGACCTGGTCATCGTCATCACCTACGCGATGCTCTCCGAGGCCGAGCTCGCCGGTCACGCGCCCCGGGTCGTGCACGTCGACGAGGGCAACCGGATCGTGGCGCTGGGCACGTCACCGTCCGAGCCGGTGCCCGGCCGGCCCGAGCTGGCCGACGGCGCCGTCGCCGCCCGGTAGAACCATTCCTGGGAATTGGAGAAATTGCGATGACGAATCCGTTCGACGACGAGAACGGCGTATTCCTGGTGCTCGTGAACGACGAGGGCCAGCACTCGCTCTGGCCCGAGTTCGCCGAGGTCCCGGCCGGCTGGCAGACCGTGTTCGGGCCGTCCGACCGGGACTCGAGCCTGGCCTACGTGGAGCAGCACTGGACCGACATGCGCCCGCGCAGCCTGCAGGAGGCGATGGACCGCGCCGACTGACCGAACCGGCATAACGGACAAACCTCGAGCAGAGAGCGGTTGCGGTGAGTAACGAGAACAACGGTTCGCGGCTGCCTTTGACCCAGGCCCAACTGGGCGTCTGGTACGCCCTCCAGCTTCACCCCGGCACCACCGCCTACGACATCGGCGGCTACGCCGAGATCCGTGGCCCGCTCGACCCCGACCTGCTCGAGGCTGCCTGCGCCACCGTCGTCGACGAGGCCGAGTCGCTGCGCGCCCGCTTCGACGTCACCGGCGGAACGGTCGGCCAGACCATCGTGCCCGGCCGGAAACCGGCGACCGCGCGCGTCGACCTCAGCGACGCGCCCGACCCGGCCGCGGCGGCCCGCGCGTGGCTCACGACGTCGTTCACCGAGCCACGCGACCCGACGCGGGACCCGCTGGCCGAGTTCACGCTGCTGCGGCTCGGCCCGGACCTGCACTGGTGGTGCCCGCGCGCCCACCACCTGGTGCTCGACGGTTACAGCATGCCGCTGGTCTGCGCGCGGATCGCGGACGTCTACCGGGCCCGCCACCGGGGACAGCCGGACGGTGACTCCCCGTTCCGGCCGTACCGGTTGCTCGTCGAGGCCGACGCGGCCTACCGGGACTCGGCCGACCAGCACGCCGACCGGGCGTTCTGGGCGGAGGTGACCGGCGCCGGCCGCGCGGTGCCGACGCTCAGCGGGCGCGGACCGCAACCGCCCGGCCCGTTCCACCGCGGCAGCATCGAGGTGCCGTTCGCCGCCGGCGGCACCGCCTCCTGGGGCGAGACCGCGCTCGCCGCGTTCGCCGCCTACCTGTCCCGGCTCACCGGCTCACCCGAGGTCAGCGTCGGAATCCCGTTCACGGCCCGGGCCGGCGCGCTGCTGCGCGTCCCCGGCGACGCCGCCAACGTGCTGCCGCTGCGGCTGACCGTGCCCCGCGGCGCCGACGCCGGCTCACTGACCGCTCAGACGGCCGCGGCGCTCGGGCTCGCCCGCCGGCACCAGCGTTACCGCGGTGAGGACCTCGCCCGGACCGGACCGGTCCACGGACCCAGCGTCAACCTCAAGTACTTCGACTACCGCCTGGACTTCGGCACCGCGGTCGCGGAACTGCGCAGCATCGCCGCCGGCCCGGTCGACGACCTGACGCTCTCCGTCCGCCGCTCGGACACCGGGCTCCTGCTGGACCTGGACGCCAACGCCGGCGCCTACAGCCGCGCGGACACCGACGGGCTCCTCCGCGGCTTCGCCGAGTTCCTCGCCGCGTTCGACGGACCCCTGGACACCATCGACCTCGCGGGTACGGCGTCCGCGCGCGCCGCCGGCGGCCAGGCGACCGGGCGTCCGCTGCCGCCGTCGCCACCGCCGTCGGTCGACGCCGCGTTCGCCGCGCAGGCCACGTCGACGCCGGCCGCGGTCGCGCTGCACGACCGGGACCGATCCTGGACGTTCGCGGCCCTGGACGCGGAGGTGACCCGGCTCGCGACCGTGCTGCGCGAGGCCGGCGCCGGCCCGGAACGCCTGGTCGGGCTGGCCCTGCCGCGCGGCGCCGACGTCGTGATCGCCATGCTCGCCGTCGCCCGCGCGGGTGCTGCCTGGCTGCCGCTCGACCTGAGCCAGCCCGCGGACCGCCTCGACTTCATGGTCCGCGACGCGGCCCCGTTCGCGCTGCTCGTCGCGGACCCGGCGAGCCCGCCGGTCACCCCGCCACCCGGCACCGCCGTGCTCGCCGTCTCCGCGTCGCCGTCCGGCGCCGCACCTCCCGCCGCGCCGCTTCCCGCCGCGCTGCTTCCCGCGGCGCCGCTTTCCGCCGCGCTGCCGGCCGCGTCGCCGGCCGGGCCGGGCTCCGGCCCGCGCCCCGGTGACGAGGCCCGGGCGCGGGCGGTCGAGGCGGCCCGGCTCGGGTACGCGGTCTACACCTCCGGGTCGACCGGGCGGCCGAAGGCCGTGCAGGTCAGCCAGGGAGCGCTCGCGTCGCTGCTGGCCGGTCACCGGGACGGTGTGCTGGCCCGGGTGCCGGCTGGCCGCCGGCTGCGCGTCGCGCACACCGCGCCGCTGTCGTTCGACGCCGCGCTCGACCCGCTGCTGTGGATGGTCGCCGGGCACGAACTGGTCCTGGTCCCCGAGGACGTCTACCGCGACCCGGCCGCGCTGGTCCGGCTGGTCCGCGACCGGCGGATCGACTACGTCGACACCACGCCCGGCCATCTCACGCTGCTGCTCGACGCCGGGCTGCTCGACCCCGGCGCGCACCGCCCGGCCGTGCTCGTCTTCGGCGGCGAGGCCGCACCGGCCGCGCTCTGGACCCGGCTGCGGACGCCGGCCGACGCGCCGGTCGGCATCAACGCCTACGGCCCGACCGAGTACACGGTGGACGCGCTGCACGCCGTCGTCCGCGACTCGGCGCAGCCGGTGCTCGGCGCGCCGGTCGCCGGCGCGCGGGCACTCGTGCTGGACGACGCGATGCGGCCGGTGCCCGAGGGTGGCGTCGGCGAGCTCTACCTCGGCGGTCCGGGCCTGGCCCGTGGCTACGCCGGCCGGCCCGGTGCGACCGCGGCCCGCTTCGTCGCCGACCCGTACGGCCCACCCGGCGCCCGCCTGTTCCGCACCGGCGACCGGGTCCGGCTCCGCGTCGGTGGCGCCCTCGAATACCTCGGCCGCGCGGACGACCAGGTCAAGATCCGTGGTTTCCGCGTCGAGCCCGGCGAGACCGAGGCCGTGCTCACCGCGCACCCGGGCGTCGCGCACGCGGTCGTCGTGCCGCGCGACACCGCGGGCGGCACGATCCTCGTCGGCTACGTGGTCCCGGCGGGCGGCCGCGACCGGACCCCGCCGTCGACACCCGCGGATGCGGGCCACGGTGGCGTGCCCGCGAATGCCGGTGACGGTGGCGGCGGGCCCGTGAGTGCCGGCGGCGGCGTGTCCGCGGATCGCGGTGACGGCGGCGTGTCCGTCGGCGGCCACGGCGCTGACCTCGTCGCCGAGCTGGGTGCCCATCTGCGCGAGCGGCTGCCGGACTATCTCGTCCCCACCGCGATCGTGCCGCTGCACGCGCTCCCGATGACCGGGAACGGCAAGCTCGACGTGCGCGCCCTGCCCGCGCCCGAGATCACGGCCACCGGCCGCGCGCCGCGCGGCCCGGTCGAGGAGACGCTGGCCGCGATCGTCGCGGAGCTGCTCGGCGTGGCACGGGTCGGCGCGGACGACGACTTCTTCGCGCTCGGCGGGCACTCGCTGACCGCGGCCCGGCTGCTGACCCTGGTCCGCGAGCGGCTCGGCGCCGAACTGGACCTGCGCGCCGTGTTCGCCGGCCGGACCCCGGCCGCGCTCGCGCGTACCGTCGAGGAGTCCCGGCGCACCGCGCGGCCGGCACTGACCCGGGGTCCGGCCGGCATCCGCACGCCGCTGTCCCCGGCACAGCGCCGGTTCTGGTTCGCCGACCGGCTGGACGCGGGCAGCGCGCTCTACCACATCCCGCTCGTGGTCGCGCTGGACGGCCGGGCGGACGCGGACCTGCTGCGCGCCGCGCTGCGCGACGTGGCGCTCCGGCACGAGACGCTGCGCACCGTCGTCGCGGACGGGGCGGACGGCCCCTGGCAGCGTGTGCTCGACGACCCCGGCGACCTGCTGACCGTGCTCGACACCGGGCCGGTGGCCACGCCGCTGATCGACCGGGCGGTCAGCGAGCCGTTCGACCTGGCGCGCCGGCCACCGCTGCGGGCGGTGCTGCTGCGCGGGCCGCGGGCGGACACGCTGGTCCTGGTCCTGCATCACCTGGCCGGTGACCAGGCCGCCACCGGCGTTCTGCTGACCGACCTCGCGGCCCACTACGCGGCGCGCGCCGCCGGACGCCCGCCCGCGCTCCCGCCGCTGCCCGTCAGCTATCGCGACTACACCCGTTGGCACGCCGCGCTTCTCGCCCACCCGGACGGCACGCCGCGCACCGGGGAACCGGTCCGGAGTCTCGGGGAACGGCAGCTCGACTTCTGGCGACGGACCCTCGACGGGCTTCCCGCGGAGGTGCCGATCGCGCGGGACCGGCCACGCCCGGCCGAGCCGCACAGCGCCGGCGCCGTGCACCGGGCCGAGCTGGGCGCCCGCCCGCACGCGCGGCTGCGTGACCTCGCGCGCCACAGCGGAGTCACCACGTTCGCCGCGCTGCACGCGGCGACCGCGATCGTGCTCGACGCCTTCGGCGCCGGGGTGGACCTGCCCGTCGGTACGCCGGTCGCGGCGCGCCCCGACCCCGCGCTGGACGCGGTCGTCGGCTGCTTCCTGAACACCGTCGTGCTGCGGACCGACCTGTCCGGCGACCCCACGGTACGGGCGCTGCTCGACCGCGTGCAGCGCGCCGACGCGGCCGCGTTCGACCACGCCGACCTGCCGTTCGAGCGGGTCACGGAGGCGCTCAACCCGCCGCGGGAACCCGGCCGGCACCCGCTCTTCCAAATCATGATCATTCACGAGTACGCGCAGGACGAGACGCTCCGGCTCGGCGACGCCGCCGGCCGGGCGCGGCTGGCGGACACCGGCACGGCCAAGTTCGACCTGACCGTCAAGTTCACCGAGCGGGCCGACGGCGTCGACATCCGGATCGAGTACGCCACCGCGCTGTTCGACGCCGCCCGCGTCGAGGCGCTGACCCGGTCCCTGCTGACGGTCCTGGCCGGACTGCCGGACCACGCGGACCGCCGGGTGTCCCGCCTGCCGGTGCTGCCCGGCGACGTCTGGGACGCCGGCCGCGGACCGGACGCCGAGGTCCCGGACACCACGCTGCCCGCGCTGTTCACGTCCGCCGTGGCCCGCCACCCGGACCGCACCGCGATCGTCGACGACGCCACCGGCCGCACCCTCACCTACGCCGCACTGGACGCGGAGGTCACGCGCGTCGCGGCCGGTCTGCGCGCCCGGGGCGCCGGGCCCGGGACCGTCGTCGCGGTCGAGATCCCGCGCTCGGTCGAGCTGATCGTCGCGCTCTACGCGATCCACCGGGCCGGCGCCGCCTACCTGCCGCTCGACCCGGACCACCCGGCCGAGCGCACCGCGCTGATGCGCGACGACGCCCGCCCGGTCGTCCACCTGGACGCCGACGCCGTCCGGACGCTCGCCGCCGCACCCGGGGACGGCCGGCCGGCCGGACCGGGCGACGCGGCCTACGTCATCTACACCTCGGGCTCGACCGGGCGGCCCAAGGGCGTGGTGGTCCCGCACCGTGCGATCGTCAACCGTCTGCTGTGGATGCAGGACACCTACCCGCTGGACGGCGGCGACGTGGTGCTGCAGAAGACCCCGGCCGGCTTCGACGTGTCGGTCTGGGAGTTCTTCTGGCCGCTGCTCGCCGGGGCCACTCTGGTGCTGGCGGCGCCCGGCGGTCACCGCGACCCCGGCTACCTGGTCGACACGATCACCCGGCACCGGGTCACCACGCTCCACTTCGTACCGTCGATGCTCGGTGCGTTCCTGACCGAGCCGCGGGCGCGCGAGTGCGACGGGGTGCGCCGCGTGTTCTGCAGCGGTGAGGCGCTCCCGGCCGCGCTGGTCGCGCGCTTCCGGGCGACGCTCCCCGCGGAACTGCACAACCTCTACGGGCCGACCGAGGCCGCGGTCGACGTCACCGCGTGGCACACCGGCGACGCGGACACCCGCACCCCGGCACCGATCGGCCGTCCGGTGTGGAACACCGGCGCGCACGTCCTCGACCGCCGGCTCCGCCCCGCGCCGGACGGCGTGCCGGGCGAGCTCTACCTGAGCGGCGTGCAGCTCGCCACCGGCTATCTGGGTCGCGCCGGGCTGACCGCGACCCGCTTCGTCGCCCATCCGCGCATCCCCGGCGAGCGCCTCTACCGCACCGGCGACCTGGCCCGCCGCCGTCCGGACGGCGCCGTCGACTACCTCGGCCGGGTGGACGACCAGGTCAAGGTGCGCGGCGTCCGGATCGAGCTCGGCGAGGTGGAGGCCGCGCTGCAACGCCACCCCGGCGTGCGCGCGGCGGCCGCCACCACCCGGACCGACCGCTCCGGCAACGCCCGCCTGCTCGGCTTCGTGGTCCCCGCCGCCGGAGAGACCCTGGACCCCGACGCCGTCCGTGGCTGGCTCGGCACCGTCGTGCCGGACGCACTGGTCCCGTCCACCATCCGCGTCCTGGACGCGCTGCCGCTCACCCCGAGCGGCAAGCTCGACCGCCGCGCGCTCCCGACCACCCCACCGGCCCGCTCCGCCTCACCGGCCCGCTCCACCCCACAGGCCCGCTCCGCGCCACCGGAACCGATCACGGCGCCGGTGCCGGACCACGGCGCCGAAGCCGAAGCTGACCGTTCGATCAGTCAGGGGGTCGCCGCGGCCGCACCGGGGGCGCCGGCCGATCCGGTGGACGTGATGAGCCGGGTCTTCGCGGAGGTGCTGGACCGGGCCGACGTGCTCCCGGACACCGGCTTCTTCGCGGCCGGCGGGGACAGCATCCTCGCGATCCAGCTGGTGAACCGGGCGCGCGCGGCCGGGCTGCGGGTCCAGGTCAAGGACGTGTTCGCGCACCAGACCCCGGCCACGCTGGCCGCGGCGGCCGAACCGCTGGCGCCGGCCGGGCCCGCGACCGGAACGCCGGCCCCGAGCACGGCCGGCGCCGAGGGGCCGGTGGAGCTGACACCGATCATGCACCGGCTCCGGGAACGCGGCGGACTCGACACCGCCGTGCAGACCGCGACCGCGACGCTGCCACCCGGAACGGACCTGCCCGCGCTGACCGCCGCGGTGCAGACGCTGCTCGACCGGCACCCGATGCTCCGGGCCCGCCTGACCGTCAGCGCGCACGGCCACTGGTCACTGCTGATCCCGCCGAAGGACGATTCGCCGCCCGCGAGCCGTCTGGTGCGATCCGCCCCCGGGACCGCGGGTGCGCCGGCCACCACGCCCACGCATCCGTGCGACCCGCCGACGGACCCCGGTGATCAGCCGGTGGACCCGGGCGGCCGGCCGGCGGAGCGGCGGGACGCCGTCGTCCGGGCGGTGGCCGTGGAGTCGGCGGCGACGCTCGACCCGGGCGCGGGCCGGAACTCGAGCTGGTGCCTGGTCCCGGCCACGGACGGCGGCTCGCCGCTCGTCGTCGCGGTCGTCCACCACCTGGCGATCGACACGATCTCCTGGGGCATCCTCTGGGCGGACCTGCGCGCCGTGCTGACCGGGACGCCGCTGCCGGCCGCCGGGCCGCTGCCGTTCCGTGCCTGGTCCGCGCGTCTTCGTGACCTCGCGTCCAGCCCCGAGGTGCTCGGCCAGTACGGCTACTGGCTGGACGCGTCGGCGGCCGGCGCCCCGATCCTGCCACCGGCCGGGGAGGCCGGGAACGCCGGCCGCGCCACGCTGTCGGTCGAGGCGGACGTGTTCGCACCGCTGTGGGACTGGGCCGTCGACCGGTACGGCTTCACCGGCGAGGACCTGGTGCTGGCCGCGGTGGTGCAGGCCACGACCGGGCGGGCGGCGGACGGCGCGGACCGCGGCGTGACCGTCGCGATCGAGCGGCACGGGCGGGACGACGAGGCCACGTTCGGCACGGTCGGCTGGTTCACGAGCCTGTACCCGGTACGGTTCGCGGGCGCGGCGGACCCGGTGGCGACGCTCAAGGCGGTCAAGGAGACGCTGCGCGCGGTGCCGGGCGGTGGCCTCGGCTACGGCCTGCTGCGCCACCTCAACCCGCAGACCGCGCCGGCACTCGCGGCGATGCCCGAGCCCGAGCTGCTGGTCAACTACCTCGGTAACCTGCCGGACGGGCTCGACCCGGACCTGCTCGGCGACGCCGAACCGCACGGCCGGGGCGCGGAACTGGTCGCCTGGACCGTCGGCGGCCGCGCGCTGCACGCGGTGCTGCTCGGCGACGCGGCACATGACCTGGACCGGTTCCGGGACGCGCTCGGCGCGGCCGTCCGGGCGCTGAGCCGGGCGACGGCGGGCGCGCCGGGTGGGCGTACCCCGTCCGATCTGCTGCTCGGCGGGCTGACCCAGGCCGATGTGGACCGTCTCGACGCGGACCACCCGGGCTGGCTGGACGTCGTGCCGGCCGGGCCGCTGCAGGAGGGCCTGCTCGCGCTGGCGCACACCGCGAGCACGCGGCTGGACGTCTACACGGTCCAGCTGCGGCTCCGGTTCCGCACGGTGCCGGACGCGGACCGGATGCGGGCCGCGATCGAGGCACTGTTCGCGCGGCACGTGGGACTGCGGCTGGGGCTGCGGCCGGCCGAGTCGGGCCGGGTGGTGGCGGTGCTGCGTCCACCGGCCCCGGTCCCGCTGCACGAGCATCGCGATCGCGGGGTGGACGCGCTGGCCGGCGAGCGGCGCCGGGAACGGTTCGACCTCGCCGAGCCGCCGCTGTTCCGGTTCGACCTGGTGGCCGCCGCGGACGGCACCGGCACGCTGATCATCACCGGCCATCACGCGGCCTGGGACGGCTGGTCCGCCCCGCTGCTGGTCAACGACCTGCTGGCGCTCTACAGCGGCCGGCCCCCGGCCCCGGACGGCTCCGCGGCGCACCTCGCCTACCTGCGCGACCTCGCGGGCCGCGACGCGTCGGCCGACCGGGCGGCCTGGCACACGCTGCTGGACGGACTCGACGGCCCCACGCTGCTGGTGCCGGACGTGACCGCGACCGGCGACACGCTCCCCGCCGAGGTGCGCACGACCCTGCCGGACGACCTCGGCGACGCGCTGCGGCGCCGGGCCGGTGCGCGCGGCCTCACGCTCAACACGCTGCTGCAGGGCGCGTGGGGCCTGCTGCTGGCGCGGCGCACCGGCCGTACCGACACCACGTTCGGCATCACGGTGTCCGGCCGGCCGCCGGAGATCGACGGGCTGGACCGGGCGATCGGGCTGTTCGTCAACACGGTCCCGGCGCGGTGCGAGACGCGGGCCGGCGACACGTTCGGCGACGTGCTCGCCCGGTTGCAGCGGCGACAGGCCGCGACCGCGGCGCACCACCGGCTCGGACTCGCCGCGATCCAGCGGGCCGCCGGGCTCGGGACGCTCTTCGACACGCTGCTGGTGTTCGAGAACTACCCGCTGGACGAGGCCGCGCTGCTCGGCCCGGCCGGCGGCGGCGACGCGGGCCTGGTCGCGATCGAGGCGGACGACGCCACCCACTACCCGGTGACGCTGACCGTCTTCCCGGGCGACGAGATCGGGCTGGCGCTCGGCTACCGCCCGGACCTGTTCGGCGCGGACACCGCGCACGGCTTCCTCGCCGAGCTGCGGGAGCTGCTGGAACTGTTCGCCGCCGGCCTGTCGGAGCCGGTCACCCGCGCCGGCCTGCACCCGGCGCCCACCGCCCTCGCGACCGACCCCCACGGCGACGCCGGCCGCGGCGTCCGGACGACCGCCGAGCCGTCCCCGAAGGCCGCGCCGGACGCGGCCGCTCACGCCGCGGCCGGCGCGAACGGCCAGGCCGCGACCGGCGCGAACGGCCAGGCCGTGGGCGGCGTCGACGGTCAGGGTGCGGCCGGTGCGAGCGGCCGGGCGGGGGACGGCGCGACCGGTCAGGCCGCGGGCGGTGGGAGCGGCCAGGCCGGGGAAGCCGGCGCGGCCGGCCGGCCCGTCGGTGACCCGGGGGCCGACGCCGAGCGGCTGGCGGAGATCTTCGCCGACATCCTGGAGATTCCGCACGCCGCGCCGGACGACAGCTTCCTCGCGCTCGGTGGCGACAGCATCCTCGCCATCCAGCTCGTCGCCCGCGCGCGGGCCGCCGGGCTGCACTTCACCGCCGCCGACGTCTTCACCCACCGGACCGCCGCCGCGCTCGTGACGAACGCCGCCGCGCCGAGAAGCGCGCCCCGCGCCCCGGCCAAGGACGCGTTCACCACGCCGCACCTGACCCCGATCATGCACTGGCTGCGCGAGCTCGGCGGGCCCGTCGGCACCTACAGCCAGCGCGTGCTGCTGCGCCTGCCGGCCGGCATCACGGAGCGGCGCCTCACCCTGGTGATCCAGCGGGTGCTGGACCGGCACCCGATGCTGCGCGCCCGCTTCGACGCCGACTGGCGGATCACCGCGGCGCCGCCGGGCGCGGTCCGGGCCGAGGACGTCCTCACCGTCGCCACCGGCGACCCCGGGCAGGCGACCGCCACGGCCGCCGCGCTCCTCGACCCGCACACCGGTGCCGTCTCCCGCTGGGTGCTGCTGCGGGACAGCGACACCCTGCTCGTCGTCGCGCACCACCTGGTCGTCGACGGCGTCAGCTGGCGGGTCCTGATGGCCGATCTGGCCGGCGCGGCCGCGGACGTCCCGCTGCCCGCCCCGGCGGCCGGCTTCGACGACTGGGCGGCGCTGCTCGCGGCCGACGCCGGGAGCGCCGGGCGCGCCACCGAGCTGCACCACTGGCAGCGCGCGCTCGACGCGCCCCCGCCGTTCCCCGGACTGCGGCTCGACGCGGTCAGGGACACCGCCGCCACCCGGCGTGAGCTGACGCTGAGTCTCGACCCCGGCGAGACCGAGGCGGTGCTCGCGCACGGCGCCGAGGATCTGCTGCTGGCCGCGCTGGTCACCGCGCTCGGCGAGCGCCCGGTCTCGGTGCTGCTGGAGGGCCACGGCCGCAACGACGACGTGATCGACGCGGACGTCAGCCGCACGGTCGGCTGGTTCACCAGCATGTACCCGGTCCGCCTGGACGCGGGTGACCCGGCGCGGGTCGCGGCCGCCCGCAAGGCCGTCCCGGACCACGGCCTGGGCTACGGCGAGCTCCGCCACCTGCGGCGCACGCTGCACGCGCCGGAGCCGCAGGTCCGCTTCAACTACCTGGGACGGTTCACCACCGCCGGTACGCACCGGGACTTCGCGCCGGTGGACGAGACCGAACCGATCGGCGGGTACGTCGACCCGGCGCTGCCGATCCCGTACCCGCTGGACGTCACGGCCGCGGTGGTCGGCGCCACGCTGCACCTGCGGCTGGCCTGGCCGGGCCGCCATCTCGACGAGCCGCGCATGCGCGTGCTCGCCGACGACTACCTGCACGCCCTGCGACACCTGTCCGGCCGGCGCACGCCGGACCCGGACGACGCCGTCCTCGTCGACATCGGCGCGGACGAGCTCGACGACCTGTGGAGGAACGCATGACCGGCCTGGAGGACGTCCTCCCGCTGTCCCCGCTGCAGCACGGACTGCTCGTCTGGGCGTCCTACGGGGACGCCGCCGCCGACGTCTACGCGGTGCAGCGTGCGTTCGACGTGGAGGGTCCGGTCGACCCGGACGCGCTGCGGGCCGCGGGGGAGGCGCTGCTGCGCCGGCACCCGAACCTGCGGGCCGCGTTCCGCTTCCGGCGCAGCGGCGACCCGGTCGCGCTGGTGCCGCGCACGGCCGAGCTGCCGTGGCGGTCCGCGGACCTGACCGCGCTCGACGCCGGCAAGCGCCGCACCGAGCTGGACCGGATCGCGGCCGACGAGCGGGTCCGCCCGTTCGACCTGGGCCGTCCGCCGCTGCTGCGGCTGGCGCTGGTCCGCACGGACGAGGCGCGCTACACCGTGCTGCTGACGTTCCACCACATCCTGCTGGACGGCTGGTCCGTGCCGCGGCTGGTCACCGAGCTGTTCACGCTGTACGGCACGCGCGGCGACGACGCAGGGCTGGGCGCGCCCGTCCCGTACCGTCGCTATCTGGCCTGGTTGTCGACGCAGGACGCGGAGGCGTCCGTCGCGGCCTGGCGGCGCTACCTGGACGGGCTCGACGGTCCCACGCTGGTCGCGTCCGGCGCGGACCTGCACGGCCGCAGCACGCCCACCGAGATCACCACGTTCCTGACCGAGGACGAGACGGCGGCACTGCGCGCGCTGACCCGCCGGCGCGAGGTCACCGCGAACACGGTGCTGCAGACGGCCTGGGCGCTGGTGCTGGGCGAACTGACCGGCCGGTCCGACGTGGTGTTCGGGCTCAGCGGCTCCGGGCGCTCACCGGAGCTGCCCCGCGCCGACGAGATCATCGGCCTGCTGATCAACACGATTCCGGCCCGGGTCACGCCGCGCGCCGGTGAGACGATCGCGGAGCTGCTCACCCGGGTGCAGGCCGGTCAGGCCGGGCTGCTGGCACACCAGCACGTGCGGCTCGCGGAGCTGTCCGCGGGCGGCGGCGAGCTGTTCGACACGTACGCGGTCTTCGAGAACTACCCGCTCGACCACGGCGTGCTGGACGCGCTCGGCAGCCGTGCCGGGCTGCGGATCCGCGGTGTCGACTCGGCCGAGGGCAGCCACTATCCGCTCGGCGTGATCGCCACACCGGGCGACCGGCTGCGCCTGGACGTCCGCTACCGCGCCGAGGCGATCCCGCGCGCGACGGCGGAACGCGCCACGCGACGGCTCACCGAGACGCTGCGGACCATCGTCGAGGACCCCGACCGGCGGTACGCCCGGCTGCCGCTGCTCTCCCCGGCCGAGCGCGCCGACCTGCTCGACGCCCGGAACCGCACCGAGCCGGCACCGCCGGGCGCCACGTTCGCGGATCTGGTCGCCGGCCACGACCCGGACGCGCCCGCTGTCGTCCACCAGGGCACCACGCTGACCTACGCCGAGCTGCACGCCCGGGCCGGTGCGGTGGCCGGCCGGCTCACCGCGCGTGGCATCGGACCGGAGCAGGCCGTGGTGGTGGCGCTGCCCCGGTCCGCCGACCAGATCGTCGCGATGCTGGCCGTGCTGAAGGCCGGCGGCGTGCACGTCCCGGTCGACACCGACTACCCGGCCGAGCGCGTCGCCTACCTGCTCGACGACGCCGCGCCCGCGCTCGTCATCACCGCACCGGCGCACACCGGGCTGCTCCCGCCGTCCGCCCCGGTCGCACTGCTCAGCGAGCTGGAGGCCGAGGGCCGGCGGGAGGCCGGCGGCCGGCCGGAGACCGCGGGGCCGGCGCGGGAATTGGGCCGGGTCCGCCCGGACAACGCGGCCTACACCATCTACACCTCCGGCTCGACCGGCCGCCCGAAGGCGGTCGTGGTCACCCACGCCGGGCTGCCCGCGCTGGTCCGCACGGTCGCGGACGCGTTCCGGCCCGGCCCCGGCGACCGGGTGCTGCAGTTCGCGTCGCAGAGCTTCGACACGTCCGTGTGGGAGCTGTGCATGGCGCTCGGCACCGGCGCGGCCGTCGTCGTAGCACCGCCGGAGCGGCGGCTCGGCCCGGAGCTGGCCCGGCTGCTCACCGAGGAACGGATCACGCACCTGACGCTGCCGCCGTCCGCGCTCGCGGAGCTGCCCACGGACGCGGTCGCGCCCGGCACCGTGGTCATCGTCGCGGGCGAGGCCTGCCCACCGGAGCTGGCCCGCCGCTGGATCGACGCCGGGCACGTGTTCTTCAACTCCTACGGCCCGACCGAGACCACGGTGGACGCCACGCTGTGGCGCGCCGGCGAGCCGTCCGGCACCGCGCTGCCGATCGGCCGCCCGGTGGCCGGCACCGCCGTCTACGTGCTGGACGCGTTGCTGCGCCCGGTCCCGCCCGGCATCCCGGGCGAGCTGTACGTCGGCGGCACCGGACTGGCGCGCGGCTACCGCGGCGCGCCGGGCCTGACCGCGACCAGGTTCGTCGCGAACCCGTTCGACGAGGGCCGGCTCTACCGCACCGGCGACCTGGTCCGCTGGCGCCCGGACGGCGACCTGGAGTTCCTCGGCCGCGCCGACCACCAGATCAAGATCCGTGGCTTCCGGGTCGAGCCGGGCGAGGTCGAGGCCACGCTCGCCGCGCACCCCACGGTCGCCTCCGCGCTGGTGCTGGCCGTCGACGACGAGGTGGTCGGCCGCCGCCTGATCGCCTACGTGACGCCGTCCGACGTGGACGACCGGCCGGATCAGGTCACGCTGCGCGCGTATGCCGGTCAGCACCTGCCCGAGCACATGGTGCCGTCCGCGGTCGTGACGCTGGACGCGTTCCCGCTCACCCCGAACGGCAAGGTGGACCGCGCCGCGCTGCCCGGCGCCGCGCCCGCGGTCACCGGCACGGCCCGGCCGTCCGGCGGTGCCCGCCCGCGCGAGGAACTGATGTGCGGCGTGTTCGCGTCCGTGCTCGGCGCGCCCGAGGTCGGCCCGGACGACAGCTTCTTCGACCTCGGCGGCCACTCGCTGCTCTTCGCCCGCCTGGTCGCGCGCGTCGAGGCGGTGTTCGGTGCCACGCTGTCGATGAGCGACGTGTTCGAGGCGCCCACGCCCCGCGACCTGGCCCGGCTGCTCGACGCGGGCCGTCGCCGCCCGCCGCTGACCGCCCGCGACCGGTCCGGCCCGCAACCGCTGTCCTTCGCCCAGCGCCGCCTGTGGTTCCTGCACCGGCTCGACGGTCCCAGCGCCACCTACAACATCCCGGCCGTGTTGCGCATCCGTGGCGCGCTGGACGTGGACGCGCTCCGGGCCGCGCTGACCGACGTCGTCGACCGGCACGAGAGCCTGCGCACGGTCTTCCGCGACGGCGACGGCGAGGGCCTGCAGGAGGTGCTCGACCACCCGCCGCTGCCGTTCGTCACGGGTGACACGGACGAGGAGAGCCTGGACGCACGGCTGACCGAGGCGGCCGGGTACCGGTTCGCGCTGGACCGGGAGATCCCGGTCCGCGTGCACCTGTTCGCGTTCGCGCCGCAGGACCACGTGCTGCTCGTGCTGCAGCACCACATCGCGGGCGACGAGTGGTCGGTCGGGCCGCTCTTCGCGGACCTGCGCCGCGCCTACGAGGCCCGCCGCCTCGGCCGCGCGCCCGCGTTCCCGCCGCTCCCGGTGCAGTACGCGGACTTCGCGGTCTGGCAGCGGGAGCTGCTCGGCGCGGAGGACGACCCGGACAGCGTCGCCGCGGGCCAGGTCGAGTTCTGGCGCACGGCGCTCGACGGCGCGCCGGAGGAGCTCGCGCTGCCGTTCGACCGGCCCCGGCCCGCGGTCGCCGGATACGCCGGCGACTACCTGAGGTACGAGATCCCGGCGGCCGTCCACCGTGGACTTCTCGCACTGGCCCGCGCGCACGACGTGACGCCGTTCATGGCCGTGCAGGCCGCGGTCGCCGCGCTGCTCACCCGGCTCGGCGCGGGCGAGGACCTGCCGCTCGGCTCGCCGATCGCCGGCCGCACCCAGCAGGAGCTGGAGGACCTGGTCGGCTTCTTCGCGAACACGCTGGTGCTGCGGGTGGACACGTCCGGCGACCCGAGCTTCGCGGAGCTGCTCGGCCGGGTCCGCCGCACCGACCTGGCCGCGTTCGACCACGCGGACGTGCCGTTCGAACGCCTCGTCGAGGTGCTCCGCCCGGCCCGTTCGCTGTCCCGGAACCCGTTGTTCCAGGTCATGGTCACCCACCAGCACCGGCTCGACATGGACCTCGGCGTCGCCGGGCTGCAGACCACCGCGATCCCGTTCGGCCTGGACACCGCGAAGTTCGACCTGACGTTCAGCTTCTTCGGCGACGACGCGGACGGCCCGCTCGGCGCCGGCATCGAGTTCGCCACCGAGCTGTTCGACCGGGCCACCGTCGCCGGCCTCGCTGACCGGCTGACCCGGCTTCTCGCCGCCGTGGTCGCCGCCCCGGGCGCGCCGATCGGCGCGGCGGACCTGCTCGCACCGGCCGAACGGGCCGCGCTGACCGCCGCGCCCGAGCCGCCGGCCGGCGTGCCGCTGGTGCCGGAGATGTTCGCCGCCGCGGCCGCCCGGCACGCGGAGCGGACCGCGCTGTCCGACGGTTCGGCCGAGATCAGCTACGCGGAGTTGCGGCGGCGCGTCCTGGAGCTCGCCGGCCGGCTGCCGGCCGGCCCGGAGGACGTGGTCGCGCTCGCCTGCCCGCCGTCGATCGACCTGGTCGTGGCCCAGCTCGCGGTCCTGCAAGCCGGTGCCGCCTACCTGCCGCTGGACACCGGCTATCCGGCCGATCGCATCGCGCTGATGCTCGCCGACGCCCGGCCCGCTCTCCTGATCACGACCGCGAGCACGCGGGAGACCCTCGCCCCGGTACGGGACTGGACCGGCCCGCTGCTCCACGTCGACCGGCCCGCGGCCGACGGTGGCACGCGGGTGGACGCGGCGCCGGCGCGCCGCCCCCGGCCGGAGAACCCCGCCTACGTCATCTTCACGTCCGGCTCGACCGGCCGGCCGAAGGGCGTGCTCGGCACGCACGGCGGCCTCGCCGCACGACTCCACTGGGGACGGTCCGCGCTGCCGCTCGGCCCCGGCGACACGGTCGTGGCGAAGAGCTCGCCCAGCTTCATCGACGGCACCACCGAACTGCTCGGCGCGCTGGTCGCCGGCGCCACCGTGGTCGTCGCGGACGCCGGCACCCGGCGCGACACGCACGCGCTCGCCGCGCTCGTCGAGTCCGCCGGCGCGACCCGGATGACCATGGTCCCCAGCCAGCTCCGTACGCTGCTGGCCGAGGTGGGCCCGGCCCGGCTCGCGTCCGTCACCCGCTGGGTCACCAGCGGTGAGACGCTCACCCCGGACCTGGCCACCGCGCTGCCCGGCATCACCGACCTCTACGGCTGCTCCGAGGCCAGCGGCGACAGCCTGGTCCGCCCGCACCCGGGGCAGCCGGCGTTCACCGGCGTGGTCACCGGCACCGCGGCCTACGTGCTCGACGCCCGGCTCCGCCCGGTCCCGCCCGGCGCGACCGGTGAGCTCTACCTCGCCGGGGCCGGCCTGGCCCGCGGCTACCGGGACGCGCCCGGCCTGACCGCCACCCGGTTCGTCGCGTCGCCGTTCGCGGCCGGCGAGCGCCTCTACCGCACGGGAGATCTGGCCCGGCGCATGCCCGGCGGCGGCATCGCGCTCCGCGGCCGCGCCGACGCCCAGGTCAAGATCCGCGGCGTGCGCGTCGAGCCGCGCGAGGTGGAGACCGCGCTCGCGGCGCTGGACGGCGTCGCGGAGGCGGCCGTGCTGGCCCGCACCTCGCCCGCCGGTGAGACGGAGCTGGTCGCGTACGCCGTACCCGGAACCGGTTTCGACCTCTCCACCGTGCGCGCGGCGTTGCGCCGCACGCTCCCGGCACAGCTCGTGCCGGCCGCGCTGATCCCGGTCGACCGCATGCCCCGGCTGCCCGGCGGCAAGACCGACCGGCGTGCGCTGGCCCGCCTCGAGGCGCCGGCCGGTGAGCCGGCGGACGACGCCGGCGGCACCGAACGCGAACGCCTGCTCGCCCAGCTCTTCGCCGACGTGCTGGGCCTCCGGTCGGCCGGTCTGGACCAGGACTTCTTCGACCTCGGCGGCCACTCGCTCGCCGCCACCCGGCTCGTCTCCCGGATCCGCGCCGTCCTCGGCGCCGAGGTGCCGCTCCGCGCGGTCTTCGAGGCACCGACCGCGCGCGAGCTGGCCGGCCGGCTGACCGAGCGGACCGCCCGGCCACCGATCACGCGGCGGGACCGGCCGGACCGCGTCCCGCTGTCGTTCGCGCAGCGCCGCCTGTGGTTCCTGGACCGGCTCGAGGGCCCCGGCACGGTATACACGATCCCGCTGCTGTCCCGGCTGCGCGGCGACCTCGACGTGGACGCGCTGCGCGCCGCGGTCGCGGACCTGGTCGCCCGGCACGAGCCGCTGCGCACGCTGCTCGTCGAGCACGACGGCGAGCCGTGGCAGCACATCCTCGCCGAGGCACCGGACGTGTTCACCGTGCACCGGGACGTGGACCTGCCGGCGCGGCACCGGTTCGCGCTCGACGCCGAACCGCCGATCCGGGTCGACCTGGCCGGCACCGGCCCGGGGGAGTGGCTGCTGCTGATCCTGCTGCACCACACCGCGGCGGACGCGCTGTCCACCGGCCCGCTCGTCGACGACCTGGCGACCGCCTACGCCGCGCGGCTCGCCGGGCACGCGCCCGTCTGGACGCCGCTGGCCGTGCAGTACGCGGACATCGCGCTGTGGCAGCGGGAGAACCCGGGTGACGCCGGCTACTGGCGGGACCGGCTGGCCGGCGCGCCGGCCGAGCTGACGCTGCCCACCGACCGGCCCCGGCCCGCGCTGCCCGGCTACACCGGCGGCACGGTCAGCGAGGCCCGGCCGGACGGGCTGGACGCGCTCGCCCGTACGCTCGGTGTCACGCCGTTCATGCTGTTCCAGGCCGCGGTCGCGGCGCTGCTGTCCCGGCTCGGTGCCGGGGACGACATCCCGCTCGGCGCGCCGGTCGGCGGCCGGACCGATCCCGCGCTGGAGCGGCTGGTCGGCTTCCTGGTCGACACCGTGGTGCTGCGCACGGACGTGTCCGGCGACCCGACGCTGGCCGAGCTGGCCGCGCGCGTGCGGGACGCCGACCTGGCCGACCTCGCGCACGCCGACGTGCCGTTCGAGCGCCTGGTCGAGGAGCTCCGGCCGGAACGCTCGCGCGCCCGGCACCCGCTCTTCCAGATCCTGGTCAACCAGCACCGCGCGGGCGAGCCCGGCGTGCGGCTGGCCGGGCTGGTCAGCGAGTCCGTGGCGCAGGCGCCGGACACGGCCAAGTTCGACCTCAGCTTCCTGCTCGAGGACGACGCGGTGTCCCTCAACTACGCCGCGGACCTGTTCGACCACGGCAGCGCGGAGACGCTGCTGCGCCGCCTCACCCGGCTGCTCCGGGCCGCGACGCCGGACACCCGGGTGTCCGGGCTGGACGTGCTGCTGCCCGAGGAACACGCGGCGCTGCGCGAGCGGAACGCCACCGCGCACGACGTGCCCGGCGGCACGGTCGTCGACCGGCTGCTCGAGGCCGCGCGCACCCACCCGTACGCGATCGCGCTGCTCCCGGACGGCGGTGCGCCGGTCACCTACGCGGAGCTGAGCCGGTCCGCGGCCGCGCTGGCCCGTGCGCTGCGCAACCGTGGGGTGGCGCCCGGCGACGTGATCGGGGTGCGCATCCCGCGCGGCCCGGAACTGGTGATCGCGCTCTGGGGCGTGCTGCGCGCCGGGGCCGCGTACCTGCCGATCGACCCGGACCACCCGGACGAGCGCGCCGAGCTGCTGCGCGCCGACGCCGGCGCCCGCCTGGTGCTGAGCGCGGACGACGTGCGCGCCTGGTCCGCCGGACCGGCCGCGGACCTGCCGCCCCCGTCACCGGACCTGCCCGCCTACGTCATCTACACGTCCGGCTCGACCGGGCGGCCCAAGGGCGTCCGGGTGCCGCACCGCGCGCTGACCAACCGGCTCGAGTGGATGCAGGCCGAGTTCCGGCTCGGCGACGGCGACGCGGTGCTGCAGAAGACGCCGGCCACGTTCGACGTGTCCGTGTGGGAGTTCTTCTGGCCCGCGTTCGCGGCCGCGCCGCTGGTCGTCGCGAAGCCGGGCGGGCACCGCGACCCCGGCTACCTCGCCGCGCTGATCCGCCGCGCACGCGTGACGGTGGCGCACTTCGTACCGTCGATGCTGCGGGAGTTCGTCGCCACCCCGGCCGCCGGTTCCTGCGCGAGCCTGCGACTGCTGGTCACCAGCGGTGAGGCGCTGGCGGTGGACCTGGCCGCCGCCACCCGCGGCCTGCTCCCGCACGCGGCGCTGCACAACCTCTACGGCCCGACCGAGGCCACGGTGGACGTCACCGCCTGGCACGTGACCCAGGACGACGTGCCGATCGGGCGGCCGGTCTGGAACACCCGCGCGCACGTGCTGGACCGCTGGCTGCGGCCGGTGCCGGACGGCGTGCCCGGCGAGCTGTACCTGGCCGGCGCGCAGCTCGCGGACGGCTACCTGGGCCGGGCCGCGCTGACCGCGGAACGGTTCGTCGCGGACCCGTTCACCCGGGGCGAGCGGCTCTACCGCACCGGCGACCTGGCCCGGTGGCGGCCGGACGGCGCGCTGGACTTCCTCGGCCGCACCGACCACCAGGTGAAGGTGCGCGGCCTGCGGATCGAGCCGGGCGAGGTGGAGGCCGCGCTGACCGCGCTGCCCGGGATCGCGGCGGCCGTGGTGGTCGCGCACGGCGACCGGCTGGCCGGATACGTCACGCCCGCGGCCGGCGCGCACCCGGAACCGGCCGCGGTGCGCGCCGCGCTGGCCGGCACGCTGCCGGAGTACCTGGTCCCGTCGACGCTCACGGTGCTGGCCGAGTTCCCGCTCACCGGCAGCGGCAAGATCGACCGGCGTGCGCTGCCCGACCCGGCGCCCGCACCGGCCGGTGCCGAGGCACCGCGCGGGCTCGGCGAGGAGGTGCTGTCCGGCGTCTTCGCGGACCTGCTCGGCCTGGACCGGGTCGGCGCGGAGGACGACTTCTTCGCGCTCGGCGGCCACTCGCTGCTCGCGGTGCGCCTGGTCGCCCGGCTGCGCGCGGTCTTCGGCGCCCAGTTGGCGCTGCACGACGTCTTCGACGCACCGACCGTGCGCACCCTGGCGGAACGGCTGCGGCGCGGCGGCGACCGGCCGCCGCTGCGGTCCGGCGCACGCCCGGACCCGCTGCCGCTCTCCCCGGCGCAGCAGCGCCTGTGGTTCATCGACCGGATGGACGGGCCGTCCGGCACGTACAACATCCCGTTCACGGCCCGGTTCCGTGGCGCGTTCGACCTGGACGCGTTCGCGGCGGCCGCGTCGGACGTGGTGGCACGGCACGAGATCCTGCGCACCGTCTACCCCGCGCCGGGCGGGCGCGCCGAGCAGTCGGTCCGGCCGCCGCATCCGGTCACGGTCCACACGGACGGCACGGTCGAGGAGGCGATCCACCGCCCGTTCCGGCTCGACGACGAGATCCCGATCCGGTTCCACGTCCTCCGGAGCGCGCTGGACGAGCACGTGGTCGCGGTCGTGGTGCACCACATCGCGGCCGACGAGTGGTCCGCCCGGCCCCTCTTCACCGACCTCGCCACCGCGTACGCGGCCCGGGTGTCCGCAACCGCGCCGGAGTGGGACGCGCCGCTGCCGGTGCAGTACGCCGACTACGCGCTCTGGCAGCACGAACTGCTCGGCACCGGCGACGACAAGACGCCGCTGGCCGCGGAACAGCTCGCGTTCTGGAGCGCGGAACTCGCCGGCCTGCCCGAGGAACTCACGCTCCCGGGCGCCCGGCCCCGCCCGCCGGTCGCCACCTACCGCGGCGAACTCGCCCGCCGTCCGCTGCCGGGCGACCTCGCGGCCGCGGTGCGCGCCGTGGCCGCGGCGCGCGGCGTCACCGTGTTCATGGTGCTCCAGGCCGCGGTCGCGGTGCTGCTGCGCAAGCTCGGTGCCGGCACCGACCTCCCGCTCGGCACGCCGATCGCGGGCCGCGCCGACGCCGCGCTCGACGACCTGGTCGGCTGCTTCCTGAACACGCTCGTGCTGCGCACCGACGTGTCCGGCGACCCCACGTTCACCGCGCTGCTCGACCGGGTGCGCCGCACCGACCTGGCCGCGTTCGCCCACTCCGACCTGCCGTTCGAGCGCCTGGTCGAGCACCTCGCGCCGGCCCGGTCGCTGTCCCGGCACCCGCTCTTCCAGATCGTCACCACCCACCGGTACGCGGACCAGGACGGCTTCGGCCTCGCGGGCCTGGAGACGGCACCCGAACCGGCCGGGTTCACCGTCGCGAAGTTCGACCTGACGTTCGTCATCGAGGAGGACGCGGCCACCGGCGCCACCACACTGGAACTCACCTGCGCCCGCGACCTGTTCGCCGACGGCACCGCGGACCGGTTGCTGGACCGCCTCGACCGGGTCCTCCGCGCGGTCCTCGCCGACCCCGACCGGCCGATCAGCGCGGTACGGGTCCTGGACGACCGCGAACGCGACCTGGTCGAGCACGCGTGGAACCGGACCGCGCGGGACGTGCCGTTCACCGACCTGGCCGGGCTCTTCGAGGCGCAGGCGGCGGCCCGGCCGGACGCGGTCGCGCTGGCCGACGGCGACCGCGAACTGACCTACCGGCAGCTGGACGCGGCCGCGAACCGGCTCGCCCACGTGCTGCACACGCGCGGTGCCGGGCCGGAGCGGATCGTCGCGGTCGCGCTGCGCCGGTCCGCGGAGGCGGTCGCGGCGATCCTCGCGGTGGCCAAGACCGGCGCCGCCTACCTGCCGATCGACCCGGACCATCCGGCCGCCCGGGTCCGGCACGTGCTCGACGACGCCCGGCCGGTGCTGGCGGTCGCGGCGCGCGCGGACGACGTACCCGCGGAAGGTCTCGAGGTCGTCGACGTCGCCGAGGCGTGGGGGGACGGCCCGGCGCGGCGTCCGGACCGGGTGCCGCCGGTGCCGTCGCGGCTGGCCTACGTCATCTACACGTCCGGGTCGACCGGGCGGCCGAAGGGCGTGGCGATCCCGCACGCCGGGCTGCCGGACCTGGTCGCCACGATGGCCGGCGGGTCGGGTGCCGGGGCCCGGGTCGGGTCGTTCGCGTCGTTCTCGTTCGACGTCACCGTGGCGGAACTGGCCATCTCGATCCTGAGCGGCGGCACGATCGTGCTGCTGCCGGAGCACGCGCGCGCCGGTGCCGCACTGGCCCGGTTCGCCACCGCGCAGCGCCTGACCCACCTGGTGATCCCGCCGTCCGTGCTGTCCTCGCTGCCCCGGCCCGGCACCGCCGAGCCGTCCCTCGACGCGGACGTCACGCTGCTGGTCGGTACGGAGGCGCTGCGCCGCGACCTGATCCGGGACTGGGCCGGCGGCCGGCTGTTCCTGAACTGCTACGGGCCCACCGAGGCGACCGTCAACTCCACCCTGTGGACCGCCGACCCGGGCTGGCCGGGCGCGGTGCTGCCGATCGGGCGGCCGGACGTGAACCGGCGCGCCTACGTGCTCGGGCCGGACCTCGCGCCGGTGCCGCCGGGCGTGACCGGCGAGCTGTACCTGGCCGGCGGGCTCGCGCGCGGCTACCACGGCCGGGCCGCGCTCACGGCGGAACGGTTCGTCGCCGACCCGTTCGGCGCGCCGGGCGACCGGCTCTACCGCACCGGCGACCTGGCCCGCTGGAACGACTCCGGGCTGCTCGAATACCTGGGCCGCGCGGACGACCAGCTCAAGGTGCGCGGCCTGCGCATCGAACCGGCCGAGATCGAGGCCGCGCTCCGCGACCTGCCCGGCGTGGCGGCCGCGGCGGTCGCGGCCCGGCCCGGCGCCGACGGCCGCGACCGCCTGGTCGGCTACCTGGTCCCCGCGGGCGACGCCGGTCCCGGGGACGCCACGGGCCCGGCCGGCGGGTCGCGGGCCGCGCTGCCCGGGCACCGGGACGTTCTGGACGTCGCGCGGATCGCCCGGCTGGCGGGCGACGCGCTGCCGGCCGGGATGGTGCCGTCCGCGTGGATGGTGCTCGACGCGCTGCCGCACACGGTCGCCGGCAAGCTCGACCGCGACCGCCTGCCGACGCCGGCGACGGCCGAGGCGGAGCGGGCGGACGCGGCCACCGACGTCGAACAGACGCTGGTGGAGCTGTTCGCGGAGCTGCTCGGCCGGGACGATCTCGGCGCCACGGACGGCTTCTTCGCGCTCGGCGGCGACAGCATCCTCTCGATCCAGCTCGTCGCCCGGGCCCGCGACCACGGGCTGCTCTTCGCGCCGCGGGACGTCTTCGAGAACCCCACGCCGCGCGAGCTGGCGGCGGTCGCGACCGAGGCCGGGGTCGCGGCGCACGATCCCGGCGCCGGCGACGTGCCGCTCACCCCGATCATGCGCCGGTTCGTGGACGCGGACCCGGCCGTGGAGAAGTTCGGTCAGGCGGTGCGGTTCAGCCTTCCGGCCGGGCTGACGGAGCGGACCGTCCGGGACGGACTGCGCGCGATCCTCGGCCACCACGACGCGCTGCGCGCCCGGCTGGAGACCGGCCGCCTGGTCGTGCCCGCGGAGGTGCCGGAGCCCGCGCTGACCGTGGTGACCGGCGACGTGGACCTGCCGCTGGACACCGCCCGGGCCGGGCTGGACCCGTGGCGTGGCGCGATGATGCACGCGCTGTGGCGCGACGCCGGCCCGGACCGGCGCTCCGACCTGCTGATCCTCATCCACCACCTGGTGGTCGACGGCGTCTCCTGGCGGATCCTCGCGGCCGACCTCGAGGCCGCCTGCACCGCGCTCCACCATGGACGGACACCGCGGCTGCGCCCGGTCACGACGTCGCTGCGCACCTGGGCGCACGCGCTGCCCGAGGCGGCACTCGCCCGCGAGCCCGAGGCCCGCTACTGGCGTGACGTGCTCGACGCCGTCACCCCGCCACCGGCCGACGTGACCGCGCCGGGCACGCTCGGCACGGGCCCGCTCGACACGGTCGTGCAGCTGACCCGGACGCTGCCGGCCGCGGACACCGCGCCGCTGCTCGGTGACGTGCCGGACCGGTTGCGCGCGACCGTCAACGACGTGCTGCTGGCCGCGCTCGGGCTGGCGCTGCGCGAGTGGACCGGCGGCGAGACCGTCATCGACCTGGAGGGCCACGGACGCGAACAGCAGATCGTGCCCGGTGCCGACCTGACCCGTACGGTCGGCTGGTTCACCACGGTCTACCCGGTGCGGCTCGCGACCGGCACCGCCGGGCTGGCCGCGGCCGAGGCCGACCCGGGCCGTGCCGCGGAGGCGGTCAAGGCCACCGCCGCGTCGCTCGGCACGGTCCCGGACCACGGCATCGGCTTCGGGCTGCTGCGCGAGCTGACCCGGCACCCGGCACTGACCGCGGCGCCGCGACCGTGGATCGCGTTCAACTACCTGGGCCGGATCGGCGGTGCGCCGGACCGCCGCGGCGACGGCTGGCGGATCGACGGCGGACTCGGCGGCACCGTGGACGGGCACCGCGCCGCCGACCACGCGCTCAGCATCGACGTCACCGCCGTGCCCGGCGCGGACGGGACCGAGTTGCGGGCCGTCTTCGCCTACGTCTCCACCGCGATCGAGGAGGACTCCGTGCACCGACTGGCCACGCTGTGGGAACGGGCGCTGCGTGCGGTCGCGGCCGCCGCGGTCACCACCCGGCTCACCCCGGCCGACGTGCCGCTCGCCGGGCTCGACCAGGGGCAGCTGGACCGGATCGCGGCGAAGTGGGCCGCCCGATGAGCGCGATCACGGACGTCCTGCCGCTGTCACCGTTGCAGGAGGGCCTGCTCTTCCTCAGCGGGTACGCGGACGAGGGCCCCGACCCGTACACGGTGCAGCTGGTGCTCGACCTTCGTGGCCCGCTCGACCCGGGCCGGCTGCGGCGGGCCGCGACCGCGTTGCTCGACCGGCACCCGCACCTGCGCGCCGCGTTCTGGACGGAGGACGTGGACCGCCCGGTCGCGCTGGTCCCGGACCGGGTCGACGTGCCGTGGACGGAGACGGACCTGTCCGGCGTGCCCGATCCGGCGGGCCCGGGTGACCGGCCGGGGGACGGGACCGCCGCCCGCGCCGAGGAGATCGCGGCGCGGGAACGCGCCCACCGGCTGGACCTGACGACGCCGCCGCTGTTCCGCTTCCACCTGCTGCGGCTCGGCCCGGAGCGGCACCGGCTGCTGGTGACCAGCCATCATCTGCTGCTCGACGGCTGGTCGACCGCGCCGCTGATCCGCGAGCTGCTCACGCTCTACCGGGCGCCGGGCACGCTGCCCGAGCCGGCCCGGTACCGCGACTACCTCGCGTGGCTCGCCGGCCGGGACCGGGCCGCGGCCGTCGACGCGTGGCGCGTGGACCTGGCCGGCGCGGTCTCCTGCACCCCGTTCAGCGGGCCCGCGCGCCCGTCGCCGATCGTGCGGAAGGCCACGGCCGACATCGACGGCGGCGGGCTCATCGCGCTGACCCGGGACCTGGGCGTCACGCTCAACACCGTCCTGCAGTGCGCGTGGCTCACCGTGCTCGCCGCGGTCGGCGGCGGACCCGACGTGGTCACCGGTCAGGCCGTCTCCGGCCGCCCGGCGGAGCTGCCCGGCGCCGACGAGATGATCGGGCTGTTCCTGAACACGGTCCCGGTCCGCGTGCGGCTGCGGCCGGCCGAGCCGTTCGCCGACCTGCTCCGCCGGCACCAGGCCGCCCAGGCCGCGCTGCGGGAACACGCCTGGCTCGACCTGCCCGCCGTCCTGACCGCGGCCGGGCAGGGCGAACTGTTCGACAGCCTGCTCGTCGTCCAGACGTTCCCGGGGATCGGCCGGACCGAGGACCCCGGCCGCCAGCTGACCGTCGAGTCGGTCGAGGGGCACGACGGATCGCACTACCCGGTCATGCTCACGGCCGCGCCCGGCGCCGGCCGGCTCCGGCTGGAACTCAAGTACCGCGACGGCACACCGGGCGCGGACGCGCTGCTCGACCGGCTGCTGCGCGTCCTGACTCAGATCATCGACGACCCGGCGGTACGCACCGGCGCCGTCACCACTCTCGACGACCGCGACCGGTCACCGTCCGGCACCCCGTCGCCGGACGCGGCCGACCCGGGGCGGTGGGCGGACCTGTCCGCGCTGCTGAGCCCGGACGACCCGGCGGCGGTCGCACTCATCTGTGCCGGGGCGCCGATCAGCGCGGGGGAGCTGCACGCCCGGGCCGGCCGGCTCGCGGCGGCGTTGCAGCGCCGGGGGATCGGACCGGAATCCGTCGTCGGCCTCGCCACCGGCTACCGCCCGGAGCTGGTGGTCGGGCTGCTCGCGGTGCTGCGGACGGGCGCGGCCTACCTTCCGCTCGACCTCGATCATCCACCGGCCCGCCTCCGCCACATGATCGACACGGCCCGGCCGGAACTGCTGCTGACCACGGCCGAGCTGCCGTACGACGTACCGCAGCTCGACGTGACCGCGCCGCTGCCGGAGGCGGTGCCGGCACCGGTCACCGTCCACCCGGACCATCCCGCCTACGTGCTGTTCACGTCCGGGTCCACCGGCACGCCGAAGGCCGTGACCGGCACCCGCGGCGGTCTGGCCGTGCGGCTCCGGTGGATGCTGACCGCGGAGCCCGCGGCGCCCGGCGAGGTGGTGCTGGCCAAGAGCTCGATCGGCTTCGTCGACGGCTCGACCGAGCTGCTCGGCGCGCTCGCCGCCCACGTCCCGGTCGTGCTGGCCACCCGCGACGACCGCCGGGACCCGCTCGCGCTCATCGACCTGATCGAGAAGCACCGGATCACCCGGCTGACGGCCGTACCGACGCTGCTGCGGGCGTTGGCGGAGCACGGTCGTGGGCGGCTCGGCTCGATCCGCCTGTGGATCTCCAGTGGTGAGCCGCTCACCCGCGCCCACACCGGCGGCCTGACCGCGCGCGTGGTTAACCTGTACGGCTGCTCCGAGGCCAGCGGCGACAGCACCTGCCTGGCCGACGCGCGCCGGGACCCGCACCTCGGCACGCCGATCACCGGCACCGCGGCGTACGTGCTCGACGCCTGGCTCCGCCCGGTGCCGGTCGAGGGCGTCGGCGAGCTGTACCTGTCCGGTGCCGGCCTGGCCCGTGGCTACCTGAACGCGCCCGCGGCCACCGCCGACCGCTTCGTGGCGAACCCGTTCGTCCCCGGCGCGCGTCTCTACCGGACCGGCGATCTGGTGCGGCGCCGCGCCGACGGCGGCCTCGACCACCTCGGCCGCACCGACGAACAGGTCAAGGTCCGCGGCCACCGCATCGAACCGGCCGAGATCGAGTCCGTGCTCGCCACCGCCCCCGGCGTCGGCGCGGCCGCGGTCACCGTCCACGACGGCCGCCTGACCGCCTACCTCGCCCGCGCGGCGATCGCCCTGCCCACGGCCGGTTCCCACCGCACCACCGCTCCCGGCCAGCCGACCGACGCCGGCCACGTGGCTGATTCCGGTCACGTGGCTGATTCCGGTCACGTGGCTGGTTCCGGTCTTGTGGCTGGGTCCGGTCACGCCGGCGATGCCGGGATCGACCTGACCGCGGTGCGGGCGTACGCGGCGGAGCGGCTCGCCGAGCACCAGCTGCCGTCGATCATGGTGGTGCTGGACCGGTTGCCGATGACGCCGACCGGCAAGATCGCCCGCCGGGAGCTGCCGAAGCCGGATCCGGCCGCGCTGACCGGTAGCGACCGGCCCCGCACGCCGGACGAGCACGCGCTGGCCCGGATCTTCGCGGACGTGCTCGGCCTGCCCGCGGTGGGCGTGCACGACGGCTTCACCGAGCTGGGCGGCGACAGCATCCTGTCGATCCGCCTGGTCAACCGCGCCCGCGAGGCCGGTCTGCCGCTGCGGCCCCGGGACGTCTTCGAGCACCGCACCGTGGCCGCGCTGGCCGCGATCGCCCGCCACCACGACGCGGACCGCGCGGACGACGGCGAGGCGGCGCTGCGGGCGTTCCGGGACCGGCATGCCGCGCTGTGCGACGATCCCGGGGTCGAGGACGTGCTGCCGCTGACCCCGTTGCAGGCCGGCATGTTCTTCCTCGCCGGGTACGACCGGGAGGCCCCCGACGTCTATACGATGCGGCTGCGGCTGCGGCTGCGCGGCCCCGTCGACGAGGAGCGGCTGCGCGACGCGACCCGCCGGGTGATCGCCCGGCATCCCGCGCTGCGGGCCGGCTTCGCCTACCACGACGGCGAACCGGTCCAGTTCGTCCGGCCGGCACCCGACGGCTCGGGCCCCGACGGCTCGGGCCCCGACGGCGCGCCCGCGCGCGACCTCGGCCCGGAGCCGGAGTGGAACGGCCCGGATCGGCGGTTCGACCTCGACGCGCCGCCGCTGATCCGGTTCACACTGGACCGGGTCGCGGACGACGACCACCGGTTCACCATCACGAACCACCACCTGATCCTGGACGGCTGGTCCGTACCGCTGCTGGTCCGGGAGATCTTCGCCGGCTACGCCGGGCAGGAGCCGGACACGCCGACCGGCGGGCACCGCGCCCACCTGCGCTGGCTCGCCACCCGGGACCGGGCGGCCGCCGCCCGCGCCTGGCGGGCCGCGCTCGACGGTCTGCCCGGTCCGACGCTGCTGGCCGGGCCGGCCGCCGCGGCCCGCCCGGACGGCGGCGG
This sequence comes from Catenuloplanes niger, assembly GCF_031458255.1. Classification (NCBI taxonomy): domain Bacteria; kingdom Bacillati; phylum Actinomycetota; class Actinomycetes; order Micromonosporales; family Micromonosporaceae; genus Catenuloplanes; species Catenuloplanes niger. Next base: position 8,264,184 of record NZ_JAVDYC010000001.1, read on the forward strand.
CGCGGAACTGCTGCCGCTGTCCCTGCCGGCGGGACGGGCGGAGGCGCTGACCGCGCTGGCCCGCCGCACCGGCGTCACGCTCAACACGGTCCTGCAACTGGCGTGGGCGACCGTGCTGGCCCGCGCGACCGGCCGCGACGACGTGGTCTTCGGCGCCACCGTCTCCGGCCGGGACGCCGGGTTCCCGGACGCGGAGGCGACACTCGGGCTGCTGATCAACACCGTGCCGGTCCGGGTACGCCTGCCCCGCGCGGAACCGATCCGGGCCGCGCTGAGACGCGTCCAGTCCGAGGCCGCGGCACTGCTCGAACACCGGCACGCCGGGCTCGCGGACGTGCTGCGCTGGTCCGGTCAGCGGGAACTGTTCGACACGCTGCTGGTCTTCGAGAGCTTCCCGGTCGACGAGGACGCGCTGCACGCGGCGGAGCGTGCCGCCGGCCTGGACGTCACGGCGCTGGCCGGCGAGTCGGTCACCCACTACCCCCTGACGCTGACCGTGCTCCCCGGCACCGAGCCGGCCCTGGTCCTGGAGTACCGCCCGGACCTGTTCACCCGGGACGCCGCGGCCCGGCTCGGCGACCGCCTCCTGGCCGTGCTCGCCGCGATCGTGACGACCCCGGACGCGCCGGTGGCCGCGCTGCCGGCCGCCGCCCCCGCGGAACGCGACCTGGTCCTGACCGCCTGGAACGACACGGCCACCACCGACGCCGCGGACCGGGACGCGCTGCTGCCGGAGCTGTTCGCGGCGCGGGTACGCCGTCAGCCGGACGCGCCGGCGCTGGTGCTCGGCGACACCACCTGGACCTTCGCCGAGGCCGGCGCGGCCGTCGAACGCGTCGCCGGTGCGCTGCAGCGGCACGGTGCCGGGCCGGAAAACCGCGTCGCCGTCCTCGGCTCCCGCACCCCCGAGGCGATGATCGCCATGCTGGCCGTGCTCGCGTCCGGTGCCGCGTATCTGCCGATCGATCCGTCCTATCCGGCCGAGCGGATCCGGACGCTGCTCGCCGGTGCCCGCCCGGCCGTGCTGCTGCACACGCCGGACGTACCGCCGCCGCCGTTCGACGGCCCGGTCCTGTCCACCGACGCGGCCGGCGCGTTCACCGCGCCGCGGATCAGCGGCGACCACCCCGCCTACGTCGTCTACACGTCCGGCTCCACCGGCACGCCCAAGGGTGTGGTCATCCCGCACTCCGCGATCGCGAACCTCTACCGCAGCCACCGCCGGCACCTGCACGAGCCGACCGCGCGGCTGGCCGGCCGGGACCTGCTGCGGGTCGCGCACGCCTGGCCGTTCGCGTTCGACGCCGCCTGGCAGCCGCAGCTGTGGCTGTTCAGCGGGCACGCCGTGCACCTGGCCGGCGAGGAGCAGCGCACCGACCCGGCCGCGCTCGCCGAGCTGATCGACCGGTCCGGCATCGACTTCATCGAGGTCGCGCCCGCGATGCTGGCCGCGCTCGACGGCCTCGGCATGTTCCAGCCGGACCGGCACACGCTGTCGATGATCGGGTTCGGCGGTGACGCGGTGGGGGAGCAGCAGTGGCGGCGCCTCGCGAACACGCCCGGGCTGGCCGCGGTCAACCTCTACGGTCCGACCGAGTGCACGGTGGACTCGCTGGCCGCGTTCGCCACGGACGCGGAACGGCCGGTGATCGGCCGCCCGGTCGACAACGCCCGCGCCTACGTGCTGGACGCGAACCTGGGCGTCCTGCCGCCCGGCGTGCCCGGTGAGCTCTACCTCGCGGGCGCCGGCCTGGCCCGTGGCTACCTGGACGCGCCGGCCGCGACCGCGGCCCGGTTCGTCGCCAGCCCGTTCGCGCCCGGCGAGCGTCTCTACCGCACCGGCGACCTGGTGCGCTGGACCGAGCGGGGCGCGATCGACTACCTCGGCCGCACCGACGACCAGGTCAAGATCCGCGGATATCGCGTCGAGCTGGGTGAGGTGCAGGCCGCGCTGGCCGCCCACCCGGACGTCGCGCACGCCGAGGCGGCCGCGCCCACGGTCGGCAACGGCCGCCGGATCCTGGCCGGCTACGTCGTGCCGCGCGCGGGGCGCACCCTCGACCCGGCCGCGCTGCGGACGCACATGGCCGAACGGCTGCCGGACTTCCTCGTACCCACGGCGTTCGTGGTCCTCGATCGTCTGCCGCTCACCGGGAACGGCAAGGTCGACCGCGCCCGGCTGCCCCGTCCCGACCTCGACGCGCCCACCTACCGCCCGCCGGTCACCGACGCGGAACGTGTGCTCTGCGCGGCCTTCGCGGAGGCGCTGGGCGTGGACCGGGTCGGCGTCGACGACGACTTCTTCGCGCTCGGCGGTGACAGTCTCGCCACGCTCCGCCTGGTCGCGCTGACCAAGGACGTCAGCCCCCGGGACGTCTTCACGCACCGCACCCCCGGCGCGCTCGCGGCCGCCGGGAACCCCCACCCCAAGGAGTACGCATGACCGAGATACCCGACCCGCACGTCACCCGGCGGCGGTTGCTCGCCGGCGGCGTCGCCACCGGTGTCGCGGGCGCGGCGCTGCTGACCAACGAGTCAGTGCGCGGCCTGCTCGCGGTGGACGGCACGCCCATGTTGCCGCGCACCGTGCCGGTCGCCGCGCAGCAGCGGTTGCCCGGCCGGGCCGTGGCGAACAAGGCGGTCTCCGCCTACCCGGAGCCGCTCACGCCGTACCGTGATCCGCTGCCCGTCCCGAAGGTGTTGCGGCCGGAACGGCAGCGCGGCGGCCGGCCGGCCGAGCTGACCGTGCCGATGCGGGTGGCGAAGCACCGCTTCCACTCGCAGCTCGGGCAGAGCACGGTCTGGGGCTTCGACGGTACGGTGCCCGGTCCCACCATCGAGGTCCGCGCGGACGAGCCGGTCGTGGTCCGGTGGATCAACGCGTTGAACGGGAAGATCCCGCTGCGCGCGTGCGCGCCGATGATCGCCTGGGCGGACCCGCCGCTCTGGGACCGCCCAGGCACCGACGGCGCCCCGCTGCTGGCCGACGTGTCCAACCTTCCACCGTGGACGGTCGTGCACCTGCACGGCGCGGAGACCGGCATGGACAACGACGGCTGGCCCGAGGCCGGCATCCCGTCCGGTCAGGCGCAGGTCGCCGAGTACGCGAACGACCAGCGTGCCACCGCGCTGTGGTACCACGACCACGCCATGCCGATCTCCCGGTGGAACACCATCGTCGGGCTCAGCGGCCTGTACCTGATCCGCGACTCCACGGAGGACCGGCTCGGCCTGCCGTCCGGGAAGTACGAGATCCCGCTGCTGCTCTGCGACCGCAACTTCGATCTGGACGGCGCCGGGAAGCTCACGCCGTTCCAGCTGTACAAGACCGTCATGTACGCGACCGAGCCGGAGCTGCTGGCCACCAGCTTCTCCGGGCCGTTCACCACGGTCAACGGCGTGATCTGGCCGCACCTGGACGTCGAGCCGCGCTGGTACCGGTTCCGGGTCGCGAACGTGTCCAACGTCCGCCCTTACCACCTGCAGCTGACGCTGGAGGACGGCACCGCGGTGCCCGAGACGGCGATCAGACTCATCGGTACGGACGGCGGTCTGCTCGCCGCGCCGGTGAACGCCGGGACGGTCAGCGTGCTCGCGGCCGAGCGCGCCGACATCCTGATCGACTTCTCCGCGTTCAGGGGCAAGAAGCTGATCCTGAAGAACGCGGACTACGACCCGGGCCCGTGGCCGCAGGTCATGCAGTTCCGGGTCGGCACCGGCCGGGGCGCGGGCTGGAAGCCGCCGGCCACGCTCGACGCGGCGCTGCCCAAGCCCGGCACCGCCGCGGCCAAGCGCATGATCATGTTCCCGCCGCTCGGCACCGGCCAGATCGAGCAGTGGGAGATGGAGGAGACCGAGGCGCCGGCCGGACCGTTCCCGGTCGACGGCATCGTGCAGGTCAAGGGCCCGGACGGCGGCGTGACGACGTACCGCCGGGTGGCCCGTGGCTTCCACGACCCGGCCCGGTTCATGGTGAAGACCGGCGACTGGGAGGACTGGACCTGGATCAACCTGGACGTCGGCGGCTGGCCGCACCCGCAGCACGTGCACGCCACCCACTTCCGGGTCAAGCACCGGCACTCCTACGACGTGGCGGAGAAGTGGGAGTTCATCGTGGACGACGCGGGCCGTACGGTCGGCGGCGGCACGATCACGCCGATCGAGTACCGCGAGACGCTCCCGGCCGCCGCGTCCGACGCGGGCTGGAAGGACGTGGTCTCGGTGAACAACGGCGAGGCGGTCACGGTCACCGCGCACTTCGCGCACAGCGGCCGCTTCCTGCACCACTGCCACATGCGCGACCACGAGGACATGGGCATGATGCGCCCGTTCGTGGTGATGCCGGCGGAGGTGCTCAAGATCGAGCACCAGGCCGGTCACCCGATGGAGAACCCGGGCCACTCCGGGCACTGAGCCGCGGCGGGTCCGGAGCGATCCGGACCCGCCACCGGTGGCTCAGCGGGTGGGCACGAGCCGTCGCGCCGTCCGCTGTGGACGATCAGCCGATCCCGGCGATCAGCATCTGCCAGACGGCCGGATCGACCACGCCGTTGGCCGGCCGGTCGTGGGCCGACTGGAACGACGTCACCGCGGCCTGGGTCGCGGGCCCGAACGAGCCGTCCACGGTCAGTCCCGCGCCGGACGCGTTCAGCGCGACCTGCGCCGCCCGCACCGCGCTGCCCTGGTCGCCGGTGCGCACCTGGCGCAGCAGCCTGGACCAGGTGACCATGCCGACGATCCCGTCCGAGACGGCGCCGCCGGCGGACTGGAACGAGCGGACCGCGGCCTCGGTCGCCGCCCCGAACGAGCCGTCCACGGTCAGCGTCTGCCCGGCCGCGTTCAGCAGGTGCTGCAGCACCTGCACGGTCACGCCGCTCGCGCCGCGCTCCAACCGGGGCCAGGAGGCCGGCTGGTCGGCCGCGGTCCACCAGGTCGTCTGCTTGAGCGCGCCGGCCCGGCTGAAGCTGAAGTGCACGTGGTCGGTGTGCGGGTTGCTGCCGGTGTACGTCCGCCAGCCCTCGCTCGCCCGGTACGAGGCCCAGATGCGGCCGTCGAAGATGATGTACATGATGCCCAGCCGCCGCGCGTTCGCGTGCTGGTTGCCGTGCGCGTCGGTGGCGAGCAGCCAGGCCAGCAGCTCGTCCGCCCGGGCGTGGTCCGCGCTGTTGTTCGCGTTGATCGTCCAGTCCCAGGCCCGGCCCTCCTTGTGCTCGGTGACCTCGGCGGCGCTGCACGCGCGGACGATGCCCGAGTCACCGGTGGTCGGGTAGGTGCGCAGCGCCAGCTCGCGGAAGCCGAGCGTGCCCGGCTTGGCCACCGGGTCGCAGGTGGTCTGCGGGTCGTAGGCCGCGTGGCCGTCGATCGTGGCGCCGAACACCGGCGTGGTGGGCGGCACCGCGGCGGCCGGGACCGCCGCGACCAGCACGGCGAGCGTGGCCGCGGCGGCCGTGACCGCGCCGCGGCGAAGGACGGGAGCGAATCGCATGGAACTCCTCCGGCTCAGGTCAGCGAGGTGGCATGACGGAGGCCGGGCAGCGGGCATCGACACATCGACACATGACATCCCCCGTCATGCGGCAGACCATACACCCGCACGCGTCGCGCCAATTTGCGGAAATCAATGGTAAAAATGGCGATAAGTGGCGCGCTGTCGCCCGGTTCGCACGGCCGGGAATTCGGTGCGCGCGGCGCCGTGCATGACGATTCGATGTCGTCCGGTCGCGCATTCGCGGCCGGACGGTTCTACTCATCACCGCACGATCCGGGACGAGACGGGGGAGAACGAGATGGGAGTGTCGGAGAAGTCCGCCGAGGACCCGCTGGCCGGCATGTTCGCCGAGCTGGCCGGGCACCTGGACGAGCGGCAGCGGCGCCTGGTGATGGGCGCCCAGGCCCGGCGGCTGGGCCGGGGCGGCATCGCCGTGGTCGCCCGCGCGGCCGGGGTCAACCGCAAGACCGTGGCCCGCGGCGTGGACGAACTGGACGGCCGGGCCGAGCCGCCGGGCCGGGTCCGGGCCCCCGGCGCCGGCCGGCGCAGTGCCGTCGAGGCCGACGCCGGTCTGGAGCGGGCGCTGTGGGAGCTGATGGAACCGCGGGCCGCCGACTCCGCCCGGTCACCGATGCGGTGGACGACCCGGTCGATCCGCTGGCTGGCGGCCGCGCTGGGCGCGGCCGGGCATCCGGTCTCCACGTGGACGGTGCGCCGGCTGCTCGAGACCGCCGGATTCCGGTCGGCCGCACCGGGCCGCGGTCACGGCGGCTGGCCCGCCGGGGAGCGTGAGCGCCGCTTCCGCCGCCTCAACGACCTGGCCGGGTGCTTCCTCGACGCGGGCGAGCCGGTGGTCAGCCTGGTCGCCTGGCGCGGCGGCGTCCCGGAGGCCGCCGGGGTGGACGCCCCGGCGCCCGGCCTCGCGGGCCGGCGGCACCGGGTCCCGGTCGGCGGCGACCGGGAGACCGCGGGGTTCGCCGTGTCGAGCCTGCGCCGCTGGTGGGCGATGGCCGGTGCCGGTGACCATCCCGGTGCGCGGCGGCTGCTGGTCGCCGCGGACAGCGTGAGCGCCACCGAACACCGCCACCCGTGGCTGCGCACCGGCCTGGCCGCGTTCGGCGCGGACGCGGGCCTGTCCGTCGTGGTCGCCGACCTGCCGCCCGGCATCAGCCGGTGGAACCGCCTGGAACACCGGATGTCCGACCAGGTCGTGCTCCGGCCGCGCGGCGGGCCGGCCGCCGGCTACCTGGTGGCGATCGGCGTCGCCGGCGCGGCATGACCGCCGGTTGACCAACTAATTTCCTCGCACGAACATAAATGTGGGTGGCGGCCTTGGCAACGGCGGTGCGCGGATCCTTCACGGTCCGCAGATTTCGATCGCACGCGCGAATCCACATTGACGTCCGTCCCGTCCCTCGACACTGTGGTGGCACGCGGCCCGCACCGCGGGCCGCCGGAGCCACGGGGAGTGATCCGGATGACGAGACAGAAAGTGTTCCGCCTGTTCATGGCGCTGTTCATGATGGTCTCCGCGACCGCCACGGTGAACGTGGTGCTGGCCGGGCCGGCCCAGGCCGACGGGTGCTACACCTGGAACCGCACGCTGCGCGAGGGCATGAGCGGCGACGACGTCACGCAGCTGCAGATACGCGTCGCCGGCTGGGTGGACTCCGGCGAGGTGCTGTCCGTCGACGGCAACTTCGGCCCGCGGACCGCGGCGGCGGTCCGCAAGTTCCAGTCCGCCTACGGCCTGGGCGCGGACGGGGTCGCCGGCCCGCAGACCGTCAACCAGATCTACGCGCTCCAGGACGACGACTGCAGCCCGATCCACTTCACGTTCGCCGAGGTCACCCAGTCGTCGACGTGCGGCAGCCAGGCCAGCCTGCAGGGCGGCGCCGTCTCCGCCGCGCAGGTGCGGGTGAACCTGATCAAGTCCATGTGGCGGGCCGAGGCGCTGCGCCGGCAGCTCGGCGACACACCGCTCACCGTCACGTCCGGGTTCCGCAGCGTGGAGTGCAACCAGCGGGTGGGCGGCGCCACCGGCAGTCGGCACACGTACGGTGACGCGCTCGACTTCACCGGCACGCCGAGCCTGTGCACGATCGCGCGGCAGGCCCGCACCGCCGGCTTCGCCGAGATCATCGGCCCGGGTGCCGCCGGCCACGACGACCACACCCACCTGGCCGCGAAGCCGACCCGCAGCTGGTCCGCGCCGAACTGCTTCTGATCCCGCACCACCGAGACGACCGGGACCCCGCGGACCGCGGGGCCCCGGCGAGGAGGTCATCCACGTGCAGTTCCGGATATCGGCACGCTCCGTGCGGCGCCGGCTCGTCGCGGCGTCCGTCGCGTTCACCGTCGCGCTCGGCGGCGTCGTGCTCGCCACCCCCGCGCAGCGGGCCGACGCGTTCCCCGGCGCGTTCTTCCACACCCAGCGGCAGGGCAACCGCGGCGTCGACACCCAGGCCGTGCAGTACCTGTTGACGGCGCGCGGGCACGCGACCGACACCGACGGCGTCTTCGGCTCCGGCACCGTGTCGTCCGTGCGCGCGTTCCAGAGCGCGCGCGGGCTGGCCGTCGACGGCGTCGTCGGCCCGCAGACCTGGGGCGCGCTGGTCGTCACCGTCCGCCAGGGCGACGACGGCCCGGCCGTCCGCGCGGTGCAGGCGCTGCTGAACAAGAAGCGCCGGCTGTCGCTCACGGTCGACGGCGTCTTCGGTTCCGGCACCCACGCGGCCGTGGTGGCGTTCCAGAACCACGCCGGCATCACCGCCGACGGCATCGTCGGGCCGGCCACCTGGCAGAACCTGGTCTGGCACTACGCCTATCCGTCGCTGGCCGACATGTGCGACAAGGACCCGGACGGCAACGGCGCCGCGAACTGGGGCACCGGCGCCGCGATCGGCTCGCTGGAGGCGGCCGCCGCGTCGTTCGCGAGCACCGGCAACGGGCAACTGCCGCTGGGCGACGTCAGCTTCGAGCACGGCGGCGACATCCCCGGCCACAGCACCCACGAGGGCGGGCTGGACGTCGACGTGTGGCCGGTCCGCACCGACTCGGCACAGTGCACGGCCGGGCGGATCACCTGGCAGTCGTCCACCTACGACCGGGCGGCCACCCGCCTGCTGGTGCAGCGGATCCGGGCCACCGGGCGGATCGAGAGCATCTACTTCAACGACCCCACGCTGATCGGTGAGGGCCTGACCGTCGACTACCCGAACCACGACAACCACCTGCACATCAACTACCTCTGACGGGTACGCGACGCCGGGGCCCGGCCGTGCCGCCGGGCCCCCGCGTCGTACCCTCGTGGCCCGGGTCGTTGCCGTGTTCCGGCAATGCGCGGCGCGGGACTCGGCCGGGTTCGTGCCTGGAACACCGCGGCGCCGGCCCGCGAGGATGTGGGCATGACGACCGACATCGCGGTCCGCGCGGCGGGACTGACCAAGTTCTACGGCGGCAACCGTGGCATCGAGGACCTCGACCTGGAGGTCCGGGCCGGGGAGGTGATGGGCTTCCTCGGGCCGAACGGTGCCGGGAAGACCACCACCATCCGGCTGCTGCTGGACTTCCTGCGCCCGACCCGGGGGCACGCCACCGTGCTCGGGCTCGACCCGCGGCGGGACCGGGCCGCACTGTACCGCCGCGTCGGCTATCTCCCCGGCGAGCTGGCGTTCCCCGGGCGTGGGCGGGCCGATGAACTGCTCCGGTTCTTCGCCGGCGCCCGCGGCGGCGTCGCCTGGTCGCGGGTGACCGAGCTGGCCGACCGGCTGGAGCTGGACGTGTCCCGCCCGGTGCACGCGATGAGCAAGGGCAACAAGCAGAAGGTCGGCCTGGTGCAGGCGTTCATGCACCGGCCCGCGCTGCTCGTCCTCGACGAACCGACCAGCGGGCTCGACCCGCTGATGCAGCAGGAGTTCCTGGCGATGGTGCGCGACGCGCGCACCGACGGCCAGACCGTGCTGATGTCCTCGCACGTGCTCGCCGAGGTGCAGCACGTGGCGGACCGGGTCGCGATCGTGCGCGACGGGCGGCTCGCCGCGGTCGAGCGGGTCGAGTCGCTGGGGCGGCGCGCGGTCCGCACCGTGGAGATCCACTTTGCGGACCCGGTCGACGCGGCCGAGTTCCGCGGGCTGCCCGGCGTCACCGGCGTGACGGTGTCCGGCCCGGTCCTGACCTGCACGGTCGACGGCCGGCTCGACCCGCTGATCAAGGCCGCGGCCCGGCACGACGTCGTCGACCTGCTGTCGGCGGAGCCGGACCTCGAGGAGACGTTCCTGTCGTTCTACTACCACTCCGAAGGAGCCGGCGATGCTGCCCGCACTGGTGCGTAAGACCTGGCGGGACGACCGCCGCGCGCTGTTCGGCTGGGCCGCGGGCGTGACCGTGTTCACCGCGGTCTACTCCGGCTTCTACGCCAGCTTCCAGGGCACGGCCGAGTTCAAGCAGGAGGCGCTGCCCCGGGAGGTGCTCGAGTTCCTCGGCGTCGCCGACCTGCTCTCCCCGGCCGGATACCTGCAGGCCAGCGTGTTCAGCCTGCTCGGGCCGCTGCTGGTGATCATGTGCGCGGTCACGCTGACCGTGCGGACGATCGCCGGCCCGGAGGAGGACGGCGGCATGGAACTGCTGCTGGCCAACCCGGTCTCCCGGGTCGCGTTCGCCGGTCAGCGGCTGGCCGCGTCCGGTGCCGCCGCCACGCTGGTCGCGGCGCTGCCCGGACTGGTGCTGCTGGTCGTGGTGCCGGTGATCGGCATGGACATCCCGCTGTCCCACGTGGCCGCGGCCGGTGCCGGGCTGGTCGCGCTGGTGTGGTGCTTCACCGGGATCGCGTTCCTGGCCGGCGCGGTCACCGGCCGGCGCGGTCCGGTCCTGGCGGTCACCGGCGCGATCGCGGTCGCGACCTACATGGCGCACGCGCTGAGCGGCGTGGTCGACGGCATCGGCTGGATGCGGTGGCTGTCACCGTTCCACTACTTCATCGGCACCGACCCGCTGCACACCGGCTGGCACCCGGTCGAGCTGCTCGTGCTCGTCGCGGCCGGCGCGCTCACGGCCGCGGCCGGGGTGCTGCTGTTCGACCGCCGTGACGTCGGTGTCTGACGCCGGCGACCGGCGCACTCGTGCGCGGCGGCCCGCCCCCGGGCCGGAGCACACCGATGCGGCCGCCGCCGATGCGGCCGCCGGGCAGGGCGCTCGGCCCGTCGCCGCTGCGGCGGGGCGGGCGAGTTCCGGATCGCCGGCCGCCGAGTCGCGCCGCGATGGACACCCGGTTCCGGCGGAGCGGGCCGCGGCCGAGGGCGCGGACTGGCCGGCCGAGGGCGCGGACTGGCCGGCCGAGAGCACGGACTGGCTGGGCGAGGGCTGCGCGGGCCTGCTGGCGATGCCGGCCGGCGCGGAACGCGACCGCCGTGCCGCACTGCTCGGCGCGGACGCCGCCGACGCCGGGCTGCGGTTGCCGCGGCTCGTCGACGGCGTGCTCCGCGCCGCCACCGCACACTGGCAGGCGACCGCCGGCCCGATCGTCACCGGTGCCGTCCCGGCCGCCGGTGAGCACGCGCGTGCCGTCACGCTGCTGGACACGATGCGGGTGCTGGTCGCCGCGATCCTCGACGGATACGCGGACCGGACCCGTGCCGAACTCCACCGGTACGACCAGGACCGCACCGCGTTCGTCAACGACCTGCTCACCGGCCGCGCCGACCCGGGCGGGCTGGCCGAGCGGGCCGGCCGCTACGGCATCCGGCTGTCCGCGACGCACGTGGTGCTGATCGCCCGGTCGCCCGGCCTCGGCACGGACGTCGCGCACCGGATCGACGCCGCGCTCGCGGACCGGTTCGGCGAGGGCAACACGCTGACCACGCTGCGCGACGGCGACCTGGTCTGCATCAGCGCCGGCGGCCTGCGCGGCATCGCGGCCGAACTCGCCCACCAGCTGCTCGGCGCGCTCGGTGCCGGCCGCTGGCAGATCGCGGTCGGCCGCGCGCATCCCGGCCTGACCGGGCTGGCCCGGTCGCTCGACGAGGCCCGCGGCACGCTCGACCACGCGGCCGCGCTCGGCTTCACCGCGCCGGTGCTGCACGCCGCCGACCTGCTCGTGTTCCCGGTGCTGCTGCGCGACCGGGACGCGATCACCGACCTGGTCACCACGGTCCTCGGCCCGCTGGAGAGCGCGCGTGGCGGTGCCCGGCCGTACCTGGACACGCTCACCGTGCTCTTCGACAACCAGGGCAACCACGCGGCGACCGCCCGGCAGATGCACCTGTCCGTGCGCGCGGTCACCTACCGCCTGGATCGCATCCAGGCCATCACCGGCTACCACCCGGGCGAGCCCACCCAGCGCTTCACGTTGCATGCGGCCGTGCTCGGCGCCCGCCTGCTCGGCTGGCCGGCGCCCCCGCCGGGCTGACCGGCGCCGGGCCTCAGACCTCGATCCGGGAACCCATGATCACCGTACGGTGGCGGGGCAGGCCGAAGTACTCGGCCGCGTCCGCGGTGATGTGGGCGGTCGCGATGAACAGCCGTTTGCGCCACGCGGCCATGGTGGGCGCCGGACCGCGGACCAGCTCGATCTTCGACAGGAAGTACGACGCGTCGTCGGCCTCGATCCGGTCCGCCGTGAGCAGCCGCAGCACCGCGGGCACGTGCGGCTTCTCGAGGTAGCCGAAGCGTACGTTCACGTGCGTGATGCCGTTGCCGAGGTCGTCGGTCTCGATGCGGTCGGCGTCCGGCACCCGCGGCACCGGCAGCGTCTGGATGGACAGGATCACCACCTTCTCGTGCAGCACCCGGTTGTGTTCCACGTTCGCGCGCAACGCCAGCGGCGCGGTCTGCTTGCCGCGGTTGAGGAACACCGCGGTGCCGGGCACCCGGGCCGGCCGGCGCTCGTGGAGTTCCGCGACGAACTCGCGCAGCGGTCCCTCGGCCCGGTCGCGTTCCGCGGTGACGATCTGCCGGCCGCGCTGCCAGGTGGTCATGACCGTGAACGCGATCAGCCCGATGATCAGCGGCAGCCACGCACCGTGCACCAGCTTGGTCAGGTTCGCGCCGACGAACAGCAGGTCGACCGAGACCAGCAGGGTGGCGCCGGCCGCGGCGAGCCAGGCCGGCACGCCCCACCGGGTGTGCGCGAGGTAGAAGAACAGCAGCGTGGTGATGGTGATCGTAGCGATCACGGCCATCCCGAACGCGTACGCCAGCGCGGCCGAGCTGCGGAACGCGAACACCAGCGTCAGCACCGAGACCATCAGGACCCAATTGATCCACGGTACGTAGATCTGGCCCATCGTCGACTCCGACGTGTGCGCCACCCGCAGGCGCGGCAGGTAGCCGAGCTGCCCGGCCTGGTTCGCCACCGAGTACGCCCCGGTGATCACCGCCTGGGCCGCGATGACCGTGGCCGCGGTCGCCAGCAGCACCATCGGCAGCCGCCCCCAGCCCGGCACGAGCAGGAAGAACGGGCTGGTGAACGCGGCCGGGTCGGCGAGCAGCAGCGCACCCTGCCCGAGGTAGCTGAGCGTGCACGCGGGCAGCACCAGCCCGAGCCAGCCGTAGACGATCGCGCGCCGCCCGAAGTGCCCCATGTCCGCGTAGAGCGCCTCCGCGCCGGTGACCGCGAGCACGATCGCGGCCAGCGCGAAGAACGCGATGTGGAAATGCCCGGCCAGGAACCCGATCGCGTACGTGGGGGAGAGCGCCCGGAGGATCTCCGGCCGCTGCGCGACGCCGCCGAGCCCGCAGATGCCGATCGCCAGGAACCAGGTGATGGTGATCGGCCCGAACAGCCGCCCGACCGCGTTCGTGCCGAACCGCTGGACCGCGAACAGCACCACGATGATCACCGCGGTGATCGGGATGATCAGCTCCTCCAGCCCGGGCGAGACGACCTTCACCCCCTCGACCGCGGACAGCACCGAGATGGCCGGCGTGATCATGCTGTCCCCGAAGAACAGCGCGGCGCCGAACAGCCCCAGCACGGCCAGCGCGATCGCGGTCCGCCGCCCGCGCGCCGCCTCCCCGCGCCGCAACAGCGTGATCAGGGCCATGATGCCGCCCTCGCCGTCGTTGTCGATCCGCATCACCAGCGTGACGTAGGTCAGCGTGACGATCAGCATCACCGACCAGAAGATCGTCGACACCACGCCGAACAGGTTCTCCTCGGTCAGCGGCACCGGATGCGGGTCCGCCGGATTGAAGATGATCTGCAGCGTGTAGATCGGGCTCGTCCCGATGTCGCCGAACACCACCCCGAGCGCCCCCACCACCCCGGCCACGCTCAATTTGTCGCGCTTCGCCCCCATACGCCCGATCATTCCGTACGTTCCAGGCCGCAGGGACGTGAATACGCGTCCGGCGGCCTGCCCGGGCCGGCTCGTCGCGGTGCACCGGGTGTTGCGGCACGCGCGGGCGCTCCGGGTGTACGGCCCGGTGGCGCGGCGACGCGACGCGCCTCACTAATCGATCAGTACAAAACCTGTTACGGTAGCCTCCGACCGAACGGTACAAAAATGGGACCGCGGCGCAGCCGTGCCCCGCATCCTCCAGGAGCGACATGACCGTCACATTGACGACCATCGGTATTCTCGGTGCCGGCCAGGCCGGAAGCACCCTGGCCCGCGTGGCGATCGCGGCCGGCTACGACGTCGTGATCGCCAACTCGCGGTCACCCGAGACCCTGCGGGCTCTGGTCGACCGGCTGGGACCGCGGGCACGCGCCGCCTCCGCCGCTGACGCCGCGGAGGCCGCCGACTTCGCGGTCACCGCGTTCCCGTACCGGCCCGGCGACAGGCTGCCGGTCGAGGAACTCGCGGGCAAGGTCGTGCTCGACAACAACAACTACATGCCCTGGCGGGACGGGAGCTATCCGGAGGTCGACGCCGGTCTCAAGACGATCCACGAGTTGCGTCAGGAGCAACTGCCCACCTCGAAGGTGGTGAAGGCGTTCACGCACGTCCAGTTCCACGGGCGCTCTCCCGTCCGCGTTCCCGCGGATCTGCTGCCCGCCGTGGTCCGGCTGGCCAGACCGGCCGGCGCGCCCGACCGGACGGCACTGGTCGTCTCCAGCGACCATCCGGAGGCCGTTCGGCTCGTGACCCGCTTCTACGACGACCTCGGGTTCGACGCGGTCGACAACAGCCCGCTGAGCGAGTCGTGGCGCAGCGCCCCCGGCACGCCGATGTGGAACCACCACGTCGACGGACAGAGCCGTGAGCAACTCGTCCAGAACCTTCGGCGCGCCCGGCGCCCCGTGCGATGAACCCGGGAGGACGGCTCCTCCGGTCCGGTGCCGCGGCGGGGCGGCCGCGGTCGGCCGCCCCGCCGGAGGGTCAGGCGGAGGTGCGGCGCCAGTAGCCGCAGAAGTAGACGCGGTCCTTGGGTACGGACAGGTCGGTGCAGAGGTGGCGGCGGACCGTGGTGACCATGCCGGACTCGCCGGCGACGAAGGCGTACGGGCGGCCGGCCGGGAGCGTCAGGCCGCGCAGCGTGTCGATGACCACGGTGCTGGTGCCGGGCTCGTCGCCGTTGCGGTGCAGCCAGTGGATCGTCACGCCGGGCGGGGCGGCGATCGGGATCTCGCAGGGCGTGCCGCCGCACTCGACCAGCGCGAGGCCGGTCGCGTCGTGGGGGAGGGACTCGATGGCGGCCGCGATCGCGGGGAGCGCGGTCTCGTCGCCGACGAAGAGCTGCCAGTCGGTGTCCGCCGGCGGCGCGTACTCGGCGCCGTCGCTGAGCACGCCGATCCGGTCGCCGGGCGCGGCCGTGTGCGCCCAGGCGGAGGCCGGGCCGCCGTCGCCGTGCAGCACGAAGTCGATGTCGAGTTCCCGGCGGTCCGCGTCGAAGCGGCGGACCGTGTAGTTGCGCACCACCGGGCGGACCTCCTCGGGCATCGCCTTGAGCGCGGGCCACCAGCCGTCCGGCGAGTCCGGCAGCGTCAGCGGCACGTCCGGGGCCGGGGCCAGGAAGACGCGGACCAGGTGGTC
Source organism: Catenuloplanes niger (assembly GCF_031458255.1). Classification (NCBI taxonomy): domain Bacteria; kingdom Bacillati; phylum Actinomycetota; class Actinomycetes; order Micromonosporales; family Micromonosporaceae; genus Catenuloplanes; species Catenuloplanes niger. Next base: position 8,279,649 of record NZ_JAVDYC010000001.1, read on the forward strand.
GGGGCCGTCGTAGCCGAAGCCGTGCAGGTCCGGCCCGGTGACGGTGATCCTGGTCAGGTGCGGGGTCAGGCGGCGGTTGGCGACCACCTCCGCGGACAGCGCACGGCTCGTCACGGTCATGGCGAGGCTCCTCTGTGGGGGGTTCTTCCGACCCGGTTGAGGTTAGGTTAGCCTGTCCTGAGTTTTGATCTCACTACTGAGGGGCGGGAAGTGACAGCGGTCGGTACGACCCGGGTCCGTCCCGCGGCACTTCTGCTGCCCGGCCTGCTCGGCGCGCTCGGATTGCTCGCGCTGGTCAGCGCGCTGAGCGTCGCGGTCGGCGCGAAGTCGATCCCGCCGCAGGTGCTGGCCGACGCGCTGCTGCACTACCGCCCGGACGACGCCGACCACCTGGTGATCCACACGTTGCGGCTGCCGCGGACCGCGGTCGGGCTGCTGGTCGGCGCCGCGCTCGGCGTGGCCGGCGCGGTCATGCAGGGCCTGACCCGCAACGCGCTCGCCGACCCGGGCCTGCTCGGCATCAACGCGGGCGCGGCGCTGCTGCTGGTCATCGGGATCAGTGTCTTCGGCATCACCGGCCTGACCGGGTACGTGTGGTTCGGCTTCGCCGGCGCCGCGATCACCGCACTGATCGTCTACGGCATCGGCGCGCTCGGCCGGGACCGGGCCACGCCGGTCAAGCTCGCGCTCTCCGGCGCCGCGGTCAGCGCGGCGCTCGCCTCGGTCACCACCGCGATCGTGCTCACCGACTCGGACGCGTTCGACCGCATGCGGCTCTGGCAGGTCGGCTCGCTCGCCGGCCGGGACGCCGCGCTGGCCGGCCAGGCACTGCCGTTCCTGATCGTGGGCGCGATCGTCGCGATCCCGTGCGGGCGGCTGCTCAACGCGCTCGCGCTCGGCGACGACGTGGCACGCGCGCTCGGCCAGCGGATCGGCGCGGCGCGTGCGATCGGCGCGCTGTGCGTGGTGGTGCTGTGCGGGACCGCGACCGCGCTGGCCGGGCCGGTCGCGTTCGTCGGCCTGACCGTGCCGCACGTCGCGCGCATGCTGACCGGGCCGGACTACCGGTGGATCCTGCCCTACTCGGCCGTGCTCGCGCCCACGCTGCTGCTGGCCGCGGACGTGCTCGGCCGGGTCGTCGCGCGCCCGGGCGAGATCCAGGTCGGCATCGTCACCGCCGTGATCGGCGCGCCGGTCTTCGTCGCGCTCGTCCGCCGTCGCGACCTGGCGGAGCTATGACGACCGCACTGCGACAGACCAGAGCCGAGATCACCAGGGTACGGAGAAGCGGCTCCATCCGTACCGTGGTGGTGTCCTCGGTCCTGGCGGCCGTGGCCGCGGTTCTGTTCTGTCTCGCGCTGTCCACGGGCGCGTTCCAGATCCCGATCGCCGGCGTGCTCGACACGCTGCTGGGGCAGGGCACCCGGCGGGACACGTTCGTCATCATGGACGTGCGCCTGCCGCGCGTGCTGGTGGCGCTGCTCGCCGGGGCCGCGTTCGGGCTGTCCGGCGCGCTCTTCCAGAGCCTGGTGCACAATCCGCTGGCCAGCCCGGACGTCATCGGCGTCACGATGGGCGCCAGCGCCGCCGCGGTCACCTGCACGGTGGTCCTCGGCGTGGTCGGCGCCGCGGTCTCGGCCGGTGCCTTTGCCGGGGCACTGGCCACCGCGGCGCTGATCTACCTGCTGGCCTGGCGGCGCGGCGTCAGCGGTTACCGGCTCGTGCTGGTCGGCATCGGCGTCGGCGCGGTGCTCAGCAGCATCGTCTCCTACCTGATGTCGCGCGCGGACGTGACCAGCGCGCAGCAGGCCCTGGTGTGGCTCACCGGAAGCCTGAACGCCCGCTCCTACGAGCACGTCTGGCCGCTGCTGACCGGCGTCGCGGTGCTGCTGCCGGCCGCGCTGCTGCTGGCGCGCGGCCTGCGGGTGCTCGGCTTCGGCGACGAGACCGCCCGCGGGCTCGGCGCGCGGGTGGAGACGCTGCGACTGTCCATCCTGGTCACCGGCGTGGCGCTGGCCGCGTTCGCGACCGCGGCGGCCGGGCCGGTCCCGTTCGTGGCGTTCGTGGCCGGCCCGATCGCGCGCCGGCTGGTCGGCGAGCGCACGCTCGCACTGATCCCGGCCGCGCTGGTGGGCGCGGTCGTCATGGTCGCGTCCGACCTGGTCGCGCAGCGCCTGCTCGGCGACCGCGCACTGCCGGTCGGCGTGGTCACCGGCGCGGTCGGCGCGCCGTTCCTGCTCTGGCAGCTGGCCAGCGCGAACCGGGAGGGCCGGGGTGGCTGAAGGTCTGCACGCCCACGAGGTGACGCTCGGCTACGGCGACCGCGCGGTCGTCCGGCGGCTGTCCGTGCGCGTCCCGCCGGGGAAGATCACCGTCATCGTGGGCCCGAACGCGTGCGGCAAGTCCACGCTGCTGCGCGGCCTGGCCCGGCTGCTGAACCCGTCCCACGGACAGGTCGTGCTGGACGGCCGGGACGTGCACCGGATGTCCACCCGCGCGGTCGCGCTGCGCCTCGGGATCCTGCCGCAGCAGCCGGTCGCGCCGGACGGCATGCGCGTCGCCGACCTGGTCGGGCGCGGACGCTACCCGCACCACGGCTTCTTCGACCGGTGGAGCGACGCCGACGACGACGCGGTCGCGGCCGCGCTGCTGGCCACCGGCACGGCCGAGCTGGCCGGCCGCTCCGTCGACGAGCTCTCCGGCGGGCAGCGGCAGCGGGTCTGGATCGCGATGGCGCTCGCCCAGCGCACCGGCATCCTGCTGCTGGACGAGCCGACCACGTTCCTGGACGTGACCCACCAGATCGAGGTGCTCGACCTGCTCACCGACCTGAACCGCCGGGACGGCGTGACGCTCGTGCTGGTCCTGCACGACCTCAACCTCGCCGCACGGTACGCGCACCACCTGATCGTCATGAAGGGCGGCGACCTGGTCGCGGAGGGCGCACCGGCGGACGTGATCACCGAGAGCACGGTCGCCGAGGTCTTCGGCCTGGCCAACCGCGTCGTGCCCGACCCGGTCTCCGGCACACCGATGGTCGTGCCGATCGGCCGCTATCACGGCGGCCTGCCCCCGATAGAGACACCGCACGCGCCGTTGAGCGCGGAGAGAGGTTGAGCCATGATCAACAGGCGTCTTTTCCTGACCACCACCGTCGGGGTGGCCGGCGGCGCGCTGCTCGCGGCGTGCGGTGCGGGCGGCGAGGAGGAGCCCGCGGCCACCGCCTCCGCCACCGAGCGTGAGGTGCAGACCGACAAGGGCCCGGTGAAGGTGCCGGCCGCGCCCGCGAAGGTGGTCTGCGCCGACTACTACGGCGCGTTCGCGGTCGTCGACCTCGGGCTGATCCCGGTCGGCGTGGGCGGCGGCGGGTACGAGGGGACCGGCGCGTTCTACGGCGACAGGCTCAAGGCCGTGCCGGTCACCGGCGACTACACCGAGCCGGACGTGGAGAAGATCGCGGCGGCCGGCCCGGACCTGATCCTGCGCACCATCGACACGCCGGACGCGCTCTACCAGCAGCTGTCCGCGATCGCGCCGACCGTGGTCATCTCGTTCCAGCAGCTGTCCCTGCTCGACGTGGCGAACCGGCTCGGCGACGTTCTCGGCCGCACCACGGAGGCGCAGGCGCTGCTCACCCAGTACGAGCAGAAGACCGCGGCGGTCAAGACGAAGCACGCGGCGACGCTGGCGAAGTACACGTTCTCGTTCGTCCAGGTGGCCACGGAGACCGCGTTCTGGACGCTCGGCCCGGCCTGGACCGACACCACCGTGCTGCTCGCCTGCGGCGTCCAGCTCGCGGAGCCGTCCAAGTCGCAGACCGAGCAGACCCGGGAGTACTCGTTCGAGCAGATCAACATCCTGGAGCCGAGCGGCGCGCTGCTCATCCCGGCCGGTCCCGACGGCGTGACGGCCTCCCCGGATAATGCGGCCATGACCGATCTTGACCTGTGGAAGAACCTGTCCGCCGTGAAGGCCGGCCGGGTCTACCCGATCGTCTCCGGCGCCTCCTCGCTCGGCACCGCCGTCCAGCTCGCCGACCGGATGGACACGGTCCTCACCGAGCTCGCGGGCTCCTGATGGCGGCGGCCGGCGAGCTGTCCGCGGGCGCGGTCCAGCGGCGGATGCTGCGCCGCCAGCGCACCCGGATCGGCGTGAGCGTGGCGTTCCTGTGCTCCCATCAGGCGGCCGAGGCGCTCGTCCCGGTGATGATCGGCGTGGTCGTCGACCGGGCCGTCGCCACCTCCGACACCCGCGCGCTGCTGATCTCGCTCGCCGGCCTCGCCCTGCTCTTCACGGTGCTCACGTTCTCCTACTTCTTCGGCGCCCGGCTCGGCTACGCGGCCGTGGAGAACGAGTCGCACCACCACCGCGTCGAGATCGCCGGGCGGGCGCTCGACCCGCGCGGCCTGCGGTCCGGACTGCGCGACGGCGAACTGCTGTCGATCACCGCGTCCGACGCGGAGATCTCCTCGCTGGTCATCCGCGCGGTCGGCATCGCCGCGGCCGCGATCACCGCGCTGGTCGTCTCCGCCGTCGCGCTGCTCGTCGTGGACGTGCCGCTCGGGCTGGGCGTGCTGATCGGCGTACCGCTGGTGGTGTTCGCGCTGCAACGGCTCGCGCCGCTGCTCACCCGGCGCAGCGAGGCCCAGCAGGAGGCGCTGGCCGGCACCACCGCGCTCGCCGTCGACCTGGTCGCCGGCCTGCGCGTCCTGCGCGGCATCGGCGCCCAGGACCACGCGGCCCGCCGGTACGCCGTGACCAGCGCGCACGCGCTCGACGTCACGCTGCGCGCGGCCAACAGCAAGGGCCTGCACCTCGGCCTGACCACCGCGGTCAACGGCCTGTTCCTCGCGGCCGTGGCCGGCACGGCCGGCTGGCTCGCGCTGGCCGGCCGGCTCACGGTCGGCGAACTGATCGCGGTCGTCGGCCTCGCCCAGTTCATCGCGGAGCCGGTCGGCACGCTCGGCTGGTGCGTGCAGCTGTTCGCGACCGCGAAGGCGTCGGCCGGCCGGGTGGCGCGCGTGCTCGGCGCGGAACCGCTGGTCACGCCCGGTACCGCCGCGGCCGGTGCCCCCTCGGTCACCCGGCTCGCGCTGGACCGGGTCGGCTACGGCAGCCTCGACGAGGTGTCGGTGAACGTCGGCGCGGGAGAGATCGTCGGCGTGCTCGCCTACGACCCCCGGGACGCGGACGCGCTGGTCACGCTGCTGTCCGGGCGGGTGCCGCGGGACGACTACCGCGGCACGGTCCGGATCGACGGCGTCCCGGCGGACACGCTGCGGCTGGACGCGGCCCGCACCGCGCTGCTCGTCGAACAGCACGACGTGGCGCTCTTCGAGGGCACGCTGCGCACCAACCTGGCGCCGGCCGGCACCGTCGACGACGAACGGCTGCGCGACGCGCTCCGGGCCGCGGGCGCGGCGGACGTGATCGAGGCGCACCCGGACGGGCTCGACCGGGAGCTGACCGAACGCGGCGCGAACCTCTCCGGCGGCCAGCGGCAGCGCATCGGCCTGGCCCGCGCGCTCGCCGCCGCCCCGCCCGTGCTCGTCCTGCACGACCCCACCACCTCGGTCGACGCGGTCACCGAGGGCCTCGTCGCGGACGGGCTCACCGCCGCCCGCGGCGCCGCGCCGCTCGGCACGCTGGTCATCACGAGCAGCCCCGCGCTGCTGCGGGCCGCGCACCGGATCACGGTGCTGGACGGCGGCCGGGTGGTCGCCGAGGGCACCCACGACGCGCTGGCCGCGGCCGACGCCCGATACCGCGAGGCCGTTCTCCGATGAGCGACGCACTGAGCTCCACCCGGCACCTGCTGCCCACCGCCACCGCCCGGCAGACCTGGGCCGAACTGGCCGCCGAGTTCCGGCGCCTGCCCGGGCTCAGCGCCGCCGCGGTCGCGCTGCTCGTCGCCGCGTCCGCGGCCGGCTTGGTCGCGCCGTACGTGCTCGGCCGGCTCGTGGACGACGTCATCGCCGAGTCCGGCACCGACCGGGTCGTCACGTGGGCCGCCGTGATCGCGGCCGCCGCGGTCGTCGCCGGCGCGCTCACCGCGGCCGGTGCCGCGGTCGCGGCCCGGCTCGGCGAGACCGTCCTGGCCCGGCTCCGCGAACGCGTGCTGGACCGGGCGCTGCACCTGCCGTCCGCGACCCTGGAACGCGCCGGCACCGGGGACCTGGTCGCCCGCGCCGGGGACGACGTCGCCGTGGTCACCAACGCGATCACCGGCGTCGGCCCGCTGATGCTCGGCGCGCTGCTCACCATCGTGCTCACCGCGGGCGGCCTGTTCACGCTGGACTGGCGGCTCGGCCTGGCCGGGCTGGTCGCCGCGCCCGCCTACGCGCTGGCGATGCGCTGGTACCTGCCGAAGTCGACGCCGTACTACGCCCGGGAGCGGATCGTCACCGGCGAGCGCGCGCAGGCGATGGCCGGCGCGCTGCACGGCGCCGCCACGGTCCGCGCGTACGGCACCGAGGACGCGCACGTCGCCCGGATCGCGGACCGGTCCGCGGCCGCCCGCGACCTGTCGCTGACCGTGTTCGGGGTGTTCACCCGCTTCGGGCTGCGGATCAACCGGGCCGAGTTCATCGGCCTGAGCAGCGTGCTGGTCGTCGGGTTCCTGCTGGTCCGGGCGGACGCGATCACGGTCGGCGCGGCCACCGCGGCCGCGCTCTACTTCCACCGGCTGTTCAACCCGATCGGCCTGATCCTGATGGAGTTCGACGCGGTCATGCAGGCCCGGGCCAGCCTCGCCCGGCTGGTCGGCGTCGCGTCGCTGCCGGCCGTGGCCGTACCGTCGACGGAACTCGACGTGCTGGACCACGACGCCGCGCTCGCCGTCACCGTCCGGCAGCACCGCTACGAGGACGGCCCGGTCGTGCTCGCGGACGTCACGCTGCGCCTCGCGCCGGGCGAACGGGTCGCGCTGGTCGGGGCCAGCGGCGCCGGCAAGAGCACGCTGGCCGGCATCGCGGCCGGGATCATCCCGGCGTCCGACGGTGACGCGCGCCTGCGTGGCGTACCCCTGGCCGATCTCGGCGAGATCCGGGTCCGCAAGGAGATCGCGCTGGTCAGCCAGGAGGTGCACGTGTTCGCCGGCCCGCTCGCGGACGACCTGCGGCTGGCCCGGCCGGACGCGGACGACGCCGACATCGAGAAGGCGCTCGACCGGGTCGGCGCGACCGGCTGGCTGCGCACGCTCCCGGACGGCCTCGCCACGCACGTCGGCGAGGGCGGCCACCGGCTGACCGCGGCCCAGGCGCAGCAGCTCGCGCTGGCCCGGCTGATCCTGGCCGACCCGGCCGTCGCGGTGCTCGACGAGGCGACCGCGGAGGCCGGCAGCGCGGGCGCCCGCGACCTGGACCGCGCCGCGGCCGCGGCCACCGAGGGCCGCACCACACTGATCGTCGCGCACCGACTGGTCCAGGCCGCGGACGCGGACCGGATCATCGTGCTCGACCACGGCCGGATCGTCGAGCAGGGCACGCACGAGACCCTGCTCGCGGCCGGTGGACGGTACGCGCACCTGTGGCAGTCCTGGGGAGGACCACGATGAGCTCGGAAACCGCGGAACGCCGGTACGCGGACTTCTACCGCTACCAGGCGTCGAGCCCGACGCTGCGCCAGATCTACGTCGACGTGTACGGCGACGACTACCCGGACGAGCTGCAGCCGTTCGGCTTCGTCACCCGCACCGACCTGGCCCGCATCGCGGCGCTGACCGGCCCGCTCGACGGTGGCCTGCTCGTCGACGTCGGCTGCGGTCGCGGCGGCCCCGGCGTGTCCGTCGCGCTCGCCTCCGGCGCCCGCCTGCTCGGCCTGGACGTGGTTCCCGCCGCCGTCGAGGGCGCCCCCGCGCTCGCCGCCTCGCTCGGCCTGGCCACCGCCGAGTTCCGGCAGGGCAGCTTCACCGAGACCGGCGTACCGGCCGGCACCGCGACCGCGGTGATGAGCATCGACGCGCTCTGGATGGTGTGGAACAAACCGGCCGCGCTCACCGAGATCCACCGCATCCTCCGCCCCGGCGGCCGCTTCGTCTTCACCACCTGGGAACCGTCCTATCTGGACCACGCGAAGCTGTTGGCCAAGGCCGGTTTCCAGGTCTCCGTCCGGGAGGAGACGCCGGACTGGCTCGACCGCCAGGGCGCGGTCTACGCCCGCGTGCTCGCCTCCACCGAGGCGCTGGAGCGCGAGCTCGGCCCGGGCGCCGAGGTCATCTTCGCCGAGGCCCGCGACACCCCGGCCGTCCTCGGCGGCACCCCACGCGTGCTGCTCGCGGCCGACAGACCCTGACCGGCCGGAGACCCATTTCTCGATCGTCCCGCTCCCGGCGTGGTGCGGCCCGCATGCTCCCGCGGGCCAACCTCGCCGCCCGGGAAGCCTCCGCCGGCGCTCCGCTTCCCGGGCGGCTCCGGAGCCGGTGCCGCTCGGCGCCGGACAACAACCACGCAACCGGCGTCGCGCCGTGCGATCCGCGTCGCGCCGTGCGAGGCCTGGTGGCGTCGGAGCGACGAGCCCTTCGACGACGATTGACCCGGGGCACCCGGCGGCCCGGACGAGCGACGCGAGGCGCCCGAGGGCGTGGTCGGTCGGGGCCGTCGGCGGTGGTCAGTGGTGGTGCGGCACGACGGCGTGGCCGCGACCGCGGGAGATGAGCCAGCGGTTGACCGGGACGGTCAGGACGAACGCGACGGCCAGCGCGAACGCGAGCGAGGCCCAGAAGACCACGGAGGCCGGGCCGGCGTCCATCGCGCCGGGGACGAGGAGCATGACGGCGTTGTCGACGATCTCCATGACGGCGATCGAGACGGTGTCGGCGGCCAGCGCGATGCTCAGCGCCGCGCGCAGACCGAGGTGCTGGGCGAGCAGCGGGCGCATGGTCAGCGCGTAGCCGAAGACGAACGCGAGCGCGACCGAGAGCGCGACGGTGCCGCCGGCGTGCCAGCCGAGCGCGGTGCCGATCACCATGCCGAGTATCTCGCCGATCGCGCAACCGGTGAGGCAGTGCACCGTGGCCTGAACGGCCGGCCGCCAGGGTGCCGTCGGATGAGTCATGCGTACCAGGATACCCCCAGGGGGTAGGCGGTGACACCGCCGGCGGGCGGGCCGGCGCCGAGCGGCGCGACCACCGCGGCACTGACCGGCGGGAGGATCGCGGCCCGGCGGGCGCGTGCCCGGCTGATCAGGGCGTGTGAACGGATCGACGGCAGGCCGAGGGAGATCGGCACGGCGGCGCCGCCGACTCGGGGAACGCGATCACGCGGCGGACGCCGCCGGGGTGAGGACGACGGCCGCGGCGGCGAACGGGCACGGGTCCGCGGCCGCCGCGATGCGGGCCGCCGACGCGAGGTGCTGGGACCGCGTGGCGCGGTCGGGCGGGGTGGTGGGTCCCGCCGATCCGGTGTGCTCCGGCGGGAGGGCGCGTCGCGGTGCCGCGGCGAGGTCCGGCGGCGCGGCGGCGACGGCCAGGGCGGCGGACACCAGCAGGGCGGACACGCCGAGCGAGAGGGAGTCGAGTGGTCGCAGCATGGCAGCCAGTCTGAGCGGGGTGGTGGGACTCCGCCAACGCGAGAGGCGGATGCATACTATGCGCGTGCCGCATAACGATCTCGGGTTGTTGCAGGAGCTGCGCGCGCTCGCGGTCCTGTTGGAGGAGCGGCACGTCTCGCGGGCCGCGGTCCGGTTCCACCTGAGCCAGTCGTCGATGAGTCGCACGCTGCAGCGGTTGCGCACCCGGTTCGGCGACGAGCTGCTGGTGCGGTCCGGCGCCGACTACGCGCTCACGCCGCGGGCCCGGGAGATCCAGCGCGAGCTCACGCTGCTGCTGCCCCGGCTGGAGAACCTCGTCGGCGGTCACGGCTTCGACCCGGCCACCGCGACCGGCGTCCTGCGGCTGATCGGCACCGACTACACCACCTCCACGCTCGGCCCGTACCTGCTGCCGGCGCTGTTCCGGGCCGCGCCCGGCCTGGAGATCCGGATCGAGCCGCGCGACCAGGACAGCTACGCCGACCTGGATCGCGGCCGGGCCGACCTGGCGTTCTCCGTGCTCCGGCCGGCCTCGCCACTGCGCTGGGAGCGGCTGTTCACCGACGACGTGGTGTGCGTGGTCGACCGCGACCACCCGGTCGGCGACCGGTTCACGCTGGACGGGTACCTCGCGATCCGGCACGTGGTCATCACGCTGGTCGACGGCGAACAGCCGATGATCGAGCGCTGGCTGCAGCGGCTCGGCCGGCACCGTACCGCGGCGGTGCGGGTGGCGTACTTCCACGCCGCGCTCGCGGCGCTGCCCGGCACCACGCTCGTCGCGACCGTTCCCCGCCGCCTGGCGACGCTCCAGGCCGCCGCCGACCCCCGGCTCCGCCTGGCCGAGGCGCCGGAGGACTTCGACGCGATCCCGTACGGCATGATCTGGCACGCCCGCCTGGACGCCGACCCGGTCCACACATGGCTGCGCGACATGGTCCGCGCCGCGGTGCGGGAGATGCCCGCCTGACCGGGCGTGCGGGGACCTGGTAGAAACGCGGCGTGAGTGATCAACCGCAGTACCCGCAGTACCCGCCGGCGCAGCCCGGCCCGCCCCCGGGACAGTACCCGCAGTACCCGGGCTACCCGGCGCAGCCGCCGGCGTACCCGGCGCAGCCACCGGCCTGGACCGACGGGGTCGCACCGGACGGCCGGCCGCTGGCCGACGCGGGACGGCGGCTCGCCGCCCGGCTCGTCGACAGCGTCATCTTCCTGGTCGCGGCGTCCGTCCTGGCGGGCGCGATCGGCGGTGGCCTGGTCGCGCTGATGATCGCGGTAGCCGGCGACGAGTCCCCGCTCGTCCCGATCGTCGCCGTCACCGCGATCGTGCTGGTCATGCTCGGCGTCCAGTACGTCCACGAGGTCGAGGTCCCGCTGCGGTGGCACGGCCAGACGCCGGGCAAGCGCATGCTGGGGTTGACGATCGCCTCGCTCGACCCGCACGCGCCGCTGACCCGCGGCCGGCTGACCTACCGGTGGCTCGCCACGCTCGGCTTCTCCATCCTCTCCAACTGCTACGTCGGTCTGATCGACCCGCTCTGGTGCCTGTGGGACAAGCCCTACCGCCAGTGTCTCCACGACAAGCCGGCCCGCACCGTCGTGGTCCGCCTGCCGTAGCCGGCCGCGGTCACGTCGCGCGTCACCGGGAACCGGCGGCGTGATTGGATGGCCGGGTGACGTACACGGTGACCGACCTGCCCGACCGCGAGCGCTTCGAGGCGCGCGACGCTTCCGGAGCGCTCGCCGGCGTGCTGACCTATCAGGTCACCGGGCCGATCATCGCCTGCACGCACACCGACATCGAGCCCGGCTTCGAGAACACCGGCGTGGACGCGGCGCTGGCGCGCGCGGTCATGGACGACGCGCGCGCCCGCAACCGCACGGTGGTGCCGATCTGCCCGCTGCTGACCGCCTGGCTGGACAAGAACCGCGGATACGACAAGATCGTCGTTCGCTCCACCCGCCGGGTCAAGTAACGCCCACGTCGGCGCCCCGACGCATGCGTCCGCCTCTTTTTACAAACATGTCTTTGTTAAAGCATCTGTTTGTATTAGGGGCGGACCATGCCTCCCGCACCCGCGTCCGCGCAACCCGACCTCGATGCGGCGTTCGCCGCGCTCGCCGATCCGGTGCGCCGGGCGCTCGTCGGCCGGCTGGCGCGCGGCGACGCGACGGTGACGGAGCTGGCGGAGCCGTTCGCGCTGACCCAGCAGGCGATCTCGCACCATGTCGGGGTGCTGCGCCGGTGCGGGCTGGTGGAGCAGCGGCGGGACGGGACCAGGCGGCCGTGCCGGTTGCGGGCCGACCGGCTGGCGCAGCTCAGCGACTGGATCGAGGATCAGCGGCGGGTCTGGGCCGACCGGCTCGACGCGCTCGAGCGGCACCTCGCGGACGACGGGCCGGCGCGATGAGCGCGCGGCTGCGCGGCGACGAGCTGATCGCACGCCGGTGGCTGGCGGCGAGCCCGGAGCGGGTGTGGACGGCGTTCACCACGCCGGCCGGCATCGCGGCCTTCTGGGGCGGCGCGCACGCGGTCGTACCGCCCGGGTCGGTGGCCGTCGATCTGCGGCCCGGCGGGGAGTTCGCGCTCGACACGCGCGCGCCCGGCGGTGCGACGCGGCGGCTCCGGTTCGTCTACGTCAGCGTCGCGCCGCCGCGTGAGCTCGTCTTCGACGAACCGGTCACCGGTCTGCGCTCCACCGTCACGATCCGGCCGGACGGCGACGGCGTGGAGCTCACGGTCCACCAACGCGGCCTGCCGCCCGAGCTGCGCACGACGCGGGCGGCGAACGGCCTCGCCTCCATCCTCGAGGCGCTCACCATCCACCTTCGGAACGGAGAAGCCGATGACCCGGCGTGAACTCGTGGAGCGGTACTTCGACGGCTTCCGGGCCGGTGACCACCCGGCGATCCTCGCCACGCTGCACGACGACGTGGAGTGGGTGATCCACGGGCACCGCACCACGCGCGGCAAGGACGAGTTCGACGGCGAGATCGAGAACCCCGGGTTCAGCGGCTCGCCGGTGCTGGACGTGCGGCGTGTGCACGAGGCCGGCGAGGCGGTGGTCGTGCTGGGCGAGGGGCGTGGCGTCAGCGTGGAGCACGGGCCGTTCCGGTTCGCGTTCAACGACGTCTTCACGTTCCGCGGCGACCTGATCGCGCGCGTCGACTCCTACGTGGTCCCGCTGACCGGAGAGCGTTGACACGTGATCGACGACGCGTGAACATTGACGGCGCCGAATCCGTGCCGAGCCGGGAGCCGCCATGACCGTTCGCCGACGTCTGCCGGCCCTGATCGCGGCGGTGGCCGTGACGCTCCCGCTCGCGACGGCGGTCGTGACGCTCCCGCTCACGGCCGCGGCGCACCCGCTCACGGCGCTCCCGCTCACGGCCGTGGCGCACCCGGCGAGCCGCGTGCCGGAGCTGCGCCACGACGATCCGGCGATCGAGTGGCGGCAGATCGTCGCCGACGGTGACGACGTCGAGCGGCGGCCGGACGGCACCGCGTTCAACACGTTCGGCGGCTTCGGCGCGGTCTCCTGCAACAACACGTCCAAGCTGCTCCTGGACTACAAGGCGAAGCATCCGGACGCGTACTGGCGGATCATGCGGTTGCTCTTCGACCCGGACGACGGCGCCGGTCTGGGGCACATCAAGGTCGAGCTCGGCGCGGACAGCAACAGCTCGTCCGGCGCCGAGCCGGCCACCAAGCGCAGCGCGGACGAACCGGCGAACGTGCTGCGCGGCGCCGGCTTCCACATGATCGCCGACGCGCTGCGGATCAACCCGGACGTCGAGGTCGAGGCGCTGCGCTGGGGTGAGCCGTCCTGGACCGGCAACGACCGGGCCAAGCGGTACCGGTGGTACAAGGAGACGATCGACGCCGCGTACGACACGTTCGGCGTCGAGTTCGACTGGATGAGCCCGGCGCAGAACGAGGTCCGGCACGCCGCCTACCAGGAGTCGGAGCTGGACTGGACGGTGCAGTTCGCGAAGTGGCTGGCGCGGGACGCGGCCGCGCCGGACGCGCGCTACGACTACCGGAAGATCAAGATCGTCGCGCTCGACTCGTACCGGGACGGCAACACGGTCGCCGGCCGGATCCTCGCCGACCCGGAGGCGCTCGCGCACGTCGACGCGCTCGGCTTCCACTACGACATCGTGGGCGGGCCGAACGTGACCCGGCTGAACAAGGAGTACGGGATGCCGATCCTGTACTCCGAGGGCGTCGCGCCGATGATCGACCCGCAGTACCGGCTGGCCGCGGACCCGGCCCGGGGCGGCATCGGCGGCACGGTCGGTGCCGTGGACATCGCCGACCGGTTCATCAACGCGTACCGGTGGAGCGGCGCCGGCGCCGACCCGGCGCACATGACCACGTTCCTGTTCCAGCCGGCCGTCAGCGCGATGTACGAGGGCACGCAGTACTCGCCGAAGCACCTGATCCGCGCGTCCGACCCGTGGTCCGGCTACTGGGAGGGCGACGTCGGCCTGGTCGCGGTGCGCCACTTCCACCAGTTCATCGGCAAGGGCTGGACGTACGTGGAGGGCGCGACCGGCGGCGACGGCACCAAGGGCGACGGCGGCACCACGGTGGACAGCTCGACCCGGACCGTGCTCACCGCGCGCAGCGACACGCAGTGGACGCAGGTGCATGCGAACAACACCGGCACCGACCGCTACTTCGAGGTCCGGGCCGCGGACCTGGGCCCCCGCGGCCGGTCGCTGCACGCCTGGCTGACCCGCGGCCCGGACGCCGGCCAGCCGCACGACGCACGGTACTTCCAGCACATCGGCCGCTACGCCCCGGCCAGCGACGGGGAACACGACGTCTACCGGGTGCGGGTGCCGGCGTACTCGATCCTCACGCTCTCCACGCTGCCGCACGGCGTGCACGGCCGCACCGCGCAGTACCGGCCCGGCGACTTCGCGCCGCGCGCCCGGGACGAGATCCTCCCGCTGCCGTACCGGGACGGGTTCGCGCGGCCCGGCACGCCGCTGTACACCGCGGACCAGGACGGCGCGTTCGAGGTGACCGACGGCGTGCTGCAACAGCAGATCCACGCGCACAACCGGGGGTACGTGTGGAACGTCTGGGGCGACGGCCGGCAGGACGTGCCGTCCACGGCCGCGCCGTCGACCGTGCTCGGCGACCACCGCTGGGCCGACTACACCGCCACCGTGGACATCCGGCTGGACCCGGTCGACCGCGACCCGGCGCTGCCCAACGTCGCCGGGCTCGGCGTCCGGCAGGTCTACGCCCGCGGCGGTGACCAGGCCACCTACGCCGCGCGGCTGTACGAGGACGGCCGCTGGGAACTGCGCCGGCTCGACGCGGTGGTCGCGTCCGGCACGGTGGCCGGCTGGGACGCCACCGCCTGGCACCGGCTCTCCGTCACCGCGCGCGGCACCGAGATCGGCGTGACGCTCGACGGCGCCCGGCTCACCTCGTGGACCGACACGTCCGGCGCCCCGGTGCTGGCCGGCCGGATCGCGCTGGTCAGCGGCTACTACAACACGCGGTTCGACAACCTCGCGGTGACGCCGGTCCGTGGCGGCGAGTGGGCGTCGGAGAAGATCGACGACGCCGACCCGCGGGTGCGCTACCCCGGCGGCTTCACGTTCGTCCAGGCCGGGTTCGCGCACCTCAACCGCACGCAGCACGTGCTCGCCCCCGGCCGGTCGATGGCGCTGGACCTCACCGGTACCGGGTTCCACCTGTTCGGCGCGACCGGCGCGGCGACGCTGGAGGTGCGGGTCGACGGCGAGCCGCCCCGCATCGCGCAGGCCGGTCCGGCCGGCCCGCGGCAGGCGTCGTACTGGCTCCGCGACCTGCGGAAGGGCCCCCACCGGGTCACGGTGACGGTGCTCAGCGGCACCCTCACGCTGGACGGCGTCGACGTGCTGGGCGGACGCTGAACCCCCGCGGGCGTACGCGCGGGGGTCAGGACGCGAACCGGTCGACCTGCTCCTGGATCTGACCGGCGAAGCCCTCGGCCATCGCCAGCTGGTCGCGCAGCGCCTGGACCCGGGCCTGCGCGGCCTCGTGGAACGTGTGCAGCCGGTCCAGCAGCGCGGCCCGCTCGCCGGCGCCGGGCGGGGGATCGGCGGCCAGCGCGTCCAGCACGTCGAGCAGGTCGCGCATCTCCTCGAGCGTGAAACCGAGCGGCTTCATCCGCTTGACCACGGCCAGGCGGGCCAGGTCGGGCTCGCTGTACAGCCGGAACCCGCCCTCGCTGCGCGCCGAGGGGATGACGAGACCGGCCTCCTCGTAGTGCCGGATGGTCCGGATGCTCAACCCGACCCGCTCGGCCGCCTCGCCGATCTGCATGTGCCGTCCCGTCATGGTCACCAGTGTGCCGGGTGCGGCGCGCCGGCCCGCCGTCAGTGTGCGGCGGAGAGCCGGCCGGCCAGGTTGCCGTGCATCAGCGCGCTCTCCTCGTTCAGGCCGACGATCTCCACGCGTTTGCCGCGCGCGGCGTACTTCGTGGTGATCGCGTCCAGCGCGGCGACCGAGGACGCGTCCCAGATGTGCGCCTCGGACAGGTCGACGACCACGGTGTCCGGGTCACCGGCGTAGTCGAACTGGTAGACCAGGTCGTTGCTGGAGGCGAAGAACAGCTCGCCGCGCACGGCGTAGACGCGGGTGTTCCCGTCCGGGCCGGGCGCGGCCGTGACCGTGGTGAGGTGCGCGACCCGCCGGGCGAAGGTCACCATGGCGGCCAGCACGCCGAGCACCACACCGATCGCCAGGTTGTGGGTGACCAGCGTGGCGGCCACGGTGACGCCCATGACGACCAGCTCGCCCCACGGCATGCGCCGCAGCGTGGCCGGGGCGACGCTGTGCCAGTCGAACGTCGCCACCGACACGACGATCATCACGGCGACCAGCGCGGCCATCGGGATCACCGCGACCACGTCACCCAGCGCCACCACCAGGACCAGCAGGAACGCGCCGGCCAGGAACGTCGACAGCCGGGTCCGGGCACCGGACGCCTTCACGTTGATCATCGTCTGGCCGATCATGGCGCAGCCGCCCATGCCGCCGAAGAAGCCGGTCACGATGTTCGCCACGCCCTGGCCCCACGACTCCCGGGTCTTGTCCGAGTGCGTGTCGGTCACGTCGTCGACGAGCTTCGCGGTCATCAGCGACTCCATCAGGCCGACCAGGGCCATGGCCAGCGCGTACGGTGCGATGATCGTCAAGGTCGCCCAGCTGTACGGGACGTCCGGCAGCGCCGGGACCGGCAGGCTGTCCGGCAGCGCGCCCTCGTCGCCGACCGTGGGGACGGCGACGCCGGCGACCACGGTGAACGCGGTGAGCGCCACGATCGCGATCAGCGGCGCCGGCACCGCGGTGGTCAGCCGCGGCAGGAGGACCATGACCGCCAACGCGATCGCGACCAGCGGATAGACCAGCCACGGTACGCCGATCAGGTGCGGAACCTGCGCCGTGAAGATCAGGATCGCGAGCGCGTTGACGAAGCCGACCATCACGGACCGCGGGACGAACCGCATCAGTCTCGCCACGCCGAGCAGCGCGAGCACGATCTGCAGCACGCCGCCGAGGAGCACGGCCGCGATCAGGTGGTCGAGCCCGTGCTCCGCCACCAGCGGCGCCACGACCAGCGCGACCGCGCCGGTGGCCGCGGAGATCATGGCGGGCCGCCCACCGGTGAACGCGATGGTCACCGCCATCGTGAACGACGCGAACAGCCCGACGCGCGGATCCACGCCGGCGAGGACGGAGAACGAGATCGCCTCCGGGATCAGCGCGAGCGCGACCACCAGCCCGGCCAGCACCTCGGTGCGCAGCACCGCGGGGGAGGACAGCCATGCCGGGCGGGACGGGCGCGAACCGCGCGCGGTCGCAGAACGGGGCGAGGACATCTGACTCATCTCTTTCCGGGCACGCGTCCGCGTGCGGGCGCTCCCGCCGGGCGGCGGGAGCGCCGGTCGTGCAACGGCACCCGCACGGGCACCGGCGGCGAGCCGGTGCCCGGATGGCGCGGTCGCGTCGAGGGCCGGCGGCCGCTCCCCGGACCCGCCGTCACCCTACTCTCCCGAGAGGGGAGAGTTGCGCGCTTCCCCGGGGTGTCGATGATCACGAGACCTCGCCCGGCCGCGCCGGTCAGGCGGGGACGGCGAGCAGGTGCGCGGTGGCCTCCCAGAGGCGGCGTTCGCGGGCCCGGTCGTGCGCGACCGGCTTGGCCTCGATGACGTGGTCGCGGAGCACGAAGGCGCCGTCGCGCAGATGCGCCCAGCGGTCGTCGAGCGCGACCGATGCCAGCGCGGGCCCGGACCGTTCCGGGTTCGCGACGCCGGGGAACCGGCCCAGCGCGCGACCGACGGCCCGGGCCGCGGGCGGCGCGTCGCGGCCGAGCGCGGTGCCGGGCATCCAGCCGGGCTCGAACACGGTCACGCCGATGCCGGGGGCGACGTGCCGCTGCAGTTCGTGGGCGTAGTAGAGGATGGCGAGCTTGGCGTTGGAGTAGGCGACGCCGGGCGGGTCGTCGGACGGCCGGGCCAGGTCGAGCGGGTCGCGCCAGCGGGCTTCCGCCACATTGAGGAGCCGCCGCCAGATGTTCTGGTGGTACGTGTTCGAGCCGAGCAGCACGATCCGGGCCGGCGCGGTCAGCGTGGTGTGCAGGTCCGCGACGAGCTGCGCATGGGCCAGGTAGTTGACCGCGAACGTCAGTTCGTGGCCGTCCGCGGAGGTGCGCCGGGTGTCGCCCGACATCAGGCCGGCGTTCGCGATCAGCGCGCGCAGCGGGCGTACCGTGCCGGTGTCGATCAGGTTCTTCGCGGCGGCGGCCGCGGCCCGCACGTCGGCGAGCCGGGACAGGTCGGCGGTGAGCTCGTGCACCCGGGCGCCGCGGTCGCGTGCCTCGCCGGCGACCGCGGACAGGTTGCGGCCGACGAGCAGCAGGTCGGCGCCGCGGTCGGCGAGCGCGAGCGTGGTGGCCCGGCCGAGGTTGCGGGACGGGCCGGTGATCAGTACGGAGGTCATGTCCCGAGCGTCGGCCCCGGGGCGGGGCGCAGGCAGCCGTCCCGTTGTCGTAGGACTGCCGGGGCCAGGACAGCCGGCGGCCCGGCGCGCAGACTGGAGCGCATGGAGTCGTGGGAGTTCGGCGCGATGCTGCGGCGCTTGCGGGACCGGGTGGCTCCGGGGAAGGTCGGCGTCCCGGTGGGTCGGCGGCGGCGCGCGGCCGGGCTGCGCCGGGAGGAACTGGCCGCGCTGGCCGGGATCTCCGCGGACTACCTCACCCGCCTGGAGCAGGGCCGGGCGACCGCGCCGTCCGCGCAGGTGGTGGAGGCGCTGGCCCGGGCGCTGCGGATCGGCGACGCCGAGCGTGACCTGCTCTACCGGCTGGCCGGGCACGCGGCGCCGGGGCGTGACGTGCTGCCGTCCCGGGTGCCGCCGAGCGTGCAGCGGCTGCTGGACCGGTTGTCCCACACGCCGGTCGTCGTCTACGACGCGAGCTGGACGCTGGTGCTGGCGAACGCGCCGTACGACGCGCTGATGGGGGAGACGACGGCCTGGCGCGGCCTGGAGCGCAACGCGATCTGGCGCCACCTCACCGGCCGCAACACCCGGGTGGTGCACGCCGCGCAGGAGCGGGCCCGCCTGGAGGCCGGGCTGGTGGCGGACCTGCGGCTGACCGTGTCGCGGTACCCGGCGGACCGCGCGCTCGCGAGACTGGTGAACGAGCTGCGCGCCTGCCCACGGTTCCCGGAGCTGTGGGACGCGGACCCGCCGGCCGAGGGGCCGGCCCGGCAGAAGATCATCGAGCACCCCGCGGTCGGCCGGATCGCACTGGACTGTGACACGCTGGTCGTGGCCCAGGACGACCTGCGGATCATGGTCTACACGGCCGAGCCGGGCACCGAGGACGCGGAGCGGCTCGCGCTCGTGACCGTCCTCGGCACCCAGAGCCTTGTCTGACGTCACGCCGCGGATCTGCCGGTGGCCGGGACGATCTCACCGTGACGGCGGTGCGGCCCGCAGAACGGCGTTTTCGCAGGCAGGAAGATCATCGCTTGGCAACCGGTCACCGTGCGTGTCCATACCGTTCGTCGCGGGCGCAAGCCGGATAGGCGACAGAAATCGATATATCAGACTTCGCTGGAGCCGGTCTCCAGTGAACCGACCTAGACTCGCGCGTTATGAGCACCACCCAGGCGGGACCAGCGCGGCGCAGCCGTCGTGCCGGGTACACGGCCGCGACCCACCGATCCATCCTCGAGGCCGCCCGCCGCCTGTTCCGCGAGCGGGGTTACTTCGCGGTCAAGGTCGAGGAGGTGGCCCGCGCCGCCCGGGTCTCGCCCGCGACCGTCTACGCCGTGGCCGGTGGCAAGGCCGGGCTGCTGCGCTCGCTGATGCGGTTCTGCGCGGCCGCGCCCGCGGTCACCGCCAACCTGGAGCTGATCGACCGCGCCGACGACCCGGGCCGCATCCTGGACCTGGTCGCGGACACCACGCTCGACATGCGCCGCGAGTGGGGCGACGTGCTGCGCGTCATCATGGCCACCGCGCCGCACGAGCCGGCCGCGGCCGCGTCGCTGGCCGAGGCGACCGACCGGTACCGTTCCGGCCTGCTGCTGGCCGCGAAGCGCCTGGCCCGGCTCGGCGCGCTGCGCGCCGGCGTCGACGTGCCGCACGCGGACGCGCTGCTCTGGTTCTACTTCGGATACTCCTCGCTGTTCACGCTCGTCGACGACCTGCACTGGAGCGACGGCGACGCGGTGGCCTGGCTGCGCACCGCGGCCGCGGACGCCCTCCTGGACCCGGCACCCGGTGTCTGAGATGTGGCTGCAGGTGCTCGGCCCGGTGCGGGGCCGCCGGGACGACGTGGAGCTGGAGCTCGGCCCGCCGCAACAGCGCACGCTGCTCGCGGTGCTGCTGGCCGCGGCCGGTGAGCCGGTCGGCATGGCCACGATCCTGGACGTGCTGTGGGGCGACGCGCCGCCCACCGCCGCGGCCGCCACGGTCCAGCAGTACGTCAGCCGGCTTCGCAAGATCATCGAACCGGACCGGCCGGCCCGTGACACCGGCGGGCTGCTCCGGCGCACCGCCGGCGGCTACCAGCTGGCCGCCGGCGCCGACCAGGTCGACCTGCTGCGCTGGCGCGCGCTGATCCGGGACGCCCGCGCGCTCCACGGCACGGACCGGGTCGCCGCCGGTGCGATGTTCCGGGAGGCGTTCGCGCTCTGGACCGGTCCGGCCGCGGCGAACCTGCCGCCGGAGGCGCGCGGTCACCCGGTCTTCGCCGGCCTGGACCGCGAGCACGTCACCACGCTGGTCGAGGCCGCCGACGACGCGGTGTCCCGCGGGTTCGGCGCCGCGCTGGTCCCGGCGCTGGACCGGGCCGCGGTCTGGCACCCGTTCGACGAGGGCGTGCACGCGCAGCTGCTGCGGGCGCTGGCCGCGGCCGGCCGCCGCGCCGACGGGCTGCGCCGCTACCGCGAGGTCCGCGACCGGCTCGTCGGCGAGCTGGGCATCGAGCCCGGCCC
This sequence comes from Catenuloplanes niger, assembly GCF_031458255.1. Classification (NCBI taxonomy): domain Bacteria; kingdom Bacillati; phylum Actinomycetota; class Actinomycetes; order Micromonosporales; family Micromonosporaceae; genus Catenuloplanes; species Catenuloplanes niger. The sequence goes on from NZ_JAVDYC010000001.1 coordinate 8,300,691, forward strand.
GCTGCTGCGGGCGGCCCACCGCGAGCTGCTGGCCGAACCGGAACCGGCGCCGCTCGTCCACGAGAAGCCCCAGGTGGTACGCCCCGCGCAGCTGCCCGCGGACCTCGGCTCGTTCTCCGGCCGGGACGTCGAGCTGGACCGCCTCGACGCACTGGCCGAGGGCGCGATGCCGCTGGTCGTGGTCGGCGGGCTGGGCGGCGTCGGCAAGACCGCGCTCGCGCTGCGCTGGGCGCACCGGGTGATGTCCGACTACCCGGACGGCCAGCTCTACGTGGACCTGCGCGGGTTCGCGCCGCGCAACCCGCCGCTGTCGCCGGTCGAGGCGCTGCACGGGTTCCTGGAGGCGCTGGGCGTGCCCCGGTCGAATCAGCCGGCCACGCTGGACGGTCTGTCCGCGCTGTACCGCAGTGTGCTGGCCGGCCGGAAGATCCTGGTGGTGCTGGACAACGCGCGCGACGACGAGCAGGTCCGGCCGCTGCTGCCCGGCACGGCCGGCTGCGCGGTCGTCGTCACCAGCCGCAGCTACCTCGGTGGGCTCGCGGTCGACGAGGGCGCCCGGTCGGTCGGGCTGGACGTGTTCAGCGACGCCGACGCCTACCGCTACCTGCGTTCCCGGCTCGGCAAGGAGCGCGTCGACGCGGAACCGGAGGCGGCCGCCGAGATCATCGAGGTGTGCGGCGGGCTGCCGCTGGCGCTGGCGATCTGTGCCGCGTGGACGGAACGCAGCCCGGCGTTCACGCTCGGCACGGTCGCGGCGGAGATCCGGCGGCGGGCCGGCCTGGACGCGTTCGCAGGCGTCGCCACCGGCCGGGACGTGCGCGCCGTCTTCTCCTGGTCCTACCGGCGGCTCACGCCCGGCGCCGCGGAGCTGTTCCGCCGGCTCGGCCTGCACCCCGGCGGCGACGTCGCGCTCGGCACCGTGGCCAGCATCGCCGGCCGCGGCACACCGGAGACGCTCACACTGCTGGCCGAGCTGGCCGACGCGCACCTGATCTCCGAACTGCGGCCCGGCCGGTACGGCGCGCACGACCTGGTCCGGGCGTACGCGGCCGAGCTGGGCGAACCGGCCGAACGGCAGGAGACGCTGCGCCGCACGCTCGACCACTACCTGCACTCGCTGCTGGCCGGCGCGCAGCTGGTCAACCCGCTGCGCACGCCGATCGACACCGGCGGGATCGCGGACCGGGTGCGGCCGTTCACGCCGCGCGACACGGACGAGGCGCTCGCCTGGTTCGGCGAGGAACGGGAGAACATCTCGGCCGCGATGGACGCGGCCGAGCAGCACGGCCTCGACCCGTACCTGTGGTATTTCGCCTGGGGTCTGAACGGCTACCTGATGGACCAGCTCGGCCGGTGGGACGAGGTGATCCCGGCGGCCCGCCGCGCGCTGGCCGCGGCCGAGCGGCAGAACTCGCTGTGGTGGCGCGGCTACCTGCACAACGCGCTCGGCATCTGCCACCACCGGTTCGGCGACTACGCGGAGGCGTACCGGCAGTGGTCGCTCGCGGTCAAGGCCGGCCGGGAGGCGGACGACCCGGTCCGCACCGGCATCGGCCTGGCCGGGATGGCCAGCACGCTCACCGACAACGGCCGCTGGCCGACCGGCGACGAGATCGAGCGGGCCGCCGCGTTCGCGGACGAGGCGGTCGCGCTCTGCGGGCACCTGGACCGGGACGCGCCGCCCGGGCGGCCGGACCCGTACACGGTGCGCGCCCGGGAACTGCTCGGCATCTGCGCCGAGTTCTTCGCGCTGCGGATCCTGCACCGCACCGGCGACGTGGAGGCGGCCGCGGCCGAGCTGCGCCGCGGCATCGAGATGCACCGCGGCGTCGGCAACTGGGCGCGTGAGGGCTGGGGCTGGGAGCTGCTCGGCCGCATCTACCAGCACGTCGGCCAGGACGCGGAGGCGATCGAGGCGTACGAGCGAGGGCTGGCCCTGATGCAGCGCTGGCAGTGGAGCGGCACCGAGGTGCTGGTCTCGCTCGCGGCCTGCCACGCCCGGCTCGGCGACCGGGCGGCCGCGGCCCGGCTGCGCGCCCGCGCCCGGCGGCTCGCGGACGGCGTCTACCACGCCTACGCCGACCAGCTGCGTGCCCGGCTGGACGCCTACGAGACGGCCGAGGGCTGAGTCGGCGTGCCGGTGTGGTTCGAGGTGCTGGGCCCGATCCGCGGCCTGCGCGACGGCGTGGAGTTGCCGCTCGGCTCGCCGCAGCAGCGCGTGCTGCTGGCCGTGCTGCTCACGGCCGCGGGTGAGCCGGTCGCGGCCGGCGTGATCTCCGACGTGCTCTGGTCCGGCGACCCGCCGCAGGCCGCGGCCGCGACCGTGCAGCAGTACGTCAGCCGGCTGCGCCGGGTGGCTGGCCCGATCGGCCGGACCGCCGCCGGGTACCGCCTCGACGTGGACTCGGACCTGCGCCGCTACCGCACGTTCCTGGGCCAGGCGCGCGACCTGGCCGCGGCCGGGCGCACGGCGGCCGCGGTGGACGCGTACGCGGCCGGGCTCGGGCTGTGGACCGCACCGGCCGGCACCGGCCTGCCGGCGGAGGCCCGCGCCCACCCGGTCTTCGCCGACCTGGACCGCGAGCACGCGGCCGTGCTGGCCGAGGCCGCGGACGCCGCGCTCGACGCCGGGCGGGGCGCCGTGCTCGCCCCGGTGCTGGAGTGCGCGGCCGGCTGGCACCCGTACGACGAGGGTCTGCAGGCCCGGCTGCTGCGCACGCTCGCCGCGGCCGGCCGCACCACCGACGCGCTCGACCACTTCCGCGCCGCCCGCGAACGGCTCGTCGGCGAGCTGGGCATCGAGCCCGGCCCGCTGCTGCGCGACGCGCACCGGGCGGTGACCGCCCCCGCGGTCGTCCGGCCCGCGCAGCTGCCCACGCCGCCGGTCACGTTCACCGGCCGGACCGCGGAGCTGGCCCGGCTGGACGCGATCGCCGGCCCGCGCCCGCTGGTGCTGGTCGGTGGCCTCGGCGGCGTCGGCAAGACCAGCCTGGCGCTGCACTGGGCGCACCGGGCCGCGCCGCGCTACCCGGACGGGCAGCTCTACGTGGACCTGCGCGGGTTCGCGCCCAGCGGCGTGCCGCTGTCGCCGGTCGAGGCGCTGCACGGGTTCCTGGAGGCGCTGGGCGTGCCCCGGTCGAATCAGCCGGCCACGCTGGACGGTCTGTCCGCGCTGTACCGCAGTGTGCTGGCCGGCCGGAAGATCCTGGTGGTGCTGGACAACGCGCGCGACGACGAGCAGGTCCGGCCGCTGCTGCCCGGCACGGCCGGCTGCGCGGTGCTCGTCACCAGCCGCAGCTACCTCGGTGGGCTCTCCGTCGACGAGGACGCGCGGTCGGTCGGGCTGGACGTGTTCCGGGACTCCGACGCGCTCGGCTACCTGCGGTCCCGGCTCGGCGCCGCGCGGGTGGACGCGGAGCCGTGGGCGGCCGCGGAGATCGTCCGGGTGTGCGGCGGGCTGCCGCTGGCGCTGGCCATCTGCGCGGCCTGGGCCGAGCGCAGCCCGGCGTACACGCTGGCCACGGTCGCGGCCGAGCTGCGCCGGCGGGACGGGCTGGACGCGTTCGCCGCCGTCAACGTCGGCCGGGACGTGCGTACCGTCTTCTCCTGGTCCTATCGGCGGCTCGGCGCGGACGCGGCGGAACTGTTCCGGCGGCTCGGCCGGCACCCGGGGCCGGACGTGCCGCTCGCGACCGCGATCAGCGCGGCCGGCCGCACCTCGTCGGAGACGCTCGGCCTGCTCGCCGAGCTCACCGACGCGCAGCTGCTCAGCGAGCCGCGGCCCGGCCGGTACGCCGCGCACGACCTGGTCCGGGCCTACGCGCTGGAGATCGCCGCGGACGACCGGGAGGGCGACCTCGTCCGGATCCTCGACCACTACCTGCACTCGGTGATCGCGGGCGCGCGGCTGACCAACCCGTACCGGCGGCAGCGTGATCCCGGCACTCCCGCAGCCGGTGTCGTGCCGTTCACGCCGGTGGACGTGCCGGACGCGGTCGCCTGGTTCGACGCGGAGCGGGAGAACCTGAGCGCCGCACTGGACGCGGCCGACCGGGCCGGGCTCGACGAGTACGTGTGGCTGCTCTGCTGGGGCATGAACGGTTTCCTGCTCGACCACCTCGGCCGCTGGGACGAGGCGATCCCGTTCGCCCGGACCGCGCTGGCCGCCGCCCGCCGGCGCGGCGACGTGTGGTGGCGCGGCTACCTGCACAACGTGCTCGGCAACTGCTACCACCGGGCCGGCGACCACGAGCAGGCACACCGGGAGTGGTCGCTGGCCGCGGCGGTGGGCCGGGAGTCGGGCGACCCGATCCGGATCGCGATCGGGCTCGGCGGCATGGCCTCCGTCCTCACCGAACGCGACGAGTGGCCGGACGGCGACAGCATCGAGCGGGCCGCCGGGTACGCGGACGAGATGCGCGCGCTGCTCGCCGACATCGACCGGGCCGGGCCGCCCGGCCGCGCGGACGGCCGCACCACGCACGCCCGCGACCTGATCGGGTTCACCTACCGGCAGACCGCGCTGCGCGTGCTGCACCGCACCGGCGACGTGGAGGCCGCGGTCGCGGAACGGGCGGCCGGGATCGCGGTGCACGAGAGCATCGAGAACTGGTTGCAGGTGCAGAACGGCTGGCAGCAGATCGGCCGGATGCGCGAGCACGCCGGTGATCCGGACGGCGCGGTGGAGGCCTACGAGAAGGCGCTGTCGCTGGGCCGCAACGACGAGTGGATCACCGTGGAGCTGCTGGCCCGGCTGGCCGGCTGCCACGCGCGCCTCGGCCACGAGGGCGCGGCCGCGCACTGCCGGGCCGGCGCGCTGGAACGCCTGGACGGCGTCTACCACCCGTCCGCGGACCGCCTCCGCGCGCTGCTGCCGCCGCCACGTCCGTGAACCGGGGCGCGGCGGCGGGTCACCGGGTGGACAGGCGGCCGACCAGGTAGAGGTAGCCGTCCGCGTCCAGGTAGCCGGAGTCGCCGGTGCGCAGCCAGCCGTCCGGCGTCCGCGCCGCCGCCGTCTCCTCCGGCTGCCGCCAGTACGCGGTCATCGCGCGCGGCGTCGACACCTGCACCTCGCCGACCATCCCGTCCGGGATGCCGTCCCCGGACCTCGGGTCCCTGATCCGCAGCCGCACGCCCGGCAGCGGCCGGCCCGCGGACGCCACCCGCACGTCGTCCGCGTGGTCGGCCGCGACCAGCACGGTCGTCGCGCCGGCCGCCTCGGTCACGCCGTACACCTGCAGCAGGTTCGTGTGCAGCACCGAACCGACCGCGCGGATCATCGACGGCGGCATCGGCGCGGCGCCGTACGCCAGGTTGACCAGGCTGCTCAGGTCCCGGTCCGCCGCGCCCGGCTCCGCGGCCATCGCGGCCAGCAGCGTCGGCGGCACGAACGTGTGCGTCACCCGCCGCGTCTCGATCTCGTCCAGCACCGCGGCCGCGGTCACCTCCGGCAGGATCACGGTCTCGGCGCCGTGCCGGGTCGCCATCAGCGCCTGCGACAGCGCGGCCACCCGGGACATCGGCGTCACCACCAGGCTCACGGCCGACGGCGTCAGCCCGATCGCGTCCGCGAGCACGTCACAGACCGAGGCCATCGCCGCGTGGGTGAGCACCGCGCCACGCGGGAACCCGTCCCGGCCGGACGCGTACAGCTGGCAGAACGGCGCCTCGCCGGTGACCTCGACCCGGCGGGTCGAGGCCGGCGCGTCCGCGAGCAGCAGTTCGTAGCTGCGTTCCATGTCGACCAGCTCGCGCAGGTGCGGCATCAGCACCCGGACCCGGGACATCCGCTCCGCCCGGCCGTCGCCGGCCAGCAGCACCGGCGCGGCCGCGTCGTCCACGATGTACGCGGCCTGGCCCTCGGTGGCCCGCCCGTTGATCGGCACGTAGACCGCGCCGATCCAGGCGCACGCCAGCGCGATCTCCAGCGTGGCCGGGCCGTTGTCGGCCAGGTGCGCCACCCGGTCGCCGGGCAGCACACCCAGGCCGTCGAGCATGCCGGCGGCGGCCCGCACCCGTGCCATGAACGCGCGCCACGTCCAGCTGCGATCGCCGTGCCGTAAGGCCACGGCGTGCGAGTCGTTGGCGAGGGCAGCCGACAGGACGTCGACGGGGCGGACCGGTGCGGCCGGGGTGGTCATGACCCCAAACCACCACCGCCCGATCGACGATCGCATGACGACCCCATGATCAGGCCGTTGAGCGGCGCGTTCAGTTTTTGCTCAGTGGTTGACCTGTACATCCCCCTACCGTTCATATCGTCCACCGGACTACCGGTGGACGCCGGCTCGTCGGGGGTGCCGGCCTGGTCGAACGTTGTGGGGGAAACAGGGACATGATGTCCGGGGGGATACGTTTCGCGCTGCTCGGTCCGGTACGGGCCTGGGACGGCGCCACCGAGCTGCCGCTCGGCTCACCGCAGCAGCGGACGGTGCTGGCCGCGCTGCTGCTGCGTGAGGGTTCCATGGTCACCGTCGACGAGCTCGTCGCGGCCGTCTGGGGGGACGAGCCGCCACGCAGCGCGATCAACACGGTGCGCACCTATCTGTCCCGGCTGCGCACGCTGCTCCGGGACGCCGCCACGATCGTCTCCATCGGCGGCGGCTACGCGCTCCCGGTCGATCGCGCCGCCACCGATGTAACCGTTTTCCACGACCACGTGGCGAGCGCCCGCGAGGCCCGGCGCCTCGGTGACGTGGCCGCGGCCGCCGCATCGCTGCGCGCCGCGGTCGCGCTGCACCGGGGCCGGCCGCTGGCCGGTGCCGCCGGCCCGTACGCGGACGCCCAGCGCACCCGGCTCGAACAGCAGATGCTGGCCGCCCGCATCGACCTGCTCGCCGCCGACGTCGAACTCGGCCACGGCGACGAGGCGATCCCGGAGCTGATGACGCTCGCCGACGAGCATCCGCTCCGCGAACGCGTGCACGAGCTGCTGATGCTCGCGCTCTACCAGGCCGGCCGCCAGGCCGACGCGCTCGCCGTCTACCAGGACGTCCGCCTGCTGCTCGCCGACGAGCTCGGCATCGACCCGGGCGCCGGCCTGCAGGCCGCCCACCGCCGCATCCTCGCGGCCGACCCGGACCTGGTCCTCCCGGCGGTCCTGCCGCCCGCCACCACCGGCACACCGCGCACCCCGGCCCCGCGCACCGGCAGTCAGCGCCCCGGCGGCGTGGCGGCCCCGCTCCGTCCCCGCCGCCACCGGCGCCGCACCGGCCTGTAACCGGCGGGCCGCCGGCGAACGGTCCAGGCGTCCCCGTGCGGGTGGGACGCCTGGACCGGCGTTCCGGGGCACGGGCCGCGGCGCGGACCGGCCCGGAACCGGCGGCTCACCGTCGACCCGGGCCGTGCCGGCCGGCGCAGACGCGCACCAGGTCCGGGATCAGCGCGCGCAGCGTCGCCTCGTCGACGGTGGAGGACGGCGCGTATCCGGCCACGGTCAGGCCGACGATCTCGTGCCGGGCGGCGACGTCCGCGACGTGCGCGAGCAGCTGCGCGGGTGGGAGGCCGCCCGGCTGCGGGTCGTTGACCGAGGTGATCCCGTCCAGCACGTCCAGGTCGACGTGGAGGTAGGCGACCGTGCCCGGTTCGAGCGTGCCGCCGATGCCGTGTGCCCGCAGGTACGCGGATTCCGCGGGGTCGAGCGCGCGCATGCCGGCGACCGCCACCCGGGCCGGCCGGAGCGGCACCGCGGGCACGAGCGCGCCGGGTCCCTCGCCGAGCAGCGTGCGCAGCACCATGCCGGGGAACGCGCCGGACGGCGAGGTCTCCGGCGTGTTCAGGTCGCCGTGCGCGTCGTACCAGACGACGCCGAGCCGGTCGCCGTGGCGCGCGACGGCGGCGGTGACCGGTGCGAGGCTGACGGCGCAGTCACCGCCGAGCACGACCGGGAAGCCGTCGGACGGCAGCGCGGCCCGGACCCGGGCGGCGGTCTCGGCGAGCGTGCCACCGGCCGGCACCCGCACCTGCCGGTCCGACGGCGTGACGGAGGCGAGGAACCGCGCGCCGTCCGCCAGCCGGCGTGCCGGCGCGGTGTCGGCGGCCTGCGACCGTGGTACCTCGATGACCGTGATCATGCCGGCCAGTATCACGACCGGCGAACCGGCACGTCCACTCGGCGCCGGTGCGGAAGCCGCGGTGCGGGGCCGGACGGCCGATGGGTGATGATGGTCGGCATGCGGACCGTGCACGGGCTGGAAGCGCTCGCCGTCGTCGATGACCTGATCGCCCTCTACGCGGACGTGTTCACCGGACCGCCGTGGAACGAGGGCCCGGAGGACGTGGCGGACTTCCGGCGCCGGCTGCACGAGGACGCGGCACGGCCGGGCTTCCGGGCCGTGCTGACCGCGGACGGGTTCGCCACCGGCTGGCCGACCGAGCTGCCGCTGCCGGACGTCCAGGCGTACCAGGAGATCGTCGATCATCTGGGTCCGGAGCGGGTGGTGGAGCTGCTGGACGGCGTGTTCGAGGTCAACGAGCTCGCGGTGCGCGCGTCCGCGCGGCGGCGGGGCGTGGGCCGTCGCCTGCTGGACGAGGTCGTCGGCGACGCCCCGCGCGCCTGGCTGGTCACCTCGCGGGACGCGCCGGACGCGGTGGCGTTCTACCGCCGGGCCGGGTGGCGGGAGATCGCGCCGGCTCCCGCGTACCACGGGGATCTGATCGTGTTCCGGACGGCCGCGACGCAGCCGGCGTGAACGCGCCCGTCCCGGGCCGGGCGGAACACCGGGCCCGGGACGCACCGACGTGGACGGTGGAACCGTGGCGTTACGCTCGGCGCATGCGCATGATCGGTCTTATCGGCGGAATGAGCTGGCAGTCCACGGCCGAGTACTACCGGCTGATCAACGAGATGACGGCGGAGCGGCTCGGCGGGCTGCACTCCGCGCGGTGCCTGCTCTACTCGGTGGACTTCGCGCCCATCGAGCAGATGCAGGCGGAGGGCCGGTGGGACGACGCCGCGGCCGAGCTGGCGCGGGCGGCGCGCTCGCTGGAGGCCGGTGGCGCGGAGACGCTGGTGCTGTGCACGAACACGATGCACAAGGTCGCGGCCGAGATCCAGGCCCGGGTGAGCATCCCGCTGCTGCACATCGCGGACACGACGGCCGCGGCCGCGCTCGCCGCGGGCGTGACCACGGTCGGTCTGCTCGGCACCCGGTTCACGATGGAGCAGCCGTTCCTGGCCGACCGGCTGGCCGCGCACGGCCTGCGGGTGCTGGTGCCGAGCGCGGCGGACCAGCGGCTGGTGCACGACATCATCTACGACGAGCTGTGCCTGGGCGTGGTCCGGCCGGAGTCCCGGGAGGCCTACCGTGGCGTGATCGGCCGGCTGGTGTCCGCGGGCGCGGACGGCGTCATCTACGGCTGCACCGAGATCGAGCTGCTGGTCGACCAGTCCGACAGTGACGTGCCGGTCTTCGCCACCACCCGGCTGCACGCCGCCGCCGCGGTCGACGCGGCGCTGAGCGCCTGACCGGACCGGGCCGGGGCGCACGCGGAACTGGTACCCGGGTACCAGTGGCCCGGCCGAGGTGTCGACCGCGGTACCACGATCATGGACCGGCCCGCTCATAGCGTGGAGCGCATGAGGAACGCCACGCGAGGAGAAGAGTCGTGATCGAGGTGCGGGAGGTCACGAAACGCTACGGGGTGAAGACGGCCGTGGACCGGCTGAGCTTCACGGCGAAGCCGGGGCAGGTGACCGGTTTCCTGGGTCCGAACGGGGCCGGGAAGTCGACCACCATGCGCATGATCATCGGCCTGGACCGGCCCACCGCCGGCACGGTCACCGTCAACGGCCGCCGCTACCGGGAGCACGCGGCCCCGCTGCGCGAGATCGGCGCGCTGCTGGAGGCGCGGTCGGTGCACCCGGGGCGCAGCGCCCGCAGTCACCTGCTCGGCCTGGCCCGCACGCACGGCATCCCGAGGGCCCGCGTCGACGAGGTGCTGGAGCTGGCCGGGCTGACCGCGGTCGCGGGGAAGCGGGCCGGCGCGTTCTCGCTCGGCATGGGCCAGCGGCTCGGCATCGCGGCCGCGCTGCTCGGCGACCCGGCCGTGGTGATGCTCGACGAGCCGGTCAACGGGCTGGACCCGGAGGGCGTGCTGTGGGTGCGCGGCCTGCTCGCCGGGCTCGCGGCCGAGGGCCGTACCGTGCTGCTGTCCTCGCACCTGATGGCCGAGACCGCGCTGATCGCGGACCATCTGGTCGTGGTCGGCAGGGGCCGGCTGCTCGCCGACACGAGCGTCCAGGACCTGATCAACAGCGCCGGCACCGGGGTACGGGTCGGCAGCGACGAAGCCGACCGGCTGCGCGGCCTGCTGGCCCGGCCGGGCGTGCGGGTGGCCTCGTCCGCCGACGGCGAGCTGGACGTGACCGGCATGGACGCGCGCGAGATCGGCGCGATCGCCAGCGCGCACGGCGTGCCGCTCTACCAGCTCGCCACCCGGACCGCCTCGCTGGAGGACGCGTTCATGGACCTGACCCGAGACAGCGTCGAGTACGGGAGTGTGCCCGCATGACCACCATGGCCGTGTCCCACCGGTTGACGTTCCGCGGCGTGGTGGCGGGGGAGTGGACCAAGTTCTGGTCGCTGCGCTCGTCGTGGATCACGCTCGGCGTCTCGCTGCTGCTGATCGGCGCGCTCGGCGCGATCGCCGCGCTCGCCTGGTCACCGGAGACCGGCGGCGAGGTCGGGCCGCCCGGGCCGCTCGGGCCGGACGGCGCGGACGCGGTGACGATCGCGATCTCCGGCACCACGTTCGCCTCGCTGGCGCTGGGCGTGCTCGGCGTGCTGGTCAGCGCCGGCGAGTACACCACCGGCCTGATCCGGGCCACGCTCACGGCCGTACCGTCGCGGCTTCCGGTCCTCTGGGCGAAAGCCCTGGTCTACGGCCCGGTCGCGGTGATCGCCGGTGTCGCCGGCGCGTTCGGCGCGTTCGCGATCGGCATGCCGGTCCTGGACGGCGAGACCGTGTCGATGGCGCTGTCCGACGACGGCGTGCTGCGCAGCCTGTTCGGGGCCGGCCTCTACCTGGGCCTGGTCGGCGTGCTCGGCGTGGCGCTGGGCGTGCTGGTCCGCTCCAGCGCGGGCGGGATCGCGATCCTCGCCGGCGGCCTGCTGATCCTGCCCGGCCTGGCGATGCTGCTGCCGGCCGACTGGTACGACGCGATCGACGGCTACCTGCCGTCCACCGCCGGCTCCGAGATCATGTCGGCCACCTCGGACCGGCCGTGGACCGGACTGGCGATCTTCGCCGGCTGGGTGGCCGTGACGCTCGCCGCGGCCGCGTACCGCCTGGTGAAGTCGGACGCATAGGCGACAATGGGCTCGATGAGCGACACCTGGCTGCTGCGGGCGCAGCAGAGGCTGGCCGCCGCCGGACGGCGGCGGCCCTGGGTGCTGGACCTGCTCGTGACGGTCCCGGTGATCCTGTCCGGGCTGCGCGACATCTTCGGCGACGACAAACCCGGGCACGGCGGGCCGTTCGGCGACCAGCAGTTCGGCACGCTCCCGCCCGCGGTCACGGCCGCGCTGGTCGCGGTGATGGTGGTCGCGCTCTGGTGGCGCCGCCGCGCCCCGGCCGTGGTGCTCGCGATCGTGCTGGCCGTGGTGCTCGGGTCGTGGCTGGCCGGCGCCTGGATCCAGTCCGGCATGGCGATGCTGCTGGCGCTGTACGCGCTGGCCCGGCACGGCAACCTGCGCACGCTCGCCTGGGCCTGCGCCGGCACCGCCGTGATGGTGGTGGCCGGCCTGTTCTTCCTGCTCTCCGTCGAGCACCCGTGGACCAGCGCGTTCTTCATGATCGGTACGGGGACCGCCGCGGTCGCGCTCGCGCTCACGGTCCGCACCCGCGCCGCCTACCTGGCCGCGCTCGAGGACCGCGCCCGCCGCCTGGAGGTCGAGCGGGACCAGCGGGAACGTCTGACCGCCGCGGCCGAACGGTCCCGGGTCGCCCGGGAGATGCACGACATCGTCGGCCACAACCTGTCCGTGATGATCGGCCTCGCGGACGGCGGCGCGGTGCTGGCCGCCAGCCGTGGCGAGTCGACCGCGGAGCCGCTGCGGCTGATCGGCGAGACCGGCCGCCAGGCGCTCGGCGAGCTGCGCCGCGTACTGGGCGTGCTGCGCGACGGCACCACGGACGCCCGGCTCAGCCCGCAGCCCGGCGTCGCCGACCTCGACGACCTGGTCCGCCGGGTCCGCGCGGCCGGGCTGACCGTGGAGTACCGCACGGACGGCGACGTGCGCACGCTCGGCGGCGGGCTGCAGCTGACCGTCTACCGCATCGTGCAGGAGGCGCTGACCAACACGCTCAAACACGCGGGCGCGGGCGCGCGGGCCACCGTCACCGTCCGGTCCGACGACGACACGGTACGGGTGACCGTCCGCGACACCGGCCCGGCCACCGGCTTCGTGCCGCCGGCCGGCGACGAGCCCGGGCACGGCCTGGCCGGCATCCGGGAGCGGGCCGGTCTCTACGGCGGCGAGGTGATCGCCGGACCGGACGCGGGCGGCGGCTGGCAGGTGGAGGCGCTGCTCAACGACCGGCCGGTGACGGTGGCATGACCACCGTCCTGATCGTCGACGACCAGCCGTTGCAGCGGCTCGGCTTCCGCATGCTGCTCGAGGGTACGCCCGGCATGTCCGCGGTCGGCGAGGCCGAGAACGGCACCCAGGCCGTCCGGATGGCCGCCGACCTGCGCCCGGACGTGGTGCTGATGGACGTGCGCATGCCCGGCATGGACGGCATCGAGGCGACCCGGCGGATCGTCGCCGGCGGCGGCCGTACCCGCGTGCTCATCCTGACCACGTTCGACCTGGACGAGTACGTCTACGCCGGGCTGCGCGCCGGGGCCAGCGGTTTCCTGCTCAAGGACGCCCGGCCGGAGGAGTTGGTCGCCGGCATCCGCGCGGTCGACGTCGGCGACGCCGTGGTCGCGCCGCGGCTGACCCGGCGGCTGATGGAGGCGTACACCCGGGACCTGGCACCGTCGGCCGCCGGTGACCCGCGACTGACCGCGCTGAGCGAGCGTGAGCACGAGGTCCTGGTCGCGATCGGCCGGGGCTGGACCAACACCGAGATCGCCGAGCGCCTGGTCCTGACGGAGTCGACGGTGAAGAAGCACGTCGGCCGGGTCCTCGCCAAGGTCGGTGCGCGCGACCGGGTGCAGGCGGTGATCGTCGCCTACGACACCGGCCTGGTCCGCCCCGGTGAATGACCCGGTCCCGGCCCGGACGGCACCCACCGCGTCCCGTTCGCGCCACCCGGCTTGCGCGACCGCCCCGCCGGCACGGAAGAATGCCCCCATGACCGAGGATTCGGGGCATCCCGCCCACTCCACACTGGACACGTCGGTTCCGCACTCGGCACGGATCTGGAACTACTGGCTCGGCGGCAAGGACCACTTCGAGGTCGACCGGGCCGCCGGCGACGAGGTGATCGCGCACATCCCGGACATCCCGATCGGGGCGAAGTCCGAGCGCCAGTTCCTCAAACGCGTGGTCAGCTTCCTGGTCGCCGAGGCCGGCATCCGCCAGTTCCTCGACGTCGGCACCGGCCTTCCCTCGGCGGACAACACGCACGAGGTCGCGCAGTCCCTCGACCCGCGCTGCCGGGTGCTCTACATCGACAACGACCCGCTGGTCATGGCGCACGCGCGGGCGCTGCTGAGCAGCGCACCCGAAGGCGCGTGCGACTACGTCGAGGCCGACCTGCGCGAGCCGGGGACGATCCTCGACGCCGCCCGCCGCACGCTCGACTTCTCCCAGCCCGTCGGGCTCATGCTGCTCGGCGTGGTCAACCACCTGATGGACGACGACGTGGCGTACGGTGCCGTCGCCCAGCTGGTGCGGGCCATGCCGGCCGGCAGCTACCTGGTGCTCACCCACTCCACCGCCGAGATCCACGGCGAGCCGATGCTGCGCGTCATGCGGGAGACCACCGAACGCGGCGGCACCCCGATCCGCGCCCGGACCAAGGCGGAGCTCGAACGCTTCTTCGACGGCCTGGAACTGCTCGAACCCGGCGTCGTGACCTGCTCCCGCTGGCGCCCCGAACCCGGCTCCGGCGAACCCGAGGTCTACCTCTTCGGCGGCGTCGGCCGGATCGGCTGACCGGCCGACCGACGTCCGTCCCGCGCCCGACGGCGTGACGGCGCCGAGGCGACGTCCCGCTGCCGGTCACCCGGAGCGGGACGCGCCGGCGCTATCGTGACCGGCCACCCCGGCGGCCGGCGCCGACCCGGGCGCCGGCGGAGAAGGCGGCGGCCCCGGACGGCTGCGGTGCGGCGGGCTGACCGCCCGGTGCGCTGCCGGCCGCCTGCGACCGGGACTTGCGGCGCGGACTGGGCGTCTCCGCGGCGGCGGCCGGTTTCCGGGACCGGGACCGGCCGGTCGCGCCGGCCGTCTCCCCGGTGGCAGCCGGCTTTCGGGAGCGGGACCGGCCGGACGTGCCGGCCGTCTCCGCGGTCGCGGCCGGTTTCCGGGACCGGGACCGCCCGGACGTGCCGGACGTCTCCGCGGCGGTGGCCGCCTTCCGGGGACGGTTCCGGCCGGCCGCGCGGGCGGGCTCGGCGGCGTCCGCGGCCGGCGGCGCGACCAGCGTGCGGGGTCCGGGGGCGATCTGGTGCAGCAGCGGGTCGCCGGGCCCCAGGCGGGTGGTCGTGGCGGTGATGCCGGCCTTGCGGGCGAGGTGACGGACGTCGTCGACCTGGTCGTCGGTCATCAGCGTGACGACCGTGCCGGTCGCGCCGGCCCGCGCGGTCCGGCCGGAGCGGTGCAGATATGCCTTGAACTCCGCCGGCGGGTCCGCGTGGACGACGAGCGAGACGTCGTCGACGTGGATGCCGCGAGCCGCGATGTCGGTCGCCACCAGCGTGGTGGCGGAGCCGCTGGCGAACGCGGTCAGGTTACGGCTGCGCGCGTTCTGCCCCAGGTTGCCGTGCAGCTCTATGGCGGGCACACCGGCCTGGACGAGCTGGCGGGTGAGCGTCTTCGCCCGCCGTTTCGTGCGGGCGAAGACCAGCGTGCGGCCCGGCGCGGCGGCCAGGTCGACCAGCACGGTCAGCATGTCCCGCTGGCCGATGTGCAGCATGTGGTGCGGCACGGTGACCGGCGCCGCGACCGAGTCGATGCTGTGCGTGATCGGGTCGGTGAGGTAGCGCCGGACCAGGACGTCGACGCCGGCGTCCAGCGTGGCCGAGAAGAGCAGCCGCTGGGCCTGACGCGGGGTCTGGTCGAGCAGCCGCCGGACGACCGGCAGGAAACCGAGGTCGGCCATGTGGTCGGCCTCGTCGAGAACGGTGATCTCCACCGAGTCGAGGTTGGCGTGACCGCTCTCCACCAGGTCGAGGAGCCGGCCCGGGCAGGCGACCAGCACGTCGGCGCCGGCCCGCAGCCCGGCGATCTGCCGGCTCGCGCTCACTCCGCCGTACACCGTCAGGGTGCGCAGCGACACGGCCGCCGCCAGGGGCGCCATCGACGCCTCGATCTGTGCGGCGAGCTCGCGGGTCGGTGCCAGGATCAGGGCGCGGGGCCGGCCCTGGCGGCGCGGCGCGGGACGCGCCGTCAGCCGGGCCAGGAGCGGCACCGCGAAGGCGTAGGTCTTGCCCGACCCGGTGCGCCCGCGGCCGAGGACGTCACGTCCGGCGAGCGCGTCCGGCAGCGTCGCGGCCTGGATCGGGAACGGGGTGGTGACACCGTTCGCGGCCAGCGCCTCGACGATCGGAGCGGGCACGCCCAGCTCGTGGAACGTGGTGGGGGAAGCAGTCGAACGAGGGCGGCGCGCCGCCATGCAGTCTCCGAACGTGGAAGGGTGTGCTGCCCGGCACCGGCCGGCGGCCGGGTGCACCGCAGCCGCGGTCGAGCGCGGCGGGGACAGAACAGTGGAACCGTACGCCCAATGTACCCGAGCGGTGCCGGGGTGTTCCGGTCCCGGGGATCTCCACGGCGCGCCAGGGCCACCCCGGGCCCGGGCGAGGGCGGTCCGGCGCGCGCCGTGGCGGGGGACGCCGCCGCCCGCGCGCGGCAATCGGGGGTGCTCCGGTGGGGTTCGCTCGGCGCAAATCCCGGATGGCGGCTGACCCGGCGGCGTTAAATAACCACAAAGACCTACAGAAGGGAATAATATGAGGAATTTCCGCGCCGCGTTGCCGGTACGCGTCGTCCTGGCCACGCTCGTCGTGCTTCCGCTGTCGTTGTTCGGTGGCCGTCCGGCGGCCGCCGCGTCGGATCCGGCCGCAAGCCAGGCCCGGGAGGGCGTCGTGGTCAGCGGGACGGGCGAGGTGTTCGGCGAGCCGGACCTGCTCGTCGCGACCTTCGCGGCCGAGGCCGGCGCGCCCACGGTCAGCGAGGCCATGGACGGCGCCGGCGCGGGGATCACCCGGATGCGCGACGCGCTGGTCCGCGCCGGCGTCGCCCGGGCCGACCTGCAGACCTCGGACGTCACGCTCCGAGCGCGGGAGAACGAGGACAAGAAGATCACCGGCTACACCGCGCACCAGGGCCTGACCGCGACGGTACGGGACGTGCCGCGGGCCGGGACGATCATGTCCGCCACGATCGCGGCCGGCGGTGACGCGGCGCGGCTGCACGGCGTGACGTTCGCGATCGAGAACCGGTCCGCGCTGCTCGTCCGGGCCCGGGAGAAGGCGTTCGCCGACGCCCGCGGAAAGGCCGAGCTGTATGCCCGGCAGGCGGGCCGGTCGCTCGGCCGGGTGGTCCGGGTGAGCGAGGAGAGCTCCGGCTACCACGGCGGGTCCGCCGACTACAGCCTCTCGGCGGACGCGGCGGTGCCGGTCGAACCGGGCCGCCAGCCGGTGTCGGTGACCGTCGTCGTGGAGTGGGCCTTCCCACCGGCCACCGGCACCCTGCGGTAACGGCCCTCCGACGCGGAGCCCGGCTCCGAACCCGCGGCCGCGGTTCGCCTCACCGGCCGGTGACGCGAACCGCGGCCGCACCGCTCCGGCGGGCACGGGACCGACGCGCTCGACGACGACCATGGCGCCGGCCGGGACAACGGGACCGGATCAGCCCCACCGTCGCCGCGGCGTGGGTTTCGTGGTCGTCGCCCTCGGGTGTCCCGCCGCCGAGCCGCGACCGCTGTTCCCGCCGGTGCACGGCGTGCGAGGTGACGGAGGTGGGCGCGGTGCTCGTACCGGCGGCGGCCACCGCCGGGTGACGACGCGTTCCGCCGGCGGGCGGTCCGTCGCGGTAACGGCAGCGGGCGGGATCAGGTCTGGATCCGGGGTCGATCCACGAGCGTGCTCAGCAGGGCCAGGTTGTCGGCGCTGGGCGTGCCGGGCTCGGCCGCGTAGACGATCAGCTGCTGGGCCCGGGCGCCGCGTACGTCGAAGGCGAAGTAGGTCAGGGCGAGCTCACCCACATCGGGGTGGGAGAAGACCTTCGGCTCATGGCGTTTGGAGCGGACCCGTTGTCGTCCCCAGATCTCCCGGAAATCCTCGCTCTGCTCGCTCAGCTCGGTCACCAGCTCGGCGATCCGGCGGTCCCCGGGGTTCCGGCCGCTCGCCTCGCGCAGGTTGCCCACGGCCGCCTCGGCGGCCCGCTGCCAGTCGGTGTAGAAGCGCCGGCCCTCCGGGTCGAGGAAGGTCATCCGCAGCAGATTGTCGTGCTTCTCGAAACCGCGGTAGAGCGCGGCCGCCAGCGGGTTGCGGGCCAGCACGTCGAGCGCGTCGGAGAGGACGAACGCGGGCGTCGTGGGCCATGCCGTCAGCAGCCGCGCCAGTTCCGGATCGGCCCGCGGGCGCGGGGCGCTGCCGGTGGCCGGGGGCAGGAGACCGGCGAGCCGGAACGCATGCGCCCGGGCGTCCGGGTCGAGGCCGAGCCCGGTCGCCAGCGCCTCGATGATCTGGATCGAGGGGTTCTTCTCGCGGCCCTGTTCCAGGCGCGTGTAGTAGTCGACGCTCACCCCGGTGAGCACGGCCACCTCTTCCCGGCGCAGTCCGTGGACCCGGCGCAGCCCGTGCGAGGGCAGCCCGGTCTGTTCCGGGGTCAGCGCGGCGCGTTGGGCCCGCAGGAATTCACCCAGTTCCGGTTGCATGCGCTCAGCCTAGGAACGCGGCGGCCGTTCTGCCTGGTCCCGCGGCGACCAGGGAGAGCGCGACCTGTTTCCGGCCACGGTCGCGAGGTGGTGTGGGATGCATGAACGCGACGCTGTCTCCGACGGGGCGCACCGGGACCGCAGTGGGACTGCCACTGCTCGTCCTGCTGTGCACCGCGCACTTCATGGATGCGATCGACCTGTCCGACGTCACGGTGGCACTGCCCGCGATCCAGGCGGATCTCGGGCTCGGCGCCGGCGCGCTCGGCTGGGTGGTCGCCGCCTACCTGCTCGGGTACGGAGGATTCCTGCTCCTCGGCGGCCGGGTGGCCGACGTCTGGGGCGCCCGGCGGGTCCTCCTGGTGGCCACCGCGGTGTTCCTGGCCGCCGGGGCCGTCGGGACGTTCGCCCCGGACGGCGCCACCCTGATCGCGGCCCGGCTGGTCAAGGGGGTGGCCGCCGCCTTCCTGGCGCCCGCCTCGCTGGCGCTGATCTCGACCCGCTGGCCGGAGGGCCCGGCCCGGGGCAAGGCGCTGGGGGCGTACGCGACCGCGGGCGCAGCCGGTTTTGTGGGCGGGCTGGTGCTCGGCGGCGCGGTGACCGAGGTGTCGTGGCGGCTGGCCATGGCGCTGCCGCTGCCCTTCGCGGTGGCCGTGCTCCTGCTGGCGCCGCGCCTGATCCCGCGCGGTGGCCCGGTCACCCGTGAGCCCCTGGACCTGACCGGGGCCGTCCTCGCCACCGGCGGCTTCTCCGCCCTGGTGCTGGCGCTGACCACCGGGCCGCAGCTCGGCTGGGCCGGCCCGGTGACGCTCGTCACGGCCGTCGCCGCCGTGCTGGCCCTGGTCGGATTCGTGCTGCGGGAGCGGCACGCCCCGGCGCCGCTGCTGCCGCTCGACTACCTGGCCGGCCGGACCGCCGCCGGCAGCGCCCTGGCGATCGCCTGCCTGTGGGCGGCCTACAGCGGCTTCGCCTTCCTGGCCACGCTGGCCTTCCAGAACGTGCTGGGCTGGTCGCCGCTGCAGGCGGCGCTCGCCTTCGCGCCGATCGGGCTGGTCAACGGTGTGCTGGCCCCGCAGGCCGGCAAGCTGGCGAGCCGGATCGGCGTGCGCCCGATGGTGGTCGGCGGCATGGTGCTGCTCACGCTGTCGTACGCGCTCTTCTTCCGGCTCGAGCCCGGGGCCGGTTTCGTCTCGGTCGTCCTGCCGGTGATGGCGGTCAACGGAGTCGGCATCGCCGCCACGTTCGCCCCGCTCAACATGGCCGCCCTGGGCGCGGCCCCGGCCGGTCGGCAGGGACTGGCCGCGTCCGTGCTGGGAGCGGCCCAGCAGATCGGCGGCGCCGTCGGCCTGGCCGCGGTCACCGCCGGCGTGCACGGCGCCGGGCTCACCGGCTACACGTTCGCCACCGCGCTGATCGTGGCCGTCTCGGCCGCCGGGGTGCTCTGCGCCCTCGTCCTTCGTACCCGATGAATCGTCCTCGAAAGGAATCATGACATGCCTGCTGATCAGGAGTTCGACGGCCGCGTGGCCATCGTGACCGGTGCCGCCGGTGGGCTCGGCCGCGCGACGGTGAGCCTGTTGCTGGAGCGCGGCGCGCGGGTGGTCGCCCACGACCTGGACCCGGCCGTGCGCGAGCTGGAGGAGGCCGGGCCCGGGCTGGTCACGGCGGTGGTCGGTGACGTCACCGACGAGACGACGGCCGATCACGCCGTCACGGTCGCGCTGGAGCGGTACGGCCGGCTCGACGTCCTGGTCGGCAACGCCGGCCGTACGCTCAACAAGCCCGTCGGAGAGACCACGGTGGCCGACTGGGACCGGATCATGACGATCAACGTGCGCGGCAACTTCGTCTTCAGCCGGGCCGCCTACCGGCAGATGACCGCCGAGGGCGCCGGCGCGATCGTGCTGGTCGCGTCGTACACGGCGACCGTGGCCCTGCCCGAGGGATCCGCCTACAGCGCCTCCAAGGGCGCCCTGGCCCAGCTGATGAAGGTGCTGGCCATCGAGGGCGCGCCGGCCGGTGTCCGGGCCAACGCGGTGGCGCCGGGCGTCATCGACACCGGCTTCCTCAACGACATCCGTCCTGACGGACAGGAGTACCTGCGCACCTTCGGCGACTTCCACCCGCTCGGCCGCATCGCCCAGCCGGCCGAGGTGGCCGAGGCGATCCTGTTCCTGGCCTCCGACCGGGCCAGCTTCATCACCGGCGCCCTGCTGCCGGTCGACGGCGGTGTCACCGCCCGCTGACCGCGCGAGTGCGCCTGACCTTGCCCCGAGATCAGTGCGTTTCCCGGTGTCACCCCGTCGGAACCGCGGCCCGGAGCCGTCGATCTGGCCCCGCCGTCACGGGCCGGCACGACGTCGGCGGCGCCGGGCGTCCCGGCACCGACGTGGTGGCCGTCGAGCAGGCCCCGCGGGATACCGCGATGCCTGCGCGGCCGTGGGCGCCACGATCGTGGTGACGCGGCACGACCTCGACGTGACGCCGGACCGCCCGTGCCGAGGCCGCTGCCGGCCACACATCAGAAGGATGATCCGGTGGAAGCGGCCGGCATTGAAACGTATTGACGCATGTCGATCGGGCGGCTACGTTGGCGAGGAAAGCGTTTTCCTGGGTGGGAACCGTCGGCCCGCCCGTACCGTGCGCAAGGAGACTCGAGATGAAACGGAAGCATCTGTCGTCCGCGGCGGTGGTCGCGGTCGCCGTCGTCGCCGCCGGTGCCCTCGCCGGACCGGTGGAAGCCGCGGAGACGACGCTGTTCGTCGCGCCCGGCGGCAGCGACAGCAACGCCGGTACCCAGCAGGCGCCGCTCGCGACCATTCAGAAGGCCGTGAGCCTGGTCGTGGCCGGCGGGACCATCGCGGTGCGCGGCGGCACCTACGCGCTGACCACGAACATCCAGATCACCAAGAGCGGCACCGCCTCCGCGCCGATCACGCTCACGGCGTACGCCGGGGAGAAGGTCGTCATCGACGGCGAGGCGCTGCCGTACACCCCGGGTGCCGTCGGGTCGACGATCCCGGCGGTCCAGCGCGGTGCCGTGCACATGGAGGCGTCCCACTGGCGGATCTCGGGACTGGAGATCATTCGTGGCCCCTACGGTGTGTACTGCGCCAACTGCAACAACAACACGTTCGACCGGCTGGTCACGCGCGACAACTACGAGACCGGGTTCCAGCTGCAGAACAACTCGGCCAACAACCAGATCATCAACCTCGACAGCTACCACAACCGGGACCCGCGCAAGAACGGCGAGAGCGCCGACGGGCTCGGCATCAAGGAAGGCGGCGGCTCCGGCAACGTGGTTCGCGGCGCGCGGCTGTGGAACAACGTCGACGACGGCTTCGACGCCTGGGCGTTCACCTCACCGATCACGGTCCAGGACAGCATCGCCTACGGCAACGGCTACAACCGCTGGAGCATCCCGAACTTCTCCGGCGACGGCAACGGCTTCAAGATGGGCGGCAGCGGCGGCACCGGGCCCGCGGCCGCGCACAGCGTCACCAACAGCATGGCGTTCGGCAACGCGGCCCACGGCTTCACCGACAACGGCAACACCGGCTCGCTGGTGTTCCACCGGAACACCGCCTACCAGAACGCCAAGACCGGCTTCGACGTCGACGGCGGCTCCACCTCGAGGCTGACCGCCAACCTCGCCGTCGGCAACAAGACGGCGGTCGCGCTCGGCTCGTCGACCGGCTCCGGCAACTCGTGGAACATCGGCGGCTCGTGGCCGCTGGCCAGCACCGACCAGGCCACGATCACCGGGCCCCGCAACACCGACGGCTCCATCCGCTCCTCGAACTTCCTGGTCCCGGCCAACGGTCAGGCGGTCGGAGCGAAGATCTGACCGTGCGGAGGCCCCGCCTCCCGGGGCCTCCCCACGCGGGGCCGCACGGGTCGCCCGGCCGAGGCCCGGCACCGACGTGCCCCGCCGCGGCCGGGCTACCCGGCCGGCACCCCGCGGTCCGCATCCCCCGCGGCCGGGTAGCCCGGTCGGCATCACGCGGCCGGTCGGCATCGCGGGGCCGGTCGGCATCGCCCGGTCGGCATCGCGGGGCCGGTGGTCCGGCCGGCACTCCGCCGAGCCGGCCGCCGGACCAGCCTGGCCGCGCGACGAACGGCCGGCGCCACGTCATCGGCCCGCGGCGAAGTCGCGCCAGAAGGCGGTGTCCGCCCGGTGCTTCGCCGCCTGGCGGGCGGCGGTGCCGGCGTGGAACAGGGCCACCCCCTCCGCCGCGCGGCCCTGCCGGATGAGCGCGACCGCCAGGTCGGTCGTGGTCCAGGGGGAGGGGTGGGCGGCACGCAGCACCGCGACCGCCTCGTCCACCCGGCCCGCGCCGGTGAGCAGGGACGCGAGGACGGCGGCCACGGCACCGTGGCGGAGCTCCGCGCGGGCGCGGAGCTCGGCGATCGCCTGCTCGGCCCGGCCGGCCCGGGCGAGGATCTCCGCCCGTTTCTCGTCCACCCCGGGCGGCGGGCCGCCGTCGTCGGCCGCGGTGTCGTCGAGGAGGGCCAGCGCCTCGTCGACGCGGCCCTGTGAGGTCAGCAGGTCGCAGAGCTGGTCGATGATCCCTTCGGGCTCGGCCGTCGTGGTGGGGAACGGGCGCAGCACCTCGATGGCCTCGTCCACGCGGCCGTGCCGGGCCAGCAGCGCGGCCAGTGCCGTACCGGCGTGCGAGGACCCCTCGTCGGCGAACGGTCGCAGCACGCCGGCCGCCTCGTCCGGGCGGGCGTGGCGCTCGAGCCAGTGGGCCAGGCGGCACGCGGCGCGGTCCCCGCCGGGGCCGGCGGCGAGCGCGCGGAGCGGCCCCTCCCGGTCGTGCCGGGCCAGGATGCCGGCGAGCTGGTCGAGGTGGTGCGGGTGCCGGTCCAGCAGAGCCACCGCCTCGTCGACGAAGCCGCGGCGGTCCAGGACCGTGGCGAGCAGCCGCTCGACGTCCCGCCGGGCGAGCTCGCACGGATCGGCGTGCGACGGCGGGGCGTCGAGCCGCGCCCGCAGCAGCGCCGCGACCTCCTCGTCCCGGCCCGTGCCGGCGGTCAGCGCGACCAGCGCGTGCGCGCAGCCGGAGTCCGCGACGTGCGGGCCGAGGAGCGCGACGACCTCGTCCGTACGCCCGGCGGCGGCCAGCAGCGACGCGAGCAGCGGCGCCACGAACGGTCCGGACCGGCCGCGGAGCAGCGTGATCGCCTCGTCCGGGCCGAGCAGGCCGGTGAGCGTCTCCACGGCGGCCCAGTGCCCGCGCGCGGCGATCGGCCGCAGCAGCTCCCGCGCCTGCGCCACCCGGCCGTCGGCGACCAGCGCCGCCGCGACGTCGCGGGCGCAGTGCCAGTCGCCTCGCTCGGCGTACCGGTAGGCGTCGGCCAGCCGGCCGTGGGTGACCAGCGCCGCCGCGACCTCGGCCGGAAGCCAGCTGTCCGGCGACCGGAGGTCCGGCACGGGCGGCCGCACCCCGCTCGACGACCCGTCCATCAGCCGCTGCCGCACAGGTCGGGCAGGGCGGCGGGCGTGGCGGGCAGCCCGTACCGGTGGATCATGTCGGCGAACACGGCGCCGGTCCGGTGCCGCTGGGACGGTGTCAGGTCGGCCGGAGCGGTGCCGGGCGTGACCGGGCCGGCCGGGAACGCGTGCCGGAGGGCCGCACCGACGACCGGCGACGCCTCCGGGCCGCTGACCGTGGGAATGCGGGCCAGCGTCTCGAAGGCCGGGTCGGCGTGTGCGTCACCCAGCGGGCGGACCAGCGCGAGCGCCGCGTCGCCGGGCAGATCGCCGTGGAGGTAGGGCACCACCGGGTCCGTGTCGGCCAGCATGCCGGCAACCTACCGGTGCCCCCTGACAGTTTCGGTGCACGGCGGACGGGACCGTGCGCGGTTCACGCCCGGCGGAAGAGGGCGGCCAGCGCGGCGTCGGAGGCGGCGAGGGCGTCGCGGTCGAAGGTGCTGGCGGAGGTGACCAGTTCGGCGGCGCCGGTGCGGTCGAGCAGCGCGGTGAGGCGGCTCTCCACCTGCGCGGGCGTGCCGGTGATCGCGGCCGCGGCGGTCTGCTCGAGGTACTGCTGCTGGCGTGCGGTACGGGTGGCGGAGCGGACCACGTGCACCGGTTCCAGCGGCGGGAACACCCCGGTGGTACGGCTTCGGGCCATCGCCCACGCCTCCGGCAGCAGCAGGTCGGCGGCCTCCGCGGCGGTGTCGGCGACCAGCACGTCCAGGCTGATGGCCACCCACGGCACCGGCTGCTGCGCGGAGGGCCGGAACGACCGCCGGTAGTCGTCCAGCGCGGCCAGTCCGGGTGCCGGGTCGCCGCCGACGCCGAGCAGCGGGCCGCCCACGATGACCGGCAGCCCCAGTTCGGCCGCGATCCGCAGGCCGCTCCCGGTGGCCAGTGCGTACAGCGGGACGGCGCCCTCCGGCCGCGGGTGCAGGCCGATCTCCGCCGTTCCGGTCAGGAACCGCCGTAGCTCGGCGAGGTCCGCGGCGAAGTCGCTCTCGGTCTGCCGCAGCGCCCGGCGTACCGGCGCGGTGAATCCCGGCGAGCGGCCGAGCCCCAGGTCGACCCGGCCCGGCGCGAACGCCGACAGCGTGGCGAACTGCTCCGCGACGACCAGCGGCTGGTGGTGCGGCAGCATCACCCCGGCCGAGCCGATCCGGATGGTCGTGGTCGCCCCCGCGACCGCGGTCAGGAGCACCGCCGGGGCCGCGCCCGCGATCCCCGGTACGCCGTGGTGCTCGGCGACCCAGAACCGGTCGTACCCGAGCCGTTCGGCGCTCGCCGCCCGGGCCACCGTGCCCCTGAGCGAGGCCGGCTCCGACTCACCGGTCCGGGTACGGGAGCGATCGAGCAGCGAGAGGCGCGGTTCGGAGTGGATCACCATAGGCTCAGCGCCACCCGGCCGATGCTTGTTCCCCGCCTCGATGTGTGCCACGTCAACCCCGCTGGCCTGCGGACATTCGACGTCCGGACGTCCACCGTGGCACATCCCCGGAATATCGAGGCGGCGCCGGGCCCGTGGACTGCCGGCCGGCGCCAGGGCGGCGCGGATCGGGCGGGCCCACCACCCACCAGGGCGTCCCGGTGGACGGCCAGATCCAGATCGAGCCGTACGCCCGCGGCTGGCACCGCCACACCCGCTCCGGTCGGCGGGGCGTCAGAAGGGGAGTGGCGCGCACATGGTCGACATTGTCGATTAAGTGCGCTAGAGTTCTCGACGGTACGAAGGACGAGGTCGCTGGCGTGCGAAGCGCGGGACAGGGCGCGGGACGGAGTGCGGGGCAGGGCGCTGGGGTGCTCGGGTGCGCGTGCCTGCCGAGAGGTGTTCGGCGACAGGCGCTCGGGGTCGACGCGCTGAGCGAGAGGGGCCGACCGGCTTGCAGTCGGCCCCGGGGGTGGAAGGTCGGCTGGCCTCAGAGCATCAGAAGGAAGAGGGTGATCGCCAGAGGGGTGATCTTATCTTCGATGTGCAGTATGGCTTCTATGATCTTGACAGTGCTGTACAAGATCAATGGGTTAAGCAACGTGCCTCCGATAGGGGTTCGGACATGGTGCGCTTTCGGCGGATTCCCACTATCGCGTGAAATTCCCGCCGAGGCGAAGAGCATCGTACGCTCTCCGATGTCCCCATTGGAGCCGAAGATCCGCTGTTCGCTCGACCGGGTGATTCTATGTGGAGGCTCAGGCGCGTAAACCTAATGGCGCCAAGGGAATGAAACGTATTGATCGCGGCCGGCAAAGTGGACGGTGCCGCAGTTGACCGCTGTCTGCCGCACCTGCGCGTTGTTGGAGTCGTCGGATTTATGCTCACCGTGGGATTCCTCAGGCGGTCGTGGCACGCTCGGCGGCTCGGTCACCAGTCGTGCGGCCAGACGGTGCACCGACTCGCCGGGACGGGCCGCGGCGAGTCGCCACATGCGTGCGGCGGCGTCGTTGAGGAACGCGTCGATGTCCGAGTGGCGGCCGGCGCGGGCCAGCGCCTCCAGGCCGATCGTGATGATCTCGTCGGTGGGCGTGACCTGGGCCAGCAGCCCCGTGACGCCGGCCGCCGCGGCGGCGTGCGCGCCCACCGCCATCTGGCCGCGGAAGAGCGCGCAGGACGCGTCCGTCAACTCCTGCCGCATGCGGTGCGAGCTGCGCTCGGCCCAGTCCGTGCCCACGTCGGCCAGCGCGTCGCCCCGCCACAGCGCGATCGCACGCGTGTAGAGATCCACGGCGGCCGCGGCGGAGCTCTCGCGGGTGGCGTTCCGTACCAGCGCGGTGAAGCGGTGATAGTCCACGTCGTCCGGCGGTACGTGCAGTTCGTACCCCGTGAGCCGCCGATTCGTCAGCACGTCGGGTGCGGCACCGGCGCGGAGCAACGCGGCCCGCACGGCCCGCGCGTAGTGTGCCAGCGTCTCCTGCGCCTTCTCCGGCGGATCACCGTCCCACAGGGCGGCGATCAGCGTGTCCGCGCTCACCAGCCGGCCGGGTTGCAGCGCCAGCGCCGCCAGCAGCCCGCGCTGTGCCGAACGCTCCAGACGTACCGGCTTGTGGTCGTCGTTCGTGATCTCCACCGGGCCGAGCAGCCGAATCTCCATCCGCGGTCACCCCCGACCCGAAGTGTGGCATCACCCGTCACGAATTTCTTGGGCGCTCCGGCCTGCGGCGTCCGGTTTCCCGTCCGGGTTCGCGTCCGGTCCGCCGTCCGCGCGGGCACCCGATGCTTCGCACCGTCATACCGCATCGATCAGGGGAGACGGGACGACATGCGAGAAGTCAGGGGTACGTGGTGAGCGCGCACTGGCTGGAGATGCCGGCCGGGCCGGGCGCCGCGAGGTGGCACACCGCGCCGGTGCAGCGACTGGTGCTCGCGGTCTGCCACACGGTGGCGAGCGCGCAGCACGTGCTGGACGCGGTCGGGCTGGCCGAGCCGGACGAGCGTGTGCAGGTGGTGTTCACTCGCGCGCCGGACGTGCTGAGCAACGGTACGGACGAGCTGCTGGGCTCGCTCGGCGCGGTGGTGATCCCGTGGGAGCAGGCGATCCGGTCCACGTTCGATCTCGCGCTCGCGGCGGACTGCGCCGGCCTGCACGAGCTGCGGGCGCCGATCATTCAGCTCCCGCACGGCATCACGAGCAACAAGGTCACCTGGTCGCCGGACGGCGGCCCGGGTGACGGCCTGGTGACCGGGCTCGCCGCGCCGTGGCTGACCAGTTACGGGCGACTGATCCCGCGGGTCGTCACGATCGCGCACGAGGCCGCCCGGGACGTGCTGGCCCGGCAGTGCCCGCAGGCGCTCCCGGCCGCGCGACTCACCGGCGACCTGTGCCTCGACCGGCTTACCGCGAGCCTGCCGCGCCGCACCGCGTACCGCCGGGGTCTGGGTGTGGACGCGGTGCGCACACTGGTCGCGGTCAGCAGCACCTGGGGTGAGTGGTCGCTGTTCCGGCGGGTGTGGCCGGCGCTCTGCGACGCGCTGCGTGAGCTGCCGCGCGACCGGTACGCGGTGCGCGCGGTCTGCCACCCCGCGACGTGGCACGGCCACGGCGCGCGGCAGGTCGAGGCGTGGGCGCGCAGCCGCCGGGTGCCCGGCCTCCGGTATGTGGAGCCGCTGGACTGGCGGGCACTGGCGGCCGCCGCGGATGTGTGGATCGGTGACTACGGGTCGCCCACGTTGTATGCCGCTGCCGTGGGGATCCCGGTGCTGCACCTGCCCGCGCCGGAGGGACGGGTGGCGCCGGGGTCGGCGGCCGAGGCGCTCTCCCGGACGACCGCACTGCTCGACGTCACCATGCCCCTGCCGGCGCAGTTGCGGCGGGCGCGGGAGCGGCGAGCGGCGGTCGCGGCCGCGGTGCCGGGACTGGTGAGCACGGCCCGGGGCGAGGCGGCGCACCGGCTGCGTGCCGAGATGTACCGGCTGCTGCGGTTGCCGGAACCGGGCGGACGGGTGACGGCACACCCGGTGGCGGTGCCCCGGCCGTACCGTCGCCGGGCGCCGCTGTGACCGGGGTCCGCGCGCGACCGTCCGGCGGGACCGATCCGGTGGCGGTCGGCGACCGGGCCTATCTGGTGCCGAACGGTGGCGACGTCTTCCTGGTGGTGGTCATGCCGGGTGGTGGCGCGCGGTGGCGGCCGGTCGCGGACGTCCTGTTGTGGACGTCGGTGGCGGGCGAGGCGCCGGTGGTATCGCTGGCACGTTATCCGGGTGTGTCGGCGGTAGCGCGGATCCAGCCCGGTGGCGGCGTCACGCTGGTGGATCGCCACGGGCGGATCGCGGCGATCGCGGGTTCCGGCGTGACGACCGCGGTGCGCGCGGGGTCCGGTCCGGCCGGGCCGGACGCGGTCTCCGTCGTGCGGGCCGTGATGCTGCTGCGCTCGGTCACCCGTCAGGGCAGGTCGTCGAGCAGCCGCCTGACCTGATCGGCCTCGGTGTCGGCCAGGCGGGTGTAGGCATCCTCGGCCGCGGTCAGGTCCCGGCGCGCGTCGGCGTGCCGGGATGTGGCGAGGTGCACCTCACCACGTCGGTGCAGCGCCTGCGCCCGGCCGCGTTCCGAGCCGAGCCGGTCCATGTCGGACAGTGCCCGGGTCAGCTCACGGTCGGCGCTGTCATGATCACCCAGGCCGCCGAGGGCGCGTCCCAGCTCGACTCGCGCGAGGGCCTCGTTGTACGGGTCCACACCGAGCCCGGACAGCAGCGTGACCGTCTGCCGCAGATAGGTGACCGCCTCCGCCGGGCGATCGGCCTCGTTCGCCACCATGCCGAGCCGCAGCAGGCCGAGCGTGGCCGACCGTACGTCGCCCAGCTCGGTGAAGATACGGTGCTGCGCGGCGGAGTGCTCGCGTGCCTCGTCGAACCGGGCGCGTGCCAGCGCTACGGTGCCGAGCCCCGCGTGTGCGCCGCCCACCCCGGCCCGGTCGCCCGCGCCGTCGGCCAGCGCCATCGCCCGGGTGAACAAGGGCTCCGCCTCGTCGAACCGCTCCGTGTCGTACAGGGACCAGGCCAGGCGCTTGATCATCTCTGCCTCGCCGGCCGGGTCGCCCAGCCGGCGAGCGCAGTCGGCCGCCACCCGGTCGACGACCTGCCGGTCCGTGTGATGGCGGCGCAGGTGGAACATCGGCCAGCATTCGTCCGCGATCTGCCAGGCGAGCAGTGGGAACGGCTCGGCGGCGGCGAGCACGGTCGCGACCAGGTTGGGTCGTTCCACGTCGAACCAGGCCAGGGCGGCCGGCCGGTCCGGAATGTGCGGTCGCCGTTCCGGTACCGGCCGATTGCGGTACGGCGTGAGCAGCCGCCCCGCGACCGCCGCGCCGTCCCGGTACCACTCGGCGGCCCGCCGCAGCAGCGCGTTCCACTCCGGGTCCGCGCTCGCGGCCCGCCGCGCGTGCCGGCGCACCAGGTCGTGCGGCCGGAACCGGTCGCCGTCCGGGCCGGCCTCCGCCACCAGGCTCGCCTCCACCAGCTGGTCGAGCAGGGCCGCCGCCTCGGCGGGGGTGACGTCCAGCATCGCCGCGATGACCGGCACGCCGCACTCCGCGCCGGCATGTGCGCCGAGCGCCCGGTAGGCGCGGGCGACGGGCTCGTCCAGCTCCCGGTAGGAGAGGTCGAAGACCGTGGTCAGGGACATCTCGTCGGTCAGGGCAACGCCGTCCTGGTTCAACTCGTCCACCATTCTTCGTACGGGCCATCGGGGGCGGCTCGCGAGCCGGGCCGCGGACACCGCCAGGGCGACCGGGAGCCCCGCGCAGTGGCGCAGCAGCGCGCGGGTCGCCTCCCGGTCGGTGTCGAGCCGCGCGGCGCCGACCCGGTGCCGGAGCAGCTCGGCCGCGGCGTCCTCGGGCAGCGGCTCGACCGGTAGGAAGCGGGCGCCGTCAAGGGCCAGCGCGCCGAGTCGCCACCGTGCGGTGACGACCACGGCGCTGCCGGCGGTGGCCGGCAGCAGCGGACGGATCTGTGCCGCGGAGAGCGCGTCGTCCAGCACCAGCAGGAGGCGGAGATCGACGGTTACGGTCCGGAACAGCGCCGCGCGTTCCGCCGCCCGCGCCGGGATCCGGTCCTCCGGCAGGCCGAGTGATCGCAGCGCCGCCGCCGCGACGTCCGAGGGATCGGCCGGGCCGGCCGGACCGAACGCGCCGAGCTGAGCGTAGAGCTGACCGTCGGGGAACCGGACGGACGCGGTGCGAGCCCAGTGAAGCGCGAGCGCGCTCTTGCCGACCCCGCCGACGCCGGTGAGCACGACGACCGCCGGGCCGTCGGGTCGCGCGGTGAGGGCGTCCAGCGCACCGAGCTCGCCGGTGCGGCCGGTGAATCCGGCCGGCCCAGCCGGTATCTGGCGCGGGACCGCCGGCCCGGGCCGGCCCGGGCTCCGGGCACCGTCATCGGTCCATGAGCTCATCCATTCCCCCCGAAGGATCACTCGATCTCCCTGGAGATTAGTGCATCGCCTGTGAAATGCCGTCGGAATAAGATCGTCGCAGTGGTCAAATATGCAGATTGTGCATCGTCGACGGTGAATGAAAATGAATGAATGTCGGGCGTGCGGCCCACCCCCCATCGGATGATCGAATGAGTCTGCCCAGTTGAGAGCGCCTTCGTGTCGGCCGAACGTGCGAATGCCTGTGCATGTGCAGGAAACGCTCCGACACCGGCGTTCGGCTTCCGCATCGCGCCGGAATTCCGTTGTGCGCCCGCGGTGATGATGAGTGAGTCATATCGGGTGCGGTTTTGCCAGGGGGGATCATGCGAGTGCATGCTTTCGGGGGATCACGTTTTCGACGGGGTGGCCGCGACCGGCTGCCGAGCCTCGCCGGCGGCCGTCATGTCAGGCGATGAGAGCGGGGGGCGGCGGTCGCTGCGCGCGGACGGCGGCGCCGAGGTGTTCCAGGCCGGCGGCAACCAGTACATCTTCGGGTCGCCGGGGGAGCGGCCGGAACCGGCGCGGATGCTGCCCAGGGAGTCGGCACCACTGGTGGGGCGCGACGCCGAGATCGCGACGTTGCTGTCCGGGCACGCCCTCTACCTGATCGACGGGATGCCGGGGGTCGGCAAGACCGCGCTGGCGGTCCATGTCGGCCACCTGTTGAGCGCGCGGTATCCGGACGGCGACTTCTTCGTCGACCTGCACGCGCATACCGCCGGAATGCGCGCGGTGACGCCGGACGACGCCCTCTACCAGCTGCTCATCGCGGACGGGTTGACGCCCGGTCAGATCGCGGTCGGCGTACAGGCCCGGTCCGCGCAATGGCGCAGCCGCCTGGCGAAGAGACGCTGCGTGGTCGTGCTGGACAATGCGCTGGACCGCGCGCAGGTGGCACCACTACTGCCGGCGAGCGGGGACAGCGTGGTGCTGGTGACCAGCCGGCGGCGACTCGCCGGCCTGCTGGCGCAGCACGCCGCGGATCCCCTGGAGTTGCCGACGCTGACCGAGGCGTCCGCCGCCGAGCTGTTCGCGCACCGGTCCGGCCGGGATGCGCACGGCGACGAGGCGGACGCCATCGCGGACATCGTCCGGGACTGCGGCACGTTGCCGTTGCCGATCTGTCTGCTGGCCGCCCAGCTGCGGGCCCGCCCGTACCGCCGCGCGGCCGACCTGCTGCGCGAGCTGCGCCAATCCGTCCATCCCACGTCCCGGATGCGGGCCGAGGATCTCGCGGTCGGCCCCGCGTTCGACCTGTCGTTCCGGCGCCTGCCGAAGCCGCTGCGCCGGTTCCTGCTCCGGCTCGGCCTGCACCCGGGCGCGGACGTCGACGTCCCGGCGGCCGCGGCGCTCGCCGGGGTAGGTCCGGATCGCGCCGAGATGTTCCTGGACACGCTCGTCCAGGAACATCTGGTCTCCGTCGGGCACGACGGCCGCTACCAGCTGCACGACCTGATCGGCGACTATGCCCGCTCCCGGAACTCGGTGCACGGCAACGGCGAGGCGGAGCGGGTGGCGGCGCTCGTCCGGCTCGCCGGTGACTACGCGCGGCGCGTCCACGCGGCCGACTCGGCGCTCGCGGTGCCGTACCCGCCGGATCCGGCCCGGGTGGCGGCGCGCGCCGCGGCGCTGGCCTGGTTGCAGCAGCAGCGCGTCAACCTGATGGCCTGCGCGACCGCGCTCGCGCGCACGCAGGAGCACGACCTGATGACCCGGCTGGCCACCGGGCTCGCGGCGTTCCTGCGCGAGGCCGGCCCGTGGGAACAGGCGCTCACGCTGTACCGCGTCACCGCCGAGTGCGCGGGACGCAACGGCGCGCATACCGCACGCGCCGCGGCGCTGCGCGAGCTCGGCACCGTGCTCTACCTGCGCAGCGACTACCCGGCGGCCCAGCCGGTCTTCGAGGAGGCGCTCGGCACGCTGCGCGAACACCCGGACGGCGAGCACATCGACGCGGCGGAGGCGCGGACGCTCATCAGGTTCGCCGCGGCGCGGCGCAGGCTCCCCGAACACGCGCCGGTCCGCGCCGATCTGGAACGGGCGCTGGCCCTGTTCCGGCGGGCCGGTGACCGTGCGGGTGAGGGCGAGGCACTCGCCGAACTGGGCACATTGCATCTGGTGGACGGCGAGTTCGGTGCCGCGGCTGAGGTCCTCCGGGAGGCGGCTTCGATCATGCGGGAACACGGGACGGCACAGGCATGCGCGGACGTGCTGAACCGGCTCGGTGCCGCGCTGCAGAACCAGGGCGAGAACGCGGAGGCCGTCGCGCTGCACGAGCATGCGCTGGACGTGTGCCGGACGATCCGGGACGCGCGTGGCACCGCGGTGAGTCTCAACTACGTGGGTCATCTCTATTGCCAGGCCGGTGAGTACGGCCGCGCGGCCGAGGCGCTCGAGGAGGCGCGCGACCTGCATGCGCGTCTCCGGTCGCCCTCGGGAAGCGCGCACTGCCACGACTACCTGGGCCGGGCCTATCTCGGGCTCGGCCGGCACGGGGAAGCCGGCGACGCGGTCCGCCGGGCGCTGTCGATGTTCCGCGAGTTACGCAACCTTCCCGGGTACGCCGGCGTGCTCAACCAGCTCGGCATCCTGCACCGGCTCGCCGGCGACCTGGCCGCGGCCGAGGCGGCGCATGCGGAGGCCCTGGAGGTCTTCGTGTCGCTGAACCACCCGCTCGGGCAGGCGGAGGTCCTCAACGCGCAGGGCGACCTCAACCGTCTCCGGAAGCGCGAACGGCGAGCGCTGCAGCAACACCGCCGCGCACTCGCCCTGGCACAGCGCGCGGGCAGCGGCGAGGAACAGGCGCGAGCACACGAGGGCATCGGCCGGTGCCTGACCGCGCTGGGCGAGGACCGGCCCGGCCGTGACTCGTTCCGGACGGCCCGGGAGATCCTGGAGCGGCTCGGCGCCCACCCGGCCGCCCACCGGCTCGCCGAGTTCCTGCCCGACGAGCCGGATCACTGCCCGTCCGGACGCCGACGCCTGGCCCACTAGACATGTCCGTCAGGTCGTCGCCGTGTGCGCGCGGGGTCTCCTGCGGCGGACTCCCCGGGGACCCCGCGCGCGACGGTGCAACGGTACGCGCGTCGCACCGTCACGGGACAGCCTGACCACGCACCTCCTCACTCGGCCGGACGCTCCACGCCGGGTACCGGCCCGGCGGTGGTTCCACGATGGACGGCGGTCCCGGTTCGCGCGCGGCGGCTTCCTCCACCCGGCGTATCAGCTCCCGGAGGTGGTCGGCCTCCGCCAGATCGGCGTCATGTTCCTCGCAGAGCCGCCGGTAGTCGCGGTGTACCGGTCGAGCCGCTCCTCCGCCCGGACGAGGTCCGTCTCGCGGCCTGCCGCAACGCCGTCACCTCGGTGGGCGTGCGTCCACGGATCCACACCGCGCATCCGGCGGCGGCGATTCCGGCGGCGGCGAGCAACGCGGGCACCGCGGGCGGCGAGCCCGCGACGAGTGTCCACCCGGCGGCGAAGAACCCGAGTACGCCTGCGAGGAGGCAGCCGCGCCACGTCCGGCCCCGGCGCCGCTCCGCCCTCTCGACCTGTGCCTGTGTCTCCAGCTCGTGTGCCTCAAGCAACCTGATCCGCAGCGTCTCCGTCGTGTCGGCACGCGTGATCGGGTGCGGCCAGCTCGCGATGTCGGCTGTCACGACGATCGTCGTCGCGTTTCTCCGCCGGATCTCGGTGATCGCCGACTCCAGGTGCTTCGACACGGCCGTCAGCGCGGTCCGCCGCAATCCGGTGCACACGTCGTGATCACTCGGGCCGAGCGTGAGTTCCGTGAAGAGGTCCACGATCGTGCCGTCGTCGGTGAACCCGCTCGACGTCGTCGGCGACGTCGCCGGCAGCAGCCGGCCGGCCGTCGCGATCGTCACCGTGACACCCTGACCGAACCGCCGCGCACGGTACGATGCGCGCGGCCGACAGGAGGGACCGCCGATGAGCGGCACGGTAACCACAGTCGACACCGGTGCGCACCGGGTGTCCCGGCGCGCGATCGTGAACGCGCCGGTGGCCGAGTTGTTCGCGCTGGTCGCGGACCCGCACCGGCACGCGGAACTGGACGGGTCCGGCACGGTCCGGGCGGACACGGTGGAGGGACCGCACCGGCTGACGGCCGGGGACCGGTTCACCGTGCCGATGCGCCAGATGGGCATGCCATACAAGATCACGTCGGTGGTGACCGGGTTCGAGGAGAACCGGCTGGTCGAGTGGCAGCATCCGCTCGGGCACCGGTGGCGGTGGGAGTTCGCGGACGCCGGCGCCGGGCGGACCGAGGTGACCGAGACGTTCGACTACGGCACGTCGAAGTCGGTGGTGATGGCGCGGCTGCTCGGCTTCCCGCGGCAGAACGCCAAGGGCATCACGGCCACGCTCGAGGCACTGGTCCGCCGGTACGCGTCATGAGCGCAGCTGCGGCAACGTCTCCCGGACGGCCCGCGCCATCGCGTTCGTGACCGTGTCGCGCTTGGACCGATCCTTGACCAGCGGGTCGTAGCCGTAGATCTCGAACTCCATCACCAGGTTGCCGTTGCGCAGCACCAGGCCGGTGCGGGTGCCGTGCGGTGCCTCCGCGGCGAAACTGAACGACTCCTGGCCCACGCCGAGCGCGGCCGCGTCCCGTTCGGTGAGCTCCGGGCGGGCCCCCTCGATGCCGCCGCCACCGGCCTCGAACTCGCGGACACCGGTCATGTACTCACGGGCCTCGGCCTCGCTGCCGAGCGAGATCGCCAGCGCCTGGAAGCCGCCGCTGACGAAGTCCACCTGGCAGGTGCGCAGCTCCGGGATGGTCGGGTCGAAGCTCGACCGGACCGGCGCGCTGACCTGCTCACCGACGAGCGCGGTGACCGCACCGTACCGAACGGCCGGACAGAGCGTCTCCGGTACGGCGAACGTGGCGCTCCGCGCCGGCGGCGGCGCGGCCGGGCCCGTGGTGGCCGCGGCGGCGGGCGCGGAGGTGACGGCGCCGGTCGGCGCGGCCGGCGTGGGGGAGGGGCTCGCGGACGTCCGCGGCTGCCCGGTGGTGACGGAACCCTGGCCGGGCGCGGCGCTCACCGCCGACGGCAGCGCGACCCGGTCGTCGGGCGTGTCGTCGCCGCCCGGGAGCAGCAGCGCGGCGGCGGCGGCGATCGCGGCGACGGCGGCGGCCGCCCCGGCGACGATCGCCCACCGGCGGATCGCGGCGACGCTGTCCCGCTCCGCCGGCGGGAACGCGGCCGTCCCGGACACCGGCGTGCCGGAGACGGGCGTCGCGGAGATCGGCGTGCCCGAGACGGGCATGCCGGAGAGGGGTGTCGCGGGAACGGGCGTGCCCGAGACGGGCATGCCGGAGACGGGCGTCGCGGGAACGGGCATGCCCGAGACGGGCGCCGCGGGGACCGGGGTGCCGGGCATCGGGGCCGGGCCCGGCGCGGAACCGGATGCGGACGCAACGCTCACCGGCACGCCTCCGGGGCCGAGGACAGCACCCGTCGCGGCCGCCAGGTCCGGGTCGGCCGGCCGCACCGGCGGCACGCCCAGCGCTTGGTGCAGCCGCGTGCCGGCGAGCGGCATGCGGCTGGAACCGCCGGTCATGACCACCGCGGCCGGTGCGCCGGTGCCGGCCGCGCGCAGCACGGACCCGCACGAGGCGACCGTGCGGTCGACGATCGGCGCGGCCAGCGTCTCCAGCTGCTGACGGGTGACGACCACGTCCCGATCCACCAGCGGTACGCGCAGCGTGGCCGACGGCGTACCCGACAGCGTCTCCTTGGCCGTGCGGATGTCGTCGCGGAGTCGCCGGGCGGCGCGCCGGTCCGTGGACGTCCGCGGCTCCAGCAGCCGCTGCCAGGTCTCCGCCGGTGCGTGGCCGGACGTGGTCAGCCAGCTCAGCAGCGCCTCGTCGACGGCCAGGCCACCCGCGTCCGGCAGGCTCTCGGTGGCGACGACCGTGAGACCGGCGCCGGTGCGGACGAGGACGGTCGCGTCGAACGTGCCGCCGCCGAAGTCGTAGACCAGCACCGACCCGCCGTCGGGAACGCCGGGGCCGGGCAGCCCGCGGACGGCCGCGACCGGCTCCGGCAGCAGCTCCGGCACGGGCAGCCCGGCCTCGCGGGCCGCGTCGGCGAGAATGCGCTGCCGGTCCGCGCCCCAGGAGGCCGGGTGGGTCAGCACGAGCGCGGTCACCGGCTCACCGGTGGCGACCGTGGCCTCCTCGGCCGCGCGGCCGAGCACGGCGGCGAACAGCGTCGCGACCGGGAACGTGAAGTCGCCGAGCAGCACGGCACCCTCGTCGACGCGCCGCTTCGGGTGCGGTTCGTAGGCGTCCGGCGTGATCGAGGCCCGGCCCAGCGCCTCGCCGCCGGTGATCAGCCGGTCGCCGGCGGCGCAGATGCCGGACGGCAGCAGCGGCACGCCGTCGAACAGGACCGCGCGGCCGTCACCGGTCACCGCCACGGTCGTGGACGTG
Organism: Catenuloplanes niger; assembly: GCF_031458255.1. Lineage (NCBI taxonomy): Bacteria > Bacillati > Actinomycetota > Actinomycetes > Micromonosporales > Micromonosporaceae > Catenuloplanes > Catenuloplanes niger. The sequence goes on from NZ_JAVDYC010000001.1 coordinate 8,337,580, forward strand.
CCGAAATCTATCCCGAGTCTCACCGGTCCCGATCCTCCCCGTCGATCAGTCCGGCCAAGACTAGTGCCCTGCGCCGTCAGGCTCGGCCCCCTGCGCCGATCAGGCTCGGACCTCCTGAGTCGTCACGCTCGGAGGCCTGAAAGACCGCGCTCGGACAGCCCGGCCGGCGCTGCACACCGTTCGCTCACGCCACCTGACGGTCTCGGTGCGGCTCCATGTTCGGCCGTCGGCTCGGCCTGGCCACTGAACTGTCCAGGAAGGGAAATGCCCGGATATTCCCGGTGAGAGCGTCCGCGGTTGCGCCGCCGAGACGCCAGCGAGGCGATCGCCCTACTTTGTGCCGCGCGGTTTGTGCCGCGCGCGGCGGGACGTGCTGGCACCGGCCGCGCCGGCCGCCGCTCGTGCGGAGCTCCGGCCGGGGCGCCGCGGCCGTCGCCGAGCGCGGCGGCGCGTGGCCGGCCGGGCAGCCGGTCGCGGTCACGTGGTGCCTACTCGCCCGGGGTGATGCGGGTCGGCGACGTCGGGCCGGTGGCGGCGACGGCTTCCGACGGCTTGGTTCTCGGCAACCGTCGCCAGGCGCGGGGGAGGGTGAGCGCCTTCTTGGCCTCGTTGATGAACGACTGGCGCAGCCACCAGAGTCTGCGCCGCATGTCGGCGTCCCGGTCGACGGCGGTCGCGCGGTCGGCGTCGAGGAGCCGCACGTATTCGCCGGTGGCGGCCCTCAGCATCTGGGCGGCATCGACGACCTCGGGCGTCGACAACAGGCGCAACCGCGACTGCATGGTACGCATCTGCTCCTTGGCGGTCAGCGCGTCGGCCCGGCACCGGGCGTCCGGGCTCGGGGGCCACGCGTCGGGCCCGCCGTCGCGGATAGCCGACTTGACGGCGTCCTTTCCGGCGAAGCTCGCGTCGACGAACGCCATCATGACCTCGACCGACGTCTCCCGCGCCCACTTCGTGTGGTCGCGCCGGCCGGTGAGGTTGAGGTTCACGGCGGTGAGGATCGCCGCCACGGAGGCGGCGATCGCTGAGATGACGGCAGCTCCGGTAGCCATGCCTACACAGTGATCCACGGTCACCACCAAGTCACGCAGCGATGACGGCGCGATGCGCCGGACGGCCGGCACACGCGCGGCCGATCGTGCCCCCTGGCCCGAGCCCGACCCGGAAATCCCGGCGGGGCGGACACCCGGCGTGCGATCTCGAGTCGGTCGCGCGGACCCGATCAGTCGTCGCCGCGCTCGCGGCGCGGAGGAGCCGCACGCTCGCGGCCGAAGAGACTCGCTTGCGGCTGGAAACCTGCGCGCTTGCGGCTGGAGACCTGCGCGCTTGCGGCCGGAGAGGCCGCACGCTCGCGGCCGGAGACCCGTGCGCTTGCGGCCGGAGACCCGTGCGCTTGCGGCCGGAGACCCGTGCGCTTGCGGCTGGAGACCCGTGCTCGCGGCCGGAGAGGCCGCACGCTCGCGGCCGAAGAGACTCGCACGCGGCTGGAGACCCGTGCGCTTTGCGGCTGGAGAGGCCGCATGCACGCGGCCGGGGACCCGCACGCACGCGGCCGGGGACCCGCACGCACGCGGCCGAAAGGGCTCCCCAGACGCGGCCCCCCGAGGAGCACCGCGGCACGATGGGGCCACCGCGCCACCACGCTGCCCGCGCATGATCCCTGCCGGTCGATCGGCGTCGCTGCCGCGCGACGCGTTGCCGCGCCGCCGGCAGTGCGCCCATGCCGCCGGCCGCGTTTCCGGCGTTCGGCTGTGTCGGTTGGCTGGGGTGTGGGCGTTGGGTCGTGTTGGGCGGTCGGCTTGCCGGTGGCTCGGTTGCGTCGGTTGGCTGGGGTGTGGGCGTTGGGGCCGTGTCGGGTGGCCGGGCTTCCGGCGGCTCGGCCGCGTCGGATGGTTGCGGTGCGGGCATCGGGCCGGCTTGGACGGCGAGGTTCTGGAGTCTCGGCCGCGTCGGGTCGCTACGCGGTGCGCCCGTTCCGGCCGGGTCGGGTGGTCGGGACGCGGCGCGGCAGTGCCGGGTGGTCGCGTGTTCGGCGTCTTGGCCGTGTCGCGTGGTGCGTGTTCGGCGTTCGGGCCGTGGCGCGGGGGCGCGTGTTCGGCGTTGGGCGGTGTCGCGGGGGCGCGTGTCCGGCGTGTGGGTCGCGTCGAGTGGCGGCGGTCTCGGTGCTTCGCTGTAGCGGCCGGCCATGGCGGCGCGTGCGGTGGCGGCGCGTGCGGTGGCGGGTGCGGCGGCGGTCGCGTGGCGAATGCGGCGCAGACGCGTGGGGTTGCGTGGGGTGTGGCGGGGCCACCCGGGAACCGGCAGGGAGGAGCCCCCGGGCGACGACCGGTGCCCGCGGGAGCATGCCCGGCGTGACCACGCCGGAAGCGGGAAAATCGCCCCTATTGTTTTGATCTTCGCGGGGCCGGAGGGTCTGAACGAGCGGGGCCGGACCCCCGCGAACGGGGACGGATCGACGCAGAGCCACCGGGCGCTCGCGAAAGCGACCTTGAAGCGTCACCCCGTGGGTTGTAGCCTTTCGAGCGCTTCGGGTGGCGGTAATGGAAGACGAGAGGGTGACGAGTGGCGTCCAAGCGTCGTAAGGATCCGCTGTGGGCGCGGATAGTCCTGATCTTCGGCGCGGTGTTGCTGGTGGCGAGCGGTGGCACGCTGGTCGCGGCGCAGACGCTGATCGCGTCGGCGACCAACTCGATCACCACGGACTCGCTGCTCGACGCGGCCGGTGCGGGCGGTGACGAGGGCAACGACATCAGCGGCGCGGTGAACATGCTGCTGGCCGGCATCGACGCGCGGGACAAGGAGTCGGCGACCACGTCGGTGCTCGCGGACACGATCATCATCCTGCACATACCCGAGACGCACGACCAGGCGTACCTGATCTCGATACCGCGGGACTGGAGCGTGCAGATCCCGCCGTACGCGAAGACCGGGTTCCCTGGCGGCATCCAGAAGATCAACTCCTCGTTCTCGGTCGGCTACGACGGGGACGGCTCGGAGCAGGAGAAGCGGGCCCGCGGCATGGAGTCGCTGGCGAACACGCTCAACAAGATCACCGGGATCAAGTTCAACGGCGCCGCGCTGATCGACTTCGGTGGGTTCGAGAAGATCATCCATGCGATGGGCGGCGTCGACATGTGCGTCGACGAGCAGGCCACCTCGATCCACCTCGGCGTCAACGACGAGGGCCACCTCTACCAGGGCTGGTACGACGAGGCCGCGGACCAGGTGCGTGGGCTGCCGGCCGGCTACGAGCCGTACGTGCACAAGCTGGGCTGCCGGAAGATGAGCTCCACGCTCGCGCTCGACTACGCGCGCATCCGGAAGAGCCTCAGCGACGGCGACTACGGCCGGCAGCGGCACCAGCAGCAGCTGATGAAGGCGATCGCGAAGCAGGCCACCTCGTCCGGCGTGCTGACCGACCTGGGCAAGCTCAACGGGCTGGTGCAGGCCGCGGGTGAGGCGTTCATCCTGGACACGCAGGGTACGCCGGTCGTCGACTTCATCTACACGCTGAAGGGCGTGGCCGCGAACGACCTGATGCTGATCAAGACGAACAACGGTCAGTTCCGGTCGGTCACGGACGCGAACGGCTCGTCCGCGGAGACGCTGGACTCGCTGTCGATGGACATGCTCGCGGCCGCCAAGGACGGCACGCTCGGCACGTTCCTGATCGAGAACCCGACCTTCATCGCAAAGTCGAGCTGAGCCGGCCGGGCCGGGCGGGCCGGCCCCGGGCGGGCCGGTCAGACAGCGCCGCGGTCGACCAGGCTGAACGAGCCGGCGATCGGCGCGTCACCGACCTCCTCGACGTAGAGCGACTGGCGTTCGCCGGAGTACTGCACGGCGCCGTACACGTCGTTGACCAGGTGGTGGGTCGGGCGGCCCTTGTCGTCCGACGCGCCGGTCTCGGTGAGCGCGAACCGGCTCCGCTGGTCCTCGGCGCACTCCGCGGTCCCGAGCGTGCGCGGCGTCGCCCGGTCGTCGACCACGACGCACCAGCGGCCGCCCTCCTCGCGCGGGCGCAGCGCCTCGATCAGGTACTGGCCGTCGACGACCGGCAGCAGCCGGAACAGCGCGCCGTCGTCCGTGCCGTCGCCGGTGGTGACCGGCCCCTCGTAGGTGGCGCTGAGGTCGCGGTCCGGCTCGGCCAGGTGAAGCAGGATCTTGCGGTCACCCGCCTTGATCGCGTCGAGCCCGGCGCCCTGCCCGGACTCCGCGGGCGCGCTGGGCGACGCGCCGGTGCCGGACGGGGTGGGCTCGGCCGCGCTCGGCGGCGGGACCGGCGCGACCGGTTCGGTCGCGGTGCCGCACGCGGTCACGAGCAGCAGCGCGGCGCCGATGGGGAGAGTCCGCACGGTCGTCCTCCTGTTCCGCGGGCGTCATCAGATCAACGGGACATACCCAGATCGGCGACGGGTACGCGCGGACGGCACCCGATCGCGGCGCGAGGCGTGCGCGTCCGGCCGGTGCGCGACCGGTGTCCGCGGGGTGCGCGCCCGCCGGGCCGTGTCCTCCGGCGCGCGCCGGAGGCCGGGCGACCCTAGACTTTCGCCGTGAAACGCGTTGCGGTGGTGTACAACGCGCGCTCCGGCGCGCTCCTGGCCCGGGCCGAGGCCTCGCCGGAGGACCAGCTGGCCGAGCTGTTCGCCAAGCGCGGCGTCGACGTGCGGCTGCGGCCGTTCGAACCCGGCACGCTGCGGATCGATGTCGAAGGGCTGCTCGAGGCGGAGCCGGACGCGCTGTTCGTGGCCGGTGGCGACGGCACGGTCCGGGCGCTCGCGGAGCAACTGGCCGGTGGTGACGTGCCGCTCGGCATCCTGCCGCTGGGCACGATGAACCTGCTCGCCCGCGACCTCGGCGTCCCCGACGATCTGGAGGAGGCGGTGGACGCGCTGCTCACCGCGCCGGTGGACCGGATCGACGTGGCGACCGTGAACGACTCGCCCTTCCTGCACAGCTCGATGCTGGCCATGCTGCCGCACCTCGGCCGCATCCGGGAGCGCGTCCGTGGGCAGCGGCTCGGCGTGTTCCGGCTGGTCGACCGCGCGTTCCGGCTGATCCGTCGCTACCCGCGGATGGAGCTCTCGATCACCGTCGACGGCGCGGAGCACCTCACCCGTACCCGCGCGGTCGTGATCTCCTGCAACCTGCTCGCGGCCGGGCCGGCGCCGATCCCGGGGCGCAAGCGTCTCGACGCCGGGCGGCTCGCCGTCTACGTCACCAGGGAGCGGAACAGCTGGGACCTGGTCGAGGTGGTCACGAAGCTGTTCAACGGCGGCTGGCAGCAGGACGAGCGGATCCGCGTCTACGAGGGTAAGACTGTAGAGGTGAGATCAACCCGGCTCGCGCTGATGAGCGTGATGAGCGACGGCGAGAACGCCCAGCTGGCCACCCCGCTGCGCTACGAGATCCGGCCCCGCGCGCTCGCGGTCCTGGCCCCCGGGGCCGCGGCGTGAAGCCGGCCGGCGTGCGGATCGCGCAGATCGCCGACCTGCACTTCGGCCGGGACGTGCCGGCGGTCGCCGAGACGCTGATCGAGGAGCTGCGCGCGGTCCAGCCGACGCTGATCGCGGTCTGCGGCGACCTGACCCAGACCGCGGCCGAGGCGGAGTTCCGGGCGGCCAGCGCGTTCCTGGACCGGTTGCCGGCGCCCGCGGTGGTCGTGCCCGGCAACCACGACCTGCCCGGCTGGCGGTTCTGGACCCGGTTCACCCGACCGTGGCGGCGCTGGCGCAAGCACATCGCCAGCGACCCGCACGGCGCCGTCAGCTACGAGACGGACGGCCTGATCGCGGTCGGCGTCAACTCGGCCCGCCGCTGGACGTTCCACCACGACTGGTCCCGCGGCCGGATCAACATGCGGCAGCTGACCGCGATCGGCGCCGCGTTCGACGAGGCGCCGCGTGACGACCTGCGCGTGGTCATCGCGCACCACCCGTTCCTGCTCACCGACGCGGTCCGCGGCCGCGGGCTGGTCGGCCGGTCCCGGCTGGCGCTGCGTCACCTGCGGCACCGCGCCGACCTGCTGCTCGGCGGCCACATCCATCTGGCGTACAGCGGCATCGTCGACGGCCTGGTGGTCGCGCAGTGCGGCACCGCGGTCTCCAACCGGCTCAAGGGCGAACCGAACAGCTACAACCTGATCGACGCCACCGGTGACCGCCTCACCATCGCCATCCGCCGCTGGACCGACGACGACCGGTTCGAGACCTTCGAGAGCCACGAGTACGTCCGCGACGGCCACGAATGGTCGGTGCCGGCGGCCACGGCCTGAGCCGTCGCCCGGGCCGGCAGACCCGCGGCGACGGTCGCGGAGCGGGTGCGGCGAACCCGGCCTCGGCGGCGGTCAGCGGCGGGATCGCCGTGTCCGGGCGGCGCGTGATCATGAGGTGATGACGGCCCGGCCCGGCCGCTCGCCGGCCAGGAACACGGCCGTGGTCGCGCCGCCGGCGACGCCGACCGCCCAGTAGTGGCCGGCGTAGGTGTCCTGCACGTAGGACTGACCGGGGTGGAGCGTGGCGTACCGGGTCACCTCGCCGTCGGTGTCCAGCCAGGAGACCGTGTACACGTCGGTGGTGTGGTTCTCGAACGAGATCCGGGTCTTCGTGGTGCTCGTCGGGTCCCTCGGCGCGGTGCCGGCGGGCAGCGAGGGCAGCGTCGGCCACCCGGCGGCGGCCTCGTCCGGGTCCCCGCCCGCGGCCGGCTCCGGTGCGCCGGTCCCCGGCGTGCCGGGCGGGGTGGCGGAGGCGGACGGCGTGGCCCGGGCGTCGGTGCGCTCGCCGCCGTCCCGGGCCACGAACAGCACGGCCGCGGCGACGATGCCGGTGACCAGCACCGCGGACGCCGCGAGCACCGCGTGGACCAGCGCCCGCCGGCCGACGTCGTCCGGCCGGCCGGCACCGTGGGGGTCGTGGGTCTGGAGCGTCACGCCCGAACGGTAAGCCGAGGTGTCCAGTAGCGGGGCGTGACCGCGAATCGAGGCCCGCAGCGGCCGGGTGGCGTGGGCCGCGAGGCGGCCGGGTGGCGCCGTGCGGCCGGCGCCACCCGGGTCACCCGCCCCGCGGTCAGGTCGCCGTGCAGGTCACCGACGGTGCGGTGGTGGCGCCGGACGTGGTGCCGGTCAGCCCGAACGTGGTGCTGGCGCCGGCCGCGACCGTGCCGTTCCAGCTCGCGTTCCCCACGGTCGCGCCGGTGCCGCCGGTGGTCAGCACGCCGTTCCAGACCTGGTCGATCCGCTGCCCGTCGGCGAGCGTCAGCGCGACGGTCCAGCCGCGCAGCGGTGCGTCGCCGGCGGTCACCCGCACCTCGGCCTGGAAGCCGCCGGTCCACTGGCCGGTCGTGCTGTAGGTGGCCGTGCAGGCACCGGCCGGCGGCGTCGTGGTTCCCCCACCCCAGCCGGCCGCGCTGTCCAGCCAGGCCGCGCGCTGACGCAGCCAGGTGCGCAGCGTCTGCACCTGCCCCTGCCAGGTGGGATCCGTCGGCGTGGTGAACGGGCCGACCACCGGCGCGGTCAGGTTGGGCCACTTCTGGAAGTTGCGGGCCGCGCCGGCGGTCAGCGGCCCGGTGAGGCGCTGGATCAGCGCGGTCAGCGACGCCTCGGACAGGACGCCGGTGCGCAGCGTCCGCCAGCGCGTCCGCAGCCGCTCCGCGAAGGCCGGGTCGGCGGCCAGGACAGTGAACCAGTCGTTGGCCTGCGGCTGCCGGATCTGCAGGTTCTGGTGCTGCCAGCCGGCGGTCTGGGTGTTGTTCGCGAAACCGCCCACGCCGAACGTGAGGTCGTGGTCCCACATCGGCCCGGCCACGATCGGCCCGCCCCGGTCCTTGTGGAAGTACGTGCTGCGGACGTACGCGTCCATGTCGCGGGACAGCTCGTTGATGATGACGGTGTCCACCCACGAGTCCACGTCGATCCACGACGGGTAGTCGGCGCGGTTCGGGCCGTGCAGCATGTCGTGGAACTGCTGGACGTGCCGGGTGAGCCAGGCCCGCTGCTCCGGGGCGAGCGGGTCGGGATCGCGGACCTCGAGGAAGTTCCAGCAGGTGGCGGCCGGACCGGTGCAGGGCAGCGTGGGTTCCTCCGCGGCCAGCCACTCGAACGAGAAGATGTACCCACCGGTGATCTTCGGTTCGGTGACGTCCTCCGGGTCGAGCTGCTTGAGGTCGAGCCGGTCCTTCGAGTTCTTGATGGTCTCCTCGAGCAGGTAGACGCCCTGGTAGTCGGCGGCCGCGACCGGCCCGGAGTCGACGTTGAAGTACAGCTCGACGAACCGGTGGCGCGGCGTCGCGAGGCCGAGCTGGGCGGACAGCTCCATCACCAGCGCCTCGCGGATCAGCGACTTGTCCGGGAACGGGCCGCGCAGCACCCAGTCGGAGTCCGCCGGCATGCCGAGCACCGGATGGTCGGCGTCGTCATCGTCGTTGCCGCGGAACTCCACCCGGTAGGGCGCCTTGTCGAACATCGCGGACGACTGGCCGCGCAGGTGCACGCCGGCGCGGGTGGCGACGGCCGGCGCGGCGGCCAGCGAGGTGGTGCCGGCGGTGCCCGGGTCGAACAGCATCACGGCCGCGTCCACGTACTCGCGGCCGGGTTTGCCCTTGCCGTAGTCGTCGATCAGCACCAGCGGCAGGTCGTTGCCCGCCGCGTCGGCCGACCGCCGGACGTAGAGCTGCGTGCCCGTCCGGCCGGTGGCGGTCCCGCCGGTGAACGCCTGTGCGCGCAGCTGTGTGGTGGCGCTCAGCCGCAGCGGGCCGCCGTACACGGTGGACGTCGCGGTGGGCACGCTGCCGTCGGTCGTGTAGCGGATCTGCGCGTTCGGCGCGGCCGTGCCGAGCGCCACCGTGACCGGGTCGGTGAAGGTGCCGCTGGGCACCGAGAACGTGATGTCGCCGCGCAGGTCGTCGGCCGGGGCCGAGGCGGGGACCGGTGCCTGTTCCGCGGCGGCCGGGCCACCCCAGTTCGGCAGGGCCACCACCAGGACCGCAAGGGCCGCCACGGTACGTTTCCAGCTACTCATCGTTGTCCTCCTCGGGGCGGAAGTGCCGCCGGATCACGCGCCGCCACGGTGCCGCGGGCAGGTCCGCCCGCAGCGCCGCGAGCCCGGTGGCGTACTTGGAGACGGCGACCGGCCGGTGCCCCTGCTGCCAGAGCGTGCGATCCGCCTCGCCCGCGGCCCGGCGGGTCTTGGTCTCGACGATGGCGATCGCGGGCAGGTGCAGTTCCCGGTCGGCGGTCGCCCAGCGCAGCCCGGTGTCGATCGTGACGCGGCTGGCGTCGCCGGTCAGCAGCAGCGTGCAGCGCCGGTACTCGGTGCGCAGCACCGGGCCCAGCTCGGCGTCGCGCTGGTCGCCGAGGTCGTGCCGGGAGAACACCTCGTCGACGAAGTCGCGGCCGAGCCCGATGGCGCGCCGGCCGGTCAGCTCGTGCGCCACCCGGTACTTGAGCGTGCTGCCGCGCGCGCCCGGCACCTTCATCTCCAGGAAGCAGGAGCCGGTGTCCACGTACGCCCGCGTTCTGATCTTGAATCTGCGCCGGTGCCGGTGGGCGGTGCGCAGGTAGCCGAGCAGGTGCGGGGTGTCGAAGTAGAGCGACTCGTAGCCGAACCGCCGCACACCGCCGATCTCCAGCACCCGGGCGGCCGGTGCGAGCCGGTCCAGCAGCCGGTCGACGTGACCGGCCGGGATGATGTACTTGCGGTCCGTCCGGCTCAGCAGCGCGGCCCGTTCCTCCAGTTCGGCCAGCCCGATCGCGGGCAGCGCCGCCAGCGGGCTCATCGGCCCGCTCCGGCCGTGGCCGGGGCCTTCGCGGTCGCCGGCGTCCCCGGGCCGGCCGGTCGCGCGGCCGCGGCCGAGTACCGCACGTCCACCACGGTGGAGTCGTTGATCAGGTCGACCCGCTGCACCCGGGCGGAGTGCACGGTGCCGCCGAGCAGGCGTTCCAGCCGGGGGACCAGCTCGGCCCGGTCCAGGACGGCGGCGTCCAGCACCACGGTCTGATGCTCGAACCGGGCCAGCACCCGCCGGTTGTCGACCACCGCCATAACGGTGAGGATCAGCGCCATCAGGCCGATGTTCCACCAGATCGAGGCGGTGCTGAGCGCGCCGAGCAGGCCGAGCGCGAGCGCGGAGAAGTAGTACGCCACCTCGTTCTGGTCCAGCTCGGTGGAGCGCAGCCGGATGATCGACAGCACGCCGAACAGCGCGAGGCCCATGCCCAGGCCGGTGCCGGTGCTGCTGGTGCGCAGCGCGCTGGCGACCGCGAGCACGCCGACGTTGACGCCGAAGTACGCGACGACCAGGTCCTTGCGCCGGTGCCGCGGAAAGTACAGGGCCAGGACCAGCACGGAAACCGCGACGAGTTCCGCTCCCAGCAGCGCCAGTTCCGCCATCGACCGCTCCTTGATTACCGGAAATTAACCGGAAAGTTCCACAAACTTTTCTGGAAGGCTACCCAGAGAGTTCGATGAACGTCAATGAGTGTCGGTCCGCCGGAGCGCCGATCCCGGAACCTGGGTGGGGTGCTGCGCCGGGTCCGTGCCGGCGTGGCGGGCCGCGGCGGCCTCGAGGACCGCGATCGCGTCGGCCAGCGACGGCGGGTCCGCGGGCGGGTCACCGGCGGGCCGGGCCGGTGGCGCGTCCGTCCCGATGTAGGCGCCGGCCGGCTGGATGCCGTTGCGGACGTGGTGGATCCGGACCACCGCGTGCAGCACGGCCGCGCCGTCGTGGTCGCCGGCCGCGTCCAGGGCCAGCGCGCCGTTGTGCAGCACCGCCAGCACGTTGCTCAGGTCGCCCTCGTCCCGGAACCGGCGCAGCGACGACCACAGCACCGCGATCGCGTCCCGGTCACCGGCCGCGACCATGGTCTGGCCCAGCATCAGCTCGCTCAACGCGGCCGTCCACGTGTACCCGTGCCGGACGGCCGCCCGCAGCCGCTCCTGCCCGGCGCCGACCAGGCCGGCCAGCACGAGCGCGGCGCCGAGCGTCATCTCCGACGCCGCGACCAGCCATCCGGTGCCGGTCTCGACGGCGATGTCGAGCGCCTCGGCCGCCGCGGACAGCGCGATCTCCGCGTCCCCGGACGGCACCTGCACGAGCCCCTGGTAGTAGCGGACCTCGGCGAGCAGCACGCGGTGCGAGGTCGCGCCGGTCACCGTCCGGGCCGCGCCGGACAGCATGCGCCGCGCCGCCTCGACGTCACCGGCGACGTAGCGCAGACCGCCGAGCGCGGTCTCGGCCCGGACCACGTCCTCCAGCGGCGCGTCCGGCGCGGCGGCGAGCGCGGCGCTCAACACCCGGTCGCCCTCGCCGGGCAGGCCACCGCGCACCCAGAACCACATCAGTTCCGCGGCGGTACGCAGCGCGTGCGCCGGCGCGTGCGCCAGGTCGTGGGCGATCGCCGCGCGGATGTTCGGCAGCTCCCGGCGCAGCCGGTCCATCGCGTCCGCGGAGTGCTTGCCCCGCAGGTCCGCCGCGGCCTCGGCGACCAGGCCGCGCACCCAGGCCGCATGCGCCGCCCGGGAGCGGTCCGGGTCGGCGTCGATCGCGCGGGCGTACGCCCGGATCGTCTCCAGCATCCGGTAGCGGACCGGGACGGTGCCGGTGTCCGCGGTGACCACCGACTGGTCGCAGAGCGCGGCCAGGTCGTCGAGCCGGTCACCGGCCACTTCCAGACCGAACCCGCCCTCGTACGGCCACAGCCGCACCGCGAGCTCACGCTCGGCGTCCGACAGCAGGTCGAAACTCCACGCGACCGCCTCGTGCAGCGTGGCGTGCGGCGTCACCGCGCCGCGCGGGATCCGGCCGAGCAGCGCGAACCGGTCGTCGAGCCGGCCGGTCAGCTCCCGCAGGCCGAACGTGCGGGCCCGGGCCGCGGCCAGCTCCAGCGCGAGCGGCAGACGATCCAGCGCGTCGGCCAGGTTCCGCAGGTCGTGCCGGTCGGTGGCGGCCGGCGTCCAGCCGGGCCGGACCGCGCGGATCCGGTCGGTCAGCAGCGTGACCGCGTCCGGGGGCGCCAGCGGCGCGAGCGGCAGGACGTGCTCGCCGTCGATGCCGAGCGGGGTCCGGCTGGTCGCCAGCACCCGCAGTCCGGGCACCCGGTCCAGCAGGTCGACGAGCAGCCGGGCGACGTGGTCCGCGAGATGCTCGCAGTTGTCCAGCACCAGCGGCTCCCGCAGCCGGCGCAGCCGGTCGACCAGCGCCGCGCGCGGATCACGGACCGGGCCGGTGACGCCGGCCGCGGCAGCGAGCGCCGGGACCAGCAGCGCGGGATCGGTGACGTCGGCGAGCCGGATCAGCGTGCCGGCCGGCGCCCACTCGGCGGCCAGCCGCGTCTTGCCGACCCCGGCCGGGCCGAGCACGGTGACCAGCCGGTGCGCCGCCATCAGCCGGCCCAGCAGCGCCAGGTCGGCCGCCCGCCCGACGAACGACGACAGCGCCCGCCCGCCACGCCGTCCGTCCCGGGGCGGTTCCGGATCGGGCTCGCGGCCGGCGGATGACGACGGTGTACGTCCGTTCCCGACCGGTTCCGGATCGGGCTCGCGGCCGGCGGATGACGACGGTGTACGTCCGTTCCCGACCGGTTCCGGATCGGGCTCGCGGCCGGCGGACGGCGACGGCACCCGCCCGTTCCCGCGCGGCCCTGGGCCGGGGGCGCGGCCGGCGGACGGTGCGGGCTCGGCGGGTGGCGCGGGCTCGTCGGACGGCGCGGGTTCGGGGAGTGGCGCGGGCTCGTCGGACGGCGCGGGTTCGGGGGGTGGCGCGGATTCGGCGGGTGGCGTCGGGAGCGGGCGTGGCCGGCGCGGCCGGTCGCCGCCGGCGGGCAGCAGGGTGGGGTCGTGGGTGAGGATCCGGCGTTCGACGTCGCGCAGCTGCGGACCCGGGTCCACGCCCAGTTCGCCGGCGAGCAGCGTGCGGGCGCGGCGCACGGCCGCGAGCGCCTCGGCCTGCCGGCCCGCCCGGTAGAGCGCGAGCGCCAGCAGCTGCCAGCGGCGTTCCCGGTAGGGGGCGTCCCGCACCAGCCCCTCCAGCACCGCGGCGGCGGTGGCGTGGTCACCCGCGTCCAGCAGCGCGGCCACGCCGTCCTCCCGCGCACTCTCCCGGTGCTCGGCCAGCTCGGCGCGCACCGCGCTCACCGCGGCGACGTCCGCGATCTCCGGGTACGGCTCGCCGCGCCACAGCCGCAGCGCCGCCTCGAAGGCCGCGTGCGCCTCGCCCGGCCGGCCCGCCGCCGCGAGCGCGCGGGCCCGCGCCGCGTGTTCCGCGAACCGTCCGGCGTCGGTGCCGGCCGCCAGCCGGTATCCGCCGTCCGCGCGCCGCAGCCCCGCGCCGGGGAGCACGCGGCGCAGCCGGGACACGTACACCTGCAGTGCCGCCGTGGGTTCGCGCGGCGGCCGGCCCGCCCACACGCCGTCGGCCAGCCGGTCGTCGCCGACCGGCTGCCCGTCCGCGGCCAGCAGGAGCGCCAGCAGCCGGCGCGGCAGCCGCCCGCCCAGCTCCACCCGCCGATCCCCGTCACGCACCTCGAGCGGACCGAGCACGGCGAAGGTGAGCACCCGGCCATGTAACTCCGCGGCGCCGATCGGGGCAAATCGGCACCCGGCGGCCCGGGCGCGCGCGAGCTCACCGCACCGCCACCACGGCCGCACCCGGCGCGGTCCGTGCGATGTGGACGGACGCCGCCGACGGGCCGGCGCGTATCGCGGTGCCGGTGCCGAACGTCCGGAAAAGTGGGCAGGCGCGTTCCGGTATGCCTACCATGCGAACACGATTCCATCGACTGATCTAGATCGCGAGGGGTCATCTGATGCAGGCACGGCGCAGCGCTCAGTGGTACGCCGGTGACGACCGGAACAGCTACATCCACCGTGCCTGGATGCGTCGCGGTCTGCCCGCGGACGCGTTCGACGGCCGCCCGCACATCGCGATCGCGAACACCGCCTCCGACCTGACGCCGTGCAACGCGCACCTGGACGAGGTGGCCCGCAGCGTCGCCGACGGCATCCACCGGGCCGGTGGCATCCCGATGAACCTGCCGGTGGTGTCGCTCGGGGAGACACAGGTCCGGCCGACCGCGATGCTGTGGCGGAACATGGCCGCGATGGCGATCGAGGAGATGCTGCGGGCCAACCCGATCGACGCGGTGGTGCTGCTCGGCGGCTGCGACAAGACCATCCCGGCGCTGCTGATGGGCGCGGCCTCGGTCGACCTGCCCGCGGTCGTGGTGCCGGGCGGGCCGATGCTGACCGGCACGTTCCGCGGCGTCCCGCTCGGCTGCGGCACCGACGTCTGGAAGCTCAGCGAGGAGGTCCGCGCGGGCACGCTGTCCGCGGCCGAGTTCCAGCGCTCCGAGTCGTCGATGATCAGGAGCAAGGGCCACTGCAACACGATGGGTACGGCGTCCACGATGGGCCTGCTCGCCGAGGTCCTCGGCATGACGCTGCCCGGCATCGCCGGCACCCCGGCGCCGGACTCCCGGCTGCTGGAGGCCGCGCATGCCACCGGTGTGCTCGCGGTCGAGCTGGCCGACACCGGCCGCCGGCCGAGCACGGTGCTGAGCCGGGGCTCGTTCCTGAACGCGATCGTGGCGCTGGCCGCGCTCGGCGGCTCCACGAACGCGGTCGTGCACCTGCTCGCGATCGCCGGCCGGCTCGGCGTGCCGCTCACCCAGGACGACTTCGACCGTACCGGCGCGGGGGTGCCGTTGCTCGTCGACCTCCAGCCGGCCGGCCGGTTCCTGATGGACGACCTGTATCGCGCCGGTGGCCTGCACGCGGTCCTCGCCGAGGTGCGGGACCTGCTCGACCCCGCCGCGCTCACGGTCACCGGCCGGCCGCTGGTCGAGCAGCTCGGCACGCCGCTCGTCTACGACCGCGAGGTGATCCGCCCCCGCGCGGACCCGCTGAAGCCGCACGCCGGGATCGCGGTGCTGCGCGGCAACCTCGCGCCGGACGGTGCCGTGATCAAACCGGCGGCCGCGTCCCCGCACCTGCTGCGGCACCGGGGCCCGGCGGTCGTCTTCGACTCGGTCGAGGACCTGCACGCCCGCCTCGACGACCCGGACCTGGAGGTGACCGCGGACTCGGTGCTGATCCTGCGCGGCTGCGGTCCGCGCGGCTATCCCGGGATGCCCGAGGTGTCCAACATGCCGCTGCCCGCGAAGCTCCTCGCCGAGGGGGTACGGGACATGGTGCGCATCTGCGACGGCCGGATGAGCGGCACCGCGTACGGCACCGTGGTCCTGCACGTCACCCCGGAGGCCGCGGCCGGCGGCCCGCTCGGCAAGGTCCGTACCGGCGACATGATCGTCCTGGATGTGGAGGCCCGGCGGCTGGACGTGGACATCCCCGACGCCGAGCTGGCCGCCCGCGAGCCCGCGCCGGAGATGGTCAAGGCGTTCGCGGCACCGGCCCGCGGCTGGGAACGGCTCTACGTCGACACGGTCGGGCAGGCCGACACCGGCGCCGACTGCGACTTCCTGCTCGGCGGCAGCGGCGACCAGGTCTCCCGCGAGTCCCACTGACACCGGAACGCACCGGCGGCCGGCACCCACCGACGGAGGAACACCATGCCCCGTACCGCGGTCATCACCGGCGGCCGCAGCGGTCTCGGCGCCGCGACCGCGGCCCGGCTCGCCGCCGACGGCGTCCGGGTGCTCACGCTGGACGTGACCGACGGCGCCGACGTGCGCGTCGACGTCAGCGACACCGCGGCCGTCGACGCCGCCGCCCGCCGGATCGGCCCGGTCGACATCCTGGTCAACTCGGCCGGCATCGTCGGCCCGAACGCGCCGCTGTGGGAGATCGGCCGGGACGGCTGGGACCGCGTGTTCGCGGTCAACGTGCACGGCACGGTGAACACCTGCCGCGCGTTCGTGCCCGGCATGCGCGAGCGCGGCTGGGGCCGGATCGTGAACATCGCCAGCATGGCCGGCAAGGACGGCAACCCGAACATGTCGCCGTACTCCGCGTCCAAGGCCGCGGTCATCGGGCTCACCAAGTCGCTCGGCAAGGAGCTGGCGACCAGCGGCGTCCTGGTCAACGCGATCGCCCCGGCCGTCATCGAGACCCCGATGAACGCGCACACCGCGCCGGACGCGCTCGCCCACATCACCGGCCTGATCCCGATGCGCCGCGTCGGGCGTCCCGAGGAGGTCGCCGAACTCGTCGCCTGGCTCACGTCCGACCGGGTCAGCTTCTCCACCGGCGCGGTCTACGACATCAGCGGCGGCCGTGCCACCTACTGACGGCGCCCGCGCGTGCGTGGGGCGCGGAGCCGGGCTCCGCACCCCACGCCGCGGTCAGAACGCGCCCGTGTAGAGCAGCCGGTTCGGCGAGCCGGTGCCGGGGCTGACCACCACGCCGGGTGTCGTCGCCGCGATCACGGCCGCGTTCACCTGCGCCGGCGTCGCGGCCGGGTTGGACTCCAGGTAGAGCGCGGCCGCGCCGGCCACGTGCGGCGCGGCCATCGACGTACCGCTGATGGTGCTCGTCGCCGTGTCGTTCGTCGACCACGCGGACGTGATGTTGATGCCCGGCGCGAACAGGTCCACGCACGTGCCGCGGTTCGCCCAGGACGACTTCCGGTCGCTGGAGTCGGTCGCGGACACGGTCAGCGCCTCGGCGACCCGGGCCGGGGACTGCGTGCACGCGTCCAGCGCGATGATGCCGAGGAAGCCGTTGCCGGCCGCGATCGAGTACGTCACGCCGCCCGCGATCGACCGGCGCACCGCGTCGTCCAGCACCGTGTCCGCGCCGCCGCCCAGGCTCATGTTCGCCACCGACGGGCCGTCCGCGTTCGCGGTCACCCAGTCGATCCCGGCCACCACCTGCGCGGTCGTGCCGCTGCCCTCGCAGTCCAGCACGCGCACCGCGACCAGCGACACGCCCTTCGCCACGCCGTACGCGGTGCCGCCGACCGTGCCGGCGACGTGCGTGCCGTGCCCGTTGCAGTCGTCCGCGGTGCCGCCGTCGACCGCGTCGAACCCGCTCACCGCGCGCCCGCCGAAGTCACCGTGGGTGGTGCGGATGCCGGTGTCGATGATGTAGGCGGTCACCGAGCTCGCGGTGGTGCCGTAGGTGTACGACGCGTCGACCGGCCGGTTGCGCTGATCGATGCGGTCCAGCCCCCACGACGGCGGGTTCGGCTGCGTGGCCCGCACCGTGTGGATCACGTTCGGCTGCACGTACGCCACGCCGGGCGCGGCCGCGAGCCGCCGGGCCTGGGCCGCCGACATCGTCGCCGCGAACCCGTGCACCGCGTGCTCGTAGGTGTCCCGCACGGTCGCGCCGTGCCGTTTCGCGAGGTCCGCGGCCGAGGCGCCGTCCTCCAGGACCACGACGTAACTGTCCGGCACCACCTCCGCGCCCGGCACCGCGAGGATCGTGCCCTCGACCGGTGCCGCCGCCGACGCGCCCGGCAGGCCGAACGAGCCGATCAGCACCGCGAACCCGGCCGCCATCGACAGCCGTACTCGTCTCGCCATCCGAACCTCCCATCGAGGGCCGAACCGGTCGGCTCGGCCGCCCATGCCGGGACGGTAACAATCACATAGACCTAAGGGAATGGGTGCGGCGCGTCCGGCCGCGCCCGCGTGCGGTCGCAACCGGACCGCAACCGGGGTGCACCCGGCCCGCCACCGGGCCACGGCTTCATCATCGTGTGCGGCGGATCCACCCGCCGCCCGCGGACGGCAGACAGGACGGCGGCATGGTGACCAACACGCTTCGTACCCACGATCCGGTGGCGCTCGACCCCGGCGCGCGGAGCCCGATCGCGGCCGCCCGGCACGCCCCGCTGCCGCCGCTGCCCGACGGCGACGTCCCCGACCTCGGCATCCAGCGCCGCTAGGAGGCGAGCATCGTGCGCCAGACCACCATGCCGTACCTGACCAGCGCGTTCATCGTTCCCGCCACGCTGCCCGAACCGGAGCCGCACGGCCCGTCCGACGCGCCGTGCGTCCTGGTCGCGGACGACGACGAGGACGTCCGCGCGCTCATCGAGTTCACCCTCGAGGCGGCCGGCTACCGGGTGCTCACCACCGGCGACGGTCTGTCCGCGCTCAGCCTCGCGGTCCAGCACCGTCCGGAGCTGATCCTGCTCGACGTGGTGATGCCCGGGATGAACGGTCTGGACATCTGCTACGAACTGCGGGCCAAGCCGCGCACCACGGACATCCCGGTCCTGATGCTCAGCGGCCGGGACGCCGCCGACGACATCGACCTCGGCATGACGCTCGGCGCCAGCTACTACATGACCAAGCCGTTCCGGCCGCAGGAGCTGGTCAACCGGGTGCAGCGTCTGCTGGCCGTGCCGTAGCCCTCGCCGGCGCTCCGCCGCGGGTGGTCCCGCTAGCGCGCGCGGCCACCGCTGCCGGTCGCGACGGCCGCCGCGTGTCGCGACGGCCGTCGCGCGTCGGGTGCGGCCGGCCGAGGTGCGGTCGGCCGGCCGGCCGGTGGCTGGGTGCGGGGTCAGGAGGCGGACAGCAGGTCGACGACGAAGCGGAGTGCGCCGGCCGGCCGGCCGCCGCCCGGGTTGTCGCCGTAGGCCAGGTCGGCCGGGATGTCGAGCTGGACCCGGCTGCCCACGGTCACGCCGGCCAGTCCCCGGTCCCAGCCCTGGATGACGTTCCCGGCGCCGAGCTGGAAGGTGAACGGCTCCGAACGGCTCCAGGACGAGTCGAACTCCGCGCCGTCGGCGTGGGTGACGCCCACGTAGTTCACGTTGATCGTCTGACCGGCCTGGGCCGCGGCACCGGTGCCCTTGATCAGGGTCGTCGTCGTGAGCTCGGCGACCGCGCCGGTGCCGGCGGTCACCGCCGGTTTCTGGCCCAGGGCCGGGTCGGCACCCGCGGGCAGCGGCGGGAACGCCGTGTCCGTCGCGGCCACGGTGGGGCTCGGGGCGGCCGCGTCCGGGCTCGCGGTCGTGGCCGCGGGATCCCGGCCCGTCGCGGTGCTGATCCACACGACCAGGCCGACGACGAGCGCCAGCACGATCGCGGCGGCGCCGGCCACGGTCAGGATCTGCCGCCGCTGCTGCCGCGCCCGGGCGCGGGCCTTGGCGACCTTGGCCTCCGCGCGCTTCTCGGCCTTCGTCTTGAGCGGCGGTCCACCGGCGCTCCCACGCTGCGGTCCACCGGCGCTCCCACGCTGCGGTCCACCGGCATTCCCGCGCTGCGGTCCACCGGCATTCCCACGCGGCTGTCCACCGGCGTTGCCACGCGGTGCGCCGGTGGTACGCCGGGCAGCCGCGCTGTCGCTGTTCGTCACGGAATCGGGCACGGCCCGACGATACGACACCCGATCGACCGCGACCGCGGCACCGCCCGGGCCCCGGTGCCGACCGCGTCCGGACCCGTGCCCCTCGGGAAGCCGAGTGGCATCGGTGCCCGCGGGAGCAGTCGGGCCGTGGCCGCCGGAAGAGGTCGTCAGTCCGTCAGCGCGAGCCGGGTGGCGGTGACGAACGCGTCGAGGACCGCCGTGGTGGTGTGTCTGCGCCGGGCACGGGTGTTCTCCGTGAACATCTGGCCGCGCAGCTCCGTGGTCGGTTCCAGTTGGGTGCCGGCGCCGGTGTACGTACGGTTGGCGATGTTGGCCGGGTCGGTGCCGGCCGGCGAGTCCACCGTGGACGCGTCAAGGTGCGCCGAGCTCGCGGCCGCGCTCGCCGCCGATCCGGGCGGGGCGATCCCGGCGTACGAGGCGGCGATGTTCGCCCGGGTCCGGCCGATCGCCGAGGCGTCCGCCCGCGCCCAGGCGATGATGCTGTCGCCGACCGCGGCGGACGACATCGTCCGCTTCTTCGGCTCCGGGGTCGCGCCCGGGTGACACCATGGCGGCATGACCCCGGAGCAGCACGCCACCCGCGCGGAGGAACTCGTCGCCGAGGCCGAGCAGTTGTACGGCGACCTCCGCGGCGACATCGAGAACGCCGACCGGGTCGACCAGGCGCTCTGGGGCTTCCTCGACACCACGGTCCGCCTCGGCCAACTGCACGCCACCCTCGCGCTCCGGCCGCCGGAGACGCCCGCGCCGTAGCGGTGCGCGGCGCCGGGTCCGCGGCGTCGCGGGGCGGCGGTTCGGCGGCCGGTGGGCCGGGTAGCGAGGAGCCATGAACCGTAACCTCGTCAAGGGCCTGCGGGCCGCCTGGGAGCTGGCCGAGTTCCGGGACGGGCTCCGGCACCTGATCGATCTCGACGAGGTCGCGATGCTGCTGGCCACGCTCGCCGTCGCCGATGCCGAGCGCGACGGCGAGGTCGAACGCAGCCTGCTGGAGCTGCTGCGGTCCGCGCTCGACCGGGCCGAGATCCGGGAGGCCGTGATGCTGCTGCTGGAGCGCGACGAGGTGCGCCGCCCGCTGGTCGCCGCGACCGCGGAACCCTTCGCGGACCGCCCGGCCCTGGCTGCCGCGGTCGCCGCCGCGGCCGAGGACCCGGCGGTGCGGCGCGAGGTGCGGGCGGTGCTGGACGACGCCCGGGCCCGCGCGCTGATCTGGGCCGCGGTCGACGACCAGGTGGCGGGCCACCGCTTCGGCCTGCTGCGCCGCGCCGCGCTGCTGTTCGTCCGTCACCCCGGCGTCCGCCGCCTCGCCTGGACGCTGCACCGCCACGGCGTCCTCCGCGAGCTCCGCCGCACCCCGTGACCACCACCCGCCCGGGGCCGGGCGCGGGATGGCGGTTGAGCCGGCGGCACGGTTCGGGAGGTCTGCGCCGGCGTGGTGACCTGCGCGTCAACCCGCCGGCCAGTCGGGCGTGTCGGTCGCGGACGGCAGCAGTGCGCTGAGCGCGGCCGCAGCGTGCAGCAGCGCGTGGGAGCGGGCGGTCAGGGCCGCCTCCCGGGTGCCGAGCGCGGGGCCGGCGTCGGCGTGGCGCAGCTCCGGCAGCAGCGCGCGCAGCGTGGCGATCGGGTATCCGGCCCGGCGGAGCTGGTCGGTGACGCGGGCGTCCCGGACCGCGCCGGGGGAGTAGACGCGGTCCCGGCCGGCCGCGTCCCGGTCCGGGACGACCAGGCCCTCGGCGTGCCAGTGGCGCAGCGTGGACGCGCGCACGCCGAGCGCGGCGGCCAGCTCGGAGATGGTCATCGCGTCACCGGCGCGGACGTCGAGGATCGGTTCGGCGGAGATCGTCCGGGCGGCCTCCTGGGCCAGGCGCAGACTGCGGCGCTCGGCGTCCAGGCGCGCGTGCGCGGCGTCGAGCAGCGCCAGCGAGCGCGCGGGCGGCGGCTGGTGTGCGGCGCGCACGATCGCCCGGGCCTCGGCCGGCCCGGTGCCGGCGGCCAGCGCGCGGTAGGCGGTCGCGGCCAGCACGTGCCGGTCGGTGTAGGCGCGGTGGCCGGTGGCGGTGCGCGCCGCGGGCGGCAGCACGCCGTCGCGCTCGAGGTTGCGGATCTGCTGGACGGAGTATCCGGACCGCCGGGCCACGTCCACCGTCCGCATCGCCCGATTGTAGACCCGCACCCGGGCCGGCCTCGGGTTCGCGGTGCGAAAGTCTCCACAAGCAGTTCAATGGCAGGCTTGAAGGCATGACGATGGACGAGATCATTGCGTACGTGTCCGGCCTGGACCGCGGCGTGCTCACGCTGCGCCCGCGGGAGGGCGACGGCACGCCGGAGATCGCCTGGGGTGACGCGTTCTTCTACCACTCGCCGGACGGCACCGTGCCCACCACGGTCCAGCCGTTCGCCACGATCGTCACCAAGGACTACCTGGACGACACGTCCTCGCGCCTCGACCGGCCGGACGCGTTCCGGGTGAACGTGCACGTGCCGAAGGAGGACTTCGCCCGGCTGACCGGCCACGCACCCCGCGACGCCGGCCGGGTCTCCGCGGACCCGAGCGAGCCGGACACGGTCTTTCCCCATCCGGTGTACGGCACGATGGGCTGGCTGTCGATCGTGAACCCCGGGCCGAGGACCGCCGGGACCGTCCGCGAGCTGCTGCGCACCGCGCACGGAGTGGCCCGGTCCCGCCACGAGCGCCGCTCCGCCGACTGACCCGGCACGCCTGCGGAGAGCGTGCCGTCAGGCGGGTCAGGCGTGGAGGCGGCGGGTCAGGTGCGGCACGCCGTCCCCGTCGAGCTCGGGGAGCACGACGGTGCGGCCGGTCAGCGCGAGCAGCACGGCCTCGCCGGTGCCGCGCACCAGCGGGCCGGCGCCCCACGACCAGCCGAGGTCGGTCGCCTCGAAGCGCAGGCCGGCCGGGCGGCGCTTCGGCGTGAAGCCGACGGCGCGACCGCCGACGAGGAAGTCCAGCGACACGCGCAGCGCGTCCGGCCGGAGAGCGTGCGGGAGGCCCAGCGGCCGTCGCATGTCCTGCCCGTGCACGTGCAGGTCGGTGAGCTGCCCGGGATAGCCGACGACCGGCGGCCGGAACGGGTTGTCCGCGTTCTTCCGCAGCAGGTCCGCCAGCTCACCGGCCGGCCGTCGCGCGACCCGCACGGCGAGGCGGTCGTTGGCCCGGTGCACGCGGAATCCGCTGCGCACCAGCAACAGCAGTGTGGCCGCGTCCAGATCGGACACGGCGGCGACCAGGTGGCCGGCGACCTGTTGCACGGTCCACGACGCGCACAGGCTGGGCGCGCGCAGCTGGCCGGCGTCCAGCGAGTCGATCAGGTCGGCGATCCCACGCCGTTCCGCGGCGATCATGCCCCTGACATCCACAGTGGTACGGTACCGCGCCTCGCCGCCGCGGCCCCGGACTTTCCGGCCACCGGGCGCCACCGCCGGCGTGCGGAGCCCTCGGCCGGAGGCCGTTCCGGGCCGGGGCCCACCGGGTGCGCGAGGCCGGCGCGCGCGGTACGCCCGCCCCGCGCCGGGAACGGCGCGGGGCGCGTACCCGCTGATGGGGTGCCGGGTGTCAGGCGGCCGCGGCCGCGGTCATGGCCGCGCCGGTGAGCTCCACGGACCTGGTCCGGGCCGCGACGTCCTCGGCGTGGTGGGCGGTGATCAGCTCGTCGGCGCGGATCGACGCGGCGAACGCCTCCAGGTAGTCGCGGACCTCCTCGGGCGTGCCGACCGCGGTGTACCGGGTCATCTGCGCGAGCTGCTGCCCGTTAGGCGAGGCGAGGAACGCGTCGATCTCCGCGTCGGTGAAGTTCTGGCCGACCGACCCGCGGGTGATGAACGCGCGGGTCCGGTTGCGGTACGCGCGGGTCTTCTGGTCCTCGGCCTCCTCGTGCGTGTCGGCGGCGATCACGTTCACGCCGGCGATCACGTACGGCTCGGACAGCTGCACGGACGGGGTGAACGTGTCCCGGTAGACCTGCACGGCCTGGTGCAGCGCGTCCGGCGCGAAGTGCGAGGCGAACGCGTACGGCAGGCCGAGTTGCGCGGCGAGCTGCGCGCCGAACAGCGACGAGCCGAGGATGAACAGCGGGACCTCGCCGTCCGGCTTCGGGTAGGACTGCACGCCGGAGATGCGGGTCCTCCCGGTCAGGTAGCCCTGCAGCTCGAGGACGTCCTGCGGGAACGACTCGGCGGACAGGTGGTCGCGGCGCAGCGCGCGCATGGTGACCTGGTCGCTGCCGGGTGCGCGCCCGAGACCCAGGTCGATGCGGCCGGGGTAGAGCGTGGCGAGCGTGCCGAACTGCTCCGCGATGACCAGCGGCGAGTGGTTCGGCAGCATGATCCCACCGGAGCCCAGCTTGATCGACTCGGTGTGCGCGGCCACGTACCCGATCAGCACGCTCGTGGCCGACGACGCGATCGTCGCCATGTTGTGGTGCTCGGCGTACCAGACGCGCTGGTAACCGCTGCGCTCCGCGGCGCGGGCCAGCTCCACGCTGGCCTCGAAGCTGTCACGCGCGGTCTGGCCGGTCGCGATCGGGGCGAGGTCGAGCAGGGAGAGTGCGGTGGGCATCATGTCGCCTTCCGGTTACAGGTCGTGGTGCAGGCGTGCGGCGAACGCGCGGATGCGTGCCTCGTCGCGGCGGTAGTACGTCCACTGACCGCGGCGGGTGGCCTGCAGGAACCCGGCACGCTGCAGGACGGCGAGGTGCGCGGAGACGGTCGAGGCGGAGCACCCGGCGCGCTGCTGGATCAGGCCCACGCAGACACCGAGCGGCTCGTCACCGGCGCCGTGCGCGAAGTGCGCGGCCGGGTCCTTCAGCCACTCCAGGATGCTCAGGCGGGTCTCGTTCGCCAGCGCCTTGCACTCGTCCAGCACACGTACCATCCTTCGGTATTTCGCTAAGTTCCGAAATTACGTCACGGACGGTGGTGGCGCCACCGTGACGCTCCTTACCCACCACGATCCGGCCACGCCGCCCCGTATCGGCGTGGCCGGATCCGGCCGGGTCAGGCCGTGACCGGGTCGGGCAGGAACGTGCGGGCGTGCGCGAGCAGCTCGTCCGGCGTGTCGGTGTGGAACCGCAGCTCGGTGACGCCCGTCGCGGGGCCCTTCGGCAGGTCCAGCGTGACGGGCTCGCGGAACACGACGTCGATCGCGGTGAGGCTGCCCGTCGCGATGCTGACCACGTCCCCGGCGCGCTGCACGGTGTCGCTCTCGGTCAGGTAGCGGCTGTGTGCCCGGACGGTGGCGACGGTGTGCCACGGGATCGCCAGGTCGAGCGTGTGCGAGTTGCGCACGCGCAGCCCGGACGGGCCGACCAGGTGACGGTGGGTGATGAGGTTCGCGGCCAGGCCGATCATCCAGAGCAGGCCCCACACGCCGAGAACCAGCGCGACCACGCGCAGCCAGCCCCAGTTCGGCAGGAAATGGTTCAGGGCGAGGTCGATCGCGACGATGTCGATGGCGGAGACCACGATGAAGACGCCGAGGACCGGCGCGACCGGCCGCACGTATCCGAAGCTCTTCGCGCCCGGCTCCATCGGCATCGGCCGCCGGAACGTCAGCCGGTAGAGGCTCACCCAGAGGGCGATCTCCCACCGGACGGCCTTCGTGAGCAGCTTGATCATGTCGCCCCCCTCTTTTACGTTGCACCTGTAATGTAAAAGCCGCCGGCCGAGGTGTCAATACGACTGCAATGTGAAAACATGGGTCGCGTGCCGAAGAGGGTCGACCACCGCGAACGCCGCCAGCTCATCGTCGACGCGCTGATGCGGGTCGCCGCGACCGGCGGTCTGGAGGCGATCAGCCTGCGGCACGTCGCCGCCGAGGCCGGCGTCACCACCGGGATGGTGCAGCACTACTTCGCGACCAAGGACGACATGATGCGGTTCGCGCTGAACGGCATCGTGGAGCGCACGACCGCCCGGGTGGAGGCGGCGACGGGCCGGCTGCCGCAGCCGGTCACCCCGGCCGAGCTGGTCCGCATGCTGCTCACCACGCTGCTGCCGCTCGACGATGAGCGGCGCGCGGACGGCCGGGTGGGCCTGGCGTTCCTCGCGTACTCCGCGGTCGAGCCCGGCGCCGCCGACCTGCTGCGGGACAACACGCGCCAGATGGCCGGTTTCCTGGCCGACCAGGTGCGGGCCGCGCAGGCCGCGGGTGCCGCCCCGCCGGGCCTCGACCCGGCGGCCGCGGGCGCGGGTCTGCTGGCGGCGATGGAAGGACTGTCGATCTACGTGCTCGGCGGCCACTACGACGGTGACACCGCGATGCGCGCGCTGGACGCCCACCTCGGCCTGATCTTCACGTCCTGAGTCGGATCGCGGGCGCGTGACGTCAGTTACCACGCGTTGGAAACTATGCGCGTGTGCATCTAATCTGGCGACCGACAGGACGCCTCCGGGGCCGGCGCAGGTCCCGGGCATCTCATCTCCTCGGGGAAGCGTGACCGCCGTGACCAGCCGACTGTTCCAGCCCCTCACCCTGCCCGCGGCCGACGGCGTGGGCCTGCGCCTGCGCAACCGCGCGTTCGTCGCCCCGATGTGCCAGTACTCCGTCGACGCCGAGGACGGCGTGCCGACCGACTGGCACCTGGTCCACCTCGGCTCGTTCGCGACCGGCGGCTTCGGCCTGGTCGTCACGGAGGCCACCGCGGTCGAGGCGCGCGGCCGGATCTCGCCGCGCGACGTCGGCCTGCACGACGACGCGCAGCAGGCCGCGCACGCCCGGATCGTCGAGTTCGTCCACTCCCAGGGCGCGGCCGCCGGCGTCCAGCTCGCGCACGCCGGCGGGAAGGCCTCCACCTACCCCTCGCTGCCCGGCATGCCCGTCGCCACCGTGCCCGTCGCCGAGCGCGGGTGGTCCACGGTCAGCGCGGCCGACGGCCCGGTCCTGCCCCCGCTCGACCCGGCCACCGCGCTCGACGAGCCCGGCATCACCGCCGTCGTCGAGGCCTTCGCCGACTCCGCCCGCCGCGCCGACGAGGCCGGCTACGACGTCGTCCAGATCCACGCCGCGCACGGATACCTGCTGCACCAGTTCCTGTCGCCGCTGACCAACACCCGCACCGACGGGTACGGCGGGGACGAGCGCGGCCGGACCCGCCTGGTGCACGAGGTCGTCGCCGCGGTCCGCAAGGTGTGGCCGGCACACAAGCCGCTCGGCATCCGGATCAGCGGCACCGACTGGGTCCCCGGCGGCTGGGACGTGGCGGCCTCCGCCCGCCTGGTCCGCGCGCTCGCCGACGAGCACGGCGTCTCCTGGGTCGACGTGTCCAGCGGCGGCCTCGGCCACGGCGCCACCATCCCGGTCGGCCCGGGCTACCAGGTGCCGCTGGCCGCCCACCTCACCGACGCGCTGACCGGCACGGACGTCGTCGTCAGCGCGGTCGGCCTGATCGACCACGCGACCCAGGCCGAGACGATCCTGGCCACCGGCCAGGCACACGCCGTCTCCGTCGGCCGCGCCGCGCTCCGCAACCCGCACTGGGCCACCCAGGCCGCCGCGGACCTGGGCGTCCCCGCGGCCGACCGCCCGTACGCCCCGCAGTACTGGCGCGCGGGCTGGTGAACCCCCGCCGGTGCCGGCGGTGACCGGCCGTCCGCGGCGAGCCGGGTGCCGAGAACGCCTCGCCACCCGGCTCACCGGGACCGTCAGGCGGCCGACACCTCGAACAGCGCGGCCTGCTGCGGCTTGAGTAACGGCACCGCGAGCCCGACCTCGGACAGCACCCGGCCGGGCAGCGTCACCGCGCCGGACGCGAGCCACGGCGGCGGCGCGTCCTGGGTGACCGCGCCGGTCAGCAGCGGGCGGACCGTGTAGAGCCGGTCCGGGTCCAGGCCCGGGATCCGCAGCGGCGCGGGCAGCGCGGCCTGCGGCGCGTCCAGCGTCACGTAGGCGACGACCGCGGCGCGCCGGTCCCGCGCGACCACGCCGTGCACCAGCTGGGCCGGGTCGGCGGTGTCGGCGCGGACCACCCGGCCGGTGTGCAGCAGCTCGCGGAGCCGCTTGTGCAGCGCGATCCACTCCCCGATCGTGGTGCGCTCCTCGGGCGTGGCCCGCAGCAGGTTCCACTCGATGCCGGCACTGCCGAACAGCGCGGTGACCTGCCGGAACGCGAGATCCGTGGTGCGGCCGGTGATGTGCGCGGCCCGGTCACCGAGGTGCCCGCCCAGATACTCCGGCGGCACCAGGACCGACGTCCACCGCTGGATGCTCTGCCGGTCGAGCGGGTCGTTGGTGTCCGAGGTCCAGAACCGGTCGACCAGCTCCAGGATGCCCAGGTCGACGCGCCCGCCGCCGGACGCGCAACTCTCGATCTCCACGTCAGGGTGCGCCATCCGCAGCTCGCGCAGCAACCGGTAGAGCGCGGTGGTCTGCGCGTGCGCTACGCCCGGGGTGAGCACGTCCCGGTTGTGGTCCCACTTCAGGAACGCGATCGGGTACTCGGTGAGCAGCGCGTTCAGCCGCTCCAGCACGTACCCGTACGCGTCGGGGTGGGAGAGGTCCAGCACGCGCTGGAACCGCCAGGTCGGGGAGGACTCCGCACCGAGCACCCAGTCCGGATGCGCGGCGGCGAGCTGCGAGGACGGGCTGACCATCTCCGGCTCGACCCACAGGCCGAAGTCCATGCCGGCGTCGTGCACCCGCGTGATCAGCGGGTGCAGTCCGGCGGGCCAGACCTCGGTGTCGACGAACCAGTCGCCGAGCGCGCGCCGGTCGTCGCGCCGCCCGGTGAACCACCCGTCGTCCAGCACGAACCGTTCCACGCCGACCTCGCCGGCCGCGTCCGCGAGCGCGCCGAGCGTCTCCAGGTCCTGCGCGAAGTAGACCGCCTCCCACGTGTTCAGCACGACCGGCCGCGGCCGGTGCAGCTCGGACCGGCCGCGGATCCACGGGTGCAGCCGGTCGGAGAGCCCGTCCAGCCCGCGGTCCGACCAGACCGCGACCAGCCACGGCGTGGTGTACTGCGCGCCCGGCGCCAGTGTCACCTCGCCCGCGCCGAGCAGCTCACCGGCACCGAGCACGGCCGGGCCGAGCGCGGACCGGGCCGCCCAGACCCGCTTGTCGCCGCTCCACGCCAGGTGCGCGGCCCACACCTCGCCGCTCCGGAACCCGAACCCGGGCACGCCCGCGGCCAGCAGGAACGCGTCGTCGTGGCCGGGGCGGCCGTGCCGGGACTCGCGCATCCACGCGCCCTGGCGCAGCTCGCCGCGCTGCGGCCGGCGCTCGTGCGCCCACAGCCCGGAGAAGTCCAGCACCTCCCGCGCCCGGTCCGGCACCGGCAGCTGCAGGTCCAGCGCGGTCAGCACGAAGTCCGACGCGCCCCGGTTGACCAGGGTGTGCCGCATCCGCAGCACACCCTCCCCGGACAGCTCCAGCCGGGTGGTGACGGCCAGCGGGCCGTCCGCGGTGATGCTTGTCCAGCCCGGACCGGCGTCGGTGGACCAGTCGCGGAACGAGACCGGTGACCGGTCGGTGAAGAACCCGTCGAGCCCGGGGCGCTCGCTCCAGCCGTCCGCGAAGGACGGCAGCAGCGGCAGCCGCAACGGCACGTCGATGCTGCTGGGTGGCACCGCGGGCACCGACGCGTCGGCGATCGCGGCGAGCGCCGGGGCCGGGAGGTCGCCGAGGTCGGCACCCCAGTGGACGACGGCGGGCGGTCGTGCGTCGCGAGCGTCCAGCACGAGGCTGACACCCGCGGCGCGAAGCTGGCGGATCAGGGCACTACTCCTTGCCGGGTACGGACCGCGAGGTCGGTGTCGATGGCCGGGCGCCGCGCCTCCCCGGTGTGCCGCGACGGCGCCGCCCGTGAACCACTGTGGCACGGGAATCGCCGCGCGCCGGCCGCCCGGACCCGGCGCGCCGGGCGGCACAGCGACCGGTCATGGAGCGCCCCCTCGGTGTGTGCACGTGCACACACCGAGGCCGTACGATGCCCGCGGATCGGGTGTGTGAACGTGCACACGGTGTCACGCGGCCGATCGAGGGTCAAGCGCGCACGGCTACGCTGTGCCGCGTGGCACGGACGCAACCGCAGAAGCGCGCCACGGTGCACGACGTGGCCGCCGCGGCCGGCGTCTCCCGCGGCACCGTGAGCCGGGTACTCAACGGCGGGTACGTCTCCGCCCAGTCCCGCGCCGCCATCGAGGCCGCGATCGCCGACGTCGGCTACGTGCCGAACACGGCCGCGCGCAACCTGGTCCGGCGCCGCACCCAGGCCGTCGGCTTCCTCACGCTCGAACCGCACTCGCTGCTGCTGGAGGACCCCAACATCGGCGCGATCATGCTCGGCGCGAACGAGGAGCTGTCCGTCGCCGAGCACCAGATGGTCAGCCTCGTCGTCGACTCCGCCCGGGACACCGAGCGCGTCGCCCGCTACCTCAGCGGCGGGTTCGTCGACGGCGCGATCGTGGTCTCCGCCCGCACCCACGACCCGATCACCCGGGTGATCGCCGCGCTCCGCCTGCCCGCCACGTTCGTCGGCCACCCACCCGACCTGGCCCGCGACACCCCGTGGGTCGGCATCGACAACGCCGGCTCCGCCCGCGCGCTGGTCACCCGCCTCGCGGCCGGCGGTCGGCGCCGGATCGGCATGATCGCGGCGGCGCTCGACCGCGACTCCGGCGCCGACCGCCTCGCCGGCTTCCGCGCCGCGCTCGGCGACCGCTTCGACCCGAGCCTGGTCGCGGAGGTGCCGCTCTACGACTACGCGTCCGGCGTCAAGGGCATGCGCGAGCTGCTGTCCCGCGAACCCGCGATCGACGGCGTGTTCGCCGCCTCCGACGCGGTCGCGGCCGGCGCGCTCGAGGCGCTGCGCGACGCCGGCCGGTCCGTACCCACGGAGGTCGGCCTGGTGGGCTTCGACGACAGCTCCTGGGCGCTGCGGGCACAGCCGCCCCTGTCCACGGTCCACCAGCCGGCCCGCGAGATCGGCGCGGTCGCGGCCGACCTCGTCCTCCGCCAGATCCGCGGCGAACACCCCGACCCGGTCGTCCTCCCGTCGCCGATCATCTGGCGCACCTCCGCCTGACCGGCCGCCCCCTCGGCTGCTGCTCTGCCGGTTGCGTTCTCCCGGTCGCCGGTCGCTCGGTCACCCGGCCAGTTGGTCATGCCCGCTCGCCCGGCCGCCTGGTCACGCGGCCGCCTGGTCGCCTGACCAGGCGGCTTGCTGATCGCCCGGTCACGCGGCCCGCTGGTCGCCCGGCCACGCGGCCCGCTGGTCGCCCGGCCACCCGGTTGCCGGTCTCCGCGGTGAGGTGCCGCCGGCTTCTCGTCGGCCTGCCGGCCGGTGGTGGTCCCGTGGCGGGGAGCTCGCGGTGCGGTGGCCGGCCGAGTGCGGTGCGGCGACCGTCGTGGCCCGGGTGGGTGGTGTGGCTCAGCGGCCGAGCCCGGTGAGGCGGCTGAGGGCGGCGAAACCGTCGTCGGTGCCCGGCCAGTGCCGGCGGACCGCCTCCGGGCCGGCCCGCCGGACCACGGAGCGCAGGACCGCGACCACGATGATCACGTCGTCGGCGTAGCCGAGGACCGGGACGAAGTCCGGAATCAGGTCGAAGGGCAGGGCCAGGTAGGCGAGCAGGAGCCCGAGCCGGACCCGGACCCCGCGCGGCAGGTCCCGGTCGGCGGCGAGGCGCCGCAGCAGCCGCAGCAGATCGGGCAGGAGCCGCAGCGCCTCCGTGAGCCGGGCCCCGTCCGGCTTGGCGGCCAGCAGCGCGACCAGCAGGCCGAGCCAGGCCAGCAGCAGTGCCGCGGCGACACCGGCCAGCGTCTGCCACCACTCCATGCGCCGCGCTCCCTTCCGCCACCGCCGGGGTGCCCCGCCGCCGTGCGCCGCAGCAGGCCGGCGACCTGCATGATCATGCCTGATCGGCCCGCCGGTCGCGCGTCCCGGTCACCTCGTCCGGCCGGCCGTGGGCGGCGGCTGTTCGGCCCGCCGGGTGTCGCCTGTGGCCGCATTCGCGGACGGCGATTGTCAGGTTCGGGACAACGCGGCGGGCCGGTGGATGATCGGCGCTACAAAGGACCGTGCCGACGCATTCCGGGGGGACTTCAGCAGTGGCGCGCGAACCGGCCGATGTCGACGCGAGGGGCGCCTTCGGTGTTCAGCGCGGCGACCACAATCGGCAGTACAACATCTTTCGGATGGACCTGCCGCGCAGCGTGCGGGTCACGATGATCTCGGTGCTCGCGCTCGCCGTGGCAGCCGCGGCCACGACCGCGGTGGTGCGGCTGGTGCTGCCGCAGTTCGCGCCGACCTACAAGACCGAGTTCCTGATCGACGCGTCCGCCGCGGCCGACCCGGCGGGGCTCGCGGAGATCACCGAGTCGCTGCGGACCGTGGTCGGCAACTCCGGTGACCGGGACTCGCTGGCGCTGCGCAGCTTCGGCGGGGAGTGCGGCGCGGACGACAACACCACGCAGCTGGTCGACTTCGGCACCGGCAACCGGGGCGCGATCGCGGCGGCGGCCGCGGGTGTCCGCGGTGGCGGGACCGCGACGCTGCAGCGCGGCATCGTGCAGGCGATCGAGGACTTCAGCCGACCGTTCGCGCAGGCCGCCAAGCAGGTCAACCGGATCGTCGTGGTGACCAGGCAGGGCGCGGACGGCTGCGACCCGGACACCGCCTACGTCCAGCGGGAGATCAGCGACCGGATCGAGGCGGCCGGGCTGGAGATCGAGTTCCGGATGATCGGCTATCAGGTCGAGGACGGGCAGCAGGACCAGTTGGCACGGCTCGCGGCCGGGTCCGGCGCGCCCGCGCCGATGTTCGTCGACACCTCCGCCGACCTGGACGCGGCACTGGACTGGTTCACGAACGTCGAGCCGGTGCTGCGCAACGCGAAGGCCGTGGTCGACGTGCTCAACCCGACCGTCGGCACCGTCAACGAGGCGGTCGCCGCCACCATGGACGGCCGGCTCGACGTGGCCGAACGGCGCATCGACGACGCCCGGGACGCGATCACGGCCGCGGACCTCGCGTTCGAGGACCTGGACGGCCGCACCGGCACCGAGGCGGCCACGGATCTCCACCGGCGTGCGCGACTGCTCAAGGATCTGCAGCGTGACGTGGTCGAGTCCGCGGAGACGCTGCTCGCGGACGCGCGTGACGGCGAGCCGCTCGGACCGGGGCACGCCGCGTTCGCCACGGTCGCGGACGAGTACAACGCCGAGGCCGACGCGATGAACACGGCGCTCGCCGCGCTGCGCGCCACCGCTCCGAAGGGGACCCGATGACCCGTACCCGCCGATGGGTGTTGATCGTGGCGGTTGTCACGGCCGTCGCCGCGGTCGCGGTCGGCACCGCCGTGGTGCTGCGGACCGTGCCCGATCACCGGATGACGTTCCTGGTCGACGGCTCGGCCGGTGGTGATCCCGCCGCGGTCCGCGCGGCCGTCGGCGCCGCGGCCGGCAACACCGGCGATCGCGACGCACTGGCGCTGCGCCGGTTCGGTGGCGAGTGCGGCACCGGCGACACCACGCGCGAGCTGGTCGGCGCGGGCACCGGGAACAAACAACGGATCACCGACGCCATGGGTACGGTCGAAGCCGCCGGCCGGCCCGCGCTGCTCGACGGCGTGCTCGCCGCGATCGGCGACTTCGACCGGCGGTACCCGTTCCGCGGCCGGCTCACCAACCGGATCATCGTGATCGCCCACCACGGCACCGACGCGTGCCACACCGACCAGGCAGCGGTCTCCGCGCGGATCGAGGAGCGGATCCGCGACAGCGGCCTCGACCTCGACTTCCGGTTCGTCGGCTTCGGGGTCCCGGAGGCCGAGCGGGAAGGGCTCACGCTGCTGGCCGGCGCGGCGGGCGCGGGCACGCCGGTGTTCCCGCAGACGCCGGACGCGCTGGAGGCGGTGCTGGACCAGCTCACCGTCCCGGACCTGCCGGAGGCCTCCGAGATCACGCTGCCCGCGCCGCCGGACCCGACCGCCGGCTGGACCGCGTACGCCAGCGCCGACCAGGGCTACTCGCTGCGCCACCCGCCGTCCTGGGTGTCCGAGGAGTGCCGGCTCGATCCGAGCTTCAACCACTGGCTGGCCGAGCGCGCCGACCTGATCCCGGAGTGCGTGCCCACCGACTTCATCTACTACCGGGTGTGGGTGCGCACCGCCGAGGCGACCGGCCCGATCGACACGCCGAGCGCCGACTTCTACACCGGCATCGAGGTGTCCGAGGTGACCACCGCGAGCGGCGCACGCGGGCAGCGGTCGTCGGCCACCATCTCGGCGAGCGAGTTCACCGGCGCGCAGGGCCCGGGCGATCGGATCATCGAGTACACGTTCGACGGCGGCGGCACCCGGTACACGCTGTCGCTGGCGATCTACGGCGACGAACCGGGCGCGGACCGGTTGATCGCCGACTTCGACCTGATGGTGATGAACACGTTCCGGATCGGCGGGTGACGGTCATCGGCCGTCGTCGTCCAGCTGGGCGATCGGGACGCCCTCCTGTTCGGCCCAGTCGAGTGCCGCGACGATGCGGTCGACCGGGAACGGGCGGCGCCGGGTCGTCATGACCAGCTGGAAGGCGCCGTCCGGGAGGAACGCGTTGGTCGCCGCGGACGCGGCCAGGTCCGCCTGCAGCTGGTGCGCGATCCGCACCGCGTCGTCCATCGAGCGGGCCGGCAGCATCAGCAGGAAGTCGTCCTCGGTCAGGCGGGTCAGCCGGTCGGTGTCGCGCAGCACCCGGGACAGCACCGCGAGCAGACCCTCGTTGCGCAGCGCGCCGGTGCGCCGGCCGGTCTGCTCCGGCAACCGGTGCGGGGCCGGCACGCGCACCCCCAGCAGCGCCACCGGCAGCGTGCCGGACGCGTCGCCGGCCCAGCGCCGCAGCTCGTCCGGCCCGGTCAGCGGTGACCGGTCGGCCGGCGCGAGCTGCCGGCGCAGCGCGGCCAGCTCGGTGCCGGTCCGCTCCGCGTGCGCGACCAGCAGCCCGGCGAGCGCGTCCGCCCGGCTCTCCCCGGCGCCCGCGGGCAGGTCACGCACGTAGGACAGCACGTCGGCCAGGGCGGCGCGCGCGTCCGGGGGCAGCCGGTCGGCGAACGCGGCCTGCAACGCGAGCGCCTTGTGCAGCGCGTCGTCGCGGCGCAGGCTCCACCACCCGTCGAAGAGCCGGCCCGCCTCCAGCGTCGTGGCCGCGCCGTCCACCTCCTCGCGGTCGTGCGCCTCCAGCACCGCGCCGAACCGGGGCGTCAGGACCAGGACCGTCCACTCCCGCGCGTACGGCTCGTCGCCGTCCAGCGTGACCAGGTGCGTGCCGGCCGGCAGCTGCGCGGCCTGGTCACCGACCAGGCCGACGACGGTCACCGCGGCCCGTTCCGCGATGCGTTCGTAGACCCGCCGTTCGCGGGTGAAGTAGGGCAGGCGCTGGAACAACGCCACGACGAGCATCGGGCCGTCCTCGGCCGCGGCCAGCGCGGCCCGTTCCATCGCGTGCGAGAGGGTCACCAGGGCAGACTTCGTGAAGAGTTTCGCGTTTCGCGCGGCTGGCATCCCGGCAGCCTAAAGAAGGTCGGGGCCCGGCGCAGTGCGGGCCGTCCGTACCCCCGGCGGATCTTCGGTGTCCTATGATCCCGCCGTGCTGTCACGTCTGTTTCGCCGCGGCCCGCGCCCGGAACCGCCGATCATCGACGCCGACCCGGCCATGGACGATCTCGGGCTGCGGGCGGCCCGCGACCGGGCGCACACGACCGGTGACTGGACCGCGCTGCGCGACGTGGTCGCGGAGACCGGCACCGACTGGGAACGGCGCACGTTCCGGCTGCGGGTGCTCGGCGAGGACGCCTCGACCGCCGAGGGCGCCTGGCTCGACGACTGGCAGGAGGCCGCGCCGGACGACCCGGCCGCCGCGCTGATCTACGCGGAGTCGCTGCACCGCCGGGCCGCCAAGGCACGCGGCGGCGCGTCCGCGCGCAACACCACGCGCGAGCAGTTCGCCGAGTTCCAGGCGCTGTCCGCCCAGGCCGTCAGCGCCGCCCGCCGCGCGCTGGACCTGGCCGGCCCGGACGATCCCAGCCCGCTGATCCTCCTGCTCAACGGCGCGTTCGCGGGCCGCACCGTGGACACGCCCGAGTTCGACGCGCAGGCGACCGAGGCCCGCCGTCGCTCCCCGTACCACTTCGAGCTGCACCTGACGCTGGTCAGCCTGTACTGCGAGAAGTGGTACGGCTCGCACGCCCGGATGTTCGAGGCGGCCCGCACCGTGGCCGAGGGCGCCCCGGCCGGCGCGAACGCGGTCATGCTCCCGTACCTGGCGCACTTCGAGTACGCGATGCGCGAGTTCGGCTGGGACCGCCGCGACCGCACGTCCCTCGCCGCCGTCGCCACCTACTTCCAGCGCCGCGAGATCCGCGACGAACTCGACACCTGGGCCGCGAAGTGGCGCGCCGGCGCACCGCACCCGCCGGGCCGCGCCATGACCTGCCGCCACTGGCTCGCGCTCGCCGCCTTCCTCGGCCGCCGCAAGGACCTGGCCCGCGCCACCTTCGCCGAGATCGGCACCCACCACGGCGGCACCCCGGCCTGGGGCTACTTCCTCCCCGGCGCCGGCAGCGGCTTCCTGGCCGCCTGGGAGTGGGCACACGAGTAGGACCACGCGAACGATCTCCCGCTTCCGGCGTGGTGCGCGGCCCGCACGTCCCCGCGGGTCAACCGCGCGGCGGCCGCCGGGCCGTCGACCGGGTCGTCGAGGATCGTGGTGGCCGTCCGGAGTGGCCGGTCGGTGACACGATGGCGGGCGTGCGAAACGAGGCGTTCTACTCGACGGCCGCGCAGGTGCTGCCGGCACTGCTGATCGCGCTGCTGGTGCAGATGAGCGCCGTGCTGCGCGCGCACCTGCGGGTGTTCGCGCACTACGCGGCCTCGAACTCGCCGGACCGGCCCGGATCGTACTTCTCCGATCCCGAGGAGAAGCGGCTGGTCGTGGACGTCCTGACGGCGAACGCGTTCCGGCGGTGGATCCGCAACGGCGTGCTGGGCGGCACGCTGATCGTCGTCGGCGAGGCGTCGGCCGTGGCCGTCCTGGTCGCCGGCACCGACGGCTGGCTGCCGCTGGTGGCCGGGCCGGTGTGCGTGGTGGCGATCCTGGTGTCGACGGTCCTGGCCGCGTGGCTGCCGATCTCGCAGCTGCGGAAGATGGCACTCCTCGACCGCAACCAGGCGCGCGGTCGCGGCCGGTGACACGGTTGCCGGGCGGTCGGCCGGTCAGGGGCGGGGGAGCACGCCCAGGAGGGTGGCGGTCAGCGCCGGCCGCAGGTAGTCCTCCAGGCTCAGGTGGAAGCCGGCCAGGTCGGGTTCGGCCCGGTAGACGGCCTGCATGCTGGGCGGCGGCGTGCTGTACGCGGGCAGCGCGCCGGCCGTGAGCATGGTCTGCAGGCTGAACATCGATGCGTTGTCGCCGAGCTCCGGCAGGTACTTCCGGACCAGCGCGGTCATGGTCGTCAGGCGTTCCAGGGAGGCGCGCTTGTAACGCGTCGCGACCTCGACGGACACGTTGTGCTCGAGGACGCCGGTCTGCGCGCCGAAGAGGTCGCACATCACCACCCGTCGGGCGAGCGAGCCGCTGAGGATCTCGGCCACGGCCGCCGCCCGGTCGGCCATGGGCAGTTCCACGTCGATGCCGGCGGCCAGCTCGGCGGCCAGCTCGGTCAGCCACTGCCGCAGGAAGTGGTCCAGCAGTTCGAGCAGCACCGCCTCGCGGGACTCGAAGTAGCGCAGCACGTTCGGCTTCGCCAGGCCCACGCGGCGGCACAGCTCGTTGAGGGTGACCGCGGCCACGGGCATCTCGTCGAGCATCGCCGACGCCGTGTCGAGGATGGCCCGCCGGCGGATCTCCCGCTGCTCTTCGGTTCGCGCCCGCTGGAACGTCACGATCATCAGCCTAACTTAAGTACCTCCGGTACGTTGACCAAAGTACCGGAGGTACTTTATCGTCGACGTAGCAAGATACCTCCGGTACTTTAAAGCTAGGGAGCTCGCCATGGGTACGAAGTGGACGACCGCGGACATCCCGGACCAGCACGGCCGGGTGGCCGTGGTGACCGGGGCCAACACCGGCCTGGGGTACGAGACGGCCAAGGCGCTCGCCGGGCGGGGCGCGTCCGTGGTGCTCGCCGTGCGCGACGTCGCGAAGGGGCGGCTGGCCGCGACCCGGATGGGTGGTGACGTGACCGTGCAGGCGCTGGACCTGACCTCGCTCGACTCGGTCCGGTCCGCCGCGGCGGCACTGCGGTCCCGGCTCGGCCGGATCGACCTGCTGATCAACAACGCCGGCGTGATGTACACCCCGAAACGGACCACCCGGGACGGCTTCGAGATGCAGTTCGGCACCAACCACCTCGGCCACTTCGCGCTCACCGGGCTGCTGCTGGACCTGATGCTGCCGGTCGCCGGCTCCCGGGTGGTGACGGTCAGCAGCACCGGCCACCGCATCCGGGCCGCGATCCACTTCGACGACCTGCAGTGGGAGCGGTCGTACAGCCGGGCCGGCGCCTACGGCCAGTCGAAGCTGGCCAACCTGATGTTCACGTACGAACTGCAGCGCCGGCTCGCCGCGCGCGGCACGACCGTCGCGGTGGCCGCGCACCCCGGCCTGTCGAGCACCGAGCTCACCCGCAACACGCCCGCGGCCTTCCGGCTCCCGATCGACTTGCTGGCGCCGATGGTCACCCAGACACCGGAGATGGGTGCGCTGCCCACGCTGCGCGCCGCCACCGACCCCGCGGTGCTCGGCGGCCAGTACTACGGGCCCGGCGGCCGCAACGAGATCATGGGCCACCCGCGCCCGGTCCTGTCCAGCCCGGAGTCCTACGACGTGACGATCCAGCAGCGCCTGTGGGCCGCCTCCGAGGACCTCACCGGCGTACGGTTCCCCGTCGTCCGCCCCGCCCGCGAATCCGGACCGGTCCTGGCCGCGTAGCCGGCACCCGGCAACGGGCTCGTCGAGTGCGGTCCCCGCGGTGGCGGTCGGTGCGGTTACCGTCCGCGGGCCGGTACCGGCACGGGCGACGCGGCTCCACCCGCGCCGAACCGAGCCGTCCCGTGCCGAGCCGTCCCGTGCCGAGCCGTCCCGTGCCGAGCCGTCCCGTGCCGAGCCGTTCCGTGCCGTGCCGGAACCGGCGGCGTGCCGGTTGCTGTGCCGTCCCGTGCCGTGCCGGAACCGGCGGCTTGCCGGTGGCCGTCCCGTGTCGAGCCGGAGCCGGCGGCGTGCCGGTGGCCGGTCCCGTGTGCTCGTCCGGGCCACCCGCGGAACCGGCTCCGACGCGGCGGCCGAGCGGCGGCGGAGGCCGCCGCGGGTTTGCCCGCGGGAGCATGCGGGCCGCACCACGCCGGGAGCGGGAAAATGGGGGTCCGGCTCGGTGTTCGCGCCCGGCGGGCGACGTTCGTGGGGCGGTGTCTCAGGCGTCCGTGGCCGTGTGGTGGCCGAGGCGGCGGTTCACCGCGCCGGTGGCGCGGACGACGGTGGCGCGGGGCAGGAACCGGGCGACCACGGTCTGGGCGCGGTGCAGTGGCCGGCCCGGGTACGAGTTGAGGCGGCCGCGGGCGAAGTCGTCGAGGGTTTTCGCGGCCACCCGGTCCGGGGAGTCGGTGACGCGCGGGTCCATGACCGCGGTGGTGCCGTCGAAGAAGCCGGTGTCGACCGCGCCCGGGTGGGCCGCCATCACCCGGACGCCGCTGTCCCGGAGCTCGTGCGCGAGCGCCTCGGTGAACGACAGCACGAACGCCTTCGTGGCCGCGTAACCGGCCTGGTACGGCATCGGCTGGAACGCGGCCGTGGACGAGACGTTGATGATGCCGCCGCGGCCCCGGGCCACCATCTGCCCGCCGATCGCGTGGGTGAGCGCCATCAGCCCGTGCACGTTGAGGTCGACGGTGGCGCGCTGCGGCCCGTACGGGCGGTGCAGGAACGGCCCCACCGTACCCGCGCCGGCGTTGTTGATCAGCAGGTCGATCGTGATGCCGCGCGCCGCCAGCTCGCGCACCACGAGCGCCGGGCCGTCCGGTGTGCTCAGGTCCGCGGCGAGCGGGTGGACGTCGACGGGGTGCCGGGCGCGGATCTCGGCGGCGAGCGCGTCGAGTGCGTCGGCCGACCGGGCCAGCGGCACGACGTGTGCGCCGCGCCGGGCCAGTTCGCGGGCGGATGCCCGGCCGATGCCCCTCGACGCACCGGTGACGAGCGCGGTGATGCCGGTGTAGTCCATGGGATTCCTTTCGAGACTCGAAGTAATTCGCACCGTAACACATACTTCGAGACTCGAAACATCGCTAGGATGGGCGGCATGGATCTGCTCGCCGTGGTCGCCGCCGCCTTCGAGATCGAGATGCGGACCACCGAGCGGCTGACCGGGTTCCTGGCCGAGCACCGGCTCACCCCGGCCACCGCGCACGCGCTCTGGGCGATCGATCCGGCCGAGCCGCCGCCGTCGATGAAGGTGATGACCGACCGGCTGCACTGCAACGCGCCCAACCTGACGTTTCTGGCGAACCAGCTGATCGACCGCGGCCTGGTCACCCGGGACACCGACCCGGCGGACCGCCGCTCCCGGGTGCTGGCGCTGACCACGCGCGGCCGGGACGTTCGTGCCGAGCTGATCCGGGCGACGCTGGCGATCACGCCCTACGCCATGCTGGACTCCGACGAGATCGCACAGCTGAAGGACCTGCTGGGCCGCGTAATGGACGCGTCCGCCGGGTAAGAGGCTGCGGACTCCGCACCGAAAGGACTCGCATGCTGGAGGTATCCGCGCTCGGCTGGGCGCTGACGATCGGCACCATCGTGGCGCTCCTCGCCATCGACCTGATGGCCGGCTGGCTCCGCCCGCACGCGGTCGGTTTCCGGGAGGCGACGGCCTGGTCCGTCGCCTACATCGCGGCCGCGCTCGTGTTCGGCCTGATCTTCGCGTCGCAGGTCGGCTGGGAGTACGGCACCGAGTACTTCGCGGGCTACATCGTCGAGAAGAGCCTCTCGATCGACAACCTGTTCGTCTTCGTCATCATCATCAGCACGTTCGCGGTGCCGGTCGAGCACCAGCACAAGGTGCTCACGTTCGGCATCCTGGCCGCGCTCGTGCTGCGCGTCATCTTCATCGCGCTCGGTGCGGCGCTGCTGTCGCTGTTCTCGTTCATGTTCCTGATCTTCGGCCTGGTGCTGATCTGGACCGCGGTCCAGCTGTTCCGGCACCGCAACGAGGACCCGGACGTGGAGGACAACGGCCTGGTCAAGGTGGCCCGGAAAGTGCTGCCGACCACCACGGAGTACCACGACGGCCACCTGTTCGCCCGGGTCGACGGCCGCCGGGTCGCCACACCACTGTTCATCGTGCTCATCTCCATCGCCGGCACCGACCTGCTGTTCGCGCTCGACTCGATCCCGGCCGTGTTCGGTGTGACCGAGGAGGCGTACATCGTCTTCGTCGCGAACGCGTTCGCGCTGCTCGGCCTGCGCGCCCTGTTCTTCCTGGTCAAGGGCCTGCTGGACCGGCTGGTCTACCTGTCCGTCGGGCTCGCGGTGATCCTCGCGTTCATCGGCGTCAAGCTGATCCTGCACTGGGCACACGACCTG
The DNA here is from genome assembly GCF_031458255.1 of Catenuloplanes niger. Lineage (NCBI taxonomy): Bacteria > Bacillati > Actinomycetota > Actinomycetes > Micromonosporales > Micromonosporaceae > Catenuloplanes > Catenuloplanes niger. The sequence goes on from NZ_JAVDYC010000001.1 coordinate 8,378,419, forward strand.
AGCGACGCGGTCCCCACGGTCTCCACGCCGCTGTCGCTCTCCGTCATCGTCGGCGTGCTGTTCATCGCGATCGTCGCCAGCCTGATCAAGGTCCGCCGCGACCCGTCCGCCACCGCACATGCCGGCTCGCTGCGCGTCCGGTCCCGCCCGCAGGACCGCGAGGAGCGGTAACCGGCCCGCCCGCCCGGCGTGGCTCCCCGGTCACATCGGGATCCGCCGCGATCCGAACCCCGGTGCGACCTGGCCTTCACACTCCGCGGCTCGGCCGAGACGAGAGTCCGGGCCGAGCCGCGGCGCGCCCGCAAGGTCGCCGCGGAACCGGACGGCTGGGATGCGGCCGCGGGACCCGGGTTCGCCGGCCCGGATGCCCGCGGCGCGAACGGCGGTTCGGTCAGGCGACCGGTTCCAGCCGGACCACGATCTCCTTGGACGTCGGCGTGTGCGACAGCTCCGCCGTGGAGTCCAGCGGGACCAGCACGTTCGCCTCCGGGAAGTAGGCGCCCGCGCAGCCGGCCGCGATCGGGTACTCCACCAGCCGGAAGCCGGGCGCGCGTCGTTCCACGCCGTCCTTCCACTCGGACACGATGTCCACCATCGACCCGTCCGTCAGGCCCAGCGCCGCCAGGTCCTTCGCGCTGACGAACACCACGCGCCGCCCGCCGGAGATGCCCCGGTAGCGATCGTCCATCCCGTAGATCGTGGTGTTGTACTGGTCGTGGCTGCGCATCGTCTGCAGCATCAGCCGGCCGGGCGGCAGGTGGCGCTCGACGATCGTGTTGACCGTGAAGTGCGCCTTGCGGTCCGGCGTGCGGAACTCGCGGCTGTCCCGTGGCCCGTGCGGCAGCGTGAAGCCCTCCCGCGGCGTCACCTTGGCCTCGTAGTCGTCGAAGCCCGGCACCACCTTCGCGATCACCTCGCGAATCGCCGGGTAGGACGCCTCCCACGACGACCACGGCAGCTGCGAGGCGGAGAGCGTCGCCTGCGCCAGCCGGGAGATGATCGCCAGCTCGGACAACAGGTCGGGGGAGGCGGGCGCGAGCCGGCCCGTGGACGCGTGCACGGCCGACATCGAGTCCTCGACCGTGACGAACCCGGCCGGGTCCCGCTCGGTGCGGCCGAGGCACGGCAGGATCAGCGAGACCCGGCCGGGCGTGACGTGCGTGCGGTTCAGCTTCGTGGACACGTGCACGGTCATGTCGCAGGACGCGAGCGCGGCCAGCGTGACGTCGGTGTCCGGGGCCGCGGCGGCGAAGTTGCCGCCGAGCGCCATGAAGAACCGGGCCCGGCCGTCGCGCATCGCCCGGATCGCGTCGACCACCGCGAACCCGTGCCTGCGCGGCACCTCGATGCCCAGCTCACGCTCGATGTTGTCGACCCACGGCGGCGGGCTCTCGATGATGCCCATGGTGCGGTCGCCCTGCACGTTGCTGTGCCCGCGGACCGGGCACAGGCCGGCGCCCGGCTTGCCGATCATGCCGCGCAGCAGCTGCACGTTGACGACCTCGCGGATCGTCGGCACCGAGTCGGAGCGCTGGGTCAGGCCCATCGCCCAGCAGACGATGGTGCCCTCGGACTCCGCCATCAGGCGCGCGACCTGCTCGATCTGCGCGCGCTCCAGACCGGTCTGGGTCTCGATGACGTCCCAGTCCACGGTGGCGCGGGCGGCGGCGTACTCCGCGAAGCCCGCGGTGTGCGCCTCGATGAACTCGCGGTCCGCGTGCGGCAGCAGCAGGTGCCCGAGCGCGGCGAACAGCGGCAGGTCCCCGCCGACCTTGATCTGCAGGTAGTGGTCGGCGAGCGACGTGCCCTTGCCGACCACGCCGTCCGGGGCCTGCGGGTTCTTGAACCGCAGCAGGCCGGCCTCGAGCAGCGGGTTGACCGCGACGATGGTGGCGCCGGCCTTCTTCGCCTTCTCCAGCGCGGTCAGCATGCGCGGGTGGTTCGTGCCCGGGTTCTGGCCGACCACGATGATCAACTTTGCCCGGTGCACGTCCTCGAGCGTGACCGAGCCCTTGCCGATGCCGATCGTCTGCATCAGCGCCACCCCGGACGACTCGTGGCACATGTTCGAGCAGTCCGGCAGGTTGTTCGTGCCGTACGCCCGGACGAACAGCTGGTAGGCGAACGCGGCCTCGTTCGAGGTGCGTCCGCTGGTGTAGAAGACGGACTGGTCCGGCTCGACCGCGTTGAGCTGCGCGGCGATCGTGTCGAAGGCCGCGCCCCAGCCGATCGGCTCGTAGTGGTCGCTGTCCGCCCGCTTGATCATCGGGGTGGTCAGCCGCCCCTGCTGGCCGAGCCAGTAGTCGGACCGGCCCGCCAGCTCGGATATGGAGTGCCGGGCGAAGAACTCCGGCGTGATCCGCCGCAGCGTCGCCTCCTCGGCGACGGCCTTGGCACCGTTCTCGCAGAACTCGAAGTGGCTGCGCTTGTCCGGGGCGGGCTCCGGCCACGCGCACCCCGGGCAGTCGAAACCACCGGCCTGGTTCAGCTTCAGCAGGGTGAGTGCGCTGCGGCGAACCCCCATCTGCTGCTGCGCGGCCGCCAGCCCGTGCAGGACGCCGGGCACCCCGGCCGCGGCCTGCTTCGGCGGTGCCACATGGAGATCGCGGTCTCCGACGTCGTCGGTGGGAGCGTTCTTGGCCATGCGTGAGACCTTATGCCGGAAGAGATCCTTTTCGCACTAGTCGCCCTTCACATTTGAGGGCCGTTGAGGGTACGCGTGAGGAACTCCACGCTGCGCCGCACCTGCGCGCCCAGATCCGCGCCGCCGAACAGATGATCCGCGCCCGGCACCAGCTCCAGCTCGACCGGTGCGCCGGCCGCTCGCAGCGCCTCGGCCAGCTCGACGCTCTGCCGGTAGCCGACGACCACGTCCTCCTCGCCGTGCAACAGCAGGATCGGCGGCGCGTCCGCACGCGCATACGTGACCGGGCTGGCCGCGGCCGCCCGCTCCGGCGAGCGGGTCACCGGCTCGCCGATCAGCAGTGACTCCGGCGAGTCGTCGGCGTCGTGGTCGCCGGTCGCGCGCGGGTGCTGGTGCGCCTGCATGGTGGCCAGATTGGACGGACCGTACCAGGACACGGCCGCCTGCACCGCGGAGTGGCCCTCGGTCACGCCGACCGCGCCCTCGTCCGTCGACAGGGCCAGCAGCGACGCCAGCAGCCCGCCGGCGGACTCGCCCCACACGCCGATCCGCTCCGGGTCGATGCCCAGCTCCGCGGCGTAGAAACGCAGGTAGCGGATGGCGGACTTGAGGTCGTGCAGCGGCGCGGGGAACGCGGCCTCGCGACTGAGCCGGTATGCCGGGAGTGCCACCGCGCACCCGGCCGCGAGCAGTCGGCCCACGTGGTCCTCCCCGGCCAGCCAGTCGGGCGTCACCTTCGGTGAGCCGTTGAGCCAGCCGCCGCCGTGAATCCACAGCACCACCGGCACCGGGCCGGCCGCGCCGGCCGGCACGACCAGGTCGAGCAGCAGCGGACGGTAGCCCTGCTCCTGCGCCACGAACGCGTCTCGGTAGTCGATCCGGTCGCCGCGCCGCTCACCCGCGGGCGGCGGGCCGAACCGGTCTCTGCCTGCATCAGCCATGATCTGATCCTGCCACCCGGGGGCGGCTGCGCGGATCGGACCGTGGTCCGAGGACAGCGCCCGCGCACCGGCCGATCATTGGGACCGTGACGACGCCCGATGCCGCACCACGAGGTGCCACCAGACCCAACCCGCGACGCGCAGCGCCCGTGCGATCGCGCCGTAGAGAAAACTCCGCATGCCGGTTCTCAACGCGCCGCGCGCCGGGAGGTTCATGGATTGTGGGGGAAATTTCCCTTTGTGCCGTTATGCCGATGGTCGCGTCACCCGCGCGTCGTGTGATCCGGGTCTCATCGGCGCACTTTCCGCGTCTCCCGGCATCCAGTGCGCATGACCGCAACGACTGTGTGGCATCACGGCCTCAACCGCGCCTACTGGACGGGGTGGAGCGGCGCCGCCGGCGGCGACCCGGACGCCGACCTGCCCATCTACCGCTCCGAGATCCCGCACGCGCTGCTCAACGGCGTGCTCCGGGTCCGGGACCGGCCGATCGGCGACGCGATCGCGGAGGCCCGGGCCCGCCTGGCCGGCGTGCGCTGGGTCTGGTGGGCCGGCGCGGACAGCGACCCCGGCACCGCGGAGGCGCTGCTCGCCCACGGCGCGGAGCCGGCCGGCGAGGTGCCGATCATGGAGCGTGAGCTCATGGAGCGTGAGCTCATGGACGTGCCGGCACCGGTGACCGTGCCCGGCCTGACCGTGATCCGCGACGGCGACCTGAGCGCGTACGTGCGGGCGTACGCCGGGCCGAACGGCATCCCGGACGGCGCGTTGCCCGTCACCGAGCGTGCGGAGCGGGACTATCGGCCGCCGCGCGGCGAACTGGTGCGGCTGTCCGGCGTGGTGGCCGGGCAGACCGTGGCCAGCACGTCCGTGCTGCTCGGCGACGACGGCGTCGCGGGGCTGTACTGCGTTGCCACGCTCGACGGGTTCCGCCGGCGCGGCATCTCGACCGCGCTGACCGTGGCGGCGCTGCGGCTCGCCCAGGCCGCCGGTCATCGCGTGATGACGCTGCAGGCCAGCAGCATGGGCGAGCCGGTCTACCGGAGCGCCGGGTTCCGGGTCGTGGACTCCTGGCGGTTCTTCCGGTTGCCGTGACCTACTCGAACGGGCACCCCGGGTTCGGCGCGTCCTGCGACAGCGGCGAGCCCGTGGGCAGCACGTACAACACCTCCAGGACCACCGGGGCCGGGCCGCGGTTGATGCCGATGTGGACCTCGTCCGCGCCGGCGGGTTCGTAGATGAAGCTGCCCCGCGGGTAGAAGCCGTCCTGCGCGCACGTCGCGTCGAAGTGGCTCAGCGCGCCCTGCTTGACCGTCGCGTAGAGCGTGCCATCGTGGTAGTGCCAGCCGGTCGCCTGCCCCGGCGGGATGGTGATCTTCCGCAGTACGTAGTCGGTGCCACCGACCGTGTGCTGCGCGATGATCGTGCCGGACACGCCCGGCCCCGGCGGCGTCGCCTGCGCCGCACCGGCCACGCCGAGCGTGGTCGCGGCCACGGCCGTCGCGACCACCGCAGCCGCGACCGTCGCAGTCCGCCGTACCTGTCGCTGCATGAATGCTCCTCATCGGGAAATCGGACAGAACACTTGTTACAGACGGACGCGATCGACGATTGTTCACCCGGATCGCCGGGCGATCAGGTCGCGGTGGGCTCGGTGGCGCGGGACCGCATCGGGACGAGGCGGCCGCGGCGGCGCGCCGGCCACAGGAACGCGGGACGCCCGGCGTCGTCACGGTCGCGCGGTCACTGCGCCGTAGCTCCGCCGAGCTACGTCACCAGCGCAGCGGCAGCGTGTCCACGAAGGACTCGAGGCGCGTGGCGATCAGCGCGTGGTCGGCCAGCGACGGATGCCAGTGACAACCGCCGTAATCCAGGCCGGTGCCCGGGTAGTGCCACAGCCGCACCCGGTCGGTGCGCTCGGCGACCACCCGCGCGGCCGCCTCCGGGAAGCCGGGCGCACCGTCGGTGCTGCTCACCACGATGATCGTCCGCTCGCCGTAGCGGGCCCGGAGCGTGTCCAGGAAACCGTGGTAGGCGACCCGGTACGCCTCGGCGCGCGACTCCGGCGTCCACGGCTCACCCGGGTTGATCGCGGTGGAGAAGTCGTTGATGCCCAGCCCCACGACGACCAGCTGCGGCCGCCACGTCCGGGGCCGCTGCCACACGTCACCGTCCACCGCGAGCAGCGCCCGCTCGTAGTAGGTGCGATAGCTGGTGCCCGGCTCGCCGCCGTTGTAGTTGCGCACCATGCCCCGCCCGGAGAACGCGTTGAGCTGGTAGTCGGCCCCCAGCTCCCGGGCGGCGAGCGCGCCGAAGCTGCGGTCCGCGTTCGTGGTCCGGTGCACCTCGTCGCCGGCGCAGTCCCGGGTCGCCGACTCGTTGCCGTACCCGGCCGTGTACGAGTCGCCGATGAACTCGATCTGCCGCGGGCGTGGGCGCGGCGCCGACAGCAGCGTGCCGCCGGCCACCGGCACGAAACCACCGAACGCGCCGGACGTCCACGGGCTCTCGGTGCGCTTGACCACCCGTACCGTGTGCGTGCCGGGCGTCAGTCCGGTCACCCGGTGGGTGATCGCGCCCGGCTTCACCAGCGTCGCCACCGTCACCCCGTCGACCGCGACGTCGTAGTCGTTGTCCGCGTCGTCCAGCACGATCCCGACACCGGTCCCGCGGAACCGGCCCTCCAGGTAGACGCCCGGCCAGCTGTACCGCAGCACGGCGCCGTCGGCGACGACCCGCCCGGCGGTGTGCACGGCGTGCGTGGGCGGCGCGGGCGTGGCGGGCGCGACCAGCAGCGCGGCGGCCAGCAACGGCCGCACCATCAAATCGACAATCATAAATCGACAGCGTACGCCGTGCCGGCGCCGCCGACGCCTCCCTCCACCGCGCCCCCGGTCCCACCGTGCCGGTCCCGACCACGCCGGACCTCCCCGCACGTGTCCGGCGCCCGCACGTGTCCGGCGCCCGCACGTGTCCGGCGCCCGCACGTGTCCGGCGCCCGCATGTGTCCGGTGTCCGCAGACGTCGAGGGCCGCGCGCGTCGAGGGCCGCGCGCGTCGAGGGCCGCGCGCGTCGAGGGCCGCGCGCGGCTGGGGGTGCGCTTCGGTGGCGGGCGGAGGTGGTGGGTCTGCCGTGGACCGCGAACGCCGTCCGGTGCGGCGCGTCGGTGGTGCGTGAGCGAATCGGGCGGCCGCCGCGCGTACCGGTGATGGCGCGGTGGGATTTTCGGCCGGCGGTCGCATGGCAGGATGATCGGGTGAAGACGGCGGTCGGGGTTCTGGTGGTGCTGCTCAGCGGCGGTTTCGCGGCGCCCGCGCCGGAGGCCGTGTGCACGGTGACCGACGACCGGCTCGCGGAGCTGTCCGGCCTCGCGGCTACGCCGGACGGCGGGTTCGTGACCGTGAACGACGGCGCCGACGACCCGGCGGCGCGACGGATCTTCTTCCTCGACGCGGAGTGCGAGGTCGTCCGCGAGGTGCGGTATCCGTCGGAGCCGCGGGACACCGAGGACGTGGCCGTCGCGCCGGACGGGACGGTGTGGGTCGCGGACATCGGTGACAACGGCGGCGTGCGGGAGACGGTCGGGTTGTGGCGGCTCGCCCCGGGCGCGGACGAGCCGGTGCCGGTCCGGTACACCTATCCGGACGGGGCGCGGGACGCGGAGGCGCTGCTGCTGGACGGGGACGGCACGCCGATCATCGTGACCAAGGACCCGTTCTCACCCGGGCTGTACGCGGTGCCGGGCGACGACGGCGGCGTGCTGCGCAAGGCCGGTTCGGTCCGGATCCCGGACTCGCAGACCGGCAACCCGTTCGGGTTCGCCGGGCGCTACGTGGTGACCGGCGGCGCGGTCTCGCCGGACGGCACCCGGGTGGTGCTGCGCACGTACGCGGACGCGTTCGAGTTCCTGGTCACCGATGGTGACGTCATCACGAGCATCACCGACGGTACGGCGGAGGCGATCCCGCTGCCGGACGAGCAGCAGGGCGAGGCGATCACCTACAGCCCGGACGGAAGGTCGCTGCTCACCGTCTCCGAGGGCTCCCGCCCGGAGATCGTCCGCTACGCCTCGGTGGTCCCGGCACCGGAGCCGGAACCGGAACCGGTGGCGAACCAGGACGCGCGGGACGACGCGTCGCCGTCCGCGGCGGGGGAGCGGTCCGGCGGGCTCAGCACCGCCGGGATCGCGGTGGTCGCCGGCGCCGGAGTGCTGGTGCTCGCCGCGCTCACCGCCGGCCTCGCCCGCCGTTTCCGGCGGTGTTGACGACGCCGTTTCCGGCGGTGCTGACGATGCCGCTTCCGGGCGGCCTGGCCCGCCGTTTCCGGCGGTGTTGACGACGCCGTTTCCGGCGGTGCTGACGATGCCGCTTCCGGGCGGCCTGGCCCGCCGCTTTCGGCGGTGTTGACGACGCCGTTTCCGGCGGTGCTGACGATGCCGCTTCCGGGCGGCCTGGCCCGCCGCTTTCGGCGGCGTTGACGACGCCGTTTCCGGCGGTGCTGACGACGCTGCTTCCGGGCGGCCTCGTGCGCCGCTTCCGGCGGCGTTGCCTGTGCTGGCCCGGGTCGTCCCAACTGCGCCGTTCCCCATGGCCGCGGCGGCGCTGCTTCCGGCGGCGCTGCTCCCGGTGGCGCGGTGAGCCGTGGTGCCGACCAGCGCCGGGAACGGCGCTGCCGGCGGCGTGGCGGGGCGGCGTGTCTGCAACAAACCTGCACATTGCCATTTATTGACTGATGTGTATCGGCGGGTGAAGTATCCGAGGCAGAAGATCCGTCCCGGAGACCGCCGGAAACGCCCCGTGGACGCGCCCGCCGGCTCGCTGCCCGGCCGTCCCGTCCGGTGGTCCTCGGCGTTGCGACAGAGGAGAACTCCACCCATGGCTCCATGGCCCCACCGTGCCCGCGCACGCCGGCTGGTCGTCGCCGGCGGACTGGCCGCACTGGTCACCGCGGCACTGATCACGACCGTGACCGGTGCGCACGCGGCAACCGTGTTCAGCGCCGACTTCGAGAGCGGCGGTGTCAGCGGCTGGTCGAAGTCCGGCGGCACCTGGTCGGTCGTCGCGGACGGCTCGCAGACGCTGCGCCAGACGAACGCGGGCAGCGAGAACGCGCGGCAGTTCGCCGGCGACACCTCGTGGACCGACTACTCCGTGACCGCGCGGGTGAAGCCGCTGTCGTTCGGCTCCGGCGGCGTCGTCGGGCTGCTGGCCCGCGCGAAGAGCTCGACCTCGTTCTACCGGCTGGCGCTGCTGCCCGGCAATCAGGCGCAGCTGCAGGTCGTGAACGGTGGCACGGTCACCGTGCTGGGCACGTCCGCGCGCCCGGTCGCGACCGGCAGCTGGTACACGGTGGGCCTCACCGTGTCCGGCGGCACGATCACCGGCAGCGTGGACGGCGCGGTCATCGGCTCGGGCAGCAGCGCGGTCGCCGCGACCGGCCGGATCGGGTTGCAGACGCTGTTCGCGTCCGCCGGCTTCGACGACGTGGCGGTGCACACCGGCGGCACGCCGACGCCCGGGCCGACCACCGGCGGCCCGACGCCCGGCCCGACCACGCCGCCGCCGGCCACGACCCCGCCGCCGGCCACCACGCCACCGCCCGCGACCACGCCGCCGCCGGCCGGGAACGCGCTCTACGCGGCGCCGAACGGCAGCGCGTCCGCGGCCGGGACGATCGCCGCGCCGACCACGGTCGCGTCCGCGATCACCCGGATCGGCGCGGGTGGCACCGTCTACCTGCGCGGCGGCACCTACAGCTCGTCGTCGACGATCACGATCGCGCCCGGCAACAACGGCACGAGCGGCGCGATGAAGGCGCTCCAGGCGTACCCCGGTGAGATTCCGGTGTTGAACTTCTCGGCGCAGGCGGAGGACCCGGCGGCCCGCGGGCTCGCGGTCAACGGCAACTTCTGGCGGGTGTACGGGATCGTCGTGGAGCGCGCCGGCGACAACGGCATCTTCGTCGGCGGCAGCAACAACGTGATCGAGCGCGTGGTGACCCGCCACAACCGGGACTCCGGGCTGCAGATCTCCCGGATCGCCGCGGACACGCCGAACAGCGCGTGGCCGGCGAACAACCTGATCCTCAGCTCGGAGTCGCACGACAACGCGGACTCGGACGGCGAGGACGCGGACGGTTTCGCGGCGAAGCTGACGTCCGGGCCGGGCAACGTGTTCCGCTACACGGTGTCGCACCACAACATCGACGACGGCTGGGACCTCTACACCAAGTCGGACACCGGGCCGATCGGCGCGGTGCGGATCGAGGACTCGCTCGCCTACAGCAACGGCACGCTGAGCAACGGCACCACGCACGGCAACGGCGACCGGAACGGCTACAAGCTGGGCGGCGAGGACATCGGCGTCAACCACACGGTGCTGCGCAGCGTCGCCTACCGGAACGGCAAGCACGGGTTCACCTACAACAGCAACCCGGGCAGCATGACGATCTCGAACAACCTCAGCATCGACAACACCGAACGTAACTTCAACTTCGACGCGGGTACGTCGGTGTTCCGCAACAACACGTCCTGCCGCGGTGGCAGCGGCACCAACGACCGGATCATCGGCAACGCGGACGGCTCGAACCAGTTCTGGTCCGGGTCGAACGGCTCCCGCTGCGCGGCCTACGCGGGCGCGCTGGCCTGGTCGTTCGCCGCGGACGGCCGGCTCGTGATGACGCTCGGCGGGCGCCCGGTCGCGCTCTGACCCGCGCAACCGGCCACCACGCGCACCGGCCGCCGCCACGCACCGTGGTGGCGGCCGGTCCGCGCCGGCGGCCACGACCCGGGGACTCGGTCATCGGCCGCCGGCGGCGATCGGTGCGGTGGACCGGCTCAGGTGCGGGCCGGGCGCCGGGTCAGCAGCAGACCCAGGCCGATCATGGTGACCGCCAGGAACAGGTGCAGCCAGTTGTCGGCGGTGTTGAGCGGCACGAAGTTCGCCGCGCTGTCGTGGCCGATGACCAGGCCGTAGAGCCACAGCACCAGGTAGGTGGCGCCGCCGACGACCAGGAACAGGCGGGCGCCGTTGACCGTGCGGGCCAGGGCGAGCCCGGCGACGCCGTAGAGCAGGTGCACGACGTTGTGCAGGATGGACACCTGGAACACGCCGAGCAGCAGCGCCTCGGACTCGTGCCCGGCGAACTGCATCGTGTCGTAGTTCGTGGTGAGGCCCGGGATGAAGCCGGCCACGCCGACGAGCAGGAAGACGACCGCGTAGACGAGCGCGGCGAGCCGGACCGGCGATCGGTTGGCCACGGACGTCGAATGGTTAGCCATCGCGTTTACCTCCATCGATAGGTGGGTCGTGTGCCCGTCCGATGCGGAGGTAAACGTGCCTAGCCGAGCGTGTGGCCGTGGCGTGCGGCGAGGCCGGCGAGTTCGGGCGTGCCGAACTCGTCGCGGAGTCGCGCGAACCGGGCCGGCTTGTCCGCGCCGAACCGGCCGATCGACGCGGCGAAGGACTCGGCGGAGTTGAAGACCGGCGGGGTCTTCTTGCTGTGGAACTTGTCCGCGTACATGACCAGCCGCTCCTCCGCGCTCTCCGCCAGGTAGTCGGCCGGCGGCAGCGGCAGCCGCTGGGCGAGGACGTCCGCGCGGGTGATCCCGACGCCGGTGTGGTGCGCGCAGATCCGGCACAGCGCGTCCGGCAGCCCCTCGGCGGCCAGCAGGTCCCGGCCGAGCAGGCCGTGCCGGACGTACTCGCGACCGTCGATCCGCCCGTCCGCGTCGTAGAGCCGGTAGACGCCGATGTCGTGCAGCAGCGCACCGGCCCGCACCAGGTCACGATCCAGTCCGGCGCCACCGGGGCCGTCCAGCAGCTGCTCCGCGATCGCGCAGACTATCTCGCAGTGCGTCCACACCAGCGTGAACGCCTCCGGGCTCGGCGCATACCGTTCGTGCAGGTCCCGGATCTGCCGGTCACTCGGAATGATCACACCTCATTGTCCCCGGGCCCGCCCGCCCCTCGATCGTCGGGAGCGGGCGGGGGGTGCCGGGACCACCGCGGAACCGGCAGGGAGGCCGCCCGCGGCCGACCGGTGCCCGCGGGAGCACCGGACGGTGACCCCGCCGGAAGCGGGAGAACGGTGTGCTGCTCGTGCTATTCGCCGTCGATGCCGAAGATCGTGTACTCGAGCGCGTCCGCGTGCCGCGCGACCTGGTAGCAGCGGGCGGCCAGCTGCTGGCCGGACGTGCCGATCAGTGGCGTGAACGACTGGGTGACCACCTGCGGCACGCCGGTCCGCCCGGCCACCAGCGCGACCCGGCCGTATCCGGGACCGCCGGCCGTGCCGAGCAGCGTCTCCGGCGTGACCAGCGGTGAGACCGGGCCGACGTCGGCCTCCATGCCGCAGAGCGTGACGCCCTCGCTGAACGGGTCGGTGCTGTCGACCAGGAACACCTGCACCACGTGGCTGCGGCCACCGGGCAGCGGAACCGTCACGTCGAGGTGGTTGCCGTGCTCGGCCCAGCCGGCGCCGAGCCGCTCCGCGACCGCGGGGAACCGCTGCCGGAGCCGGCCGATCCGGCCGCCCAGGACGGCGGCGGGCGGCAGCCCACCGGCGTCGGCCGGGGGAGCGGGCAGCGCGGAGTCGGTGAGCAGCCACGCCTTGATCAGGTCGTCCAGGCCGATGTCGGACTCGCGGCCCTCCTCCAGGAAGTCGACCGCGCGCTGCAGCGTGACCGGGCGGCCCCAGCCGGCCACCAGCGGGTGCCCGCCGAGCGCGGCCCGCCACGCCGGGGCGTACGCGCCGACGTAGCAGGCCCCGAAGATCACCAGGCGGAGGCCGGCCGGGACCGCGGCGGTGTCCACGTCCGACGGGGAGATCCGCACGCCGTCGCAGGCCTCGAGACTCCCGTCGGTGCCGCCGTGCGAGCTCCAGTAGACGCCGGCCGGTACGAGTCCGTCGAGCCCGCGCCCGGTGACCGCGTCCAGGAGGTCCTCGCGGGTCGCCTGCCGGTCCACGACCACGGTGTACCCGGCGCCGCGCAGCACCGCCACGTCGTCGTCGATCTCGGCCAGCTCCGCCGCCAACATGCCCGGGTCCTGGGTGCCGGCCGTCCGGTAGCCGAACAGGAACAGGAAGGCCTTGCCGTCGCCGATGCCGGCGGCGGTCGGCGGGTGCACCTCGCGCGCGGCCGGGTCGTCGCTCCGGGCGCCCGCGGTCCAGTGCTTCGGGCCCGGTTCCCGGTCCGCCCACGCCGCCGGGAGGAAGACCTCGCCCATCAGAAGTCGTCCCGCTCGGCGTGCTGCTTCTCCAGCCCGTCCGCGGTCGCGGCCAGCGCGCGCAGCGGCAGCGCGAACTCGTCCGGGTCCAGCGTGGCCAGCGGCGCCTGATGGATCAGGAAGTAGTCACCGTCCGCGTCGACGGCGAGCGCGCCGATCGCGAACTCCGCGTTCTTGCGCAGCGCGGCCAGCGGCGACATCTCGTCCGCCCGGCAGACGAAGCTGCGGAACTCGGCCCAGTCCTGCTCGCAGTACGCGAACCGGGTGACCGACACCTGCTGCGAACGCCCCGACTCGTACTCCCAGACCAGGGCGAACCCGTTCTCCTCGTCGTTGACCAGCTGGTACGCGGTGCGCGCGTGCTCCTGGAGCTCGTGCCATGTCGGCATGCTGATGATCCTGTCTGCGGCGATAAGAAACGGCGCAGCCTAACGCCTCCGGCATGACGAACGATCACTGAGGACGGTACGGCCGTCGCTCACCAGCCGGTCGTCCCCGGGCCGCCCTTGAACGGCCCGGCGATCTCCGCGGTGATCCAGCCGCCGTAGAAGTCGCCCTCCTGGGCCCGCACCGGCTCGTCGTCGACCCGGCACTCGTCCACCCGGCTCGGGTAGAACGCGAGCGCGCCGGCCAGCTCCGCGTAGGCCGGCGACGGCTCCTCGTACGACCACGCGGCCCGCGCCACCCGGTTACCCGGCGTCACCAGATCCCAGTAGGTCGCCACCCCCTTGAACTCGCAGAACGTCCGGTGGCCCGGATCCTCGTGCAGCAGCCCGTCGGTGACGTCGGCGCGCGGCACGTAGTAGACCGGCGGATGCGACGTCTCCAGCACCCGCCAGCAGTTCACACCGTCCGCCACCAGCACCCCGCCGTGCCGCACCACGACCCGTCGGGTGGTGCGCTCCAGGCGCGGCGGCCGCGGGTAGTCCCACACAGATTCCATTTGCCCATTGTCCCCGCCGGCGGCCGGACCGGCCGGATCTTCACGCGCCGGCCGGGGTACGGGCTTGTTCCTCACGTGGCGTCAGGGCACATAGTCGGAGGGGTGGAGGCGCATCTGACCGTGGGACGGGTGGCCGGGCTGACCGGCGTGACCGTCCGGACGCTGCATCACTACGACGACATCGGCCTCGTGCGGCCGTCCGCGCGCACCGCGGCCGGGCACCGGGCGTACGCGGCCGCGGACCTGGCGCGGCTGCGCGAGGTGCTCGCGTACCGGCGGCTCGGCTTCGGGCTCCGGGAGATCGCGGACCTGGTCGACGCGCCGTCCGCCGACGCGATCGCGCGCCTGCACCGGCTGCGCGGCCTGCTGCTGGAACAGCGCGACCGCGCGGCCGCCATGGTCACCGCCATCGACCGGGAACTGGAGACGCGAGTCATGGACACGACACCGCCGCACGCGACCGGCGCGCACCTGTACGAGAGCATCGGATCCGCCTACCCGGCGACGCGGCGCACCGAGCCGCGGATCGCCGCGCGGGTCTGGGAGGCGCTCGGCGACGCGCGGACGGTGCTGAACGTCGGCGCCGGCACCGGCAACTACGAACCCACCGACCGCGACGTCACCGCGGTGGAGCCGTCGTCGGTCATGCGGGCCCAGCGCCGCCCGGACGCGGCGCCGTGCGTGGCCGCGGTCGCGGAGCACCTCCCGTTCGACGACCGGTCGTTCGACGCCGCGATGGCGTTCAGCACGATCCACCACTGGGACGACCCGATCGCCGGCCTGCGCGAGATGCGCCGGGTGGCCCGCCGCGTGGTGGTGTTCACCCACGACGCCGGCGAGTCCGCGTGGCGGCAGCGGTTCTGGCTCACCCGCGACTACCTGCCCGAGGTCGCCCGGCTGGTCGCCGGCCGTCCCTCGGTGCACCGGCTGGCCGACGCGATCGGCGCGCGCGTCTCACCGGTCCTCGTCCCGTGGGACTGCGCCGACGGCTTCTTCGAGGCCTACTGGCGCCGCCCGGAGGCCTACCTGGACCCCGCGGCGCGCCGCGCGGTCTCGGTGTGGACCCGGGTCGGACCGGAGGCCGAGCGGCGCGCGGTCGCCGCGCTCCGGGCGGACCTCGCCTCGGGCCGGTGGGCCGCCCGCCACCACGACCTGGCCGCGCTCGACGCGGCAGAGCTCGGCCTGCGCCTGCTCGTCGCCTGACCCCGGCGGCCGGTCAGCCGGCCGAAGCCGGTCAGCCGGCCGGGTGGTCAGCCGGCGGGGCGGGGCAGCACGATCGGGTTCGGGTGCGGCAGCAGGCGCAGCGCGGCCTCGGAGAGCGGGGTCAGCAGCTGCTCCAGGCGGTTGCTGCCGGCCGCGCCGAGGGTCTGCCACGGCCCGGCGGCCAGCGCGTCCGTCTGGCGTTCGACGGTGTCCCGGGCGGCGTACGCGGTCTCGGTGGCCGCGCCCGACGCGAGCCAGCCGCGGGCGGTGAGGCGGGCGGCCGCGGCATCCCACTGCTCGTCGGTCCAGCCGCGGGCCGGTTGCAGCACCTCGCGGGAACTGTCCACGGACGCCCGCCAGGCCAGCGACTCCGCGCCGTCCAGGCCGGCGACCAGCAGCGCGGCCACGTGACCGTCGCCGCGGTGTTCGCGCAGCAGCGTCGCGCCGTGCCACACCGCGCCGAGCGGGTCCGCCGGCCAGGGCAGGTCGGCGTTCGCGGCGGCGAGCGGGCGACCGGCCGACGTGAGCTCCGAGGCGGCCCGGCGCAGCAGCTCCGCGGCCTCGGCGAGACCGGTGTCCGGCGCGAGGCCGGACAGCGTGGCGCGGGCGCCGTCGAGGCGTGCGGCCAGCGCGGCGGCCGGGGTCGCGCGGCCCCACACGTCGGGCAGCGCGCGCCGTACCATGGCCGGCGCGAAACCGAAGAAGGTCGCCTCCACCGGCCCGGCGCCGACCGCACCCAGCGGCGCGGCGCGGCCCGCGAAGTAACCGCGCCAGAACCCGCGCAGCCCGGCCGCCTCGAAGGCGGCGCGCGCGGCCGGCGCGAAGTACGTGACGGCGTGCACCGGTTCCAGCAGCGTCCACATCCGGCGAGCGATATCCATCCCTGCATTTGGCCGGTACGGACGCCGAAAGTCAACAACGAGATACGGGGAGTGACCGTCCGGCGGCGCCGCGATCAGCTCGGGAGCGCGGCGGGCCGGCCGGTGCGGGGTCAGGCGTGGTTCTTCGACGCGGCGCGGCGGCCGCGGGCGCCGAGCGGGATCTCGGCCGGGTCGACCGCCGCGGCCGTCAGGTTCTTGTAGGCGTAGCCGTGCGCGTCCAGCCACTCGACGGCGAGCAGCTCACCGCGGGTGGCGGTGACGTCCGGGTCCTCGTCGTCCGCGGCCTCGACCAGGTAGCGGAACGTGAAGAACGGCCGGGCCACGTCGTACGCGAGGTAGCCCTCCGGCGTGTAGGTCGTGTTCAGGAAGTCGTGCTCGGCGGCGGACGCGCGCAGCTCCGCCCGCTGGGCGGCGCTCAGGTTGTCGAAGGCGCCACGCACGGTGACCCTGATCCCACGGCTCATGGCCGCGACGTTATCCATCCCCGCGCCGCCACCGCACCCGAATTATCGTGGTCGGCATGTCTGTTCTCGTGGCTTTCAGCGTGACACCGCTCGGCGTGGGTGAGGCGGTCGGGGAGATCGTGGCGGAGGCGGTGCGCGTGGTGCGCGCGTCCGGCCTGCCGAACCGGACCGACGCCATGTTCACCACGGTCGAGGGCGAGTCGTGGGACGAGGTGATGGCGGTGGTCAAGGCGGCCGTCGAGGCGGTGCAGGCCCGCGCGCCGCGGACCTCGACCGTGATCAAGGTCGACTGGCGGGACGGTGTCACCGGTGCGATGGACAGCAAGGTGACCACGATCGAACAGGCGCTCTCCTGACGACGGGGAGGGCGTAGGCTGGCCGGGTTGTCGGGAGGAGAACAGCGGTGAAGCAGGCGCAGCGGCTCAAGAGCGTCCGGTACGACATCCGCGGGCCGGTGCTGCGCCGCGCCCAGGAGCTGGAGGCCGCCGGCCACCGGATCCTGAAGCTGAACCTCGGCAACCCGGCGCCGTGGGGCATGAACACGCCCGATCCGATCATGGCGGACGTGGTGCAGAACCTCGGCGCGGCGCAGGGTTACAGCGACGCCCGTGGCATCTACTCCGCGCGGGTCGCGGTCGCGCAGTACTACCAGTCGCGCGGCGTGACCGAGGTGCAGCCGGACGACGTGATGCTCGGCAACGGCGTCTCCGAGCTGATCGTGATGACCATGCAGGCGCTGCTGGACACCGGCGACGAGGTGCTGGTGCCGAGCCCGGACTACCCGCTGTGGACCGGCGCGGTGACGCTCTGCGGTGGGCGGCCGGTGCACTACCGGTGCGACGAGAGCCAGGGGTGGCTGCCGGACCTGGAGCACATGGCCGCGCAGATCACGCCGAACACGCGCGCCATGGTGATCATCAACCCGAACAACCCGACCGGTGCGGTCTACTCGCGCGAGGTGCTGCTCGGCATGCTGGAGCTGGCCCGCCGACACGGGCTGATGGTGCTCGCGGACGAGATCTACGACAAGATCATTTTCGACGGCGCGGTGCACCACACCGCGGCCGCGCTCGCCCCGGACGTACCCGTGATCAGCATGGGTGGTCTGTCGAAGACCTATCGCGCCGCGGGTTTCCGGTCCGGCTGGCTCGCGATGAGCGGCTTCACCGCGCGGGACACCGAGTACGTCGACGGGCTGCAACTGCTGGCCAACATGCGGCTCTGCCCGAACGTGCCGGCCCAGCACGCGGTGCAGACCGCGCTCGGCGGCTACCAGAGCATCGAGCGGCTGATCGAGCCCGGCGGCCGCCTCTACGAGCAGCGCACGCACGCGTGGCGGAAGATCACCGCGATCCCCGGCGTCGACTGCGTGCGGCCGGACGGCGCGCTCTACCTCTTCGCCCGGCTCGACCCGGCCGTGCACAAGATCCGCGACGACGAGCAGCTGATAATCGACCTGCTCGAACAGCAGCACCTGCTGCTCTCCCACGGCACCGGCTTCAACCTGGACACGCCGGACCACATCCGGATGGTCTTCCTCGCCCCGACCGACGTGCTCGACGACGCGGTCGGCCGGCTCGGCGCGTTCCTCTCCACGTACCACCAGTAGGGGTTCAGCTCCGCTGGTGGCCGGCAGCTCCCGGCCGTCGTCCTCGATCGCCTCGTCGACCGTCCGCCGCGGCTCGTCCGCGGAGATGTCCACGGCCGGGAATCCAGCCCGCCGCACCGACATTTCTGGCTGGAACCGGCCACGAGGGGTAAGAAATGGGGCATGTATGTGATTCGTGAGAAGTTCTTCTCCGTCGGCGACGACTTCGACGTGCTCGACGCGAACGGCGCCAAGGTCCTGCACGTCGACGGCAAGGTGCTCAGCCTGCGCGACAAGGTGGTGATCGAGGACCTCTCCGGCGAGGAGGTCGCCAGCGTCCACCGCCACCTGGTGTCGCTGCGGCCCACCTACGAGATCCGGATCGGCGGCGAGAAGGCGGCCGAGGTGAAGAAGAAGCTGTTCACCCCGTTCCGCGAGAAGTTCACCATCGACGTGCCCGGCCCCGACGACCTGGAGATGAAGGGTGACCTGCTCGACCACGAGTACGTCATCGAGCGTGGCGGCAGCCGCGTCGCCGAGGTCTCCAAGCGCTGGCTGACCATCCGCGACACCTACGCGGTCGAGGTCGCACCGGGCGAGAACCCGCTGCTCGTGATCGGTGCGGTGCTCGCGCTGGACCTGGCGCTGGAGCGCGAGGAGAAGAAGGACAAGAAGAAGAACGACAAGGACTGAGCGTGACCCGCTCCCGGCGTGGCCGCGCCCCGCACGCTCCCGCGGGCACCGGTCGGCCGTGGCCGGCCTCCCTGTCTGATCCGAGGGTGATCACCACGAACCGGTGCGGGTGATCCCGGCGGTACGACTTTCGTCAGGGGTCGTCCGCGACGATCGCCAGGTGTTTCCGCATCCGTCGATCCATAGGTTCGACGGGTGCGGAAATCACTCCTGACAGCATTCATCCTGTGCGCGGCCGTCGCCGTTCCCGGTCCCGCGCGGGCCGCCTCGCCGTCGCCTGCCGTCTTGCCGTCGCCTGCCGGCTCACCGTCGTCTGCTGGCTCGCCGGCCGCTGGTTCCTCGCCGGCCGCTGGTTCCTCGCCGGCCGCTGGCTTCTCGCCGGCCGCTGGTTCTTCGCCGGCCGTGGCCGAGTCGATCGACGCGTATCTGCGGGGCGCGTTCGAGTCGACCGGGCTGCCCGGACTGGCCGCGGTGGTGACGCACGGCGACCGGATCGTCCACGCGGCCGGTCTCGGCCACGACTCGGCCGGCCGGCCCGTCACCGCCGGCACGCCGATGCGGGTCGCCTCGGTCAGCAAGTCGTTCACCGCCACCGCGGTCCTGACGCTCGTCGACGAGGGCCGGATCGCGCTGGACACGCCGGTCGTCAGCTACCTGCCGGAGTTCCGGACATCCGACCCGCGCACCGCCCGGATCACCGTGCGACACCTGCTCAACCAGACCTCGGGCCTGTCCGACCGGACCGTCGACATCGGCGCCACCCAGCGCGCCACCACGCCCGGCGAATACCTGGCCGCGCTGCACGACGGCACGCTGGCCGGCGAGCCCGGCAGCCGGTTCGAGTACTGCAACGTCAACTACGACGTCGCCGCCCGGCTGGTCGAGGCCGTCGACGGCCGCGACTTCGCCGACGCGATGCGGGAGCGGGTCTTCGGACCGCTCGGCATGCCGGCCAGCACCGTCGGCGACGGCCCGGCGGACGGATACGTGTCGCTCTACGGCGCCTGGGTACCGCGGGCCGAACTGCCCGGCTTCCGCGGCGGCGCCGGCGGGGTCGTCACCACCGCGGCCGACCTGGGCCGCTGGCTGATCAGTCAGACCGGGCACGGCCCGCAGGTGCTGACCGCGGCCGGGCGGGCCGCACTCCACGGACCGCCGCCCGGCGAGGACTACGCCATGGGCTGGAGCGTGGAGGTGGAACGGGGCCGCACGCTGCTGGTCCACTCCGGCAACCTGTTCACGTACACGGCGGTGCAGGCCGTGGACCCGGTCACCGGGCACGGCTTCGCGGTCCTGACCAACAGCGCCGCGCTGTACGACGACACGTACGACATCCTGCTCGGCCTGTCCGCCCTCACCGGCGACGGCGAACCGGCCGCGACCGGCGGCGGACGCCGGACGAACGAGGCGGTCCTCGCGCTCGTCGCCGCGACGGCCGCCGGCCTCGGCACGCTGGGCGTGCTCCGCTCCGGTCGCTGGGCGCGCCGGCGTACCGGCCGGTGGTCCCGGCCGCTCGGTCTACTGTGGCCACTCGCACCTGCGGCCGTGTTCGCGACCTGTCCGCAGTGGCTGTCGCTGCTGATGAACGGCCGCGCGGTGACCTGGGCGCAGCTGACCTACTTCCCGGCGCCGCTCACCATCACGCTCGCGGTCACGGCGGCCGCCGGCCTGGCCACCGTCGCGGCCCGGCTCACCCGGCGCACAGCGGTCACCTCCGGCACCTGAGACACCGTGCACCGCGGCCCGCCGCTCCGTCGCCGCCCGGCCCACCGTTCCGTCGCCGCCCGGCCCACCGCGTCCGGGCGGCGATCCCGGGCCGCCGCGTACCCTCGGCGGTTTGTGAAAGATCTTGCACCGCAACGGTTTCTGACCCTAGGGTCACTGCTCGTGCAAACGACACCGATCGCCATTCCGGGCGTCGCCGGCTGGGTCTCCGTCACGCAGCCGGCGCTGGGCCGCCCGGCCGTCACCGTCAACGGGATGCCCGCCCAGCGGCTCCAGGGCAACGACTTCCTGCTGCCCGGCGAGGCCGGCACCCCGATCATGGTGAAACTCAAGCGCGGCGTGGTCGAACCGTTCCCGAACATCCTCACCCAGTACGCCACCTACCGCACCGCCCCGCCGCTCCCCGGTGGCCTGAAGGCGCTGGTGCTGCTGCCGGTCCTGCTGATCCCGTTCGGCGGCCTGCTCGTCGGCGCGATCTTCGGCGCACCGGCGTTCATCGCGAACATGCACGTGTCGCGCAGCAGCCTCTCGCCCGGCCGCAAGCTCGCCGCGGTCGCCGCCATCGATCTCGCCGCGTTCCTCGCCTTCGTCATTCTGGCCGTCGGCCTGCTCTTCCTGATCTCCCTCACGGAGTGACACCGCCGCACTGACACCCCCGTGCGGCAGCGTCCCGGCCGTCCGCGCGGGCCGAGACCGAGATCCGTTCGCCGTACCCGGCACGCCGACCGGGACACGCGGACGAAACGGATCTCGGTCAACCGGAACGCCCCGACCGCCGCAGAATCGTCTGGGCCGTTGCGGAACCGGTTCGGCTGCCGCGGAACCGGCTCGCTGCCGCAGAACCGGACCCGCCGCGGAATCGTCTGGGCCGCCGCGGAACCGGTTCGGCTGCCGCGGAACCGGCCGGGCCGCCGCGGAACCGGCTCGGCTGCCGCAGAACCGGCTCGGCGCGGCGATCCGGGTGGGCGCCCGCGGACCGGACCACGCCGGAATCCCTTATCGCGCCCGGACCAGCGCT
Organism: Catenuloplanes niger; assembly: GCF_031458255.1. Lineage (NCBI taxonomy): Bacteria > Bacillati > Actinomycetota > Actinomycetes > Micromonosporales > Micromonosporaceae > Catenuloplanes > Catenuloplanes niger. Next base: position 8,399,746 of record NZ_JAVDYC010000001.1, read on the forward strand.
TCGGCCAGGTGGATCAGGGCGGTGGCGGTGAGCGGGGCCGCGCCGGGCAGCGGGACGAACAGGCGGTCACGCCAGCGGGACGGGACGGCGTCCAGACCGTGGACCGCGCCGGCCAGACCGCCGGTGACCGCGGCGATCGTGTCGGTGTCGCCGCCGAGGTCGATCGCGGCGCGGACCGCGTCGGCGAAACCGCCGGTGGTGCGCAGCGCCCAGAGCGCGGAGCCGAGCGTCGGCCAGACCGCGCCGTTCGACTCGGTGGCCTCCCCGGGATGCCAGGCCGGATCCAGGACCGTCGCCCAGCGGTCCCGGTGCCCGGGGTCGAGTGCCGCGAGCGTGCCCGGCACGGCCGCCTGCACGTCGCCGCCGTTCAGCGCGACCCGGATCAGTTCGTGGTAGGCGGCGCAGCCCTCCCCGGCCGCCGGATCACCGTGGGTCAGGGCGGAGAGCGCGCGGGCCGCGGCCATGGTCGCGTCGCGGCCCCGCGCGGCGAAGTGGACCGCGGCCGTGGTGGCGCGCATCAGCGACCCGTTCCCGGCGGCCCGGCGGTGCGTGGCGGCGTGGTCGGTGGCGGCCCGGTCCCACGGAAGACCGCCGGTCAGCACGATCTCGGTCTGCAGGCCGATGTCCTTGGGCTCACCGGCGGCCCAGTCCCGGAACCGGTCGAAGACGTCGGCGAGGTCGAGGCGGCCGCGCTCCAGCAGCGACCGTGCGACGAGGACCGCCATCTGCGTGTCGTCCGTCGCCTCGCCCGGATCCCAGCCCCCGCCGCCGCACATCTCGTTCGCCTCGCCGCCGGACGACGGGAACCGGGCGGAGAACGCGCCGGCCGGCCCGAACTCGAACGGCGCACCCAGCGCGTCGCCGACCGCGGACCCGACGACCGCACCGGCGGGCCGCGACCCGGTCATGACCGGCCGGCCACGGGCGTACGCGGGAGGTCCACGCGCCCAACCTACCGGCCGGCCGCGGCCATGGCCCCGGCGCTGCCCGGCACGGGTGCGGCCGAAAATGTCGGTGGGCGCCGCTAGCCTGCCCGGCGTGACTGACACTGTGCACGGGCGGGTGCCGACCGCTGCGGAAGAGGACCGGTTCTGGGCGCTCGTCGAGGCCGCGTGGGCGGCCCTGGGCGACGAGCCGGCCGCGCTGCGGCGGGCGCTGCTGGCCCGCGACCCGGCCGGCGACGCGGAGAACGAGGCGCTGTACGCGATCGACCGCTGGCTCGACCGTTTCCTGGAGCGGCTCCGGGAGGCGACGGCCGAGCTGACCGGGCCGGAGCTGGTGGCGCTGGACCGGGTCGTGGAGCGCAAGCTCTACGAGCTCGACCGCGCCGACGTGCACGAGGTCACCGACGGCTCGGACGACGGCTTCCTCTACGCGCGCGGCTTCATCGTCGCGATCGGACGCGACTACTACGAGACCGTGGCGGCTGACCCGGCCTTCGCGGTGCCCGACGCGTCCTTCGAGCGCATGTGCTACTTCTTCGCCGCGCGGTTCCAGGACCGCTTCGACGCCTGGCCGGACACCGACTCCGGCATCTCCCGCGAGACCTGCAGCAACCGCGCCGGCTGGCCCGGATGACCACCCCGGCCCGCTCGCCCGGTGCCGCGCCGGTGACCGCGGCCGGGTCCGGCACGATCTGAGCCGGGCCCGGCTGCCGCTGTGCGACGGCCCGCCCCGGCGGTCCGGTGCTCAGCCGGCGACGACCAGTGGCGGTGCCGTGCGGAGGCCCGGCGCCACCACCAGCGCGACGTGGGTGCCGTCGGAGCCGGGAAGCACGTCGTGGCCGGCGATCGGCGCGCCGGGGGAGGGCCAGTCCCACTCGCCGGCGCGGATCGCGCCGGCCAGCGGGGCCGCGGTGTCCCGGACGTCGATCAGGGCACGGATCAGATCCGCGTCGTTGCGCCAGGCGGTGTCGCCGAGCAGGTCCGTGACCACCTCGCCGACGAGGCGGTGCCGGTCCGTGGCCTCGGTGGACGGGTCCAGCAGGACCTCGCACAGCGCCCGCATCGCGGCGCCGCGCCACCGGACCGGCTGCTCCGCGCTCGCCGCGGTGCCGGCCCGCCGGGCCAGCGCCTTCCCGGTCCGGACCAGCGGCCCGGACCGCCACGCCAGGTAGCGCGCGACGGCGTCGTCCGCGGCCGGGCCCGCGGAGACCGGCGCGCCGAGCGTGGTGCGCAGCACGGCCAGCTCGGTGCGGGCCGCGTCGAGGCCGGCGCGCAGCGCGGTCAGGTCGGTGTGCGCGGCGGCGAGGCCGGTGCGCAGTGCCGTCAGGTCCGCGCGCAGGTCGCGGTGCCGGTTCGCGCGCACCTGCTTTCTGATCCGCATGACGACGGACCCTACCAGTCGTTATTCGCCGCTCCCGGACGTACCGGCGGGGTGGAATGTAAAAAAGGTTGTGCGGGTCCTGCGGCGTCACTAACGTGTATTCCAGCACCGAGCGAGACCACGAGCGAGAGATGAGGTGACCGGTGATGATGCGGATGAGTCCCGACACGATGTGGCAGGCACTGCAAAGTCCCGTCGCCATGGTCGAGCGACCCGGCTCGTCATTCCGAGGTCACGGCGTCTTCCGCGGCTCGCAGCGCTGGTGCGGCCTGGGGTAGGGATACCCCGGCAGCTCGCGCCGCCTGCGTCCGCAACCGGACCGGGCGGCTTTCTCGTGTCCACCTACGGGTGTAGCTCAATTGGCAGAGCAACGGTCTCCAAAACCGTGAGTCGCAGGTTCGAGTCCTGTCACCCGTGCGCTTTTCCGTGCGCATTCATCGCGTACGGAACGGTTGTTGAAAATTGCACAGCGGATGGTTTCACGCGGTTGTAGCACAACGGCAGTGCGGCTGCTTGCCATGCAGCAGACCGGGGTTCGACTCCCCGTAACCGCTCTCGACAGCAGGACGACAACAGGTCCGGAAACGACATGAAGGGAGGATCCGGTGGACGTGCTGGTGCTGAACGCCGACCTCGGCCCGTTGCACCGGGTCAGTCTCCGCCACGCGGTGCGGATGCTGGTGCGCCGCGTGGCAGAGGTTCACGAGTCACGGCCCGACTCGCAGATCGGCCTCTGGCCGGTCCCGACCGTGGTGCGGCTGGTCTCCTACGTGGTGACCCGCTGGCGCCACTCGCGCGGCCCGGCCTGGTCCCGGGCCGGCGTCCTGGTCCGGGACGGCCGGCGCTGCGCCTACTGCGGCGGCCACGCCTCGACCGTCGACCACGTCATGCCCCGCTCCCGTGGCGGCCGCAACTCGTGGTCCAACACCGTCGCCGCATGCGGCGCGTGCAACCAGCGCAAGGGTGACCGCACGCCGACCGAGGCGCGCATGCCCCTGCGATTCCGGCCGATCGCTCCCACCTGGGCGGTCCTGGCCAGCTGATCTCCCGGGCCGCCGGTTCAGGCGGCGGCCCGGGAGGTCCGCGATGCGGGCTGGTGCAACCGGCAGCACACCCGGCTCTGACCCGGGCGATGGAGGTTCGAATCCTCCGCCCGCAGCGCATCACGGCAATGACCGCAGGCGGGCCGGCCGCCCGGCCGCCCCTCATAAGGGCGGATTGCCCGGTTCGACACCGGGGCCTGCGACGACGGAGAGTTGGCCGAGCGGTCCAAGGCGGCGGCTTGCTACACCGCAGCAGGGGTGCGACACCTCTGCCGAGGGTTCGAATCCCTCACTCTCCTCCACGCCTCTGTAGCTCAGCGGATAGAGCGCCGGCCTACGAAGCCGGATGCGGAGGTTCGATTCTTCCCAGAGGCACGGTACGAAACGGGATGTGGCGCAGCGTGGTAGCGCACCGGTCTGGGGGACCGGGGGCCGCCGGTTCGAATCCGGCCATCCCGACGCGCGGGCATCGCCCGTCCTGGAGACGCCAGCCGACCGGCGCCGGCCACCGTTCCGAAAACGGTTGGGGGTAACACCCGTGGGCGTTCGACTCGCCCCGTCTCCGCTTCACCCGTTCCGATAGCTCAGCGGGAAGAGCGCCGCCCCGACACGGCGGAGGCCGCCGGTTCGATCCCGGCTCGGGACACGCAACGCAGCACGCCCGTATGGCTCAGCGGAAGAGCGCCGCTCTCACGCGGCGGAGGTCCCAGGTTCGATCCCTGGTGCGGGTACGGCGACCGAAGCTCAGGTCGCAGGGCGCCTGTTCCGCCGGAGGCGGACGAGAGCGCTCATGCCGATCAGGAGGTCGTCGGTTCGACTCCGACCGGTAGACCTTCAACGACCATCCGCTGTGGACACACGTCGCCAGCCGCGTGGACGTCCCAGTCCGCCCATCGCAGCGGCCTGTGCATACTGCCACCGATGTCGCCGGCCTACTCGGCGGGGGTCCAGCCGTTCTTCCGGTCCAAGCCCGCGACCAGCCCGGACAGCTACTGCCGGGCCCGCCGCCGAGGCTTGGACCACGTAGAACGGTGAGCGAGCCGGCCACGCGACCGGTCACGCCGGCCGGCTGCCGTTGCGGTACCGGGCCGCGGTGGCGGCCGGCGGACGCGGAACTCTCGGGGGGTGCGGGTCGGTCACGCTCCGGCGATCAGCTGGGCGCCTCGCTCGCCGATCATGATGGAGGGCGCGTGGATGTTGCCGCGGGGCAGTGTCGGCATGACCGACGAGTCCACGACGTGCAGGCCGATCACGCCGTGTACGCGCAGGTCGGGATCGACGACCGACGCCTCGTCCACGCCGGCCCGGCAGGTGCCCGCGGGGTGGTTGATCGAGATCGCCGAGGCCCGTACCGCCTGTTCGAGCGCGGTGTCGTCGGTTGCGCCGGGCAGGAACGGCTCGCCGGTGACCGCGCGGAAGATCGGGCTCTCGCCCAGCGCCATCGTCGCGCGCAGGCCGTCGATCAGCGTCCGGCGGTCCTTCGCGCTCTCCAGGTAGCGCATGTCCACCGCCGGGTTCGACGCCGCGTCGGCCGACCGGAGCCGTACGGTTCCCCGGCTGTCCGGTGTCAGCAGCGTGACCAGGCAGGTGAACCCGGGCCGGCCGCTGCCGGACAGGTCGATCAGCATGGGAAGCAGCTGGATGTCCGGTGCCGGGGCGTCGCGACCGGCCCGGAGGAACCCGGCGGCCTGGCCGACCGAGGCGAGCGGACCGCGCCGGTCCCGTTGGTAGCGGGTGACGTTCTCCTGGGTGTACGCGTCGAGCCAGGTCGTGCCGTGGGTCACCGGCCAGATGACCATGGCCGAGAGGTGGTCCTGCAGGTTGCTGCCCACGCCGGGCAGGTCGGCGACGACGTCGATGCCGTGTTCGCTCAGGTGGTCGGCCGGGCCGATGCCGGAGAGCATGAGCAGTTGGGCGGAGCGGATGCCACCGGCCGACAGGACGACGGAGTCCGCGTGCACGGTCGTCGGCGAGCCCGAGTCATCGGTGTATTCGACGCCTACCGCCCGCCCCGATTCGGTGAGGACCCGACGGACCAGTGCGCCCGTGCGTACCTCGAGGTTGGGCCGGTCTGCGGCCGGGTGCAGGTAGCCGCGGGCGGCGCTGACCCGCTCGCCGTCACGGAGGTTGCCGTACATCAGCCCGACGCCGTCGAGTTCGGCACCGGTGAAATCGCGGTTGAGTGACATGCCCTGGTCGACGCCGGCTGCGATGAAGGCCAGGGACAGCGGGCTGAGGTCCCGGGGCGTGGTCACCGGGATGGGTCCGCCGGTGCCGTGCCAGTGCGACGCACCGAGTTCGTGGTCCTCGCTGCGTTTGAACGCGGGGAGCACCTCGTCGAAGCTCCAGCCCTTCATGCCGTGCGCGGACCAGGTGTCGTAGTCGAGCCGGTGGCCGCGGAACCAGGACTGGTAGTTGATGGAGCCGCCACCGCCGAGCAGCCGTCCGCCGGAGATCGGGATCTCCCGGCCGTCCAGGTGCGGCTGCGGTGTCGTGGTGTAGCTCCAGTCGAGCGGGCCGCGCAGCAGCGGAAAGACTCCGTGCGGTGCGGGGATGTTCGGATCCGAATCGGCGGGGCCGGCCTCCAGGAGCAGCACCCGGCGGTCCGCGTTCTCCGAGAGGCGGGCGGCGACGACAGAACCGGCCGCTCCACCACCGACGATGATGTTGTCGTAACCGTCGGTGAAGTTGGCGCTTCTCATACTGATTCTCCTGCGGTAAGTCCGATGTCGGCTCGGCGACGCGACCGCTCGTCGGGCAACGCCGGGCCGGGCGGTGTTCCTCGGCCGTTCGAGGTCGCTGTCGCTCCCGCCGACGCTGGTCCGTCGCGGGCAATACTGGCGCGGGAGAGTTCCGGAACTGCGCGGTGAATTGCTCCGCGCTACCGGCGGATTGCTGACCTTCCGGAGTCGCTCGGGCCTGCGCCGTGCCCGCTGCGGTAGGCGCTCGGGCTCACGCCGTGCTCGCCGCGGAAGACCACCGCGAACTGACCGGCGCTGCGATAGCCGCAGCGCGCGGCGACCGTGGCGATCGGCAACGTCGTCGCGGTGAGCAGCTCGGCGGCGGTGCGGGCCCGGAGCCGGCGGAGATATCTGCTCGGGGTGAGGCCGGTGGTCGCGGCGAACGTACGGATGAAGTGGAACTTGCTCACGTTGACGACCGAGGCCAGGTCGTCGACGGTGAGATCGTCGGCCAGGTGGGCGCGCATGTAATCGGTGAGCTGCTCGATCTGCCGGGCGCCCAGTGCCCGGGCTGTGCCGTCCGGGGGCGCGGCCGCTGCCCGGGCCCGCAGGTCCAGATGAGCGACCAGCGCCTGGGCCACGGAGTCGGCATAGAGCGTCGGCCCGCCGGCGTGCAGCGCGCGCAGGAGTGCCCAGGCGCCCGCGGACAGGAACGGATCGGTCAGCGTCGTCTCGCCCGGGACGGGCACCTCTCCCGCGGCGTCCGTCTCGAGGTGCAACTGCAGCGACCGCATCGGCATGTCCGAGGTGGCGAACCAGCGCACGCGGGCATCCTGGCCGGATCCGACGACGCAGAGCGAGCCGGGCCCACGGAGGTCACGGTGCCAGGCGCCCCGGTGCCGGCGCTCGAGGGTGAACTCACCGCTGGTGATCAGGACCAGCAGCAACCGGTCGGGCCGGATCGTGAACTCCTCGGCGCGCGGCGGGTCGGCGTACGTCACCGCCTCGACGGTCTTCCACCCCAGCTGCGCGCTCGAGACGAGCATCCGTGACGGCATGCCCTCCCGCGTCCGGCCGATTCCCATGCCTTCCATGATCCACGAAGCTGCCGGCATCCCGGCGGGAGCGGGCACGGTGGCCACTTGAGCGGATCGTGCGGGGAACTCCTAGGGTGGGGCGCGTGCGGAACGGTGATCACATACACGCGTGCACGCTGCCGTCGGTGCCGCTCAGGACCAGCCAGGAACTCGGCTGGCTGTCGGCCGACGTGGGCGTGTACGCGGCGCCGTCGGTGCGGGTCGAGTACCGTCCGGAGTTCGCGAAGCCGATGATCCACGTGGCTGTCAGCGGGCGGTACGACTGGGCCGTGCGATCCCGGGGGCGGTGGCAGGTCGTCGACCGCGGACCCGGTTCGATCGCGGTCGCCCTGCCCGGCGAGTTCGGGCACATGCGCTGGCGCAGCACCTCGGACGTACCGCTGCGGTCACTGCACGTGCACCTGGACCCCTCGGCGGCCGGCGAACGGCCGATGGCGCCGGCGGTGGGCGTGCGCGACCCGTTCCTCTCCGCCGGTGTCCAGGCGCTCGCACGGGCGCTGCGCGCCGGCGGGCCGGCCATCTACGCGGATTCGGTCGCCCAGACCCTGGCCATCCACCTGGCCTGGGGAAACCGGCTGCCGGTGCCTCACCGGGAGCCACGGCTGAGCAAGCAGCAGGTGGACCGGCTCACCGACTACATGCAGGCCCGGCTGGCGGAGAACATCACCGTGGACGACCTCGCGGCGATCGCCGGGGTCAGCAGGTTCCACTTCATCCGGGTCTTCTCCGCGAGCACCGGCCACACCCCCTACCAGTATCTGCGCCGACTGCGGATGGCGGCCGCCGCCGAGCTGCTGCACCACACCACGCAGCCGATCGTCCAGATCGCGCTCGCGTGCGGTTACCGCAGCCCCGGCCAGTTCGCCGCCGCGTTCCGCCGGGAGTACGGCGTCAGCCCCACCCGCCACCGCGGTCAGGCACCGGACCCACGGCCTCGGCCGGGCGCGTGACCGCACCGTTCGGGTGAGCGCGGCCCCGCGAACGTGGCGGGTGCGCCGGCCGCGGCCGGCCTGAGTCGCTCGTAGCGCAACAACGGGCGCGCGTCGCCGAGCGTCCGCCCGGTGGACACGCAATATCGGGGGCATTCACGGACGTACGGATGCCGGGGCTTGATAGTCAGACCATGATCTTGCGTTCGCGCACCGTGCTGACCGGGTCGCCGCCGCAGTGGCGACCGTAGGGCCGGTGAAGGCCGGAGCCGGGCCGGCGCTCGCGCGACCGCCGGCCGTACCGGCGTTGCACGCTTCCGTCACGGCCGGGCGCCGCTCGTGGATCGTCACGCTGCTGCTGTGTCTCCTGCTGGGGATGTTCGGCGCCCATCGGTTCTACACCGGCAAGATCGGCACGGGCGTCCTGATGCTGCTCACCCTGGGCGGGTTCGGCATCTGGGCCCTCCTCGACCTGTTCCTGATCGCTCTCGGCTGGTACGCCGACCGGGACGGCGCCCCGCTGACGTGATGCGGCGAGCTCGCGGGAAACGCCCGTCGGCCACGGCCGGTCAGCGCGTCGTGCCGATCGTGCTCATGTGCGTCTCCGCCCAGCGCTTGAGTTCGCGCAGCGGTGCCACGAGCGTGTCGCCGAGTGCCGTCAGGGAGTAGTGCACGGCCGGTGGACTGGTGGGCTCCACCCGCCGGTGGGCGAGGCCGTCGACCTCGAGCTGGCGAAGCGTGCGGGTGAGCATCTTCTGCGAGACGCCGGGCATGCGGCGCAGCAGGTCTGCGTGGCACCGGCGACAGCGACCGGACGGCGGGCGGCTACGACGCGCAGAGCCTCGCCGTCGACCAGGTGCGCCTCCTGGACGAGCTCGCACTCGGCGCGGCCCACGTCGTCGGCTTCGACTTCGGCGCCGCACCCGCCTTCGCGCTCGCGGCCGCCCACCCCGACCGGGTCCTCAGCCTTACGATCATGGAGGCGGTCATCGCCGGGCTGGCCGGCGCGGAGTCGTTCCTCAGCGGCGGCGGACCGTGGTGGTTCGGGTTCCACCAGGCACCGGCCGGCCTCGCCGAGGACGTGATGGCCGGCGCCGAGGACCGCTACATCCGCTTCTTCCTCGGCAACGGGTCCCGCCGCGGCGTACCCGAGGATCTGACCCGCAGCATCGTCCGCGCCTACACCGGGCCGGCCAGCCTCCGCGCCGCCTTCGAGCAATACCGCGCGATGCCGGCCAACGCGCGGTGGAACCGGTCCTGGGCCGAGCACGGCCGGCTGCGCAGGCCGGTGACGGCCGTCGGCGCCGCGGCCGTCCGGGACGCCACCGCACGTCAGCTCTGCCTGGTCGCCGACGACTTCCAGGAGCACCTGCTCCCGGACAGCGGCCACATCGTCCCGATCGACGCCCCCGAGGCCGTCGCCTCGATCGTCGCGGCCAGGGCGTCGTCGGTACGGCATCCGTGAGGCGGCCGCTCCACCGCGCGACCGGCCGGCCGGTCGCTCCACCGCGCGCCGGTCCGACCGGTCGCTCCGGTCACGCCGGGCGGGTCGGCAGCCCGTCGATGCCCGGTCCCGCCCAGCTGCGCTGGTCGTGAGGTCTGCACCGTGCCACGGAGCCCGGCGCGCGGGCAACCGGAATTGCCGGCCGCGGGGGCGGGCCGAGGCTCGACCACGGCTCGGCCATGTCGGCCCGTCCCGTACGCATGGAAACCGGCTCAACAGGGTATGTGAGGTCTGCGGCTCTGATCCGGCCTTCGGCCGGACCGGCATCGCCGCCACACCGATCGGACGCCAGGGGGCGGCGTCGCCGAGGACCGGCCGTCAGGCCGAGCGTCACTCCGGCATGAGCGTTGATCGCACCGGTGTATTTCCGCAAGCGGAACACACCCCCCGTGGAGAGGTAATCCGATGGCGTCCTCGTCGTTGCTCAACCGTGTCATGGCCTTCTTCCGCAGTCCGCAGGGCCGTCAGCTGGTCGATCGGGGCCGGGAGGGCCTGAACCGCCGTGGCGGCCAGGGCCGGCCGGGCGCGAACCACCCTGGCAGTGGGGGGAAGCTCGGTTCCCTCCTCTCCCGGTTCAACCGCCCGCGCTGATCGCACCCCCGGTGCCGCCCGCTCCGCCGAGGAACTCGCTCGGCGTACCGGAGCAGGCCCGGGCGATCGAAAGGTCGCGGCGGCCCGCCGGGCCGCGGCGACCGGTAAGCCCTCATCACGAAGCAAGGACAAGGTGCCATGACTACAGGAACGTGCGTCAGGAAGGCCGTGGTGGTGGCGACGCTGCGAGCGCGGGATCTACACGGCAGGGCCGACTGGGTCGACAAGGAGCTGCCCACGCTCATCGACACGGCGACCAACGCCTCGCTGCTGCAGACCCTCGGCATCAACCTCGCGTCCCTGGCACCGGATGCGTGGCCCGTCGCGGGCGAACTTCACTCCCGGTAGGGCGAGCCGCGGCGAGGCCGCGGGCGGCGTCCTGCTCACCGCGGCACTCGTCCGCCTGCCGGCCACGCCGTGAGGTGAGCCGGCGCCCACACTCCCGCGACGCCGGGCGACGGTCCGCGGCCGGCAGGGGTGCCCTGCCGGTACACCCATCGCCAGGAACTCCCTGCCGGTCGCCGGAAACGGTTTGCTGGTGGCCGGCGGGCGGCACTGCCGTCACGGAGGCATCGCTTCGTCGAGCGTGCTCGACTCCGACGACGAGGAAACCCCGGCCGCCGCCCTCCGGCAGGGGGAGCGCTTGCTCCCACGAGACAGGGGCACCGGATGCGGACGCCCCCGACCTCCGACAGGAGCGACTCCGCCATGCGCCTCGCCCGACGCACCGTGTCGCACGATCGATCCCGTACCGGCCTCGGCAAGCCGGTATCGGCGTTCCTGGCCGTCGCGCTGACGCTGATCGTGGTCCCCGCCGAGCCCGCGCGGGCGCACCACGGGTTCGACGACTTCGACACGGATCGTCTCTACTACCTCGCGGGTACGGTCTCCGACGTCCGCTGGGGTGATCCGCACTCCTACTTCAGACTCACGCTGGACCGCGATCGCCCCGCGGACACGCCCGATCTGGCCCTGCCCGAGCAGCTGCAGGCTCCGGAGGACAGCGGCCCGATCAACGCCGCCCCGTCCTACGGCGGCTCCCATGACGAGCTGGAGGTCGTCATCGCGCCGCCGAGCTACACGGGACGGTGGGGTCTGGACCGGCCGCTCGCCGACGGTGAGCGGGTCGAGGCCGTCGGCTACGTCGGCCGGAGCCACGACGACGAGTTCCGTCCCGTCGTCTTCTGGTTCGAGAACGGGACGCCGGTCAACCAGGTGCTCGGCAGCCAACTGCCGGCCAGGCCACTGCCGGTCCCGTACCCCGACGACGACAACCGGGAGCGTGACACGGCGGCCGCCGCGCGGGCGCCCGACCGTCCGTCCGCCCTTGCGGTGTGGGGCACCGCCGGTGGTGTCCTGGTGGCCGGCGTGCTGGGCGCGGCGCTCTACCTGCGGGCCCGCTCGCGGCGGTCCGGCGGGAGCGCGTCATGAACTCCTTCCTCTCGTGGCTCGAAGGCGGCCCGGTCACCGAGGCCATCCGTGGCACGCCCTACCTGTACCCGGTGCTCGGCAGCCTCCACATCCTCGGCATCGCGCTGCTCGTCGGCCCGACTGCGGCCTTCGATCTTCGGCTGCTCGGGCTCGGGAAGCGGAACCTGCCGGTGACCACCGTGGCCGGGTTTCTGCTCCCGTTGTCCCGACTCGGACTGGTGATCGCGGTGTGCACCGGCGTCCTGATGTTCCTGCCGGGGGCGAGCGTCGTCGTGGAACGCGGCAGCGCTCCGTGGAAGCTCGGCCTTCTTTTGATCGCCGGTGCGAACGTCCTGGTCTTCCACCGGCGCACCTACCGCACCGTGTCCGACTGGGACCTCGGCGAGTCCCCACCCGCGCCGGCCCGGGCCGCGGCTGTCGTCTCCGTGACGTCGTGGGCGGGTGTCACGGTCGCCGGCAGCCTCCTGGCCTACACCTGAACGGCACACACCCGAACGGCACAACCGAGCAGTCCAGCGTACGGCCGTGTCCGGTCAACGGTCGGTGAGCCGGTCGTCGGGGGCCGGGCGGTGGCCGGTCGCGGCCCGGGAGGCGAGCAGGCGCAGGGCGTCCTCGCGCGGCGCGTGGTGAGGAACTCGCGGGCCTCGGCTCGGTTGTCCATGCCATCAGACGGTACGACGGCCGCGGGCGCCGGGATGCCCTGCCGGTACACCCGTGGCCGGTGACTTCCGCCCGGCGATCACGCCACGCCGGTCGAAGTCGGCGCGCGCCGGGTCCGCCCGGCGCCACACCCGGTTGCCGTGCCCTGTCGGTACACCTATCACCAGGAACTTCCTCGTTCGATACCGGCGCGGTGTGCTGGACCGGAGAGAACGACTCCGAGGAGGAAGACCATCATGCGTGGTGTTGTCATGCACGCCCCGGGCGATGTCCGCGTCGAGGAGCGCCCGGATCCGCGGATCGAGCAGCCCACCGACGCGATCATCAAGGTGTCGGCGGCCTGCGTGTGCGGCTCCGACCTGTGGCCGTACCGGGGCATCGAGAAGCTCGACGGCCCGACGCCGATGGGCCACGAGTACGTCGGCGTCGTCGAGGAGGTCGGCAGCGAGGTCACCACTCTCCGGCCGGGCCAGTTCGTCGTCGGCTCGTTCTGGGCCTCCGACAACACGTGCGAGATCTGCCGGTCCGGCTACCAGTCCGGCTGTGTCCACCGGGTTCTGATGGGCACCGTCGGCACCCAGGCGCAGTACGCGCGGATCCCCCTCGCCGACGGCACCCTGGTCGCCACCCCCGAGGTGCCGGCCGCCGACCTGATCCCGAGCTACCTGGCCGCCTCCGACGTGCTGGGCACCGGCTGGTTCGCCGCGGTCGCCGCCGAGGCCGGCCCGGGCCGGACCGTCGCGGTCGTCGGCGACGGTGCCGTCGGCCTGCTCGCGGTCCTGGCCGCCAAGCAGCTCGGCGCCGAGCGGATCATCGCGATGAGCCGCCACGGGTCCCGGCAGAAGCTGGCCCTCGAGTTCGGCGCCACCGACATCGTCACCGAACGCGGCGACGAGGGCATCGAACGGATCAAGCAGCTGACCGGTGGGCTCGGCGCGCACTCGGTCGTCGAGGCCGTCGGCACCCAGGAGTCGATGATGCAGGCCATCAACTCGGCGCGGCACGGCGGGCACGTCGGATTCGTCGGCGTCACCCACGACGTGGCCCTGCCCGGCATGGACCTGTTCGGCGCGCTGGTGCACCTGCACGGCGGCCCGGCACCCGTACGCCGGTTCCTGCCCGGTCTGATGGAGCTGATCGGGGACCGCACCATCGACCCGGGCCGGGTCTTCGACCTCGACCTGCCCCTCGACCGGGCCGCCGAGGGCTATCAGGCCATGGACGAGCGCCGCGCCGTCAAGACACTGCTGCGCCCGTAACGCGTCCGACGACGCCGGATCGCGCGGCAGCCGACACGCTCGAGGCGTTCTTCGCCAAGCGTCTCGCGAGGTGACGCACCCGCGGGACAGCGTCTCCCGAGACTCAACGGATCGACCCGGTGCGGATGTCCGCGCCGGCTCGTCAATCGACATGTGAGGTCCACGTCCATGGAACGTCGCACAGCACTCGGACTCATCGCCGCCACCGGCGCGGCCACCGCCCTCCCCGCGCTGCCCGCCCTCGGCGCGGAGACCGCCCGTCCCGCGGCTCCCGCCGGGCCGGGCAGGGCCAGGGGCGGCTACACGTTCGCGGTGGACAGGAACGTCACCCGGACCTCGGTGCGGTTCCGGAACCGCTACGGCATCACCGTCGCCGGCGACCTCTACCTGCCGAGGAACGCCCGCGGCAGGCTGCCCGCCCTGGCGGTCAGCGGCCCGTTCGGCGCGGTCAAGGAACAGTCCTCGGGGCTCTACGCCAACGAGTTCGCCCGCCGCGGCTACGCCACCCTCGCCTTCGACCCGTCCTTCACCGGCGAGAGCGGGGGCACGGTGCGCGACGTGGCGTCGCCCGACGTCTACACCGAGGACTTCAGCGCCGCCGTCGACTTCCTCGGCCTGCAGCGGATCGTCGACCGCGAGCGCATCGGCGCGCTGGCCGTCTGCGGCCTGAGCGGGATGGCGCTCACCGCCGCGGCCGCGGACAGCCGGATCAAGGCGGTCGCCACGGCCTCGATGTACGACATGTCGCGCAGCATGTCCCGCGGCCACGAGGACTACTACACGCCCGAGCAACGCCGCAAGGTCGTGGAGCACCTCAGCCGGCAGCGCTGGATCGACGCCGAGAACGGCACCTCCGCCCGGCTCTCCCACGAGGTCCCGTTCGACGCCGACGGCAACGTCGCCCCGACCGACCGCGTGCTGCCCGTGACCCTGCCGGCGGACGCCGACCCGGTCACGGCGAGTTTCTTCGACTACTACCGCACCGAACGCGGCTACCACCCGCGCTCGATCAACTCCACCACCGCGTGGACCGCGACCACGCCGATGTCGTTCTTCGCCTTCCCGCTGATGACGAACCTCGACCTGCTCGCGCCCCGCAAGGCCCTGCTGGTCGCCGGCGCGAACGCGCACTCGCGCCACTACTCCGAGGACGTGCGCGCCCAGGCCCCCGACACCGTCGAGCTCGTCGTCGTCCCGGGCGCGGACCACGTCGACCTGTACGACCGCACGGACCGGATCCCCTTCGACCGGCTCGACGAGTTCTTCACCGCGAACCTCGCCGAGTGACGTGACGCACCGATGTGGAGGCAACGATGAGAAGAGCACTCGCCGCACTCGCCCTGCCGCTCCTCGCCCTGGCCGGAGCTCCCGCGGCCGGCGCGGACCGGGACGACCGGAGCAAGAAGCAGACGATCACCCGTAGCGAGGACCAGACGTCCACCGTGGGCCCGCTGGACACCTTCACCGGCGAGGTACGCGTCGACACGCTGTTCCCCGCCGGTGCGGCGGCTCCGTACTCGGGCGCGTACGTGACGTTCCAGCCCGGGGCCCGTTCCGCCTGGCACACGCATCCGGCCGGGCAACGGCTGGTGGTGACCGAGGGCGTGGGCCGCACCCAGCAGTGGGGCGGACCGCTGCGGGAGATCCGCGCCGGTGACGTCGTGTGGTGCCCACCCGGCGTCAAGCACTGGCACGGCGCGGCACCGGACAGCGTCATGACCCACATGGCCCTGACCGGCGTACGCGACGAGCGGGCCGTGACCTGGATGGAGCACGTGTCCGACGCGCAGTACCACGGGCACCCGGCCGATGACACGAGCCCGCCGGGCCGCTGAGCGGCCGGTGTGCCACGGTCGCCGTGGCCGGCACCGGTGCCGGTCTACCTCGGACGGATGCCGCCGTAGTACAGCCGGCTGACGACGTGCCGGTCGAGGGCGTCGTTGAACCGCACGGAATAGCGTACGTGGCCGCCGGAGGTCAGGAAGACCAGCAGGCCCTCGCGCAGCGGGCCCAGCACCGATCCCTGCGCGTGCGCCGGCGGCCGCCAGGCGCGGGTGCTCCTGCCGCGTACCGACCGCACGATGTTGCGGGCGACCAGATCGGAGCCGAGGGTGCGGGCGGTGGCGCGCAGCGGGTCGCTGGCCGCCACGTCACCGACGGCCCAGATGCCGTCGTGGCCGGGCACGCTCAGGTCGGACCGCACCCGGACGAAACCGTTCGCGTCCAGCATGCCGGACGGCAGCCACTCCGTGTTGGGGCGGACCCGCCCGGTCGCCCACAGCACGAGCGCGGCGTCCGCCGGCGGCTGGCCGGTGGTGAAGCGAACCGGTCCCGGGGCCGGTGACATGTCGGCCGGCGTCTCCGCCCGGTGGCGGGGATGCAGCTGCACGCCGAGCCGCTCGAGCCGGGACCGCACCACGTCCCAGACCCGGGGGTGATGACTCGTCAGGCCGCGGTCGCCCGGGAAGTAGACCGACACCCGCGTCCCCGGGAACGCCTCGGCGAGCTGAGCGGCGGTGCCCATCGCGGACGGCCCGCCGCCGACGACGGCGACCGACTCGGCCGCCGCGACCCGGGCGTGCATCGCCCGCAGGCTCTCGTCGATGCCGGCCTGGTCCTGCACGTCCGGGTGCCGCCAGACGTCGTTGCGGACGCCGGTGGCGATCAGCAGCACGTCGTACGGCTCGCGGGTGGTGGTGCCGTCGGCCGACCGCACGGTGACGGCCCGGGCGTCCTCGTCGAGCCCGGTGAGCGCGCCGTGCACCACCCGGACGCCGTCCAGGGCCGGGAACCGGGAGAACGCGATGTTGTACTGGGCCGCCCACCGCTCGGGCCGGGCCAGCCGCAGGCCGACGTCCCGGCCGCTGAGCCACGCGGACTTGGCGGAGATCCCCACCAGGTCGAGGTCGCGGTGATACCGGGCCAGTCTGACCGCGGCGATGAGCCCGGTGTCACCGAGCCCCGCGACGACGACCCTGACCCGATCGGCTGTTCCTGACACGGTCGACCCTCAATCCGCACGGTGCGCCGGCGCACGCCTCCGGAACCGGTGTGCCGATCCCGCTGAAGAACGAACGGGACGAAGCGGAGGTTCAGTACAACCGAGAAGAAACCCTTCGGTCACCGCACGACCACGCCGTGCGGCCGCGGACGCCGGCAACCCGCCGCCGTGGCGGGGTTGCCGGCCGGTGCCGGTGTCAGCCGAGGGGGAGGCCGGCGAGGAGCGAGTAGGTGACGGGGTTGGCGTACTCGTCGATGTGGGTGATCTGCTCGTCGCGGATCTCGAACTTGAAGACGTAGACGTTCCGGTACGCGGTGCCGGTGCCGGCCTGCACGAGGTCTCCCTCGGCCTGGACGAACACCGTGCCGCCGTCGGCGTCGACCGAGTACCGCTTGTTGAGCAGGACCACGCGCGAGAATCTGGTCACGATGGTGGTGAGGTACGCGAGGACCTCGGGCTTGCCGTTGAACGCGTAGAACGGGTCCGGCTTCCCGGTGTTCGAGAAGGGGATCAGCTCCACCACGTCGTCCGCCAGGTGGCGTTCGATCAGCGAGATGTCGTGCTTCTCGAGTGCCTCGAAGAAGGTCTTGGCCAGGTCGAGCGGCGCAAGGCGATCGTTGCTCATGACGGCTCCAGTCGGGCGGTGTGCCCTTGATCGGTTGGTGCGCCAAGTCTGGGTGGGGCTCGCCGACGGGAGCCAGGCACAAAACATCCCCGGTTGGGTGTGCCGCGGGACCGGGACCCCGTTGTCCGGGGATCTTTTGTGCCTGCCACCCGGCTCCGGTCGTACCACAGGGTGGTGGGCATGACGATTGAGCTTCTGATCGGCGCAGCCGACCACACCGTCCCGATCACGGTCCAGCAGCGGAGCTCGCTCGCGCCCGCCGACGCCTTCCGGTTGATCATGCCCATCGACCTGCCGACCGTGTTCCACCGCGTCGGGCCCTTCCCCGGGGTCCGGTCGGTGATCAATCAGACCGAGCCGTGGGATCATGCCGGCCCCACCCGCAACCCGCAGTTCGAGGACGGGTCGCAGGCCGACGAGCAGCTGACCGAGTGCGTCGACGGGGTGAGTTTCGCCTACCAGCTGACCGGGTTCACCAATGTGCTCTCGCGGCTGGCCGCCGGCGTACGCGGGGAGTGGAATTTCAATCCGGACGGCGACGGCACGCTGATCCGGTGGACCTACGAGTTCAAGCCGCTGCCGGGGCGGCGGTGGATCGTCGCCGGCCCGTTCGCACCGCTCTGGCGCCGGTACATGGTGGTCGCGCTCGACCGGATGGTGCGGTGGAGCGAAGCGGCCGTGAAGACCCCGGTGGCCTGAGCGCTCACGACGCCCGGCGATCGGCCCGATCGCCGGGGCGAGGCTACCGTCCGCTGTCGGTTCCTGACCCGCTGGTCCTTCCCGGGTCGGCTCGGGTGCGGGCGCGTCCCACCGTGGGACGGCAGGCACGCCGCTGACCTCGGAGGACCGGGTGCGACGCTCGTCCGCCCCGCCTCCACATCTGCATGAAATGATGATCCACTCCGCTGAACCCCTCCTCTACGGTGGGATTGCCGATCGGTCAACCCTACGGTTGTCGCACAACGACGGAGGATTGAGGTGGACCGGGCGCTGCTGGCGGATTTCCTGCGGGCACGACGCGAGGCGCTGCAGCCGGAGGACGTCGGGTTGCCACGCGGTCCGCGCCGGCGCACGGGCGGGCTGCGGCGTGAGGAGGTGGCGGCGCTGGCCGGCATGTCGGCCGACTACTACGGCCGCATCGAGCAGCAGCGCGGCCCCATGCCGTCCGTGCCCATCCTCGCCGCGCTGGCCCGCGCACTGCATCTCAACGCGAGCGAACGGGACCACCTCTTCGCGCTCGGCGGGCACTCCGTGCCGCGCCGCCCGCTGATCGAGGATCGCGCCAGTCCCACCATGAAGCGCATCATCGAGCGACTCCCGGACGTGCCCGCGATGGTGATGTCGCACCTGGGCGAGACGCTGCTGCAGACGCGGCCGGCGACGTCCCTGCTCGGCGACTTCACCCGGTTCAGCGGCCTGTCGCGCTACCTGGTCTATCGCTGGTTCACCGATCCGGCGACCCGCGACCTCTATCCGCCGGAGGACCACCCCGAACGTGGCCGCGTCTTCACCGCGGAGATCCGGGCCGCGTACACCGCCGATCCGCACGGCAGGGCGGGCGAGATCGTCGCGGCGCTGCTCGCGGAGAGCCCCGAGTTCGCCGAGGTCTGGAAGCTGCACGAGGTGGGGGTGGTGCACCACCTCGACCTCAAGCGATACCGCCACGCCGAGCTGGGCGAGCTCGAACTCTACTGCCAGATCGTGATCGACCCCGACCAGGCGCAGTGGCTGCTGCTGTTCACCGCGGTGCCCGGCACGCCGAGCGACGAGAAACTCCAGCTCCTGTCGGCGGTCCGGAGCTGATCCCGCCGGCCGCGTGGTGATCCCCGGACGAATCGTCCGGGGATCGTGCTATTACGCTGTCTCGCCCGGGTGGCTCCGGCAGCACCGGGTCGGGCGGCCGGCGGATGCTGTGCCGTCCCGACGGGCCGGACCGCGTCCGGCCTCCCGGTGGTGAGCACGGCACTGGAGGCGCGTTGTCCCACGACGAAGAAGACGATCCGGCCGGGGACGTCGAGTCGTACCTGCGGCGGCTGGCCGTCGTGGTCGAGTCCGCGAACGCCGCGCCGGGACCGGCCGGCATCGCGTCGGCCCTGGCCGATGCCCAGCGCGTCGCCGCCTGGGCGCTGCGATCGGCCGTGCGCCTCGGACGCGCGCGGGGACTCAGCTGGCGGCAACTCGCTGAGCTGCTCGACATCCCCGCCTCGACCCTGCACCGTCAGTATCTCGGCTGGGCGTTGCTGACCGGCCTGGCCCGCAAGTCGATGATCGCGGCCGATCCGCACCGTCCGGGCCGGTTCCGGATGCTGCGGTCACTGCGGGCGTACGGCGAGCGCGTCATGGCCGCCGGCCGGCTGGCGTCCGTGCAGAACCTGCTGCTGCGCTGGCTGGCCGACGTCGAGCTACGACTCCGGGAATGCCCGCGGGGCGACGAGCTCACGGCGATCGAGCGGCAGATCGTCGCGGAGATGGACAACCTGCGGTACGCGGTGACCGTGGCCGCGGCCCGCCACCACCCGCTGCATCCGACCCTGGCCGTCCTGCTCGCCCGTTTCCTGGCCAACACGTTCGACCTGGCCGAGGTCGGACACCTGCTCCCCGACGTACTGAGCACACCGGCCGCGTCGCCGCCGGACCGCGCGCACGCGTTGGTGCTGCTCGCCCAGAACGACGCGCGCCGAGGCGACCGCGAGGCCGCGGTGCGTCACTCCGACCGCGCGCTCGAACTCGCTCACGGGATCGGCGACAACTACACGCTGGCGCTCGCGCTCACCAGCGTCATGATGACGCGCGGCTCGACCGGTGACCTGGCCGGCGGAATCCGGGCCGGCGAGGAGCTCATCGCGCTCCTGCGCCGGACGGCCCGACCGGACATGACGGGCCCGATCCTCAGCAAGCAGGCATGGCTGCTCATCGGAAGCGGAGACCTGCCGGCGGCACGCGAGGCAATCACCGAATCCATCCAGCTGTACGAATCGCAGACCGACCGGTCGCTGCCGCTCGCCGACCGCTTCGCCAACCACCACGGGATGACGGTGTTGCACAACGCCGCCATGACCGCCGTCCTGCAACGGGACGACACCACCGCCGCCGAGTACGTCAGGGCCGTGCTCACCATGCCGGTGCCCGACCGCGACTACGTCCTCGGCGCCGTCGAGTGCGCGGCACTCATCGCGGCCCGTCGCGGACGGTACGCACTCGCCGTCACCCTGATAGCCGGGACGACCGCGGTGGGCCACCCGGTGCACTCGCTCTGGACCCGGGAGCTGGACGCGGCGACCACGGCCGCACGGCGGGCCATCGGTCCCACGGCGGCGCGAGCCGCGGCGGCGGAGGGCGCGTCGCTGACCGTCGAACAGCTCATCGCACTGGCGCTCCGCGGCGACACGCTGCTCGGTGACGACCCGGCCGGTGTCCTCACGCGCCGGGAGCTCGCCGTGGCCCGGCGGGTGGCCGGCGGCCTCACCAACGGCCAGATCGCCAACGAACTGCACATCAGCGTGCGTACGGTGGCCAGCCACCTGGCGAACATCCGCACGAAGCTCGGCGTCCGCAGCCGGGTCGACGTGGCCCTGTGGGTCGCCCGGGCCGAGCGCGGCCCGCGGCCTCTGCCGTTCGCTCCGGCGAAAGCGGTGTGCGCCGGGGCGAAAGCGGGTTCCGCCGCGTCCGGCGAAGGTGAGGAGGACAGACACACCGTTGGAAGGACCGGAAAGTGACATCAGTCGACACCGTTCGTGGGCCGGTTCCGGTCGGGGAACTCGGGACCGTGCTCATGCACGAGCACGTCTTCGTGATCAGCGACGAGTTCCGGCGCGCCGAACCGGAGACCTGGGACGAGGACGAGCGGGTCGCGGACGCGGTACGACGGCTGACGGCGCTCGCCGCGACCGGCGTGACGACGATCGCCGACCCGACCGTGATCGGTCTCGGCCGCGACGTGGCCCGCATCGCCCGGGTGAACGCGCGGGTGGACCTGAACATCGTGGTGGCGGCCGGCGTCTACACGCTGTCCGACATCCCGGATCACCTGCGGTACCACGGCCCGGGCACGCTGCTGGGCGGGCCGGAGCCGATGGTCGCGCTGTTCGTCCGGGAGCTCACCGAGGGGATCGCGGACACGGGCATCCGGGCGGCGTTCCTGAAGTGCGCGATCGAGGACCGGCTGACCCCGGGGGTGGAGCGGGTGCTCCGGGCCACGGCCCAGGCCGCCGTACGCACGGGCGCGCCGATCACCGTGCACACCAACCCGGGCGCGGGCACCGGGCTGGTCGCGCAGGAGGTGCTGCGCGGCGAGGGCGTGGACCTGACCACGGTGGTGATCGGGCACAGCGGGGACAGCACCGACCTGGACCACCTGCGCCGGGTCGCCGACAACGGCTCGTACCTGGGCATGGACCGGTTCGGGCTGGACGTGCTGCTGCCCGGCGACAAGCGGGTGGAGACCGTTGCGGCGCTGGCTCGGGACGGTTACGCCGACCGGATGGTGCTGTCGCACGACGCGTCCTGCCACATCGACTGGTTCCCGCCGGGCGTACGCGAGCAGGCGCTGCCCAACTGGCACTACGGCCACCTGCACGAGGTCGTGCTGCCGGCGCTGCGCGCGTCCGGCGTGACCGAGCAGCAGCTCACCACGATGCTGGTGGACAACCCCCGCAGGTACTTCACCCGGGCGGTCTAGGACCGCGCGTCGCGGGGCGGGACGCCGAACTCGGCGCGGAACGCGGTCGTGAAGGACGCGTGGCTGCCGAAACCGCAGGAGCGGGCGATGCCGCCGATCGACGTCCGGGACCACGCGGGGCTGGCCAGCCGGGAGCGGGCGAGCAACAGCCGCTCCCGGCGGATCAGGTCGCGGGGTGTGGTGCCGGCGTCCCGCAGCACCTGCTGGAGGTAGCGGGGCGACCAGCCCAGCGCGCGGGCGACCACGGTGACGTCGAGGCCGGGCTCGGCGGCGTGCTGCCGGACGTACCGCCGGATCTCGGTCTCGACGAGTGCGCGCCGATCGGCCGGTGCGGCGGCGCCACCACCCTCGGCGGCCAGGCAGACCAGGTCGAGGAGGCGGTCGCAGGTCAGGTCGAACGCCGCGCCGGAGAGCAGCTGACGCTCCTGGTGGATGCTGGTGACCAACTGCCGGACGACGCGGCCCAGGCCGGTGCGGGCGTCGATCCGCCGGGACCCGGCGGTCAGGGCGCGGCTGCGTCCCGCGACGGCGTCCTCGGGCACGATCAGGGCGATGGACCGGAAGTCGTCCTGGTGTGTGAAGGTCAGCGGACGGTCCAGGTCGCACAGCACCATCGCCTCGGGGCCGATCTGCGCCGCGGTCCGGTCCTGTTCCATCCCGGCGCTGCCGGTGAGCGGGACCAGCAGTTCGAAACGGCCGCGCGGGTCGGCGCGGATGTGGCGGGACTGGCGGCTCACGAACTGCCGGCCACCACCACAGAACGCCACACCGTACGAGGAGGTCCGGCGAACCTCGAGGCGGCTGGACCATGGTGCGTCCCGGTCCGGCACGGTGATCCGCATCGCGCCGTGCAGGTCCGCGAACGCCTGCTGCCAATCACTGACCGAGGTCGTCGCAGTGGATGTCACAAGTCATCGTAACGACGCCCCGGACCTGCCGTGCCGATCGCGGCCGGCGGCGTGGGGCCGGCTCAGCGGGCCTCGCTGAACCGGGACGTACGCATGCGCTCCAGCTGGTCGGCGCCGCTGGTCGCCGGGGCCGCCGTGTAGGTGACGATGCGCAGGTCGGCTCCCGGCACGGTCAGCACGTCGCAGTCCAGGGTGACGTCGCCGAGCTCGGGATGGCTGATCGTCTTCAGGTCCCCGGTCAGCTGCGCCATGTCCGCCGCGGCCCACAGCTCACCGAAGAACGGCGACACCGTCCGCAACCCGTCCACGAGCGCGGCCAGTCCCGGGTCGGCCGGGTAGCGGGCGACCGCTTCGCGCAGGTCCGCGACGATCGCGGTCTCGAACGCGTACGGTCCGGCCGCCGACGAGACGGGACGCAGGTGCCAACGACCCGCTCCGGTGCCGAAGAGCGCGCGGGCGAGGTTGCGTTCGGCGGGCGGCAGGCCGGACGGGTCGCCGTGCAGGGCCGTCCACATGTCGTTCCACCACAGCAGGCTCCAGTCGGCGGCGAACACGCCGATCGGGAGGTCACCGAGGCGGCCGACGAGGCGGCGGACGCTCGGCGGCACGTGCGTGCCGACGGTGCGGTCGCGCGGGGGGAGCAGGCCGGCGGCGCGGAACAGCTGATCGCGCTCGGCCGTGGTGAGCCGCAGCGCCCGGGCGACGGCCGAGACCACCTGTCCGGACGGATTCGTGGCCCGGCCCTGCTCCAGGCGCAGCACGTACTCGACGGACAGGCCGGCGAGCTCGGCGAGTTCCTCCCGGCGCAGGCCGGGGGCGCGACTGCGGGCCGACCGGGCGTAGCCGGCATCGGCCGGGTCGAGGCGGTCACGCCAGCCGCGCAGCAAGGCGCCGAAGCTCGGGTCGCTCACTCCTGCATGATGCCACCGGGCGTCTCCTGCACCACGGTCACCATCCGGGCGAGTGCGGCGCGCATGTAGCGGGTCCAGAGCGGCTTGAACGGCCCCGCGACGATCCAGCGGCGGCCCGGCAACGGCTTGAAGTCGTAGGTCCACCGGATCGACGTGCCGGTGCCGTCGGGCAGGAACGACCACTCGCCGCGTACCCCGGAGACCAGACCGGCCAGCACGTTGGTGAAGCCGCTCAGCTCGTAGGCGAACCCGTGCCCCTCCGCGGTCTCGGTGAGCCGCTCGTCGGCCTTGGAACCGTCCGTGAACCAGGTTTGGCGCGACGTCCCCGGCCGGTCCCAGGTACCGGTCTGGTCGCGCACCTCCGCGACGCCGGGGAACGGTCCCCACGGCTTGAACACCCGGGCGAGGTCGATCGGCACGATGACCCGGTAGGTGTGCGCGGGGCTGGTCGTCGTGCGGGCGAAGACGGTGATCGGAACACTCGTTGTGGTCATGCCACGAGCATCCCGGCCGGCGCGCGGCCGGGGCAGACACCTGTCAGTACATACCCTCACGGTCCTCGAACGCCGCACCGGGCGGGCGCTCCCGGGAAACAGGTACTCGATGAGTAGGTGGTGACCTGTCGGCTGAGCGTTTCGCGGACGTACGGTCCGTCGGGTACGAACCGCCCGGTCGTCGGCCCGCGACGCGGTCCTCCCCGGTGGTGTCAGCCGACGATCTTCTGAAGAGGTGACCTCGAGTCGCGATGCTGTCCTACGTCCTGGACCTGACCGGGGTCTTCGCCTTCGGCAGTTACGGCGCCTACCAGGCACTGCGGGTGCGGATGAACTACTTCGGCGTCTTCGTCTGCGCGGGGCTGGTCGCCATGGGTGGCGGCACCGTGCGCGAGGTCATCCTGCACGGCACACCCGCCTACATCGCCGACTACCGGTACGTCGCGGTCGTCACCGTCGCGGCGGCCACCGTGGTGGTGGTGTTCCCGCACTTCCACCGCGTCGAGCCGGGCCTGGCCGTGCTGGACGCCGTGGGCACCGGTGCGTTCGCGTTGTTCGGTGCCATCCGTGCCGCGGAGTCAGGCCTCGGGCTCGGCGGAATGATGCTGTGCGGCACGCTCACCGCGGTCGGCGGCGGAGTCATCTGCGATCTGCTGGCCGGCCACCGTTCCCGGCTCTTCTGGAACGACTCGGTCATGGTGCCCGTGCTGCTGACGACCGTGCTCGCCTGGCTCCTGCGGGCCCACCTGTCCAGTCCCCCGCTGGTGGCGTCGCTGGTCGTGCTCGCGGCCGTCGTGCGCATCGCGACCGTACGCTGGAACCTGCAACTGCGGCCGGCCGCGGCCCGCTGGCATCGCCGCACCGACAGCGTGGACGAGACGTCCGTGCACCGCACGAACGGCTCACCCTGGAACGACGTGACCGTACCGCTGCCGGTGGCCCGCGACCGGACACCGCGCTGACGCGGCCGAAGCGGCTCACGGCCGGTGTCGCGCGGGTCAGCACAGCATCGGGAAGCCGGTGCCCAGTCCTTTCAGGACCAGCCCTGCGCCGAGTGCGCTGACGACCACGGCGCTGACCAGGGGAAGCGCCGTCGTCCATCGGGTGCCGAGGCGGGCGAAACGGCCGACGAGGTGGCGGAACCGGACGAGAACGATGCCCAGCCCCATGAGGACCGCGGCCAGGCCCAGACTGAAGGAGAGGATGAGGCCGAGGCCGAGAACGGTGCGGTTGACGCCCACCGCGAGGACCATGACGCCGAGCGCTTCGGGACAGGGCACGAGCCCGCCGGAGACTCCCATCGCGATGAGGTTGCGTGGCGTGAGGCCGCTGACCGGAAGCGCGTGTGTGTGCGAGCGTCCGCCGTGGCTGTGCGTGGCGCCGGCTTCGTGATGATGATGGTCGTGGTGATGTGGGTGGGTGACCCCGGCGTGCACCGGCACGCGTTCGACTGGGCGGGTGTGTTCCCGCCGGCCGGTGAAGGCGGCGGGCCGGCGTCGCCTGATCAGTTGCAGGCCGATCACGAGGACCAGCGCGCCGGAGATGATCTCCAGGGCGGGCACCAGGACGCCGGGGACGAGGAACCGGCTGGCGAACAGGGCGACCATGCCGATGGCGATGACCGATGCGGTGTGGGTGAAGGTGATGACCGCACCCAGTGTGACGGCGTTGCGGGTCGTGCCGCCGCTCCCGACGAGGTACGCGGCCATGAGCGTCTTCGCGTGGCCGGGCGTGAGCGCGTGGAGGGCTCCGAGCAGGGCGGCGAAGCCGATCGCCAGGAGCACGACGGTCACCGACAGCGTCCGGGACTCGAGAAGCCCGGCCAGCCGGCCGGACCCGGGCGGTGCCGCGGTCTCCGACGCCGCTGGCGCGGCCGCGGCGCCGGTGCCGATGCGATAGGCGACGCGGCTCTGCTGCTGAGCCGCGTCGCGTTGCTGGGTGCCCAGAACGACCGGTGCGCCGGCGTGGCTGACGGCGTTGACCTGATAGGTCGCGCCTCGGGTGGTGTTGTCGTTGCGAAAGAAGATCTCGTGCTCGCCGCCGCCCACCGGTGCTCCGTCGGCCCGGCCATGGAGACGGATGACGCCGTAGCCGGCCTGGATGGTCAGGTAGGGCGGCATGTCCACGTCCACCGGGGCGACGCGCAGGGGTACGCCGTCCGCGCGGATCTGAAGGCGGCCGAGGACGCGCTCGGCGTACGCGCGGGCCTCGGCGCCGGTGATCTGCCGGTCGCGGTCGGGATCGAGATCGGCGAGGGCGTCGGGTGCGACGAGTACGCCGGGTGAGATGTCGAGGTCGACGCCGATCGAGCCCGGGGCCGGAGTCAGATAGGCCGCGTGGAGGAGGGCGTCGAGCGGGTGCGCCGCTGCCGGACCGGCCGGCAGCAGCACGCCGATCAACAGACTGAGCGGGGCCAGCACGACCGCCGCGGCCGCACGGCGGCTGATCAGGGCACGACGGTTCATCAGCAGACCGTGCCGCCGTAGTCGTTGGTGGGGTCACGATAGATGCCGTGGATGTGGTTCTCGGGATCGCCGCCCATGGCTTGCGGGGAGTACTCGACGACGACGCGCGGACCGGTGATCCGGAAGTATGCGGCGCTGCCGGGCGTGGTCGGGCCGTACCAGGCGAAGTGGGTGGTGGTGAGGTCGGCTTCCAGCTGCGCCTGCCGGGCGGCGGCGTGCGGGCCGTTGCCGAGCCCGCCGTACTTGCTGAGCAGCGTACGGAACGCGGCCTGCTGGGCGCCGGTCATCTCCGATCCGGGCAGCCCTTCGGACGGGATGGACCGGCAGTCCTGTCCCGCTCCGAGCACGAGGTCGATCGGCTGGCTGCCGAGTACCGCTCGCTGCCGCTGGGCGTCACTGAGCGAGTCGACCAGACTGAACGCCTGGTCGGTGATGTCGCCGAGCGGGCGGACGGAGTTTCCGTCGGCGTCGTAGGTGGCCGGTTCGGCGCCGAGGAAGCTGGGGGTCATCGAGAGGGCGTCGCCCTCGACGGTGGCGTTGACCGAGAGGTGGTGGCCGCCGAACTGCCACTGCCACGGCTCGGTCGGTGACGGCTCACCGATGATCGCGAACCAGTAGTACTGCCGGCCGATGCTCCCGCCGCGACGGGAGGCGAGGGCGTCGTCGGCCGCCCACTCGTCGATCACCCGGTGGTAGCCCTCCGGGCTGAGCGTGGCCCGCATCATCGTGAGGAACGCGTCGACCTTGCTCTGCGCCAGGTCGCCGACCATCAGGCCCTCGCGGTCGAAAACGCCGTGCGGCAGGTTGGACCAGCGCTGCTTCTGCTCCCGGTCGCCCCGGTCGAACAGCACGCTGTCACGCTCGCTGTCGGTCAGGGTGGCGAGGAAGGCGTTCGCCGCCGTCACGATCGCCGTGGTGGCGGACGAGGACGCGCCCGGTGCGTTCGGCGGTGCCGCGCTCGAGCCCGCCGGGCTCGACGGGATCGAGGCGCGTGGCGCCGGATCGAGGGAACCGCTGTCGCCGCTGCACGCGGTGAGCGCGAGCACCAGCAGCCCGGCGGAGACCGCCAGGGCTGCCACACCGAGGGACGTCGAGTCACGTGGTCGAGCCATGCCCACAATCTGCCGGTGCGATCGGTGGCTCACCAACGCGAATGACGCATGGAAACTATCCGGATGCCGCATAGTGACCCCCGGTGCCGCCGAAGGGATGGACGCGCGTGCGGCCGACGTACGGAGTAGGTGTTGCCGGACATGATTCCCGGTGACGACGATCGAATACCCCCGCGTCGAGCCGGCCCGGGGGCTGGGATGACGTCCGGTGGATCCCGTTCGGCACGATGCGCCGGCTCGACGCGCCGCCGGCTCGACGCGCGCGGAAACGGATTTAACGGGCGTAATCGGATGGTAAAACGCGTCAGGAGCCGCGTGGGCGCGCCGATGGGGAGGGCATGAGAGGCAGGGGCGGCCGCGTCGGGTACCTGGTGGGGCTGGCGGTGCTGAGCGCGATGTACTACGCCTGGCCGGCGTGGCGGCTGGAGCTGTGGGCGCTGATCGGGCTCGGCGGCGTGGCCGCGATCGTGACCGGCGTGTGGCTGCACCGGCCGGCGCGGTGGTCGGCGTGGCTGCTGATCGCGGCGGCGCTGCTGGTGTTCGTCACCGGCGACACGATCAACAACACGTATCTCACGCTGCAGCTGCAGCCGCCCTACCCGGGTGTCGCGGACGTGCTCTACCTGCTGGTCTATCCGCTGCTCGGCGGCGGGCTGCTGCTGCTCGTCCGGTCCCGCGCGGGTGACCGCAACCGGGCGGCGCTGCTCGACGCGCTGGTGCCGACCGTCAGTTTCGGGCTACTCACCTGGGTGTTCCTGGTCGCACCGTACGCGCGGGCCACCGATCTGAGCGCGGTGGAGAAGTCGCTGTCCGTGGCGTACCCGGTGGGTGACGTGTTGTCCCTGGGTTTTCTGCTCCGCCTGCTCGTGGCGCCGGGGCGCAAGCCGGCCACGGTGCGCCTGCTGACCGTGGCCGTCACCGGGCTGCTGGTCTCGGACATCGTGTACAGCCTCGGCCGGCTCGACGCGACCTGGCAGATCGGCGGCCCGGTCGACCTGGGCTGGGTCGCGATGTACGGCTGTGCGGGACTCGCCGCGCTGCACCCGTCGATGGCCGCGGTCGCGGGGGAGCCGGCCGGTGAGCCGGACCTCGGCCCGCGGGCCGCGATGCGCCGGCTGGTGCTGCTCACCGGCGCCTCGCTGATCGCGCCGGCGGTGCTGCTGCTGCAGTACGCGCACGGCGAGGTGGTCGACGCGCCGATCATCGCCGCCGCGGCCGCGCTGATGTTCGTGCTGGTGATGGCGCGCGTGTACGGGCTGATGACGGAACGCACGGCGCTGGCCGCGGAGGTGAGCCGGCGCGAGGGGGAGGCGTACTTCCGCACGCTCATCCAGAGCGCGTCGGACGTGATCCTGATCGTCGGCGACGACGCGCGGATCCGCTACGCCAGCCCGTCCGCGACCGTGCTGCTCGGCTACCCGGACCTGACCGGGACGCCGCTGCACACCATCGTCGCGGACACCCATCACGACACGCTGCTGCTGGCCGAGCGCGGCCGGGTGGAGAGCGCCGACCTGACCGCGGTCCGCGCCGACCGGTGCCTGCTGCAGGTCGAGTGCGCGGTCCGGGACCTGCGGGGCGATCCGACCGTCCGCGGGCTGGTCCTCACGCTGCGCGACGTGACGGAGCGGCGCCGGCTGGAGAACGACCTGGCGCACCAGGCGTTCCACGACAGCCTGACCGGGCTGGCGAACCG
Organism: Catenuloplanes niger; assembly: GCF_031458255.1. NCBI lineage: Bacteria > Bacillati > Actinomycetota > Actinomycetes > Micromonosporales > Micromonosporaceae > Catenuloplanes > Catenuloplanes niger. Next base: position 8,429,156 of record NZ_JAVDYC010000001.1, read on the forward strand.
GGTGCTGTTCCGGGACCGGCTCGACCAGTCCTACGCGCGGGCCGAGCTGGCCGGGGCCGGCATCGGCGTGCTCTTCGTCGACCTGGACGACTTCAAGGAGGTCAACGACACGCTCGGGCACGCGGTCGGCGACCAGGTGCTGGTCAGCGTGGCCGAGCGGATCTCCCGCTCGGTCGGGCCGGACGACACCGCGGCGCGGATGGGCGGCGACGAGTTCGCGATCCTGGTCGCCCACGCGGACGGGCCCGGCGGCGCGGAGGACGTGGCCGCGCGGGTGATCGCCGCGCTGCGGGCGCCGGTCGAGGTCAGCGACGGTCTCGGCGGCCGGTTCGCGGCCAGCGGCGCGGCCAGCATCGGCCTGGCCACCAGCGCGGACGCGAGCACGCCGACCGAGTTGCTGCGGCACGCGGATCTGGCGCTCTACCTGGCCAAGGGCGCCGGGAAGGGCGACTGGAAGCGGTACCGGCCGGACCTGCAGACCGCGATGATCGAACGGTCCGCGCTGCGGCAGGCGCTGCACGAGGCGGTCGAGCGCGAGCAGTTCGTGCTGCACTACCAGCCGATCGTGGACATGCCGACCGGCGCGGTGGTCGGGCTGGAGGCGCTGGTGCGCTGGCAGCACCCGGAGCGGGGGCTGCTCGGGCCGTACCACTTCATCGAGCTCGCGGAGGAGAGCGGCGCGATCGTCGGCATCGGCGGCTGGGCGCTGCGCGAGGCGCTGCACCGGTTCGTCCGCTGGCAGCGGGACCACCCGGCAGCCGCGCCGGCGTACGTGAGCGTGAACGTGTCCGCCCGGCAGTTCCGCCGCCCGGACTTCGTCGGTCAGGTCCGCGCCGCGCTGGACGGCACCGGGGCCGCGCCGGGCGCGCTGCTGCTGGAGATCACCGAGAGCCTGGTGCTGCACGACACCGAGCAGGTGCTCGCGGACCTGCGCGCGCTGCGGGCGCTCGGCGTGCGGATCGCGATCGACGACTTCGGCACCGGCTACTCGTCGCTGAGCTATCTGCGGCACCTCCCGGTGGACGTCCTCAAGATCGACAAATCGTTCATCGACGACATCGTGACCAGCGACCGGCAGGCCGCGCTGGTCACCGCGATCGTCACGCTGGCCCGCGACCTCGGCCTGACCGTGGTCGCCGAGGGCATCGAGGACGCCGGCCAGCGCGCCACGCTCAACGGCATGGGCTGCCCGTACGGTCAGGGCTACCTGTTCTCGAAGCCGGTCCCACCGGAGGCGGTCCCGGGCACGATCACGGCCGCGGAGCTGACCGCGCCGTGACGGACCGGTGCGTCGGTGACCGCTCGCGGCGCCCGGCCGTCAGGTCCGCAGCAGGAACCGGATGACGTCGGCCGCGGCGTAGTCGCCGGTCAGCCGGGACAGGAACGCGAGGTCCTGGCCGAGCGTCACCAGCGGCGGTTCGAGATATCCGCCGGGCCGGGCCTGACCGAGGCCGGCCGTGGACATCAGGCCGTTGCACAGACAGCGGCTGCCCTCGGTGTCCACGGCGGGGCCGCCCTTGCGCACGTACTCGTCGACCGGCTCCGCGGGGCAGCGGTAGCCGACCGCGCCGTTCTCCCGCCGGTACGGCGTGCGCAGGTAGCCGAGGTCGCACAGCCGGGGCCGGGCCGCGTAGACCCGCTCGTCGGACGCGGTCCCGGCCATCGACGCGGTCTTGAACGGGAACCCGGTCGGGGACGCCCGCACGTCGTTGCGCACGGTCAGCGTGCCGGCGGCCGCGTCGCCGCGCAGCCGCCGCTTCAGTCCGTCGTCGAGCGCGGACTCCCGGCACAGCGCGAACGCGGTGCCGACCTGGATCCCGGCCGCCCCCGCCCGCCGGGCCGCGGCCAGGTGCTCCGGCCCGCACTGGCCTCCGGCCAGCCAGAACGGCAGACCGAGAGCGGCGATCGAGGGTACGTCGATGTGGTCCCGGGCGCCGTACACCGGCTCGCCGCCGGCGTCGAGCACCAGCCGGCCCCGTGGCCGCGCGCTGTGCCCGCCGGCCACCGGTCCCTCCAGCACGAAGCCGTCCGGCCGGGTCGCCGCGTCCCGGGCGAGGTAGCCGGCGAGCGTGGCGGACGAGACGATCGCGAGGAACCGCGGCCGGCGCAGCGGCCCGGCGGCCGCGCCGAGCACCTCGGCCGGGTCGAGCGTGACGTGGTGGCTCTCGCCCGGCAGCGCGCCGTGCACGGTGACCGGCAGCGTCGCGGGCCGCCCGGCCGCGAGCGTGTCCAGCAGCCGCGGGATCTCGGTGGGCAGGCCCGCGCCCATCAGCACGTAGTCGACGCCGGCCAGCATCGCGCCGTACACCGCGGCCGGGGTGGCGGTCTGGATCTTCTCCAGGTAGTTCACGCCGACCGGGCCGTCGTGCCCCTCCTTGGCCAGGAGAACCTCGGCGAAGTTCGCGACCACGGTCAGCAGCTGCGCCTGGATCCGGGGCCGCAACCCGAGTTTCGGCACCGGGCGCATCGGCCGGCCGTCCGGCACCCCGCCCGGCACGAAGTAGCGGTCGAGCACGGTCGCGGCCAGTGCCGGCACCGGGAACCGCGCCAGCGCGCGCCGCAGGTGCCCGCCCTCGTCGCCGCGCTGCAGCCGCCGCGCGAGCTGGGCGTCGAGCGCGACGCCGGAGACCACGCCGAGCTGCCCGGCGCGCGCCACGGCCCGGGCCAGCCGCCAGCCGGAGACGCCGACACCCATTCCACCCTGGATCACCGACGGGACCTCTGTCGTCATCACGCCCGGTAGCGTGCCGGGCCGCGGGCCGGTGCGGCCAGGGCCGGAGGTCCCGGTCCGTGGCTCCGACGGGCCCGCTCCCGTGGAGATCAGGGCGTCCAGGCCACCGGCAGGCTCGTCATGCCGTAGACGTCGGCGGTCTCCGGCCGCAGCCCGGCCGGGCCGGCCACGCGCAGCGTGGGGAAGCGGTCGAACAGCGCGGTGAACGCGACCCGCATCTCGACCCGGGCCAGCTGCTGACCAAGGCACTGGTGGACGCCGTGGCCGAACGCGAGGTGCCCGCCGTCCCGCCGGGCCACGTCCAGTGTGCCCGGCGCGTGAAAGCGCTCCGGGTCGTGGTCGGCCATGTGGTACGACAGCGCGACCGTGGTGCCGGCCTCGATCATCTGCCCGCCGAGCTCGACGTCCTCCAGCGCGGTCCGCATGAACGTCTTCGCCACGGTCAGGTACCGCAGCAGCTCCTCGACGCCCCGCTCCGGGTCGGCGCGCAGCGCGGCCAGCTGCGCCGGGTGCTCCAGCAACGCGTACGTGCCCAGCGACAGCATGTTCGCGGTGGTGTCCAGCCCGGCCGCGAGCAGCAGCAGGCTCATGCCGCGCAGTTCCTCGTCGGTCAGGTCGCCGGTGGTGAGCTCGCTGAGGATGTCGTCGGTCGGGTGCGCGCGCTTCGCGGCCACCAGCTCGTCCAGGTAGTGCTGGGTCGCGGTGTAGGCCGCGAACACCTCCTCGTCGGTGGCCGCACCGCCCATGAACGCGTCCACCTGTTCCTGGAAGCGGCCCCGGTCGGCGTACGGCACGCCGAGCAGCTCGCAGATCACGATCGTCGGGATCGGCTTCGCGAACGCGGTCACCAGGTCCGCCGGCGGCCCGGTCCGCTCCATCTCGTCCAGGCAGCCGGTGGTGATCTCCTCGATCCGCGCGGTCAGCAGCCGCATGCGCCGGACCGTGAACCGGCCCTGCAGCCGCTTGCGATAGCGCCCGTGCTCCGGCTCGTCGGTCAGCAGGAACTCGCCGGGTGGCGCGGCCGGCACGGTGAAGTCGCCGATGGCGAGCAGGTCCTTCCGCGCACTGAACCGTGGGTCGGCCAGCACCGACCGGACCAGGTCGAAGCCGGTGACCAGCCAGCCGGGCCGGCCGTAGTCGTGCGTGAACCGGCTGATCGGCCCGTGCCGGCGTGCCTCGGCCAGCTCGGCCGGCGGGTCGAACGGACAACCGGGCCGGCGGGCCTTCGGCGTCCCGGCAACCGTGTGCACGGATTCCCCCATGACGATTTCCCCCATGACGATCCCCCTGTCGCGATAGTACGCGTTCGCGTATCACAAAACGCTATGGCGCGCCCGGACACACCGTCAATGCCACCCCGCGCGTAACACCAGCTGGTAGGCCGTAAATCGGTGCAATGACGCAGGTGTCGAACGCAATGTCTCGTTGCAATGGTTGACGTCGAAGGCAACACTGTGGACATGCCAGGAGGACGGTTGACCCAGCAGGAACGCCGGCGTATCGCGTCCGGCCTCGCGGACCGGCTCAGCTACGCGGAGATCGCCCGCCGGCTCGGCCGGCCGACCTCGACGATCAGCCGCGAGGTCGCCCGCAACGGCGGCCCCGGCGGCTACCGGCCGCAGTGGGCGCAGCGGGCGACGGCCCGGCGCGCGCGGCGTGGCGTCCCGGTGCCCCCGTCCGCGGCCACGGTCGCCGGCGACGCGGCGGCGGACGGGATCGTCGAGATGGCGGTGCGGTCCGGCCTGCCCAGGATCACCGCGCGCGTGCACGTCGACCTGCTGATGGCCGAGGACGGCCGGCGCACCGCGGCCGAGCTGACCCGGCGGCTCGGCGTCAGCGCCGCGTCCGTCTCCGGCGCGGTCAACTTCCTGATCGACAACGGGTACGTCCGGCGTGAGCGCGACCCCGAGTTGCGCCGCGACGTCTACGTGGTCGACGACGACGCCTGGTACCACTCCCTCGTGATCAGCTCGACGCAGACGCTCGGCGCCGCCCGGGCCGCCCTGGCCGCGGCGGACGCGCTCGGCCCCGGCAGTCCGGTGGGGGAGCGGCTGTCCAAGGTGGGCATGTTCCTGGAGCGGGTGATGGAGGACGGCCTGGAGTCGGCCGCGCGCTGGCGCCCGCTCCTGATGTGACACTCAACATCGACCAACCTCGCCGCGTAGTGGTGTGCCCACGGAAGGTCATGGGTATCGTCGGGATCATGCTGGAACTATCCGCGATCTCCGATGCCGCGGAGCACGTGAGCGGCATCTGCTTCAAGACCGGGCCACCACGCCGGATCGGCGTCGAACTGGAATGGACAGTGCACCACGCGGCGGCACCGTCGTCGCCGCTCACCACCGCGGACCTGCGGCACGCACTCGGGCCGTACGCGCCCGGCACGCTCGGCAACCCCGCACCGGAGACGCTCCCGGGCGGCGGCACCGTCACGGTCGAACCGGGCGGCCAGATCGAGCTCTCCTCCGCCCCGGCCGACTCGCTCACCGCGCTGCACGCCGCGGTCGAAGCGGGCCGTGCCGCCCTCGGCGAACGCCTCGCCCGCGCCGGACTCGCCCTCGGCGGCACCGGCCTCGATCCCCACCGTCCACCGCGCCGGCTGCTGCACACGCCCCGGTACGGCGCGATGCAGCGCCTGTTCGACCGGCGCGGCGACCACGGGCGGATCATGATGTGCAGCACCGCCGGACTGCAGGTCTGCCTGGACGCGGGCCGGCCGCGGGACGTGGCCCGGCGATGGGCCGCGGTGCACGAGATCGGCCCGCCGCTGCTGGCCGCGTTCGCCACCTCCCGCTTCCGGGCCGGCCGGGACACCGGCTGGGCATGCGGGCGGATGGCGGTCTGGTACGGCATGGAGCCCGGCCTCACCCGCCCGGTCGGCACCGGCGCCGACCCGGCACAGACCTGGGCCCGGTACGCACTCGACGCGCCACTGCTGTGCCTGCGCCGCGACGACGGCGACTGGACCGCACCGCCCGGCCTCACCTTCGCCGGCTGGATCCGCGGCCGGCTGCCCCGCCCGCCCACGGTCGAGGACCTGGAGTACCACCTCGGCACGCTGTTCCCACCGGTACGCCCGCGCGGCTACCTCGAGATCCGTTACCTGGACGCGCAGCCCGGCGACGAGTGGATCGCACCGGCCGCGATCCTGACCGTGCTGCTCGACGACGCCGTCCTCGACCGGGCCCGCGACCTGGCCGCCCCGGCCCGCGACCGCTGGCAGGAGGCGGCCCGCGAGGGCCTGGCCTGCCCCGCGATCGGCGCCGCCGCGACCGGCCTGCTGGACCTGGCCTGCCGCAACCTCGACCGCACCGGCCTCCCCGCGCACCTGCGCGACCGGGTCGCCGACATCGCCGGGCGGCGGCTGGCCGCTCGATCCCGCAAGGAGCCGCAGACATGACCGACCTTCGTCTCTCCGTCGCCGCGGAGCTGGAACGGGCCCGCGCCCGCACCGAGACGCTGACCGAGGCCGTCGACGACGCCGACCTGATCCGCCAGCACTCCCCGCTGATGTCGCCGCTGGTCTGGGACCTGGCGCACGTCGGCAACCAGGAGGAGCTGTGGCTGGTCCGGGACGTCGGCGGCCGCGAGCCGGTCCGCCGCGACATCGACGAGCTCTACGACGCGTTCAAGCACCCGCGCCGGGACCGTCCGGCACTGCCGCTGCTCAACCCGGCCGAGGCCCGCGCCTACGTCCGGCAGGTCCGCACCAAGGCCATGGACATCCTGGACACGGTACGGATGGACGGCCGCCCGCTGGTGGCGGACGGCTTCGCGTTCGGGATGATCGTCCAGCACGAGCAGCAGCACGACGAGACCATGCTCGCCACCCACCAGCTGCGGGCCGGTGCGCCGGTCCTGGCCGCGGACCCGCCCCCGGCCGCCACCGTCCCGGTGGCGGACGAGGTGCTGATCCCCGGCGGGCCGTTCACCATGGGTACGGACGTGGAGCCCTGGGCGCTGGACAACGAGCGCCCGGCGCACGCCGTGGACGTGCCGGCGTTCGTCATCGACGCCGCGCCGGTCACCAACGCCCGCTACCGCGAATTCATCCAGGCCGGTGGGTACGACGACCCGCGCTGGTGGGACACGGACGGCTGGGCGCACCGCACCTCGGCCGGCCTGACCGGGCCCGCGCACTGGAACCCGGACGGCGAGACGTACACCCGGTTCGGCCGCACCGAGCGGATCGTGCCGGACGAGCCGGTCGTGCACGTCTGCTGGTACGAGGCGCGCGCCTACGCCCGGTGGGCCGGCCGGCGACTGCCGACCGAGGCGGAGTGGGAGAAGGCGGCCCGGTTCGACCCGGCGACCGGCCGCTCGCGCCGCTTCCCGTGGGGCGACGACCCGCCGGAGGCCCGGCACGCGAACCTCGGCCAGCGGCACCTGCACCCGGCCCCGGTCGGCGCGTACCCGGACGGCGCCTCGCCGCTCGGCGTGCACCAGCTGATCGGTGACGTGTGGGAGTGGACGTCCTCGGACTTCCGCGGCTACCCCGGGTTCCGCGCGTTCCCGTACCGCGAGTACTCGGAGGTCTTCTTCGGGCCGGACCACCGAGTGCTGCGCGGCGGGTCGTTCGGCACGGACGCGGCCGCCTGCCGGGGCACGTTCCGCAACTGGGACTACCCGATCCGGCGGCAGATCTTCAGCGGCTTCCGGTGCGCGCGGGACGCCCGCCCGGAGGAACTCGCCTGATGTGCCGCCACCTGGCGTACCTCGGGCCACCCGTACCGCTGAGCGGTCTGCTCTTCGATCCGCCGCACGCGTTGTGCCGTCAGGCGTGGGCGCCCCGCGACATGCGCGGCGGCGGAACGGTCAACGTGGACGGTTTCGGCGTCGGCTGGTACCCCGGCGCCGGCGGTGAGCCGGTGCGGTACCGGCGCGCCACGCCGATCTGGTCGGACCCGTCGCTTCTGGCGCTGGCCGCGGCGACGGCGTCCGGCGCGATCCTCGCGGCCGTGCGGTCCGCGACCGTCGGCATGCCGGTGACCGAGGGGGCGGCCGCGCCGTTCGCGGCGGGCCGCTGGCTGTTCAGCCACAACGGGAAGGTGACCGGCTGGCCGGACTCGGTGGCGAAGCTCGCGGAACGGCTGCCGGTGCGCGACCTGCTCACGCTGGACGCGCCGACCGACTCCGCGCTGCTCTGGGCGCTGGTCCGCGACCGGCTGCGGACCGGCGCGGACCCGGGCGACGCGCTCGCCGGGACGGTCCGCGCCGTGCACGCCACCGCCCCTGAGTCCCGGCTCAACCTGCTGCTGACGGACGGCGAGCGCGTCGCCGCGACGACGTGGGGCCACGCACTGTCCCTTCTCGACGGACCCGGCTCGCTGACCGTCAGCTCGGAACCGCTCACCGACGACCCCGCCTGGACGGAGATGCCGCCCCGGCATCTGCTCGTCGCCACCCGATCCACACTGGACCTGACGCCGCTGGAGGCAGCGTGAACCTGGAGACCCATCTCGACGAACGGGACATCGCCGAGGCGTTACGCGCCGACGTGCGCACCGGCCTGACCGCCAGCCCGAAGTGGCTGCCGCCGAAGTGGTTCTACGACGCGCGCGGCAGCGAACTGTTCGACGAGATCACCCGGCTGCCGGAGTACTACCCGACCCGCGCCGAACGCGCGATCCTCGCCGCGCGGGCCGCCGAGATCGCCCGGATCACCGAGGCGAAGACGCTGGTCGAGCTCGGCTCCGGATCGTCGGAGAAGACCCGGCTGCTGCTCGACGCGCTGCTCGCGCACGGCACCCTCGGCGCGTTCGTGCCGCTGGACGTGTCCGCGGCCGCGCTCGCCGACGCGGTCGGCCGGCTGGACGCGGCCTACCCGGCGCTGTCCGTGCGGGGCATCGTCGGCGACTACACCCGGCACCTGCACCACCTGCCGGACGGCGGGAGCCGGATGATCGCCTTCCTCGGCGGGACGATCGGCAACCTGCCGCCCGCGGACCGCGCCGGCTTCCTCGGTGACGTCCGCGGCGTGCTGGACGCGGGGGAGTGGCTGCTGCTCGGCGCGGACCTGGTCAAGGACGTGCGGACGCTGCTGCCGGCCTACGACGACACGGCCGGCGTCACCGCGGACTTCAACCGCAACGTGCTCCGCGTGATCAACCATCACCTCGACGCCGGGTTCGCGCCGGAACTCTTCGACCACGTCGCGGTCTGGGACGCCGACAACGAATGGATCGAGATGCGGCTGCGGGCGCGGGAGCCCATGCGCGTACCGGTGCGGGATCTCGGTCTGGTCGTCGACTTCGCGCGCGGTGAGCTGCTGCGCACCGAGATCTCCGCGAAGTTCCGGCCGGAGCGGCTGCGCGCCGAGCTCGAGACGGCCGGGTTCCGGCTGCGCCACCGCTGGACCGACGACGACGGGCTGTTCACGGTCTGCCTCGCGCAGGCGTCCTGAGCCCGCCCGGGACGACGACCGACCGGCGGGTGACGTGCCGCGGCGCACCGGAGCGCCGCGGCACCGCTCGCTCAGCGGACGGCGGCCTGGAGGCGGCGCGCCTCGTCCCGGCCGATCCGGGTCTCCGTGTGGCAGAACGCGTTCTGGCAGCGCACCACGTACTTCGTGCGCACCGGGATCAGCGGGACGAAGAACAGGCTGAACTTGGTGACCTCGCGGATCAGCAGCAGACTGCCGGACTGACCGCAGACCCGGCAGGTCTCCGGCACCCAGCCGAGCGACTCGGCCTTGGTCCGCAAACCGAAGATGAAGAACACGGGGGAGCGCTCCAGGTTGTCGAGGGCCCTGACACATCAACTGTGTCAGGGCCGGGCCAGCGTCTAGTTGGGGCCGGTCGGGCCGGTGAAATCGGTCCGCAGCGCGCGGTCGGTGTCCGCCCGGCGCCGGTCCACGTCCTCGATGCCCGCGTCGTTGCCGGTCGGGTCGTCGGTCTGGCCGTCCGCCGGCGAGGTCGCGACCGCGGCGGCCAGCTCGGACAGCGGCAGCCGCTCCTCGTCCCGCCAGACCCCGTCCGGCTTCTCTTCTGCGCTCGTCATGCGGCTTCCCTCCGTCATTCCTGCCGTGCTTCGCCAGGTCGGCGTACCCGTCGTCACCGTCCGCAAACACGCGTGTGGAATCCGGCTGTCTGGGTAGACCGCAGACATGTCCGACAACACCTATCCGCAGCCGGTCTCCGACCCGGAGGCCGAGGGCCTGCCCGATATCGCCGATGACGACTCCACCGCCCGGGACGACGTGGCCACCGGCCGCGTGGCCGACGGTCCGGACCCGGCCGCACTGCCGCTCGACCGCGACGACCGGCCGCTGGCCGTCGACCACTTCGGCACCACGCCGGAGGAGGCCCGCCAGGGCGAGTCGCTCGACCTGAAGATCGGCCGTGAGGTGCGCGACCCGGCCCTGGACGAGGCCGCGACCCGGGCGGACACCCGCCCGTCGCCGACCTCCGCGGAGTCGTTCGACCCGGACGCGACCGGCATCGACGTGGACGCGGTCGACCGCGACACGCCGCTCGACGACGGCGGCCCGGTCGACCCGAACCTCGACTCCCCGGTCTCGATGTACGACACCGGCATCGGCGACCGCCCGGTCGGCCGGCTCGTCGAACCGGACGAAGGTCTCGAGGAGGACCGGGAGGCGCAGTCGGTGGCCTACGACGCCGGCGCGGCCGGGGGTGGCGCGACCGCGGAGGAGTTGGCCATTCACCCGATCCCGGACCGCTGAGGCGGCAAAATGATCAGATGAGCGTCAGTCTCGACGAGTTCGTCGCCTCCGACTCTTATCAGGCCGTCCTGCACGACGTCCTGTCCCGCTGCGGCCTGCCGCTGCACAGCGGCCCGGAGCCGGCGGTCCTCGGCGAACTCCTCAGGCAGGACCTCGAGGCGGCCGGCGTCGGCGTGCGCGAGCTCGCCGGCGTCGTCACCACCCACGGCGCCGAACTGGCCCGCTACGTCCAGCTGAAGCTGGTCGCCTACCTCCGTGACCACGAGGGCGACTCGCGCGTGGTCACGGAGGATCTGTCTCCCGCGTTCCTGGTCGGCCACATCGTCGAGTTCCACCTGCTCGCGAACCGGCCCGACGAGCTCGAACGATACGTCCGGCGGCTGCGCATCCCCAACGCCCGCCGCTACGCGGCCCGGGTCCGCACCATCTACGACCTGGCCCTTCGTACGGTGTAGGCGCCCCGGCGCTCGAGTGGCCGGGTGTTCAGGCGTTTCGGGTGTTCAGGCGGCCGGGCGGAGAGTGAGGACCTGCGGGCCGCCGGGGGTGATGGCGACGGTGTGCTCGGAGTGCGCGGTGCGGGAGCCGTCGGCGGAGCGGATGGTCCAGCCGTCGGCGTCGTAGGTGATCTTGTCGGTGGTGGCGCAGAGCCACGGCTCCAGGGCGAGCGTGAGGCCCGGGGTGAGCTTCATGCCGCGGCCGGCCCGGCCGGTGTTGGACACGTGCGGGTCCTCGTGCATGGTGCGGCCGATGCCGTGGCCGCCGAACTCGGAGTTGACCCGGTAACCGTAGCCGTGCGCGACCTCGCCGATCGCGGCCGAGATGTCGCCGAGCTTGCCGCCGGGCTGGGCGGCGGCGATCGCGGCGTCCAGCGCGACCTCGGTCGCCTCGATCAGCTTGAGGTCGGCCGGGGCGGGCGTGCCGACCACGAACGACAGCGCCGAGTCCGCGACCCAGCCGTCGATGCCGACCGCCATGTCGATGCTGAGCAGGTCGCCGTCGGCCAGCACGTAGTCGTGCGGCAGCCCGTGCAGCACCGCGTCGTTCACGGACAGGCACAGCACGTTGCGGAACGGGCCGCGGCCGAACGACGGCGCGTAGTCCCAGTAGCACGACTCCGCGCCGCGCTCCTCGATCCGGCGGCGGGCGTGCCGCTCGATGTCCATCAGGTTGACGCCGACCGCCGCGACCGTCTTCAGCTCGGCCAGCAGCTCGCCGACGAACCGGCCGGTCACCGCCATCCGCTCGATCTCCGTGGCGGACTTCAACTCGATCACGACAATCTCCTCTACGTGCGGTATTTCTATACCGTCATTTTTATACCACGCCCGCGGTGGGTCAGAGCGCGCAGGTCACCGGGACCGGCTCGGCCGGCGCGACCGATCCCGACGCCGGCCCGCCTGCCGCTGCCGGCGCCGGTGACGGTGGTGCCGACGGTGTCGGGGCCGGTGCCCGGACGGCCTGGATGGGTGCGGTCGAGGTGGTGAGCGGGCCGCCGGTGCGGTCGTGCGCGGCGGCGACGACCTCCGCGAGGACGGAGAGGGCGGTCTCGGCGATCGAGGTGGCCCCGAGGTCGAGACCGGCCGGGCCGCGCAGCCGGTCCAGGCCCGGCGCGCCGGACAACCGATCGAGGCGCTGGGCGTGCGTGGCGCGGCTGCCGAGCGCGCCGACGTAACCGGCCGGGCCGGCCAGGGCGGCACGCAGCGCGCGGTCGTCGATACGCGGGTCGTGGGTGATCGCGACGACCGCGTCCGCGGCCGACGGCGGGTGCGCGGCCAGCCACTCGTCCGGCCAGGCCCGGACGACCAGCGAGGCCCCGGGGAACATGTCGTCCCGCGCGTGACTGGGCCGCGGGTCGACGATCTCGACGCGCCGGCCGGTGGTCCGCCCGAGCGCGGCCAGCGCGGCGGCCAGGTCGGTGGCGCCGGCGACGATCAACCGCGGTCCCGGCCGCACCTCCTCGGCGAAGACCGCCCCGGCGGTTGCCCGGCCGGCCCCGGGGACGCCCGCGGCCGAGGTGGGCAGCAGATCGATCGACGGTGCGGTGGCCCACGACCACGGCGCGGTGAGCGAGACGCCGACCGCGATCGGGCGGGCGGCCTCGATCGCGGACGTGATCTCGTCACACACGGCGGCCGGTGGCGCGGGCGTGACGAGCACGGTCAGCACGCCGGCGCAGGCCGGGGCCGGCTCCCAGGGCAGCAGCTGCTCACCGGGGCTGACCGAGACGAGCCGCGGCCCACCGCCGTCGAGGACCTCGCGGGCCGTGTCGAGCAGGATGCCCTCCACACAGCCGCCGGAGACCGACCCGCACCAGGAGCCGTCACCGGCGACCGCCATGGTCGCGCCGAGCGGCCGGGACCCGGGACCGTCGCGGCCCACCAGCCGGGCCAGCACGACCGGCCGGCCCGCCCGCCGGGCCCGGATGACGAACGGCCACACCTCGGTCAGCACCGGTCACGCCTCCTGTCGCCGTCGCCGGGACCGGGCCGGTCCCGGCGAGCCCTGCCGCGTCCCGGGTGGGGTACCCGGGCCGGGCGCCGGTAACCCGCGTCCCGCCAGTGTGCCGCCGGGTGCCGGAAAACCGCTCATCGGCCGCGCCGCGTGTCTGCCAGGATGGGCGCGTGAAACCTGACACGGGCGCCGGCCTGCTGCACCTGCTGACGTCGTACCGGACGGATCGGGAGTGGGATGTCCCCGCGGACGATCCACGGGTGCGGCACGACCTCGTCCCGAACGACCCGGACACGTTCCCGCCGCCGGTCAAGGCGTACCCGCCGGGTCTTCCCACCACCGTGCTCCCGCGCGACCTGCCGGTGCCGGAGGTCGCGGCCACCGCGGTCCTGTCCGGACACGCGGGACCGGCCGTGCCGCTGGACGCGGCCGGCCTCGGCCGGATCCTGTTCCTCGGCGCCGGCGTGGTCCGCACCACCGAGCGCAACGGCCGGTCCTGGCTGTTCCGGGCGTCCGGCTCGGCCGGTGCCCGGTTCCCGCTGGAGGTCTACGCGGTCACCACCGGCGTCGCCGGCGTCCCGGACGGCGTGCACTGGTACGACCCGGTCGCGCACGCGCTGGTCCAGGTCGGCCCGGCGGCCGGCGGCGCCACCACGCTCGTGGTCACCGGCGTGCCGTGGCGGACCGGCTGGCGTTACGCGGAGCGCGGTTTCCGGCACCTCTACTGGGACGCCGGTACGCTGCTGTCGCAGCTCGAGGCCGCGGCGGTCAGCGCCGGGCGCGCGCCCCGGCTGGTCACCCGCTTCCCGGACGCGCGGGTGCGGGACCTGGTCGGCGCGGACGGCGTGCACGAGTTCCCGCTGGCACTGCTCACCGTGGACGGTGCCGCGCCGGTCACCGAGCCGGCCGGCCCGGCCGTGCGCGGCGACCTGCCGGAGGTGGAGTTCCCGCTCGTCACCGCGGCCCAGCGGGCCGGCGACTCCGACTCGCTCGGCACGGCCTGGCCGCTCGCGGCCCCGATCACCCCGGCCACCCGCCCGGTCACCCCGGATCGGCGGCCGACCGCGCCGGGACACGTGACGGGTCGATCGCCGGGACAGGGGTCCGGCACGGCGGCCGGAGGCGGTGCCGATCCGGGCCGGGAGACGCTCGACGACGTCGTCCGGCGCCGGGGATCGCAGCGGCGGATGGACCGCTCCCGTACCGTACCCGCGGAGGCTCTGGAATGGCCGCTGGCGGCCGCGCTGCGGGGCATCGACGTGCCGCACTGGGTCGCGGTGCACGGCGTCGACGGCGTCCCGCCGGGCGTCTACCGCTGGCCGGACCTCGACACCCCGGTCCGCGCCGGTGACCTGCGCGACGAACTGACCCGGATCTGTCTGGACCAGGCGCTCGGCGGCGACGCGGCCTACGTGGTGATCGCCGCGATCGACGGCGCCGCACTGGACGACCGCGGCTACCGGGAGGCGCAGCTGGCCGCCGGGATCGTCGAGGGGCGGCTGCACCTGGCCGCGTACGCGCTCGGCGCCACCGCGTCCGGCATGACGTTCCTCGACTCGGAGGTGCCCGGCCTGCTCGGCGCGGACGACACGCTCGTCACGCTGTTGTTCACCTGCGTCGGCGTCGCGGAGTACCGGTCGCGGCCCGGTGGTGCGCCGGGCGCGCCGGTGGCGATTCGTAGCGTTGTGCCCCGGATGGGGACCGTGTCCTGACAGGACGGGCGGAGATGACTAGGTTGTGGCGAGACTTTCATCTACCGGTTTGACGGGAGGCCACCGCTCCATGCGCCTGGTCCACATTCTCGACTGCGTCGACCCGCAGCCGCTCGCCGAGTTCTGGTCCCAGGCGCTGGGGTTCCGGGTCGGCGCCTGGGAACCGCCCTACCAGCGCATCGTCGACCCGGCGGGCCGCTGGCCCGACATGATCTTCCAGGCCGTCCCGGAGGAGAAGCGCGGCAAGAACCGCATGCACCTGGACATCCAGCTCACCGACATGCGCGGTGAGCTGGGCCGGTTCCTCGCGCTCGGCGCCCAGCTGGTCCAGGCGCCGCACGACGACAACGGCTACGAGATCGCGACGCTGGCCGACCCGCAGGGCAACGAGTTCTGTCTCGTCGTCCCGCCGCCCGGCTCCTACGACCACGACCACCTGAAGGTGCTGGAGGGCTGAGCGGTCACCCCTGCGGCGACACGTAGGACAGCGAGACGGTGAACGTGCCGTCCTTCTCCACCATGAGCGTGTACGTGTTCCACGGCTCCGCGTCCGCGTCCACGGTGTCGTCGTACAGCTTGATCAGGGTCAGGTCGAACTCCGGCGGCGCGGCGACCGGCGTGACCGAACCATCCGAGCTCACCACGGACAGTGATGACGTGGAGTGGCCGAGGTCGGCCTCGCCGGTCGCGACGATCCGGTCCCCGCCGTCCGGAAGTGCCTGGAGAAGCAGCTCCACCAGTGACTTGACGATCTCGTCGTGCCGCGGACCGTGCATCTGTGACTCCTCGTTCCCCGTTGCGGTATTGCGGGGAACCTTACTGAACGTATGCAACCGTGGCGGGTCGCAAACGCCGTGCGGCGCGGCCCAAGGATCAAGATCACAAACGGTGCGTCGGCATTGCGACGCTCGGGGCGCGTTCGTGAAAAGATCAATACCTCACGGACACGGAGGGTACGCAGATGAGCGACGCCGACCTGATCGCGCGCATCGAGGAGCAGGAGGAGCGGCTGCGGTTCGACCGCTTCGACAACGACGACGCGTGGCGGCTCGGCGTGCTGCTGGCCGACACCGCCCGGGAGCGCGGCCTGTCCGTCACGATCGACATCCGCCGCGGCGGCCAGCAGCTCTTCCACGCCGCGCTGCCCGGCACCGCGCCGGACAACGACCGCTGGATCGACCGGAAGGTCCGCGTGGTCGAACGGTTCCAGGCCAGCTCCTACCTGGTGGGCCGGCGCCTCGCCGCGAAGGGCCGCACGCTGGACGCCGGCCAGGGCGTCGACCCGGCCGACTACGCGGCGCACGGCGGCGCGTTCCCCGTCCACGTCCGCGGCACCGGCGTGGTCGGCGTGGTCACGGTCTCCGGCCTGCCGCAGGCCGACGACCACGCGCTGGTCGTCGACGTGCTGGAGGCGTTCCTCCGCTGACCGGGTGCGGCCTGCTGGCCGGGTGCGGCCCGCTGAGCGGGTGCTCGCCCGGGTGTGGCCCGCTGAGCGCGCCGGCGCCCGGTCAGCCCTGCGGCAGCGGGATCGCCTCGTCGCCGCTGATCACCTGGTTGGCCGGCGGCGGGCTCGCGGGCGTGGTGGCCCGCAGGTCCTCCGGCCGGACGCGCTCGGGCATGTGCCGCCA
Organism: Catenuloplanes niger; assembly: GCF_031458255.1. Lineage (NCBI taxonomy): Bacteria > Bacillati > Actinomycetota > Actinomycetes > Micromonosporales > Micromonosporaceae > Catenuloplanes > Catenuloplanes niger. The sequence continues at coordinate 8,445,362 of NZ_JAVDYC010000001.1, forward strand.
CCGCTCCGGCGTGGGACGCGGGTCGCTCTGCTTCTCCATGCCCTGATGATGGCACGCGACCACCCGGTTCCGGGGGGGTTCACACCGCGGAGACCGAGATCGTGTGCCGGCCGGTGGCCCCGTCCGGGAACGGTGTGGCGCGTGCGTCGGTCTGTACCGCGCCCGCCCGGTCGGTCGCCCGGACCCGCAGCGTGTGCCCGCCCGGCGCCGGCTTCCACGGCAGCCGCCACTGCACCCAGGTGTCGTCGGACGGCGGCGGCAGCACGGTCGCGGCCTGCCACGGCCCGTCGTCGATCTGCACCTCGACGCTCGCGATCCCGGTGTGCAACGCCCAGGCGACGCCGGAGATCGTGGCGTTCGTCCCGGACTCGAGGCGGGTGAACGGCGCGGGCCGGTCGATCCGGGACGCGGTCTTCGCCGGTCCCTCCGCGGCCCAGCCACGCTCCACCCAGTAGGCGTCGTACGCCGCGAACGTGGTCAGCTCGAGCTCGGTGATCCACTTGCAGGAACCGGCGTAGCCGTACAGGCCCGGCGTCAGCATCCGCACCGGGAAACCGTGCGTGACCGGCAGCGGTTCGCCGTTCATGCCGACCGCGAGCATGGCGTCGCGGCCGTCCCGCACGATCCGGGTCGGTGTCCCGATCGTCATGCCGTCCGCGCCGCGCGCCACCAGCTGGTCCGCGCCCGGATCGACCCCGAGCTCGTCGAGCAGCGCCGCCAGCGGTACGCCGAGCCAGCGCGCGGTTCCGGTGTACGGCCCGCCCACCTCGTTCGAGACGCAGGTCAGGGTCAGGAACCGTTCGACGGTACGCCGGCGCAGCAGGTCGTCCAGGCTCAGCGTCACCGGGTTCCGGACCATGCCGTGGATGCGCAACCGCCAGTCGGCCGGGTCGATCCGGGGGACCGTCAGCGCGGTGTCGACGCGGTAGAAGTCCGCGTTCCGGGTGAGGAAGTCCGGTGGGGTGCCCGGCGGCAGCGGGGGAGCGGGCTCGGCCGGCGCGGGCAGCCGCACCGCGGCCCGGGACTCGGCCAGGGAGGACGTGGCGCGTCGGCGCAGCAGACCGGTCAGGCCACCCGCCACCACGGCTCCCACGCTCAGCGCCGTCGCCGTGGTCAGGAACCCACGCCGGCTCCGCTCACCGGACAGGTTCGCGGTCGCGGTCGTGCGCTCGTGCTCCGGGGTCGCGGGATCATGGTCAGCCGTCGTGAGGTCGTGCCCCGCGGCATCGGGCTCGTGCCCCGCGGCAGTAGGTTCGTGCCCCGCGGCGGTGGGTGCTTCCGCCGGTGGGGCGGTGCCGGGGCGCAACGCGGTCAGTGCGGTCAGCGCGACCGCCGCGAGCAGGCCCGCCAGCGCCGACGGCAGCACGTCCGCCGACTCGGCACCGGGCCGGGTGACCGCGGCCACCGCGCCGGCCACGCCGAACGCGGCGAAACCGAGCACGCCCCACAGTGGACGGCGCCGCGCCGCGATGCCGAGCGCGGCCGCGAGCAGTGCGGTCAGGATCGCGATGCCGGTCAGCAGCAGGGGTTTGTCGGCGGTGCCGGCGGTGCGGACCGCGAACTCCTTGACCGGCGTCGGGGTCGCGTCGATGACGGCGGCGCCGACCGAGAGGACCGGGCTGGCCCCGGGCCGGGCCGCGGCGGCGAGAAGCTCGCCCGCCGCGACCCCGGCACCGGCCGCGATCAGCCCACTGAGAAGGTCTGAACGCCACCGCACGGTCAGCTCTTCGGCATGAGTACGGTGTCGATGATGTAGACGGTCGCGTTCGAGGTCTGCACGTTGCCGCAGACCACGGCCGCGTTGCCGTTCACCGTGAACGACTCACCGCTGCCCGCGACGGTCAGCTCGCCGCCCTGCAGCGTGGTGTGCGTGCCCGCGAGGTCCGTCGGCGCCAGCTTCCCGGACACCACGTGGTAGGTGAGGATGTCGGTCAGCTGCTTCTTGTCCGCCAGCACCTTGTCCAGGTCGGCCTTCGGGATCTTCCCGAAGGCGTCGTCGACCGGCGCGAAGACGGTCAGCGCGGGCGCGCTGTTCAGCGAGTCGACCAGGCCGGCCTGCTTGACCGCGCTGACCAGCGTGCTCAGCAGCGGGTTGCCGGACGCGGCGGACGCGACGGGCACCTGCGCCATCGCCTGGAAGCTGCCCGCGTTCGCCGGGTCGGTGGGCACGGCCGCGCAGCCGGGGCCGAACTCCGCCGCGGCCATCGCCGGTGCGCTGCTCGCCATCGCGGTGGCCATGGGCGTGGCCTCGCCGGTCGCGCCCGTGCTGGTCTCCGCGTCGTCACCCTGGCCGCAGGCCGCGAGCCCGAGGCAGAGAGTAGCCGCGCTGGCGACCGCGATCATACGAATCGTACGCATGGTGAAATGTCCCCTCATAGCGTTGTGAGTCCGGGTCAGGACCGTTGTGAGGGATTCGGTGACCACCGGCCGGCGGATGGGTCCTTATTTCGGCGAAGTCCCCCGAACGGACCTCAGATGTGCATCCACACCCGACACAACCCCCGGCGAAACGCCTGATTGCCCAGCTCACCGCGCCTGCCGAACCACCTCGGGCGCGCACTGCACATGTCTCGCGGCGGGCGCGGCGGGCGGCATCCCGGCGTCGTGCCGCTCGTTCGTGGTCGGGCGGACCGCGGACCGGAATTCGGCGGATGCGGAGCCGGCCGCGCCCGGGACGGGCGGTCACCAGGGGACGGGGCCCTCGTCGGAGAGGAACGCCGCGGTGGTGCGGTCGTCGGTGGTGGCGAGGCCGACGGCGACGGCGGCGCCCTGGGCGGCGGTGCGCTCGACGGGGATGCCGAGGGCGGCGGTGAAGTCGGTGGCGCAGGCGCCGGGCGCGATCGCGTTGACGGTGATGCCGTCGTCGGCGAGCGCCTTGGCGTACTGGACGGTGAGCATGTTCAGGGCGGTCTTGGAGACCGGGTAACCGGCCATCGTCGCGCGGATCGCGAACGAGTGGGCCGGGTCGGTCGTCCGGGCCATCGACGCGGTGCCGCTGGAGACGTTGATGACGCGCGCGCCGGAGCCGCGGCGCAGCAGCGGCAGGAACGCCTCGGTGACGCGGATGACGCCGAGGACGTTCGTGTCCAGCACGGAGCGGACCGTGTCCAGGTCGACCGCGCCCGGGACCTGCCGGAAGCCGCCGGAGATGCCGGCGTTGTTGACCAGGACGTCCAGCCGACCGTAGCGGTCCGCCACCTCGCGGGCGGCCGCGGCCACGGACGCGTCGTCGGTCACGTCCAGCGTGATCGGGTACGCGCCGATCCGGGCGGCGGCCGCGGCGCCCTTCTCCGGGTCGCGCGCGGCGATCAGCACGGTCAGGCCGTGTCCGGCGAGGCCTTCCGCGATCGCCGCGCCGATGCCCTTGTTCGCCCCGGTGACCAGGGCGATCCTCTCGTCTGTCATGCGGTCATCCGACCATCGGGACGCGGCCCGCTCCAACATCGATCGAGTCCCGATCGATACCCTGACGGTATGGACGACGTGGAGACGCGCGAGCTGCGGTACTTCGTCGCGGTCGCGGAGGAGCTGCACTTCGGCCGCGCGGCCGCGCGGCTCGGCATCGCGCAGCCGCCGCTGTCCCGGGCGATCCGCCGCCTCGAGCACCGCCTCGGCGTGCCGCTGCTGGAACGCACCAGCCGCTCGGCCCGGCTCACGCCGGCCGGCGAGGTGCTGCTCGCGGAGGGCCGGACGGCGCTCGCCGCGGTCGCGGCCGCGGTCCGGCGCACCCGGTGGGCCGGGCGGGAGACGCCCGGCCTGCGGCTCGCGATGAAGCCCGGCGGTGACGGCGGGCTGCTGCCCGGCATCCTCGACCGGTACGCGGAACAGCCCGGCGCGCTCCCGGTGGACCTGGTCTTCTCGCACCACGAGCGGGCCGCGATGGTCCGCGACGGCCGCGCCGACCTGGCGTTGCTGCACCACCCGCAGAACGACCTGACCGGCCTGGACAGCGAGCCGCTGCACACCGAACGCCGGGTGCTGGCGCTCGCCGCCGGTCACCCGCTCGCCGCCCGGGACACGCTCACGCTCGCGGACCTGGCCGGGTTGCCGATGTCGCGGTGGCGGGAGGCCGCGGTCCCCGCGCCCGGCCCGCTGGTCACCGACGTCGGCGAGTTGCAGCAGCTGGTCGCGCTCGGTCGCGCGGTCGCCCTGGTCCCGGAGTCCGCGGCGGACCACCCGTCGGCGGGCATCGCCTACCGGCCGGTGCTCGACGCGCCCCCGTCCACGCTCGTCCTCGCCTGGCCGGAGAACAGCCGTTCGCGCGACATCGCCGCGTTCGTCACCGCCGCCCGCGCCGCCGTGCCGCGCCGTCCGGCCGCACAGGCCGTCTGATCAGGCCACCTGATCAGACGGCCTGATCAGGTCAGCGGGCGGTCGATCTCGTGGTCGCGGCCGCTGCGCAGGGTGGCGGTGTGCCGGTGGACCTGGTTGATGACGAAGAACTCCCACTGGCGGCACGTCGGGCACAGTTCGGCGCCGGCGACCGGCCACAGGTCGATCGCGGCCGCGGTGGAGGGGCCGGTGACGTAGACGCGGTGCGGGGTGACCGGGTCGGGGACCAGGCGCTCGAACGGCTCCCAGTCGGGGTGGCCGCCGCGCAGCCGGCGGCCGACCAGGCGGAAGCCGGTGCCGGTGTACTCGCAGCGGTCGACCAGGTCGTACCGGAGCTGGGCGAGCCAGCCGGCGGACTCGAGGGTGCGCTGGACGACCGGCTCGATCCGGGCGATCTCGTCCTCCAGCTCGTGCGCGGGCTGGACGCCGAAGGAGTGGCCGGAGTCGTTGCGGAACCTGAGGGCCCGGGTGAGCAGCGCGTGGGTGCCGTCGTCGTCGAGGACGCCGTCGAGCTCGGGCAGCTCGGGCACCGCGCCGGGCGTGCGCAGGTCCTTGATCATCCAGTTCCAGGTGCCCCAGGTGGCGCTGCGCTCGAACCTGCGGCGCAGTTCGGCCGTCATCCGGTCGCCGTTGCGGCCGACCAGCACGGCAAGAGCCAGGCCCCCGATCGTACGGGCGACCGACTCACCCAGCTTGAGCAGCGCCTCCTTGCGCTGGGCTGGTGAGGCGGCGATCCGGTAGTGGCGGGCCAGGGCGGCGATCGGGAACGGGTACGCGTACTCGGCGCGCCAGAACGGGTCCTCCAGCGGTTGCAGCAGCTCCGTGGTGAGGGCCGCCGTGGCGAGTGCGACGCCGACCGTGCGCCGGGTCGCGGCCAGGTCGGCGCGGGTGCCCTCGAACACGTTGGGCAGGATGCCGGCGGTGATCCGGGCGAGGTCGGCGCGGGACCGGCGGAGGTCCTCGAGGTGGTCGCTGAACGTCTCGTCGTCGAGGATCTCGGCCGGCACCGGCAGATCGGTGAGCGGGTGGAGGCGGTCGTCGTACCCGGCGTTCTGCGGGGCGTTGAGGAACTCGCACAGCGCGCGCCCGGTGCGGCGACGCGGCCGGAGCACGAACATGTGGGTGAAGGCCTCGCCGAACCCGGGCGGCAGCAGGTGCCAGTCGCCGGCGTCGCCGACGACGTCGCCGGCCGCGCACGGGGTGAGTGCCGACGTGGTCAGGACGGTGTCGAGATCGGCGGCGGAGAGGTCGGGCCGGTCGAGATCCTCGGCGGTGAGCAGCGGCCGGCCGGAGTCGGTGGGAGGGACCGGCCGCAGGACCTCGGCGACCGAGGAGAGCGGCGCGTAACCGTCGCCGAGCGCGATGGAGAAGAACGCGAACGGGCGGATCTCGTAGCCGACGCGGGTGACGTCGCCGACGACCCGCTCGAAGCGGAAATCGGCGACCGGCACGACCGTGGCGACGTCCGGCGCGACGGTGCCGGTCGCGGTGGCCGACCGCCGGATCGCGACGATCTCGGAGATCTGCTCGGTCGTCAGGTATCTGCTCTTGTCGGCGATCGCGCGGCGCATCGCCGCGAAGCGCCGGCGGCAGTCCATCAGGATGACGTTGCCGGCGCGGTCGGGCTCCTTCCGGTTGGTCAGCACCCACACGTACGTCGGGATGTGCGTGTGGTAGAGGAGCCGCTCGGGCAGGGCCACCACGGTTTCGAGCAGGTCGTTCTCGAGGATCCAGCGACGGATCTCGGACTCGCCGGTGCCGGGCTCCCCGGCGAACAGCGGGCTGCTGTTGAAGAGGACGGCGAGACGGCTGCCGCCGTCCTCCGGCGGGCGCATCTTGGCCAGCAGGTGCTGGAGGAAGAGCAGCGAGGCGTCGTTGATGCGCGGCAGGCCGGCGCCGAAACGGCCGGCGTCGCCGAGCGCGGCCTCCCTCGTGACCTCCGCCGCCACCTTCTTCCACTCCAGGCCGAAGGGCGGGGCGGCGACCAGGTAGTCGAAGGTGGCGTCGGGGTGGGCGTCCGCGCCGAGGGTGTCGCCGAGGGCGATGCCGCCGGGGTCGAGCCCGTGCATCAGCAGCGTGGCGGAGGCCAGTGCGGACGATGCCGGGTCGAGATCCTGGCCGGACAACTCCACCGGGGTCGGCCGGCCGACGGCGGCCCGGAGCTCCATGAGGGACCCGCCCGCTCCGCAGACCGGGTCGTAGACGCGGACCGGGGCGGTGCGGCGCGCCAGCCGGTCGGCGTCGGGCGCGACGATCAGCGCGGCGAGCAGGGCGGTCACGTCCGGCGCGGTGAAGTGGTCTCCGCCGGCGTCGGCCGCGATCTCGGCGGAACGGCGGACCAGCGTGTCGAAGACCGCACCCATCTCGGCGTCGGAGAGGACCCGCTCGCCGAGGTCGAGCGCGGCGAACCGCGCGAGCACCGGGGGCAGGAGGCCGGCGTCGGCGAGTCGCGCGGCGACGGCGTGCAGGCCGAGCCGGGCCAGCAGGCCGGCCGGCTCCGCCGGGGCGTCGTCGGGCACGGCGCGGAGCGCTTCGCGCGGGTCGCTCCCGGCGTGCGCCCGGTGGACGAGGCTCCGACCGCCGAGCAGACCGAGGCACTCGAGGCGGCGGAACACGGTGAAGGGGAGGAGCACCGAACCGTACTCACTCGGGCGGAAGTCGCCTCGCAGAAGGTCGGCGACGGACCAGATGAGGTCGGCCAGATCCTGCGAGCCGTCTCTCACTGCCGCACTCCATGGTGGCCGGTGTCAGCGCGGATCGCTGGACCTGTCCGACAGTCTTACCACCGGGGTCCGACACGTTCGCGGGCGGAGTCTCGGGCGTCCACCGGGCGGCCCAGCCGACCGGACGGGGTCTTCGCGGGGTGCCGGCCGGGCGCAGCCCGGCCGGCACCCCGGCTCGTGCGCCCACGGCACGTGCAGGGAGGCCGCCCGCGGCCGACCGGTGCCCGCGGGAGCATGCGGCAGCGGAGCCGCCGGGAGCGGGCAGCGGCAGCAGATCGTGATCTGCCCACCGTGCGGTCGGCGACGCCGTGGTCAGTCGCGCATGACGCTGCGGGACCGGCCGCCGGACGCGGCGCTGGCCAGCGCGAGCACGGCGACGACCGCGCCGGTCGCGTAGCTGGTGCGGGCGGCGACCAGGTCGGTGCCGTAGCCGAGCAGGAACGGGGAGGCGATCAGCCAGATGCCGAGCACCAGGTGGACCAGGCCGAGCCGGCTGGTCCTCGGCGGGGACCCGAGGCGGGCGACGGCCAGGATCGCGATCACCGCGCCGCTGATCAGCGTGTTCCAGAACGCGGCGCCGTCGTGGCCGAGGACGAACGGTGCGACGACCAGCCAGACGCCGGCCACCAGCACGCCCACGTCGGTGATCAGCGAGAGGCGGCCGCCGGCCGGTCCCGGGTAGGTGGGTGGCGCGGTCTCGTGCGCGAGTTCGTGGCCCGGCGGGCGCTCGCGGTTCTCCGGGCCCTTGATGTCGGTCATGATGGTCCTCTGTGTGCCTGGAGGGGTGGGGCACCGGTTCGGCTACCCCACCCGCCGGGGCACAAACCGGTTACGCGGGTACGGGGTTGCGGGCCGTGGCGTAGGCGGCGGAGCCGATCAGCTCCATCGAGACCTTCAGGCGCTCCAGGCTGATGTTCTTGGCGATCGTGTCCTCGGGGCTGTGGTACGGCGGTTCGAGGATCGCCGGGGACTCCTCGCCGCGCCAGGAGAAGTTCGCGGACGCGATGCCGACCTCCTGGAACGACTGGTGGTCGCTGGAGCCGCGCAGCGTGACCGGGGAGATCCGCGGCGCGTAGCCGAGGCGTTCCGCGGCGGCGGCCACCTCGTCCGTCGCCCGGTTGGCCAGGCCGGTGAAGGAGAGCAGCCAGTAGCGGGTGGCCGGGTTCCAGCTGGTGGCGACCATGTCGTTCTGGAACACGGCGACGATCCGGTCCCGTTCGGCCTGCGGCAGCTGCGCCACGTAGTAGCGGGAACCGATCAGGCCCTGCTCCTCCGAGCCCCACAGCCCGAACCGGAGCGTCGCGTTGACCGGCAGCCGGCGCAGCACCCGGGCCAGTTCCAGGTTGAGGACGGTGCCGGAGCCGTCGTCGTTCGCGCCGGGCGCGCCGATCACGGTGTCGTAGTGCGCGCTGACCATGACGACCGGGCCGGTGCCGTCGCCCGTGCGCCGCTCCGCGAGCACGTTGTGCGAGGTCAGGCCGCGGTGCGCGGTGGTGGTGACGGTGAGCTTGCGCAGCCGGCCGGCGGTCAGCAGCGCGCGCAGCCGGTGCTTCTGCGCCTGGGCCACGCCGACCACCGGGATCGGCACCGGCGTGGTCGCGGACCCGGGCAGCGTGGGGCTGAACGCGGACGCGCGCCGCGGCTCGACCAGGTCGGCGGGCAGGAAGATCACGGCCGCGGCGCCGCGGGCGACCGCGAGCGCGACCACGGCCTCCCGGTTCGCGGCCACGTAGTCGACCAGCAGGATCGTGCGGCGCACGGTCTCCGGGTAGTCGGCGGGGCCGCCCGCGCCGGCGTCCAGCACCTCGCCGCGCACCGTGCCACCCAGGCCGCCCTGCGGCGACGCGCCGGCCTGCCAGCACAGGTCGCGGGGCAGGCCGCCGGGCGCGTCCAGGTCGGCGAGGAACTTGTCCGCGACCGGGAACGGCTGGAGCGTGGTGTCGTAGCCGAGCCGGTCCAGGGTGTGCGCTATGTAGTCGGCCGCGCGTTTCTCCGAGCGGGTGCCACCGATCCGCGGGCCGATGCCCTCGGACAGCACGCGCAGGTGCTCGAGCGCGCGGCGGGCGGACACCTCGCCGGCCACCCGGCGGTCTCCCGGGGTCAGCGCCGGCGGGCGGACCGCGCCGGGCCGCTGGTCGCCGACCGCCCAGGCGGGGGCGGGCAGCGCGACGCCGGCGGCGCCACCGGCCGCGAGCGCCAGCATCCGGCGGCGGCTGAGAAAGGACTTCGAGGCTGGGGTTTCCAAGGCTCCTCCTGGATCCGGGGGCGGGTGACCACCACAGGAAGAGACTAGGGTCGATCTTGATGCCGGTCTATTACATGTCTGAGAATTGCACGGTACGACAAAGGGGCTAGCCTCCTAGGATGCGCTACGCGCGGTGGCGTGCGGCACGCGGGCGCGCAAGGGGTGGGGCAGTGGGAGGTCGTGCATGGGTCAGCGGTCGCGCAGCCGGTCGCGCAGCGCCGCGGCGATCTCGCCGGCCGCGGTGAGCTGTTCCGGCGTGAGCGCGTCGACGAACAGCTCCCGGACCACCCGCAGGTGCGGGATGGTCGCCGCGTGGAACGCCGCGCCCCCGTCCGGCGTCATCACGATCAGCGCGCCGCGGTTGTCGCCCGGCGCGCCGGTGCGGGTGATCAGGCCGCGCCGTTCCATCCGGCCGAGGTGGTGCGAGAGCCGGCTGCGTTCCCAGCCCACCCGGGTGGCCAGCTCGGAGGAGCGCAGGCGGGTGTCCGGCGCCTCGCTGAGCGTGAGCAGCACGGTGTAGTCGCCGGCGCCGAGGCCGGTGTCGTCGTGCAGGCGGCCGGTCACCCGGGTGCGCAGGGCCTCGGTGGCCTCGATGAACTCGCGCCAGATGTGCAGCTCGTCACGATCGGGCAGTTTGCGGGGCATAAAGCTCGACCTCCGGTAGTTGACGTGTCCATCATAGCAACGATTGACGTGTCAATGACCTCGGAGGGCAGCGCCATGATTCTCGGACTGGACACGTTCGGCGACGTCCCGGAGGACGACCACGGCACGCTGGTGTCGCACGCGACCGCCGTCCGGCAGGTCGTCGAGGAGGCCGTGCTCGCCGACCAGCTCGGCGTGGACGTGATCGCGCTCGGCGAACACCACCGCCCGGAGTACTCGATCTCCACGCCGGAGACCGTGCTGGCCGGCATCGCCACCCGCACCGAGCGGATCGGGCTCGCGTCCGGCGTGACCGTGCTCAGCTCGGACGACCCGGTCCGGGTGTTCCAGCGGTTCGCGACCGTGGACGCGCTCTCCGGCGGCCGGGCGCAGCCGATCCTCGGGCGCGGCTCGTTCACCGAGTCGTTCCCGCTGTTCGGCTACGACATGAGCAAGTACGACGTGCTGTTCGAGGAGAAGCTCGACCTGTTCGTCAAGCTCCTCGACGAGAACCCGGTCACCTGGAAGGGCACCACCCGGCCCGCGCTGGAGGACATGGACGTGTTCCCGAAGACCGAGTCCGGGCGGATGGACGCCTGGGTCGGCGTCGGTGGTTCGCCGCAGTCGGTGGTCCGTACCGCGCAGCACGGCCTGAAGTTGATGCTGGCCATCATCGGTGGCGCGCCGGAGCGGTTCGCGCCGTACGTCGACCTCTACCGGCGGGCCGCGGAGCAGCTCGGCACGGCCGCGCACCCGGTCGGCATGCACTCGCCCGGCTTCGTCGCGGACACCGACGAGGCGGCGAAGGAGCTGTTCTACCCGCACTACAAGGTGCAGCGGGACCGGATCGGTGCGCTGCGCGGGTGGCCGCCGCTGCGCCGCGCGGAGTTCGACCACGAGGTGGAGCACGGGTCGCTCTACATCGGCGCGCCGGAGACGGTGGCCCGTAAGATCGCCCGCGCGGCGAAGGCGCTCGACGTGGGGCGCTTCGACCTCATCTACACCGTCGGCGCGCAGCCGGTCAGCGCGCGGCTGCGCGCGGTCGAGCTGCTCGGTTCCACGGTGTTCCCGATGGTTCGCGACATGATGACGGAGAAGTAGAGATGACGACCCTGGGGATCCTCGGCGCGGGCAAGGTCGGCACGGTGCTGGCCCGGCTCGCGGTCGCGGCGGGTTACGACGTGCTGATCGCGGGTTCCGGCGACCCGGCGAAGATCCGGCTGATCGTGGAGATCCTGACGCCGGGCGCGGTCGCGGTCTCCGGGGCCGAGGCGGCCGCGCGTGCCGACGTCGTGGTGCTGGCGCTGCCGCTCGGGAAGTACCGGTCGGTGCCGGCGGACGCGTTGCGCGGCAAGCTGGTGATCGACGCGATGAACTACTGGTGGGAGGTCGACGGTGTGCGCGACGACCTCACCGACCCGCGCACGTCGTCGAGCGAGACGGTGGCGTCGTTCCTGACCGGTGCCCGCGTGGTGAAGGCGTTCAACCACATGGGCTACCACGATCTGGAGGAGGGTGCGCTGCCGGCCGGCGCGCCGGGGCGGCGGGCGATCGCGATCGCCGGCGCGGCGGACGACGCGGCGGAGGTGGCGGCGCTGGTCGACGCGCTCGGCTTCGACCCCGTGCTCGCCGGGCCGCTGGCCGAGGGGGTGCGGATGGAGCCCGGCACGGAACTGTTCGGCGCGAACGTGGACGCGGCCGAGGTGCGGGCGATGCTGGACCGGTTCGCCGGCTCCGAGCGCGGCCGGGTGGTGACGGCGGCGCGCGCCGGGACGGTCTGAGCGGGCGGGCGGTGGCGTCGCGCCGCCGCCCGCCGCCGGTCAGCCGATCTCGCGGGTGAGGTAGACGCCGAGCGGGTGCACCGGGTACGGCCCGAACGTCTCGATCCGCCGGTAGCCCGCCCGCTCGTAGAAGCGGATCGCGTCCGGTTGCCGCACGGTGGTCGCCATCCGGACGGTGGCCACGCCGCGGGCGCGGGCCCGGTCCTCCAGCGCGCGCAGGATCGCGGTGGACGCGCCGGTGCCACGCGCCTCCGGTGCCACGTACATGCGTTTCACCTCGGCCGTGCCGTCGTCCAGCAGGCGCAGCGCGCCACAGCCGACCGCCGCGCCGGCCGCGTCCCGGGCGACGACGAACGCGTCGACGTTCTCCGCGGTCGGCTCGACCGGTTCGCGTTCCTGGACGTCGCTGAAGAGCGCGAACAGCTCCGCGCCCATCGCCGCGCGCAGTCGCACGCCCTCCGCGTCGTCGAACGGCACGTCCACAATGGTCGTCGTCATGACTCTCCGATCAGTTCACGCTGTGCGTGAAAGATCAGAACAGTCCGCCGGGGTACGCCGGAAATGCCGATCGGGCTGGACGCCCATGCCGGGGGAGCATGTCCCCGGGCTGCTTGTCCCCGGGCGGCTTGTCCCCGAGTCGCTTTCCCCGGGCTTTCGGTCCGGTCTGGTGGCATGTGAGCACGCGGGCGCCCAGCGGTGTCCCCAGCAATCCCGCCGGGTGCCCGCCTTCACCGCCTACCGGAAGGCAGAGGACGCACATGCGCATCACCACCCTGATCGGACTGGCCGGTGCCGGCGTGGCGACCGCCGCGGCCGTGGTGCTCGGTTCCGCCGCGCTCGCGGCCGAGCCGGTGCCCGGGACCGTGGCCCGGATTGTCGTCGTCGACACCACGCCGACCGACTGCCCCGCCGAGTCGAGCCGGGCGGCGCTGTGACCGCGACCGCGGTGGAACTCACCGCGCACCAGGCCGCCGCCAAGCAGCTCGAACGGGTGCTGTTCGAGGTCAAGCGCGTGATCGTCGGACAGGACACGCTGGTCGAGCGGCTGCTCGTGGCGTTGCTCGCGGAGGGGCACCTGCTGCTCGAGGGCGTGCCCGGCGTGGCGAAGACGCTCGCGGCGGAGACGCTCGCCACCGCGGTCGGCGGCACGTTCGCCCGGATCCAGTTCACCCCGGACCTGGTGCCGTCCGACATCCTCGGCACCCGCGTCTACCGCGCGTCCCGCGAGGAGTTCGACGTCGAGCCCGGCCCGGTGATGGCCAACCTGGTCCTCGCCGACGAGATCAACCGGGCGCCCGCGAAGGTCCAGTCCGCGCTGCTGGAGGTGATGGCGGAACGCCAGGTCTCGATCGGCGGCCGCCGCCACCCGCTGCCCGCGCCGTTCGCGGTCCTGGCCACGCAGAACCCGATCGAGTCGGAGGGCGTCTACCCACTGCCCGAGGCACAGCGGGACCGGTTCCTGATGAAGGTCGTGGTCGGCTACCCCACCGAGGAGGACGAGCTCGGCATCCTCTACCGGATGGGCGCCGACCGCCCGTCCGCGCACCCGGTCCTCGACCCGGCCCGGCTGGTCGCGTTGCAGCGCCTGGCCCGCGGCGTCTTCGTCCACCACGCGCTCGCCGAGTACGTGGTCCGGCTGGTGATGGCCACCCGCAACCCGTCCCGGTTCGGCAAACCACAGATCACCCCGCTGCTCGGGTACGGTGCCAGCCCGCGCTCCACGCTCGGCCTGGTCGCCGCGGCACGCGCCCTGGCGCTGGTCCGCGGCCGGGACTACGTGCTGCCGTCCGACGTCGGGGAGATCGCCGTCGACGTGCTCGCCCACCGGCTCGTGCTCTCCTTCGACGCGGTGGCGGACGGCGTCGACCCGGCCGCGCTGGTCCGCGAGCTGATCGCGGCGGTGCCGGTCCCGCGGATCGCGCCGGCCCGCCAGGACGACGGCCACGGTCTCGGCGCCGCCGCATGACCGCGCGGGACGCCACGGTGCGTGGCGGGCTCGCGACCTCGGAGCGGCGGCTGCGGCGGCTGGAGCTGACCGTGATCCGGCGTCTCGACGGGCTGCTGCGCGGCGACCACCTCGGGCTGCTGCCGGGCCACGGCAGCGAACCGGCCGGCAGCCGCGAGTACCGGGCGGGCGAGGACGACGTGCGCCGGATGGACTGGGCGGTCACCGCGCGGACCGGGACCGCGCACGTGCGCACCACCGAGGCCGACCGGGAGCTGTCCACCTGGGTCCTGGTCGACGGCACGCCGAGCATGGACTTCGGCACGGCCGCGCTGACGAAGCGGGAACTGGCGTTGATCGCGGTGGCCGCGGTCGGTCATCTCACCGCCCGGTCCGGCAACCGGATCGGCGCGCACCTGCTGCGGGCCGGCGACGTCCGGCGGTTCCCGGCCCGGGCCGGCCGCGCCCACCTGAACGCGTTGCTGCGCGCGCTGATGTCCGGCGTACCGGCCGGTCCCGGTTCGCCGGCCACCGCCGGCGCCCGGCCGGGAACCGGTGGGCACCCCGGCTCCCGGCCGGGCACCGGCCCTTCGGCGGCGAGTGCCGGTGGAGGTGGCGGGATGTCGCTGGCCGACGGGATCGACGGGTTGCGGCGGGGCGCGCGGCGGCGTGGGCTGGCCGTGGTCGTCTCCGACTTCCTGGACGGCGTGCCGGCCGGGCCGGGCGCGCCCGGCTGGGAGCGTCCGATGCGCCGCCTCGCCGCCACGCACCAGGTGCTGGCCGTGGACATCGCCGACCCCCGCGAGCTGGAGCTGCCGGACGTCGGCCTGATCACGCTGACCGACCCGGAGACCGGCCGGGTCCGGGAGATCTCGACCGGCAGCCGCCGGCTGCGTGCCCGTTACGCCGCGGCCGCGGCCGAGCAGCGCGCCGCGATCCGCGACGCCCTCCGCCGGGCCGGTGCCGCGCATCTGCCGCTGCGCACCGACCGGGACTGGATCACGGACATCGTGCGGCACGTCCACGCCCACCGCCGCCTGGCCCGCGCCACCCGGCCGATGCCGGGCGTGCGATGACGGGCGTGCCGGGCGGCCCCGCGCGGCCGCCGGGCGCGCGCCGGGCGGATCGACCGACTCATCGGAGAGGGGACCGACGATGACGTGGCAGTCACCGGAGCGGCTGTGGCTGCTGGCGGCGGTGCTGCTGCTGGCGGCCGGATATCTGGTCGTGCAGCGGCGCCGCGGCCGGTACGCGGTGCGCTTCACCAACCTGGCCCTGCTCGACACGGTCGCGCCGAAGCGGCCGGGCTGGCGGCGGCACGTGCCGGCGAGCCTGTTCCTGGCCATGTGCGCGTTGCTCGTGGTCGGCTTCGCGCGGCCGTCGGACGAGGTGCGGGTGCCGCGGGAGCGGGCGACCGTGCTGATCGCGGTCGACGTGTCCGCGTCGATGGCGGCGACGGACGTGGCACCGGACCGGCTGGCGTCGGCGAAGGCGGCCGCGCGGGAGTTCGCGGCCGGGCTGCCGGAGCAGTACAACGCCGGGCTGGTCGCGTTCGCCGGCACGGCCGCGGTCCTGGTGCCACCGGGCACGGACCGCGCCCGGCTGACCGCCGGCATCGACCGGATCGGCATGGAGTCGACCGGCCGCCCGGGCACGGCGATCGGCGAGGCGGTCGCCGCGTCCCTGGCCGCGGTCCAGAGCCTCGGCACCGGCGGCACCGGTGGGGACGACACCGACGGGCAGGTCCCGGCCCGGCTGGTGGTGCTCTCCGACGGGCAGAACACGGCGGGCCGGGCCCCGTCCGAGGCGGCGGCGGAGGCCGCCCGGCTCGGCATCCCGGTGGACACGATCGCGGTCGGCACCACGTCCGGCGACATCCAGCTCGAGGGGCGCAGCACCGCGGTGCCGGTCGACGGGCAGACGTTGCGGGCCGTCTCCGAGCAGACCGGCGGCCGGCACTTCGAGGCGGGCAGCGCGGACGAGCTGCGCGCGGTCTACGCGGACATCGGCAGCCTGGTCGGCTTCGAACTGGAACGTCAGGACGTCTCCTGGCGCTTCATCGGCGCCGGCCTGGTCCTCGCGCTGCTCGCGGCCGGCCTGTCGATGCTGTGGTTCTCCAGGCTTCCCTGAGCACGGCGCGCGGGCCGGGTCGCCGCCCGGTGACGCGGTGCCCGCGGGTGAGTCAACACCCTCCAGTGACCAGGCTGGCCGCCGGCGAAGGGCGGCGCGGCCGATGCGGAAAGGACGGATGCGATGTCGGTACCGACGATCGGGCTCGGTGAGCCGCGTGGACCCGCCTTCGAGTCGCCCGGGGTCGCCGCCGGGGCGGACACGGCACCCCCGGAGGCGCGGGACGCGACGGCGAGCCGGCGCGCCGTACCGGTGAAGGGGTTGCTGGCGGGCCTGGTGGTGGTCGCGGTCTCCGCGGGGACGGGCGCGGCCGCCGGGACCGTCGCCGCGCGCGACGACGACGCGGTGACCGCGGTCCCGGCACCGGCGCCCGGCGGCGGCGGGGGCGGGGCGGTGCCGGCGGATCTGGTCGGCGCGGCCGCGGCGGTGCTGCCCGGGGTCGTCTCCGTGCAGGTCAGGGGCGGGCGCGGGACCGCATCCGGCTCCGGGTTCGTCTTCGACGCGGCCGGGCACGTGGTGACGAACAGTCACGTCGTCGCGGACGGCGGCGCGATCAGCGTGGTCGGCCAGGATGGGCGGCGGCGGGACGCGGAGCTGGTCGGGCGCGATCCGGCCAGCGACATCGCGGTGCTGCGGGTCGACGGCGGGGCCGGGACACCGCTGCGGCTGGCGGCGGCGGGACACACCCGCGTGGGCGAGCCGGTGCTCGCGGTCGGGTCGCCGCTCGGGCTGTCCGGGACGGTCACGGCCGGGATCGTCAGCGCGCTGGACCGCGAGGTGCGGCTCGGCGGCGCGGGCGGGCGGCGTACGGCGGTGCAGACGGACGCGTCCATCAACCCGGGCAACTCGGGTGGGCCGCTGGTGAACGCGCGCGGCGAGGTGGTGGGCGTGAACACGGCGATCGCCACGCTGGAGGGCGGCGGGTCGATCGGCATCGGGTTCGCGATCCCGATCGACCGGGCCGCGCAGGTCGCGCAGAGCATCATCCGCGCGGGATAGCGTGGCGGCCATGCGACTTCTGGTGGTCGAGGACGAGGAGGACCTGGCCGACGGCCTGCGCGTCGGCCTGAGCCGGGCCGGGTACGCGGTGGATCTGGCCGTGGACGCGGCCGAGGCGGAGGAGCGGCTGGCGGTCAACGCGTACGACCTGATGCTGCTCGACGTGAACCTGCCCGGCCGCAACGGGTTCGCGCTGTGCCGGGCGATCCGCCGCGGCGACGTGCCGGTGGCCGGCGGTGGCGAGCTGCGCATCCTCATGCTGACCGCGCGGGACAGCCTGGCCGACCGGGTGACCGGCCTGGACGAGGGCGCGGACGACTACCTGGTCAAGCCGTTCGCGCTCGCCGAGCTGCTGGCCCGCGCCCGGGCGCTGCTGCGCCGGGACACCGGCGGCACGAACGCCGTGCTGACCGTCGGTGACCTGCGGCTGGACACCGCGCGGCACGAGGCCACCCGCGCCGGTGAGCGGCTGGCGCTGACCCTGAAGGAGTTCGGCGTGCTGGAGTACCTGATGACGCGGCCCGGCCGGGTCGTCCCGGCGGAGGAACTGCTCGAGCATGTCTGGGACGAGAACACCGACCCGTTCACCCAGACGGTCCGGGTGACCGTCGGCACGCTGCGCCGCAAGCTCACCCCGGCCGGTGGTGAGCCGCCGATAGAGACCGTGGTGGGGCGCGGGTATCGGCTGCGGGAGGCGTGATGCCCGCGTTCACCCGGTCGATCCGGTTCCGGCTGACCGCGCTCTACTCCGGCATCCTGTTCGCGCTGGCCGGGGCCGGGCTGGCGGTGACCTACGTGGTGGTCGAGCGGGTCACCGACCCGAAACCGATCACCACGCGGTACACGGCGCAGCTGGTCAAGGAGAAGGCGGACGGCCGCGAGTACCCGGTGGGCACGCTGGACGTGGCCGCGATCGAGGAGATCGAGTCCGAGGTCAACCTGCGGCTGCTGGAGACGCTGCGGACGTACTCGCTGCTCGCTCTCGGGGTGTTGTTCCTGGTCAGTCTCGCGCTCGGCTGGGTGCTGGCCGGGCGGGCGCTGCGGCCGGCCGGCGCGATCGCCCGCACCGCGCGGGAGATCCAGGCGACCGACCTGTCCCGGCGGATCCGGCTCGACGGTCCGCGGGACGAGCTGCGGGACCTGGCGGACACGATCGACGAGATGCTGGACCGGCTCGACGCCGCGTTCCGTGCCCAGCGGCAGCTGATCGACGACGCGTCGCACGAGCTGCGCAGCCCGCTGGCGATCATCCGGGCGAACCTGGACGCGTCGCTGACCGCGCCGGAGGCGACCGACGAGGAACGCGCCCGCGCGACCGCGATCGTGGACCGGGCCACCACGCGCATGTCCCGGCTGGTCGAGGACCTGCTCGCGACCGCGCGCCGGGACGCGGACGCGCTGGCCGACACCGAGGCCGACCTGGCCGAGGTGGCGCGGGAGGCGGGCGAGGAGTTCGCCGCGCCGGCCGAGGTCACGGTGCGGACCCTGCCGTCCGACCCGCTGCTGATGATCGGTGACCCGGACGCGCTGCGCCGCGCCGCCGGGAACCTGCTCTCCAACGCGGTGCGGGTCTCCCCGGCCGGCGGCACGGTCACGATCGGGGCGGGCCGGTCCGGCGGCTGGCTGTGGCTGGCCGTCACGGACGAGGGCCCGGGGATCGCGGAAACGGAGATCTCCCGCGTCTTCGACCGGTTCTGGCGCGGCACGGCCGGCGGCACCCCGCGCGGCACGGCCGGCGGCACCCCGCGCGGCACGGCCGGCGGCACCCCGCGCGGTACGGCCGGCGGCACCCCGCGCGGTACGGCCGGCGGCACCGTGCGCGGGGAGCGGCGGACCGGGCTGGGACTGGCGATCGTGCGGCAGATCGTCGAGTCGCACGGCGGGCAGCCGGCGGTCTTCTCCACGGTCGGCGCGGGCAGCACGTTCGTGCTCTGGCTCCCCGCCGCCGGCCGTGCGGACGACGCGCCGCCGCCCGCCGCGAACCCGATGCCGCGCTGACCGCTCGGCTCCACGCCCGGTGGACGCCCGGCTGGTGGCCGTGACGCGCCCGCAGCGGACGGCCGGCCTGCGACACGCGCTCCTCGGAGGCCGCGGGTGCTGTCACCGGCCCGGAGCGTGCGGGTTCGCGACCGGCCCGCGGAAGCAGTCCTGCTGCGACACGGCGTCGCCGACCAGGTCGGTGTAGTCCTCCGCGTCGTCCCGCGGCGCGTACCCCAGGAGCCGGTTGTCCTCGGTCACGTCCCACCGGGAGCGGCTGTTGCGGGACGAGACCAGGAACGTGCCGAAGCCCGGCGCGCGGGTCAGTGCCGCGTCGAACGCGCGGACCAGGTCCGGGTGGCTGAGCCAGATCCGCAGCGCCAGCTCGTCGTGCGGGCGGACGTCGACGTCGCCGAGCCGCAGGCAGGTCACGGTCAGCCCGTCCCGGTCGGCGTGGTAGCGGCCGAACGACTCGCCGAGCGTCTTCGTCACGCCGTAGAAGCAGCACGGGCGCACCGGCCAGCGGGCCGACACGCCGGGGGTGCGGTCCCGGTCGTAGCCGCCGCCGGCGTGGTGCGAGCTGGCGAACACCACGGTGCGGACCCCGGCCGCGACCGAGGCGGCGAACACGTGCCGCGTACCGTCCACGTTGGGGTGTCGCAGCTCCTCCCACGCGACGCCGGGCCGCGCGTTCGCGGCCAGATGCACCACCACGTCCACGCCCGGGGGTACGGTCAGCGCGGTCACGTCGCCCCGCGACCAGGTCTCGCCGGGCAGCGTGACCGTGGGCGCGGCCACGTCGTGGCAGTGCAGCACGTGGGTGCCGGCCCAGGCGCGCCGCAGCAGCGTGCCGATCGTGCCGGCCGCCCCGGTGACCAGCACCGTGCTCATCCGGCCGCCGGGCCGAACGTGCTGTGCACGGTGACGTACTCGCCGCGCTCGGCCGACTCCATGATGGACAGCATCAGGTCCAGCACGTGCAGCGCCCGTTCGCCGGACGCGGCGTGCGGCACGCCGGCCCGGATCGCGCGGGCCATCTCGACCACGCCCAGCCCGCGCGCGACGTGCGGGTCCTCGTCGCCGGGCGCGACCGGCAGATCGGTCCACGCGGTGTCGCCGAGGCGCAGGATCCGGCCGTGGTCGCGGTGCCGGTTCGGGTCGGGCAGCGCCAGTGTGGCGGCGGTGCCGGTGATCTCCAGCAGCCCGGTGCGGCCGAGCGGCGAGTCGAAGCTCATCACGAGCGTGGCGACCGGGCCGGCGGCGAACTCGATCAGCGCGGTCACGTGCGTCGGCACCTGGACCCCGAACACCGTGCCGGCCCTCGGGCCGCTGCCGATCGTGCGTTCCGCGAACGCGCGGCGGCCGAGCGCGACCACCCGCGCGGCCGGGCCGAACGCGGCGGTGAGCGCGGTCAGGTAGTACGGGCCGATGTCCAGCAGCGGGCCGGCACCGGCCTGGTACAGGAACTCGGGGGAGGGGTGCCACGACTCCGGCCCGGGACTCTGCATGATCAACAGTGCGCTCTGCGGCGTGCCGATGGTGCCGTCGCCGACCGCGCGCAACGCGTTCGCCAGGCCCGGGGCCAGGAAGGTGTCCGGTGCGCCGCCGACGCGCACCCCGGCCGCGGCCGCGGCGTCGAGCATGCGGGCGCCGGACGCGCGGTCCAGCGACAGCGGCTTCTCGTTGTAGACGTGCCGGCCGGCCGCGATCACGTCCGCGGCGACCGCGTCGTGCGCGGCCGGGACGGTCAGGTTGACCACCAGTTCCACGTCCGGGTGCGTGATCGCGGCCGGGACGTCCGTGGCCGGCGGTACGCCGTACTTCGCCGCCACCTCGGCCGCGCGGGCGACGTCGAGGTCGGCGCAGACGACCACGCGCACGTCGTCCGGATACCCGGCGAGCGTGGGGAGGTACTGGTGGCTGACCGTGCCGCAGCCGACGATCGCGACGCCGACCGGGCCGGCGGCCCTGTTGCCAGCCGTGCCGGCGGCCGTGTTGCCGGCCGTGCCGGCGGCCGTGTTGCCGGCCGGGCCGGCGGCCGGGTCGCCGGTCGGGCCGGCGGACGTGGGGGCGCCGGTCATCGCAGCACCGCCGCGCTCGCCCGGAGCGCCTCGAGGACGTCGCCGGCGCAGTGGTCCAGTTCCACGATCCGCCGCGCGCCGGGCGCGGCGGCGAGCGCGGCGCCGATCGGGACGATGCCGGCGCCGACCGCGGTCATCGGGCCCTCGACCGTGGCCGGGCCGTCCTTGACGTGCAGGTACCGGACCCGGTCGCCGAGCCGGCCGAGCAGCGCCGGCACGTCCGCGCCGCCGGTCGCGGCCCAGTACAGGTCGACCTCGAGCAGGACCTCCGGCGCGAGCCGGTCCGCGAGGGCCTCCAGCGCGGTCCGGCCGTCGACGCGCGTGGCGACCTCCCAGTGGTGGTTGTGGTACCCGACGCGCAGCCCGAGGTCCGCGGCCCGGACCGCGGCCGCGCCGAGGCGGCGGGCGGTGTCCGCGACCGCGTCCGCGTCGGCGAACCGCTCGGGCGGCAGGTAGGCCTGGATCAGCGTGTCCGTGCCGAGGACCGGCGCGGCCGCGAACGCGGCGTCCGCGTCCGCGCCGAGGACGTCGGCGTGCGCGCTGCACACGGACAGCCCGGCCGCGTCGAGGTCGGCCCGCAGCGCGTGCGGGTCGCGGTGGGCCTGGAACGGTTCGACGGCGCCGTAGCCGGCGTCGGCGAGCGCGCGGAGCGTGCCGGGCCGGTCCGCGGCGAGCCGGTCCCGGACGGTGTAGAGCTGGACGGCGAGAACGGTGCTCAATGCTGCTCCCTGCCAAGAGACGGTGGCGGTCTTGTCGGGATTCGTCGTCGGGGTGGTGCCTCAGTCTCGTCGACTTCGGTCGATGCGTCCAGATCATGTTCCGGTCCGACCCACCGCGTGATTACACTTAGTAGTCGTAAGATTGCTGAGGGTTGGCACCGCGCATCGGCCGTTCGGCCGGAACCACCTCGGCCCTTTATCCCGTTATTTCCGGCCAGATCGGGCAAGAGGTCGCGCGTCGGGGCAAAGTCGCGGCCACGCATGGATCACGCACCGCTGTCAAGACCGTGCGCGGCTATCCGACACTGCCCTACGGTTCTGGCACCGCATCCCGCACGGCAGAAGGGCACCCCCTTGATCAAGACCCGCGCGTTCACCGGCGACGTCCACGAGCTGCCGGTCGAGGCCCGCGCGCTGATCGCCGGGACCGTCACCGCCCTGTGCGGCATGCTCGCCGGCAGCCTGCTGCTCAGTGCCTACCTGTTCCCCGGCCTGCACGGCTCGGCGCGGCAACTCGGCGAGTTCGCCACCGCGTTCGCGCTGCTCGCCGTCGCACCCGTCCTGTGGTTCCGGCTCCTGCCGCGGGTGCGATGGCTCGGTCTGCCCGCCGTCGCCGTGCTGCCCGCCCTCTTCGCGCTCTACCTGGGCACCGGATACTGAACCGGCGCCCCCACCTCCCGACCCGTCCCGCCGCGCGCCGCGTTCTGAATCGATGGCGATCAAAGCCGCGCCGGACGACACTGAGCCGTGTTCCGACCCTCCGGCTCAGGGAGCGACCGCGTGATTCGAGGCGCCACGCAAGACGAGCTGCTCTGTCTCGCGTTGCTGATCGTGTGGTACGCGGCGGTCGTCTGGGCCGTCGTCCGCCGTGTGCCGGTTCTCGGCGGCGGGGTGCTGGCGATCGCCTGGGCCGGAGCCTCGCCGACGTACGACCGACGCCGAGCCGGCGCGTGTGCCGCTGATGAGGTACCACTACTTCTCGCGGCGGGCGATCAACTCGTTGTACGAGGACAACGGAGGCCGGAGTCGTCCCGTCATCACCTTGGAGAGGCTGCGCATTCCCTCGCTGGGGAACGTGACGCCGGAGGTGGAGGGGCGGATCGCCGCGGGGCGGACCTCGCGTGCGGCTGAGGCCGCGGCAGCGGAGCGCCTGCTGGGCGACTTCGTGGCGGACGATCCCGCATCGGTCGCCGCGGCCGGTGAAGGGTTCGTTCGCGGCCGAGGTGACGTCTGGATGACGCTCTACGGCACCGATGACATCGACCAGCCGCCACATGCGGGCCGAGTCGCTTTTTTCGTCCGGTGCGGTGAAGGCGGCCGTACCGCGATGTGCCTCTTCGGCAGCCGGGAGAACTGCGACGGCTGGTTGCAGGACTCCCATCCCGACCGGGTGACCGGCTGGGCCCTGTCGTCCACGGCCGACGTCCTGCGGTGGCTCAACGACGCCGACCGCGAGTGGGACCACGCGCGATGGGCCGGGAGCGTCGGACTCGAGGCTCTGATGATGGCGAATTACGAGGCGATCCTCGGCCTCGGTGGGTTCTTCGGCCGGCGTACGGACAATGCGATGAGCTTTGTGGGTCGTCTCATCGACGTGGAATGGCTGGCTCTGGTCTATCACGTCGAATCCGTCACCCAAGGCGACCTGCCGTTCGACACCATCATGATCGGTCGGCCGTTCTGGATCCGGTCCGGGCGGCACCGGGTGCAGACCACGGACGTCATCTCGCTCGCGGGCATGCGGTCGCGTCGGGATCGGCCCGTGTTCGCCGAGCGGTGGATCCGGTGGTTGCGGCCGGCGGAGTCGGGAGCCGGCCGGCCGCTGTATCTGTACCGGTCGCTCTGCCGTGTTCGTCACGTCTCGCCCGATCTCGGGTAGGTAGGTGACGGCATTTCGCCTGCTGAGCGTGAAGTTGATCAGAGCGACACTCTGATCATGGGATGTTAGCGTGAGCGGGTGCACACCAGTCGGCGGGCGGAATATGCGGAGGCCACACGCCAGGCGATCATCGCGGCGTCGCGGGAGCTCTTCGTGACCAAGGGGTACGTCAAGACGACGGTCAACGAGATCGCCCGGACCGCCCGGGTCGCGCCCGCCACCGTGTACGCGGTCGGCGGCGGCAAGCAGGATCTGCTCCGCACCGTCATCCGGGACGGCACGGCGAGCCCGGCGTTCGACTCGCTGCAGGCCGGGATCGGGGCCGCGACCGAGCCCGGTGAGGTGCTGCGGCTGGTCGTGCGCGCCAGCCGGGAGGCGTTCGCGGCGTGGGCCGACCTGATCCGGGTGGTCACCGACACCGCGCCGCACGAGCCGGCCGCGGCCGAGAGCCTGCGCGTGTCCCGGCAGTTCCAGCGGGACTGTCTCGCGGCCGCGGCCCGCCGCCTGGAGTCGCTCGGCACGCTGCGGCTCACCGTCGACGAGGCCACCGACGTGCTCTACTACTACCTCGGCAACTCCTCGTTCTTCACGCTGACCGGCGACAACGGCTGGACCCTCGACGGCGCGGAACGTTGGCTGCTCGGCGCGCTCCACAAGGCGCTGCTCTGACCGTGGCACGGCCGGCGGCGGTCAGGCGGGGGCGGTGCTCTCCCGTACCGTGATCGTGGGTCGCGGTGGCTCCTCGGGCTCGTCGACGGTGCCGTGGACCAGGCGGAGCAGGCGGCGGGCGACGGACTCGCCGAAGACGGCCGGGTCGCGGTGCACGGCCGTCAGGGACGGCGTGAGCGCGGTGCAGACCGGCGAGTCCTCGACGCTCGCGACCGCGACGTCCGCCGGGACCGACAGGTCCCGCGCGCGCAGCGTGCGCACGCCCGCGACCGCCAGCACCTCGTTGTCGAAGATCAGTGCGTCCGGCCGGGACGGCGCGTCCAGCAGGCGAGCGGTGGCGGCCCGGCCCTGCGCGTCGCTGTAGTCGGTGCCGAGCACGTCGCGGGGCGCGCGGGCGGCGCCAGCGGTGCGGCGGAACGCGGTCACCCGGCGGTGCACGTGCAGCAGCTCGCCGGGGCCGCTGACGTAGGCCAGCCGGCGGCGCCCGGTCTCCAGCAGGTGGCCGACGAGCAGGCCGATCGCCACGCCGTCGTCCACGCTCACGCACGGGATCAGGCGTCTCGGGTCGGGGCCGCCGGCCAGCACGGCCGGGATGCCGAGGTCGCGCAGCAGCGCCGGGCGCGGGTCGCCCCGCCGCAGGTCACTGATGATCACGCCGTCGACGCGGCGTTCGTCGCTCCACCGGCGCAGCACGGTCAGCTCCTCCGCGACCGACCGGGTCATGTGGAACAGCAGGCCGTAGCCGGCGCCGCTGAGCACGGCCTGGGTGCCGGCCAGCAGCCGCAGGTAGAAACTCTCGGTGCCGAACTCGCGCACGTCCCGGGTGAGCGCGAACCCGATGGTCATCGACGCGCTGCCGGAGAGCGTGCGCGCGGCGTGATGCGGCGACCACTGCAGCTCCGCGGCCAGCGCCAGCACCCGCTGCCGGGTCTGCGCGGAGACGCCGGACCGCCCGTTCAGCGCGAACGAGGCGGCGGTCTCCGAGATGCCCAGGCGGGCGGCGAGATCCTTCAGCGTCGGGCGGGCTCTGCGCGGCATGGTGGGCACACCGTACCGACATCGAAAGATTGCGATCGATCCGGCCCGGCGGTAGGTTGGCGGCAGATCCGGGCACTTCACATGCGTCGCGCGTTCCCCACCAGCGCGCTGGGCAGGCGCATCACCACCTGTCTGAGGAAGGTCATGAGAAGAAAGCTGCTCGCGATCGGCGCGGTTCTCGCCGCCGCCGTCGCCTCCGTCATGCTCGGCGTGTCGCCCGCGTCCGCCGCGGTGGGACTGCACATCGAGGGCACCGACATCGTCGAGGCCAACGGCCAGAAACTGATCATGCGGGGGATCAACCACCCGCACGTCTGGTACACCGGGAACACGTCCGCGTTCGCCGACATCAAGGCCACCGGGGCGAACACGGTCCGGGTCGTGCTCGGCACCGGCAAGCGCTGGGGACCGTCGAACGACGTGCCCGCGGTGATCCAGCTCTGCAAGCAGAACCGGCTGATCTGCGTGCTCGAGGTGCACGACACCACCGGGTACGGCGAGGAGGCCGCGGCCGCGTCGCTGGACGAGGCCGCCGACTACTGGATCAGCCAGAAGGCGAACCTGGTCGGCCAGGAGAACTACGTCGTGATCAACATCGGCAACGAGCCGATCGGCAACGTCGACGCGGCACAGTGGACCGCCGCGAGCGCCGCCGCGGTCGCGAAGATGCGCGCCAACGGCTTCGAGCACCTGCTCATGGTGGATGCGCCGAACTGGGGCCAGGACTGGCAGTACACGATGCGGGACACCGCGCAGACCGTGCTCGACGCGGACCCGCAGGGCAACACCGTGCTGTCCATCCACATGTACGCGGTGTTCAGCACCGCACAGTCGATCATCAACTACCTGGACGCGATCGCGGCCGAGGGCTGGCCACTGGTGATCGGCGAGTTCGGCTGGCAGTTCGCGGCCGGCGAGGTCGACGACGCCACGATCCTGGCCGAGGCGCAGCGCCGCGGGCTCGGCTACATCGGCTGGTCGTGGTCCGGCAACACCGACCCGATCCTGGACATGGTGCTCAACTTCGACCCCGCACAGATCACCACCTGGGGCGAACGGATCATCAACGGTACGAACGGCATCCGCGCCACGTCCCGGGAGGCGTCGATCTACGGCGGTGTCCAGCCGACCACACCGGTGCCGACGACCGCGTCACCGACGCCGTCGCCGACCGGCGGTGGCGACCGGGGCTGCACCGCGGTCTACGCCACCGCCGGCCAGTGGCCGGGCGGCTTCCAGGGCGACGTGAAGGTCACCGCGGGCACGTCCGCGATCACCGGCTGGACGGTGTCGCTGACGTTCCCGAACGGTCAGGCCGTCAACCAGGCGTGGGGCGCCACCGTCTCCGGCACCGGCACCGCGGTCACCGCCCGCAACGCCGCCTGGAACGGCGCGCTCGGCGCGGGCGCCAGCACCACCTTCGGCTTCATCGGCTCCTGGACCGGCACGAACGGCGCACCGGCCGTGTCCTGCACCGCGAGCTGACCGCCCGGGGGCGGGCCGGGATCATCCGGTCCCGGCCCGCCCTCCGTCACCGGTCGACGTCGCGCCGGGAACGCCGAAGCGGGTTGTCGTGCGTGACGTGAAAGCGCCGGCTTCGGGGTGCAGGCCCGAAAGCCCGCGCGCGGCGGTGACCGGGGCCGGGCCGCCCCCCGGGTGCCCGGCCCCGCCGGCGACGTTGACGGAGGCGGTCATCATGGTGGAGTGATCGACGCTGACGTGCTCCGGCCGCCGCGGCATCGGGTGGACCGGCGATTCGTGCCGTGGCGGACCCTGCGCGCGGTGATCGGGGCGGTCGTCGTCCTCGTACCGCTGGGTGTGTCGCACCTGGTCTTCGAGGTGGCGCGACCGTGGACCGGGCCGGTGTGGCTGGTGCTCGCGGCCTGCTACCTGATCGGCATCGCGGTCACGCCGACCTGGCGCTACCGGGTGCACCGGTGGGAGGCCACCGACGACGCGGTGTACGCGCTGGAGGGCTGGCTGACCCGGAAGTGGCAGATCGTGCCGATCTCCCGGATCCAGAGCATCGACACGGAGATCGGGCCGATCCAGAACCTGCTCGGCATCGCCACGATCAAGGTGACCACGGCGTCGTCCGAGGGCGCGATCTCGATCGAAGGGCTGTCCCGCGCGGACGCGGAGACCACGGTGGACCGGTTGCGCGCGGTGACCGGGGCGACGCCGGGCGACGCCACATGACACCACCGGAGCACACACCGGCCGAAGCCCCGACGGCCGAGGTCCCGGTGGCTGATGACGTGCCCTGGCGGCGGCTGAGTGCGCGGCTCGTCTGGGTGGACCTGATCCGGGCCGCGCTCGCCTCCGTACCCGGATATGTCGGCATCGTCGTGCTGGGCGACGACGGTCCGGTGTGGCCGCTGGTGGCCGCGTCCGTGGTCGGCGTGCTGCAGGCCGTCCTCGACCTGATCCGGATGCTGACCACCCGCTACCGGGTGCTGGACGACCGGGTCGAGCTGCACAGCGGCTGGCTCGCCCGCCGCGAGCGCACCGTGGCCCGGGACCGGATCCGCAGCGTCGACACCACCGCGAAGCTGCTGCACCGGCCGTTCGGGCTGCGCGTGGTGCGGATCGGCACCGGCGAGCAGGAGTCGTCGTTCACGCTGGAGGCGCTCGACGCCCGCTCCGCCACGCGCCTCCAGGACGAGCTCCTGCACCCGGAGACCGGCATCGTCGACGAGCCGGACGGCGACGTCATCGCGCGGCTGCGCCCCGCCTGGGTGATGATCAACGCGGTCCGGGTCTGGGCCGTGCTCGCGGTGATCGGCCCGCTCTTCGCCGGCTACTGGTTCCTGCGCGTGTTCGGCGTCGACCTGCTCGACACCGGCGCCCGGCTCTACGGCGCGCTCGGACTCGGGCCGGTGTGGACCACCGTGCTCGTCGTCGCGGTCGCCTACCCGGCCGGCGTGGCGATCCAGGCCGCCGCGTTCCTCGCGGAGAACTGGCGGTTCACGCTCACCCGCGACGGCGGCAGCCTGATCACCCGGCGCGGCCTGCTCGACACGCACACCGCGCACCGCGACGAGCAGCGGGTACGCGGCCTCGCGTTCAAGGAGCCGCTGCTGGGACGCTGGTTGCGGATCACCGAGACGCTGCTGATCACCACGGGCCTGCGCAGCGCCGGCGACGCCGGGTCCGCCTCGCTGCTGCCGCGCATCCAGCGTCCGGAGGCCCGCGCGATCGCGGCCCGGGTGCTGCCCGGCGGGCACCGGCCGCTGGAGGCGCGCCTGCACCGGCACCCGCGCGGCGCGCTCACCCGCCGCCTGATCCGCGCGGTCACCGGCCCGGCGCTGCTGTCCGCCGCGCTGCTGGCCCTCCCGGTCCCCGGCCGGTGGTGGCTGCTCCCGCTCGCGCTCCTGCCGCTCACGCTGGTGCTCGCGGTCGTCGGCTACCGCGCGCTCGGGCACGCGGTAGCCGGGCCGTACCTGGTGCTGCGGCGCGGCGCGCTCTCCCGGCTCACGGTCGCGCTCCGCCGGGACGCGGTGATCGGGTGGACGCTGCGGCAGTCACTGTTCCAGCGGTGGGGCGGCCGGATCACGATCGGTGTCTCGACCGCGGCCGGCGACCGGTTCTACCACACCGAGGACGCGGGCACGGAGCAGGCGATCGCGTTCATCCGCGCCGCCACGCCGGACCTGGCCGCCCGGTTCGCCGGTACGCCCGCACCCGGCGCGGCCGACCCGGTCGACTGACCCCCGCACGTACCGCCGGGGGTGCTCAGGGGTTGCGGGCGGTGGCGTAGGCGGCGGACGCGATCAGTTCCATCGACACCTGAAGGCGTTCCAGGCTGATGTTGTGCGTGATCGTGTCCTCCGGGCTGTGGTACGGCGGCTCCAGCACGATCCAGCCGTCGTCCTCGCCCCGCCAGGAGAAGTTCGCCGCCGCGATGCCGACCTCCTGGAACGACGCGTGGTCGCTGGCACCGCGCTCCGTCACCGCCGACAGGTGCGGGGTGTAGCCGAGCCGGGAAGCGGCCGCGACCACCTCGTCCGTGGACCGGTTCGGCTCGCCGGCCAGCGACAGCAGCCAGTAGCGGATCGCCGGATCCCAGCTGGTCGCGACCATGTCGTTCTGGAACACCGCGACGATCCGGTCCCGTTCGCGCTGCGGCAGCCCGGCCACGTAGTGCCGCGAGCCGACCAGCCCCGACTCCTCCGATCCCCACAGCGCGAACCGCAGCGTCGCGTTCACCGGCAGGTGGCGAAGGACCCGGGCCAGTTCCAGCGTCAGTACGGTCCCGGAGCCGTCGTCGTTCGCGCCGGGCGAGCCGATCACGGTGTCGTAGTGCGCGCTGACCATGACGACCGGTCCGTCGCCGGTCCCGTGCGCGCGTTCCGCGAGCACGTTGTACGACGTCAGGCCGCGATGCATGCGGGTGCTGACGGTCAGCTCCGGCAGCGCGCCGGCGGCCAGCAGCGCCCGCAGCCGGTGCTTCTGCGGCTGCCCGGCGCCGACCACCGGGATCGGCACCGGGTTCGCCAGCCACGGCGGGAACGCGGGCGCGAGCGAGTGGTCGAGGTGGTCGTTCGACACGAACACGATCGCGGCCGCACCGCGCGCGACCGCGGTGCCGGCCAGCACGTCCGGGTCCTCCACCCACGGAAAGTCGATCAGCACGATCCGGCCGGTCACGTCGTCCGGGTAGCCCTCGGGCGCGCCCGTTCCCGCGTCGACGACCGCGCCACGGACCGTGGTGTCCAGCGCGCCCGACTCGGTCGCGCCCACCTGCCAGCCCAGGTCGGCCGGCAGCCCGCCGGGCGCGCCGAGTGAGCCCAGCGCGATGTCCTCCGCGGCGAACGGCTGCGTCGTCGTGTCGTAGCCGAGCGAGTCGAGCACGCCGGCGATCCAGTCGGCCGCCCGGTTCTCCGCCGGCGTGCCGCTGACCCGCGGCCCGATCCGCTCGGACAGCACGCGCAGGTGCTCCAGCCCGCGCCGCGCCGACACCTGCCCGGCCACCGACCGGTCGTCCGCGGTCAGCACCGGTGGCCGCACCGCCCCCGGCCGCTGGTCGCCGATCGCCCAGGCGGGCGCCGGCAGCGCGGCCCCGGCCGCACCTCCGGCCGCGATCCCGAGCAGCTTCCGCCGGCTCAACGGATTCCCCACGGTGCCTCCCAGTTCCAGTCGCTCCATCGTGGAGAGACTAGGCACGACGGTGATATCGGTCGATCAATAGTGAGATTTCGGACAACCGGCAACCGATCTGTCTTCGCTCCACGGGACCGCCCGGGCACCGCGGCAACTCGGCGCGGACCGAGGTCATGGGTGGCTCGTGAGGACCACCAGTTGCCGGGTCGCCCTGGTCATCGCGACGTAGCGGTCGACCGCGCCGGGGACGCCGTCGCCGAAGGAGGCCGGGTCGACCAGGACGACCAGGTCGAACTCGAGTCCCTTGGCCAGTTCGGGGGTCAGTGACCGCACGCGGGCGGAGCCGGTGAACGCCGGGTGCCCGATGACCACGGCGGTGCCCTCGCCGGCGGCGTGCCGCGCCAGGATCAGATCAAGATCCTCGACCCGCGCGTGTACGACCGGGAGGCCGCTGTCGCGGACCGAGCGGGGCACGTTCGCGTCCGGGAGCACGGCGCGGATCACCGGGGCGGCCTCGGCCATCACCTCGGACGGGGTGCGGTAGTTGATGCTCAGCGACGCCAGCTCGATCCGGTCCAGGCCGGCCCGGGTCAGCCGGTCCTGCCACGACTCGGTGAAGCCGTGCCGGGCCTGGGCGCGGTCGCCGACCACGGTGAGGCTGCGGGACGGGCAGCGCAGCAGCAGCATCTGCCATTCGGCGTCGGTGAGTTCCTGGGCCTCGTCCACCACGATGTGCGCGAACGGGCCGGTCAGCCGGTCGGTCTCGGCCTCGGGCAGCACCGCCTCGTCGACCAGCACGTCCCGCAGGTCCTGCTGGACCAGCATCTGCATCAGGCCCTCGCCGTCGTCGTGGACGTTCGAGGCGATCAGGTCGTCGACGACCGCGGCCATGCCGGCGCGCTGGGCGGCCACGGCCGCGTTCCGGTGCCGTCGCCGCCGGTCGGCGCCGGCGTCGCCGAGCCGGTGCCGCGCCGCGTCGAGCAGCGGCAGGTCCGCGACGGTCCAGGCGCGCGGGTCCGCGCGTTGCAGCGCGGCGATCTCGGCCGGGCTCAGCCGGGGCGCGCAGCGGCGCAGGTAGGCGGGGACCGACCAGAGGTCGGCGATCAGGTCGGCCGCGTCGAGCATCGGCCAGGCCCGGTGCAGCGCGGCGCGCAGGCCGGGGCGCAGGTCGGCCGGATCGGCGTCGTACCGGTCGGTCAGGATCGCGACGAGTTCGTCGATGACGGGCTCGCGGGCCTCGTTGTGCGGGATGCCGGCGGCCGCGCCGAAGGCCTCGGCCCAGTCGTCCGCGCTCACCCGCAGGCCCTCGACCGTGGTCGCGGCCGCGGGCGGCTCCTCGTAGAACCGGACCGCGGCCTCGACCGCGCGGACCATGTCCGTGGACGACTTCAGGCGGGCCACCGCGGGGTCCTTCTCCTCGCCGGCGTCCGCGCCCTCCGGCACCAGGTCGCGCAGCGTGCAGGAGAGCACGCCCTCCTCGCCGAGGCTGGGCAGCACGTCGGAGACGTACGCCAGGTAGGGCTCGTGCGGGCCGACGAAGAGCACGCCGCCGCGCCGATGGCCGAGCCGCGGGTCGGAGTAGAGCAGGTACGCGGTGCGGTGCAGCGCGACCACGGTCTTGCCGGTGCCCGGGCCGCCGTCGACCACGAGCGTGCCGGCGGACCCGGCGCGGATGATCGCGTCCTGGTCGGCCTGGATGGTGCCGAGCACGTCGCGCATGCGCGCGGTCCGGGTGTCGCCGAGGCTGGCGATGAACGCGGACTGGTCGTCCAGCGCCGCGTGCCCCGCCAGACCGTCCGGGGTGAACACCTCGTCCCAGTAGTCGGTGACCCGCCCGCGGGTCCACCGGTAGCGGCGGCGGCTGGCCAGGCCCATCGGGTTCGCGTGGGTGGCGCCGAAGAACGGTTCGGCCGCGGGCGAGCGCCAGTCGGTCAGCAGCCGGCCGCCGTCGCCGTCGGTGAGCCCGAGCCGTCCGACGTAGACGGTGTCGCCGGTGACCGCGTCGACCATCCGGCCCAGGCACAGGTCCAGGCGGTAGCGGCGCAGCGTGCGCAACCGGGTGGACAGCCGGCGCACCTCCTGGTCGCGGTCGACCGCCTGCCGCCCCTTGCCCGCGGCGCTCCGGCGGGCCTCGTCGAGCCGGGCGGACAGGTCGTCGAGCTGACGGCGCAACGCGTCCCCGATCGCGGCGAAGTGCCGCTCGTCCGCGTCGATCAGCGCGGGTGCGGCCTTGGCCGCCAGCCCGTCCGGCAGAGCAAACGCGCTCACGAGAATCCCCCCAAATTGCCATGTTCCGGCGTTCGAGCAAGGATTCTGCGGCATCACCCGGGTCTTGCGGCAAGACCCGGTCCCTGATATACGTTGAAGATGGCGGAGGAAGGGTTTTTCCCTTTCTCCCTTTTTGCTGTCCGGGCCGATGCGTCCGCCCGGCGGGCTCTGTACGCGTTCGTGGCGTTTGGTTCCCTGGATGGGGATAGATCACGATTGCGGGCGTTCGGTCATCGATCCCGGTAACGTTCCGGCCGTCGAAATGTTGAACGCTCAACCAGAACGGGAGCCCTGATGACCCTGGCCCGCGATCTCGCGATCCTCGTCGCCCGCATCGGTATCGGCGCGGTCTTCATCGCACACGGCTGGCAGAAGCTGGTCACCAACGGAGTGGACGGCACGGCCGGATTCTTCGGCAGCGTCGGCATCCCGCTGCCGACCGCGGCGGCCTGGTTCGCCGCGCTGGTCGAGGTCGGCGGCGGCGCCGCACTGATCCTCGGCCTGCTCACGCCGGTCTTCGGCGCGCTGCTCGCGCTGAACATGCTCGGCGCCTACATCTTCGTGCACGCCGGCAACGGCATGTTCGTCGACACCGGCGGCGCGGAGCTGGTGCTGGTTCTCGGTGCCGGCGCGCTGATGCTGGCCGCGGTCGGCGCCGGCCGGTTCAGCGTGGACGCTCTGCTCATGCCGGTGCTGCGCCGTCGCGCGCCGGAGCCGGCGACGGCCTGACGGCCGGCACGCACGACGAAGGGGGCACGGCGTACGCCGTACCCCCTTCGCGGTGTTCTAGATCAGAGCGGGCGGATGTTCGCGGCCTGCGGGCCCTTCTGGCCCTGCGTGATCTCGAACTCGACCCGCTGGTTCTCTTCGAGGCTGCGGTAGCCGCTCGTGGCAATCGCGGAGAAGTGCGCGAAGACGTCCGCGCCGCCCTCGTCCTGAACGATGAAGCCGAATCCCTTGTCGGCGTTGAACCACTTCACGGTGCCGGTGGCCATGTGTTTCTCCTTCGCGAGCTGTGGG
The DNA here is from genome assembly GCF_031458255.1 of Catenuloplanes niger. Lineage (NCBI taxonomy): Bacteria > Bacillati > Actinomycetota > Actinomycetes > Micromonosporales > Micromonosporaceae > Catenuloplanes > Catenuloplanes niger. The sequence continues at coordinate 8,478,916 of NZ_JAVDYC010000001.1, forward strand.
AGGTCAGCAACGTGCCGACCTCGCGTTGCCGTTTCGGATTGCCCGCCCGGGAGAGCCCGGATATGAAGAAAGCGCCTGTCGGGTCCGTCTGGATGCCCAACCGGCGCTGTCGATTCACACATCGCAACGTCTACGGAAATCAAAACTGCAACGAAGCGACGGTATCACGGGTACGGGGAATCCGTGGCAGGTTCCGGCTCCCGGGTGATGCGGGCCGCGCCCGCGCATGCGGGCGCGGCCGCCGGGTCAGCGCGGCAACAGGCAGCCGGAGATGGTCAGGTCGATGGTCCGGGACGAGGTCAGGCACGTGGTGAACCAGTACGTCTGCTGGCCGTAGCCGCGGCCTCGGAGCACCGTGACCGTGCCGTTCGCCGCGACCTCGCACGGGTTGTTGAGCGTGCAGCGGCCACCGGACTCGTTGCCGGTGTTGTTGACGCCGATCACCGCACCGGTGGCGTCGTCGACGATCGGCGAGCCGGACGTGCCGCCGATCGTGTCGCAGCCGGCGTCGTACCGGATGGAGTCCCGCCAGGACCACTGGTCCTCGCGGAGCGTGGGGACGAAACCGTCCACCGTGCAGTTCCAGACGCGCTTCCAGTAGCCGGACGGGACGGACATCGACGTGCCGGCGGCGGTCCGGCTGCCGGAGATGGTGAGCGGCGTGGCGCCGTACTGGCTCCGCAGCGCCGCGAACGTGGTGTTCAGCCGGTAGAGCGCGACGTCCGTGCCGGTCATGGTGGCGTAGAGGACCAGGTCGGCGCGGACCCGGCCGAGCGCGCCGCCGCTCGCGTCGAGCAGCGTGCCCTGCCGGGTGCTGGACACGTTGCGCAGCACGGTGCCGGAGCCGATGAAGCCGCCCTCGTAGCAGTGGCCGTTGGTCAGCATCATCGCGCGGTCGCCGCCGGCCGAGGTGGGGTAGCGCACCAGCGACGCCGAGCAGTTGTTGAGCGCGATGGTCGAGGCCAGCGTGGCGGGTGCGGCGAGCGCGGGCGCCGCGGGTGCGGGCCCGGCGGCTGCGGGACGGGCCGGCGCGGCCTCCGCCGGCCCGGCGGGACCGAAGAGGACGGCGGCGATCGCGGCGGCACCGAGCGCGAGTGTCCGTCGAAGCTGCATGGAGGAGTCCTTCCGCGGGAACGGGGACGGCTCGGGGGTGGACCGCCCGTGCGTACCCTCGCATCGGGGTTTATGGGTGTCAATAAATCACTTTGACCATGACTCCGGCGGTATGACCCGATGCCGGCTGTCGCGTGGACGACAGTGAAATCGCGCCGTCATATTCGGTTGTGCGGGCGGAAATGTCGCCGAGAGGCGCACGTTCCCCAGTGACTCAGCGCACATCGGTGTATTTGCGGGCGGCGTTGCTGGTCGGCGTTCGCATGTGATTTACAGGCGTCGATTCAGAAGTGCGCACTATTGCCAATGCAAAAAGCGCGGGGCACTGTGGGTTCATCGCCACCACACCACGCCCCGGCGGGCGGATGTGCTGGCGTGGGAGCGTTTCCATGATGGGGGAGCAGGGGGTTCTGCCAGCACATTGTCCGGAATGTCGTGGTGCCCGCACGTCCGGGTTAACCACCGGTAAATCCTGCGCGAAAGTCGAAAGAGGGGGCCGTCCGTTGAGCTCGCATCTCGCCGAGTACACCGGCAACGGGATCTATCTGACCGCACACGACGAGCAGTACATCGACTGCGCGTCCGGCACGTTCAACGTTTCGCTCGGCTATTCCGCCAAAGAGGTTGTCGACGCACTTCACCGGCAATTGGACCGCCTCGCCCACCTGACGTCCGAGCACACGCGGGACGCCTCGGCGCGCATATTTGAATCGATGCGCGAATATCTCCCGCCGCACATCGGCGCGTTCTGGTTCCGGGACATCACCGGCTCGACCGCGAACGAGGCCGCGATCCGGATCGCCCAGAAGGCCACCGGGAACACCGACGTCTTCTCGCTCTTCCTGTCCCACCACGGCCAGTCCGTGGCCGCGACCGGCATCTCCGGCAACGCGTTCCGGCACCGGTCGTTCACGCTGCCGTTCCCGGGTTCGGTGAAGGTGCCGGCGCCGGACTGCGCCAACTGCTTCTTCGGCCAGACGCCGGACCGGTGCGGGCTGCTCTGCGCCACCCGGGTCGCGGACTTCGCCGAGTACGCGTCCAGCGGCCGGATCGCCGCACTGATCATCGAGCCGGTGCTCGGCAACGGCGGCAACCTGGTGCCGCCGGACGGCTACTTCCGCGAGCTGCGCCGGGTCTGCGACGACCTCGGCATCCTGATCATCGCGGACGAGGTGCAGACCGGCTTCGGGCGCACCGGCACGTTCTTCGCCTCCACCGGCGTCGCGCGCGAGCTGCGACCGGACATCATCACGTTCGCCAAGGGCGCGGGCGGCATCGGCATCCCGGTCGCGGGCGTGCTGATGCGGCCCGAGCTGGACGTGCTGGAGCCGTGGGAGCACTCCAGCACCGCGGGCGCGAACCCGCTGTCGCTGACCGCGCTGGAGGAGACGGTCCGCTACATCCGCGACCACGACGTGCTGGACAACGTGACCGCCGTGGAGCAGCCGCTGCTGGACGGCCTGCGCGCTCTCGAGCGCGACTATGTAACCGTTTCCAACCCGCGCGGCGTCGGGCTCATGCAGGCGTTCGACCTGCCGGACTCGGACGCGGTGCACCGGTTCCTGCCGATCGCCCGGCGGCACGGCCTGATCATGCGCGGCAGCCGGTACGGCTTCGGCCGCGCGGTCAAGGTCCGGCCACCCCTGATCATCACGCCCGAGCAGGTCGACGAGCTGCTCGTCCGTCTCCGCGCGGCACTGCACACCTTCACCGAGGAGGGGTCATGAAGGCTCTCAGATACGGATCGGCCTGGAACGTGGACCTCGCGGACGTGCCGGACCTCCACGTGACCGGCGACGACGACGTCGTGGTCGACATCGCCTACTGCGGCATCTGCGGCACCGACCTGGGCATCGTCTCCGGCGCCTACCCGGTCGCGGTCCCCGGTGTCACGCTCGGCCACGAGGCCTCCGGGGTCGTGGCCGAGGTCGGCGCGGGCGTCACCACGATCGCGCCCGGCGACCGCGTGGTGATCAACCCGACGCCGTACTGCGGGCGCTGCCGGATGTGCCGCACCGGCCGGATCAACCACTGTGTGGGCAAGCACGGCACGGAGAGCGGCGTCAGCTACGACGGCGCGTTCGCCGGGCGGTACCGGACCACGTCCGCGTTCGTGCACCGCGTCCCGGACCACGTGCCGCTGCGCGCGGCCGCGCTGACCGAGCCGCTCAGCTGCGTCGTCACCGGCGTGCGGAAGATCCAGCCGACGTCGCTGGCGATGAACACCTACGTGATCGGCGCGGGCCCGCTCGGCCTGCTCTACGCCTGGATGCTGTCGCTGAAGGGCCTGAACCCGACCGTGGTCGAGCGGTCCCCGGCCCGCCTCGACTTCGCCCGCGACCGGCTGCCGGCCGGCAGCCGGATCACGGCCGGCCTGGACGGGGAGAACGACCTCGACATCGTCGTCGACACCACCTCGCACTTCCTGGAGGAGCTGTTGCCGCGGATGGCGCCGGGCGGCACGTTCATGTCGATCGGGCTCAAGGAGCGGGTCGCCGCGATCGACACCATGCTCATCGGCGACCGCAGCCTGAACATCATCGGCTCGATCGACTCGCTGCACGGCTCGTTCGAGGAGGCGTTCCACCTGATCGTCTCCGGCCGGGTCCCGGCGCAGCGACTGATCAGCCACACGGTGCCGCTGGCCGACTACCGCAAGGGATTCGCGGCGCTCGGCTGCGACATCGACGCCCGGGCCGTGGGCGCGGCACCGGAGGCGAGCTGCAAGGTGCTGCTGATGCCGGGTGAGCACGTTGCCTGAGATCAGCGTGGTCATCCCGTACCGGGGACGGCCGGACAACCTGCGGTTGGCACTGTCCTCGCTGGCCGAGCAGACGCTCGCCCCGCAGGTCGTGATCGGCGCGATGGAGTACAGCGCGGAGTACGTGGCGATCTGCCGCGAGTTCACGCCCGCGCTGGAGATCGTCTCGGTGCTCTCCGCCGCGCCGTGGAAGGTCGGCGAGGCCCGCAACCTGGCACTGCGCCAGGCCACCGGCGAGGTCGTGGTGCTGATGGACGTGGACATGACGCTCCCGTCCCGGGCGCTGGAAAACCTCTACCGCCGCCATTTCGGGTACGGGCAGCGCGTCTGCGTGGTCGGCCAGATGCTCGACTACGACAACAACACCGGCGACGTGACGTCGGTCGTCGCGCAGCCGTGGGAGCACTACCGCAAGGTGCTCGACGACCTCCAGGCCCAGGACGTGGTCGACGCGGACCCGCGCCTGCACACGCCGCACGTGATCCCGTGGTCGTTCGCCTGGACCGCGCTGATCGCGCTGCGCCGGGACGCCACGCCGTTCTTCGACGAGGCCTTCACCGGGTACGGCGTGGAGGACCTGGAGTGGGCCTACCGGGTCAGCCGGTCCGGCACCCCGATCGTGATGGGCCGCGACCTGTACGGCGTGCACCTGCCGCACGTGCGCGACGTCGCGGCGAACCGGCGCACCGAGGCCGCCAACTACCGGTACTTCCTGCGCCGCTGGCCCGGCCACGACGTGGAACTGGCCTGCGCGCTCGGCGACTTCGAGGCGAACGCGGCCTACCCCGAGCTGCTGCGCGCGCTCGGCGGTGCCCGGCTGTCCGTGGTCCTCGAACCCGGCGACGTGCTCACCGTCGGCGTGCCCGACGACGACCCACGGCCCGCGGCCCGGGAACGGTTCCCGATCGTCGGCCTGGCACTGCCCTACGAGGACCACAGCATCGCCGAGGCCCGCCTGCTGCCGCCGGTGCTCCGGCTCGGCAGCCGCTTCACCGGCCTGGTGCGCGCCGAGGCGCACCGGGTCGCCCGCACCGTGACCGAGGAGGTCCCGTCGTGATCGTGCACCGTGACCCGCGCTGGTTCCCCGCGCTGTTCTGGACGTTCCTCGCGCTCGCCACCGCGTTCGTGGTGTGGCGGACCGCGGTGGTCAACTGGACCGTCTGGTACGGCCCGGCCGCCTGGCTGATCGAGCTGTTCGGCGTGCTCACCTCGATCTGCTTCATGCTCACGCTGCGCAGGGCGGCGAGCGCGGCACCCCGTACCGTCGAGGAGGTGGTGGCGACGGTCGACATCCTGATCCCGACCGCGAACGAGCCGCCGCTCGTGCTCGAACCCACGGTGATCGGCGCGATGCGCGTGCGTGGCGTCCGGGACGTGCTGGTGCTCGACGACGGCGACCGGCCCGAGGTGCGCGAGATGGCGGCCCGGCACGGCGCCCGCTACGTCGCGCGGACCACGAACGAGGGCGCCAAGGCCGGCAACCTCAACAACGGGCTGCGGTTCACGGACGCGGAGTTCGTGGTCACGCTGGACGCCGACCACATACCGCTGCCGGAGTTCGTCGAGCGGACCGTCGGCTACTTCGACGACCCGCGCGTCGGGTTCGTGCAGTCGCCGCAGAGCTTCTACAACCAGGAGTCGTTCACGTTCCGCGGCGAGAAGGGGTGGCACGAGCAGGGCATGTTCTACGGCGGCATCCAGCCGACCAAGAACTACACCAACAGCGCGATCTACACCGGTACGTCCGCGATGCTGCGCCGGGCCGCGATCGACTCGGCCGGCGGGTTCGCCCCGGACACGCCGACCGAGGACATCCACACGTCGCTGCGCATCCACGCCCGCGGCTGGAAGTCGATCTACCTGGGTGAGTCGCTCGCGTACGGCCTCGAGGTGGAGAACCTGCGCGAGTACTACCGGACCCGGCGGCGGTGGGCGGCCGGCAGCCTGCGCCTGCTGTTCCGGCACCCGGACTCGCCGCTGCGGGTGCGCGGCCTGACCGGCTGGCAGCGGCTCAACTACTTCAGCGCGATGATCACGCACCTGCAGGGGCCGACGCGTGTGCTCTACCTGCTGGCCCCGCTGGCCGCGCTGATCACCGGCGTCGCACCGGTCACCGGACCGTACAGCCAGTACGGTTTTGCCTTCCTGGCCTTCACGGTCGTGTCGGTGTGGATCGTGGTGGTGTTCGGCCGCGGCCACTACCACCTGCTCCACAGCGAGGCGTTCGGCGTGGCGGACACCGTACCGATGATCTCGGCCCTGAAGGCGCTGGTCGGCAACGACCGCAAGTTCGGCGTCACGGTCAAGCGCACCGACCGGACCTCCAGCACCTCGCTGAAGAACACCTACCGGCTGTACACGCTGGCCGGCATCGCGGTGCTCACGCTCGCGGTGGTGCGGCTGATCCAGGGCGAGCACGTCGCGATCGCGGCCTGGGCCGGCGCGTTCATCGCGCTCAGCACCGGATACGCGCTGGCGTTCCTGATCTCGATGGAACGGTACGAGCGGGCGCCCGGCGAGCCGTGGTACGCCGCGCTCACCCCGGCCGAGCTGTACGACGCGGTCGTCGCCCGCGGCGGGTCACGCCGCCTGGTCACGGCCTGACCGCTCCGCGGGTCCGGAGTCCCCGGGGGATTCCGGACCCGCGCCGAGACCGGTCGTGGTGATCTTCGTTAACATGACCTTCGGTTACCGGCGCGGTCGAGACGAGGGCAGATGCGACTTTTCGGTCTTGGTAAGCGGAAGGTCCAGCACGACCTCGGTCAGCAGGCGCAGATCCTCGCCCAGGTCCGGCAGGGCTTCGGCGCGCACGTGCAGGGCCGTTTCCCGGACCAGGCCGCCGCGGTCGGCCCGTACCTGCAGGGCGACGACGGCCTGATGGTGGCCGCCACCATCCTGCGCGAGTTCGCCGACACGGCCAACGACGCGCTCGCCGCGCAGTGCGCCGACATCTACCGCCGCAGCGGCCACCGCCTGATCGTCGACCGCCGCAACTACCGGTCACTGTGGAAGGAAGCCGGCCACGCGCTGCAGTGGCCGCTGTTCGCGCTGCCCTGCGGCCTGCACCCCTACATCCACGTGCAGGCCGCCGCCACCGTCATCGGCCGCAACGCGCACCGCTTCGTCGACGTCACCGACTCCTACGCCACGCTCACCCACGTCTTCGAGACCCTCGACCTGCTGATCTGCGGGTGGGAGTTCGGGCGCGTGCGGGTCGACGCGGACTCCGCGATGCTCGCCGAGCGGCTCGTCCAGACCGCCACCGACATCCGCAACGCGATGCCGCAGGAGCCACCGCTGCCGAGGCCGGTCCGCGAACTGATGCGCCGCAACCACACCGTCGACGTCTTCCTGCCCACCGGCCAGCAGATCGTCGGCCAGTTCAACCCCGGCAAGACCATGCGCGAGAAACTCCTCGCCTGACCCCGACGACGCGCCGGCCCCCTGGTCCGGCCGCCACCCGCGCGCGATTCAGTGCGGCAGGTGGGTGGTGAGGAATCGGTGGATCAGGGTGGCCGTCTCGTCGAGGGCGGACTCGAGGAGGAAGTGGCCGCCCTCGAGGAGGTGGATCTCGGCGTTCGGGAGGTCGGCGGTGAAGGCCTGGGCGCCGGCCGGGCCGAAGATCTCGTCGTGGCGGCCCCAGACGGCGAGCAGCGGGACCCCGGTGGTGCGGAAGTAGTCGTGCACGCGGGGGTAGAGCGCGAGGTTCGTGGCGTAGTCGAGGAACAGCCGGAGCTGGATCTCGTCGTTGCCGGGGCGCCCGATCAGCGTGACGTCGTGCCACCAGGTGGTCGGGTCGACCAGGGTCTCGTCCGGGACGCCGTGCAGGTACTGCCAGCGGATCGCGTCGAGGGTCAGGGCGCCGCGCACGCCGGCCTCGGTCTCCGGGGTCTGCGCGGCCCAGTAGTCGCGGACCGGTGCCCAGAACGCGGGGACCAGGCCGGACTCGTACGCGTTGCCGCTCTGGCTGACGATCGCGGTGATCGCCGCCGGCCGGCGCAGCGCGAGGCGCCAGCCGATCGGGGCGCCGTAGTCCTGGACGTAGATCGCGTAGCGGTCGACGCCGAGCCGGTCGAGCAGGGCCTCGGTGAGGTCGGTGAGCGCGTCGAACGAGTAGTCGAACTCGCCGGCCGGCGGCGCGTCGGACAGGCCGAAGCCGAGGTGGTCCGGCGCGATCACGTGGAAGTCGCCGGCGAGCGCCGGTATCAGCGTGCGGAACATGTGCGAGCTGGTCGGGAAGCCGTGCAGCAGCACGAACGTGGGCTTCGCCGGGTCGCCGGCCTCGCGGTAGAAGAGGCGCCGGCCGTCGACGGTCGCGTACCGGTGGTGGATCTCGGGCATCTCTCTAACCTCCATAACAAGCTTTGATAGTTAGAGCGAAGCATTGCGTGCGGTAACCTGTCAAGAGGCTCATGGGGGTTAGAGATGGCGGATGCCGAGTTCCTGCTGACACTGCTCAACACCACACCCGTGATCGACGGGGTACGGACGGACCGGCTCGACGAGGCGTGGCCGGACCTGACGGACGACGACCGGCGGCGGCTGCGTACCGCCCGGGACCTGCTCCAGGACGTCATCCGCGGCCGGCGGCCGGTCACCGCGTTGGCGCCGCTGCTCGACGGCGTGCGCTCGGTGCCGTCCGTCACCGCGGACGGCGTCGAGTGGGCGGTCGACGCCCGGGGCGCCCACGCGCTGGTCGTCGACGCGGTCCTGGCCTGGGACGAGCTGCACCGGACCGCGCCGGGGCGGCTGCGGCCGTGCGCGAACGACGAGTGCGAGCTGTTCCTGCTCGACCGCAGCAAGTCCGGCAGCGCACGCTGGTGCTCGATGGCGACCTGCGGCAACAAGCTGAAGGCGCGCCGTCACTACGAGCGCGCGCGGCGCACCGTCGGCTGAGGACCGTGTCGGGAGTCCGACAGCGGTGGGTCGTCCGGCTGATGCCCGGACCGCCGAAATGCCGGGTGGCGGGCGTGACCGGGGCGGGCAGAATGACTGCCGTCGTCGTCACGAGGGGGATCGCCATGGAGGACGCGTTGCTGGCCTACAACGCCGGCCGCGTCGACGCGTTGGAGGGACGCCGGGACGCTGACCTGGCGGAACACCCGGAGACCGGCGCGGACTACCGGCGCGGATTTCTGGACGCGCGCATCGAGGTGGTCAGCATGCACGCGGAACTGCGGAAGCTGCTCGGCCACGAGGGCTGACCGGCGCCCGCCGGCCCGGCGCCCGCCGGCCCGGCGCCCGCCGGCCGCGCGGCCCGGCGCGTCCGGCCCGACCCGGCGCATCTGAAGCGGCCCGGCGTGTAGCGGCCCGGCGTGTAGCGGCCCGGGCGTCAGCGGGCCGGGCTCGGTGCGGGCGGTTCCAGCAGGTCCGGTGCGGCGGGGTCGTCGAGGCGGCGGAGGAAGGTCAGGATGCCGGTGTAGCCGGCGGACCAGGACAGCGGCGCGTCCTGGCGGTCCAGGTCGACGAAGCGGGGCGCGTCGTCCGGGCCGTGGCTGCGGCGCAGCAGCTGACGGGCCACGTCGTGGGCGGCGTCGAGCCAACGGGAGTCGCCGGTGTGCCGGGCGCAGTCGATCAGGTAGGTGCCGACGCCGGCCAGGCCGCAGCACTGGCCCGGGTTCTGCATGCGCGGGATCCAGTCGACGCAGACCTCCGCGGCGGCCAGCGCCAGCTCCGCGAAGCGCGCGTCGCCGCGTTCGCCGCCGTCCGTGGCGGCGCCGAGCACGGTGGTGGCGTGCAGCAGCGTGCGGCCGATGCCGGACAGGCCCTGGCACCAGGAGACCGCGAGCGGCACGGCGCCGGGGCGGCGGGCCCGGACGATCAGGTCCGCGGCGGTGTGCGCGAGCGTGCCCGCGCGGTGCCGGGCCTCGGTGCGCACCACCGGGTCACCGGTCGCGGCCACGTACTTCAGCAGCAGGTCCAGCACCCCGGCGGTGCCGTGCGCGTAGCCGGCCGCGGGCTCGGTGCTCGGTGACGGCGTGCCGGTCACGGACAGCCGCATCGGCCCGGCCGCGAGCAGCGAGTCCACGCAGGCGCGGGCCGCGGTGCGGTCGCCGCGCAGCAGATGCCCGATGCCGCATCCGGCGATGCCGCTGATGATGTCGTCGTGCGGGTCGGCGGTGTCGAACGGCCGGTCCGGCGCGGCCGCGTCCGCCGCACCCGTCCGGGCGCGGAACAGCAGCGTGCCGGTGGAGCCGAGATAGAGGCCCGGTGGGCGCGGGGAGCGCCGGGTGGCGCGCGCCGCGTGGTCGAGAAGAGCTTCGAGCAGCGGCGGTACGGCGGGTGCGTCCCGATGATGCAGCAGCTCCAGGCCGAGCCCGGCACTGCCGGTGTAGAGCGTGGCGTCGAACGACGCGTACGCCGACTCCGGCGCCCGCAGCACCCGCGCCGGTGCCTGGTCGCGGATGATCCCGAGTACGTGACGGCGGAGTGCGGGTACGTCCGGGTACGGTCGCCGGCCGTACCCTCGGGTGGGTCCGGTCTGGGTGGTGACCGGTGCGGCGGCGAGCGTGCGCAGTGCCGCGAGCGCGACCGGGCCGTCACCGCCGATCAGGTCGTGCAGGAAACCGGCGGACGACCCGAGCAGCGCGGTCAGCGACGAGCACATGCGCGCGGCGGACAGCCCGTCCTCGGTCTCCACGATCACCGGCACCAGGCCGGTCGCGGCGAACGCGAGCGTCATGCCGAGCGCGTGCGCGTCGTCCGCCGGCCGCGCAGCAGCCCGGCCAGCGCCCGGCCCAGCTCGCGGACGTGCTCCGGCTCCGGGTAGACGGTGAACGCCTTGCCGACCGTGGCCGGATGCTCCCAGCCGGAGTTCATCGTGGCGAGCGCGGCGGTGCCGGCCGCGAGCTTGAAGTCGTGCCGGCCGGCCAGCAGGTACGGCACCAGCACCGCGGCCAGGTCCGGCAGGTCCGCGGCGCGCGCCGAGACGTGCAGCTTCCAGCCGTGCTCGGGAAGCCGCACGTCCCGCCGGGCGTAGGTCCACTCCGGCGTGCCGGCGACGGTGTACTCGTGGTCGTACGCACCGGCGACCTGCTCCCGGACGTACGGCGCGGACAACCAGCTCGTCATCGTCAGGAGAGCGTGCGGCCGGTGGCGTCGCAGAACTCGGTGCCCTGGCTGCACGGGCCGCAGGTGGCCGGGCAGCGGTCCGCGGACAGCAGCGCCTCCTGGACGTCGCCGAACGCCACGTCCGGCTCGCCGCCCAACTCGCCGAGCGTGCGTGGGGTCAGCTCGTCCAGGGCGGACAGCAGTGCGACTGACATGTGAGCTCCCTTCCGTAACGGTTGTCCCCCCGATGCCCGGCGTGCCGCGGTCGCACCGGCAACGCCGATCTGTCCGCGACCTCGGGGCATCTGTCCCGGGGGGACAGATGCGGGCTGCCGGGGGCCGTCCCGAGCCGGATCACCGCGTGCGCCGGTCCGCGCCGAGTCCGGCGGGTGGTGAGAGCGGAGATCCCATATGGTACGAGGGTGAAGGTCCTGAACGCGGCCAAGAGCCGATCCGCCCTGGGCACCGCCGCGCTCGTCGCCGGTCAGACGCTCGTCGTCATGCTGTTCGGTTACGTGCTGCTGAGGCTGCTCGGCTGGGCGTGGCCGGTCATCTGGCCCCTGACGGTGGCGCTGCTGCTGACCACGCTCACCTGGCCGCCGGCCCGGCTCCTGCGCAAGTGGGGCTGGCCGCCGGCGCTCGCCGCGACCGTCGTCACGCTGCTGTTCCTGCTGGTCGCGGCCGGCATCATCGTCGGCATCGTGCTGCCGGTCGCGGGGCAGGGGCCGGAGCTGGCCAAGGGCGTCGTCGACGGCATCACCCAACTGCGCGAGTGGGCGTCCGGCCCGCCGCTGAACATCGGTGACGCGCAGGTCGACAACGCGTTCAACACCGCGATCGAGCAGATCCAGTCCAGCGCGAGCAGCATCGTCAACTACACGCTCAGTGGCGTCGGCACGGTCCTGAACGGCGTGGTCACGACCGTGCTCGCGCTGTTCCTGATGTTCTTCTTCCTCAAGGACGGGCCGCGGTTCCTGCCGTGGCTGAGCCGCCAGCTGCCCGGCCGGCTCTCCCGGGACATCCCGACGATCGCGGAGCGCAGCTGGCGGACGCTCGGCTCGTTCGTGCTGTCCCAGGCGTTCGTCGGCCTGCTCGACGCGGTGTTCATCGGCATCGGACTGTGGATCGTCGGCGTGCCGCTGGTGCTGCCGCTGGCGGTGCTGACGTTCGTCGCCGCGTTCGTGCCGATCGTCGGCGCGCTGTTCGCCGGGTTCGTCGCGGTGCTGATCGCGCTGGTCTTCGAGGGTTTCTGGTCCGCGCTGATCGTGCTGGCGATCATCCTGGTGGTGCAGCAGCTGGAGGGCAACATCTTCCAGCCGATGATCCAGAGCCGCGGGCTGGGCCTGCACGCGGCCGTGGTGCTGCTCGCCGTGACGCTCGGCGGCAGCGTGGCCGGCATCGTCGGCGCGCTGCTGGCGGTGCCGGTGGCGGCGCTGGTCGCGGTCTTCTGGGCCTACCTGCGCGAGCAGCTCAGCGAGCCCGGCCCGGACCCCGACCCGGCCTCGTCCGACTCGGCACCGGGCCCGGTGCCCGCCTCGGACGACCCGGCCCCGGAGACGGACGGCACCGTCAAGGCGTGACCGTCGAGGGCGGTCCCTCCACCGGAGGGTGCGGTCGAGCGGCGCCCGGGGGGTCGCGCCGGACGAGTGACGGGCGAGAATGACCGGGTGCGGTTCGGGATTCTGGGTCCGGTGCGGGCGACGGGTGGCGACGGGCGGGTGGTGCCGCTCGGCGGGGCCCGGCTGCGTGCGCTGCTCGCCATGCTGCTGCTCGACGCCGGCCGGCCGGTGCCGCTGGACCACCTGATCGACGGGCTCTACGGCGACCGGCCGCCGGCGGGCGCGGCCAACGCGCTGCAGTCGCAGGTGTCCCGGCTGCGGGCGGCGCTGCCGGTCGAGCGCGACGGTGGCGGCTACCGCCTGGCGGTCGACCCGGACGAGGTGGACGCGCACCGGTTCGCCCGGCTCACCGCGGCCGGGCACGACGCGCTCGGGGCGGCCGATCACCCGCGGGCGGCCGCGCTGCTGCGTGAGGCGCTCGGGCTGTGGCGCGGTGAGCCGCTCGCGGACGTCCGCGCCGCGCCGTTCGCGGCCCCGCAGGTCACCCGGCTGACCGAGGCACGGCGCCTGGCGGTCGAGGACTGGGCGGAGTCGGCACTGGCGGCCGGCACACCGCGCGCGGTGCTCGGGGCCCTGCGCGACCTGGTGGCCGCGGACCCGCTGCGCGAGCGGGCGTGGGCGCTGCTGATGCGTGCGCTGGCCGCCGACGGCCGGCAGGCCGAGGCGCTGGCCGCGTTCGGCACGGCCCGCCGCGCGCTCGCGGACGACCTCGGCGCGGACCCGTCGGCGGAGCTGTCCGCGGTGCACACCGCGATCCTGCGCGGCGCCCTCGGCGGCCCGGCACCGGGTGGTCCGGCACCCGGTGGCCCGGCAGGCGACCCCGGCGTACCGTCGCGTCCCGACGGTGCCGGCCGGCACGGCGTGCCGGAGCAGCTGACGAGTTTCGTCGGCCGGGACGACGAGCTGCGGGCGGTCGCGGCCGCGCTGGCGGACGCGCGGCTGGTGACGCTGCACGGGCCCGGCGGCTCCGGCAAGACGCGCCTGGCCGTGGAGAGCGCGGCCCGGTACGGCGGTGAGGTGCGGTTCGTGGAGCTGGCCGCCGCGACCGCGCCGGACGTGCCGCGCGCGGTGTCCGACGCGATCGGGCTGCGCGACACCGGCCTGCGCAGCCGCGACCTGCGGGATGCCGGGCCGAGCGTGACCGAGCGGCTGACCGCGGCGCTGACCGCGCGGGACGTGCTGCTGGTGCTGGACAACTGCGAGCACGTGGTCGCGGCGGCTGCGGCGCTGGCCGCCCGGTTGCTGGCGGCCTGCCCCGGTGTGCGGATCCTCGCCACCAGCCGCGAGCCGCTCGGCCTGACCGGTGAGGTGCTGCGCCCGCTGGGCGGTCTGCCGGAGCCGGCCGCGGTGCGGCTGTTCGCGGACCGGGCCGCGCACGTGTCACCCGGTTTCACCGCGGACGGGCAGAACGTCGCCGCGGTACGGGAGATCTGCCGCACGCTGGACGGCCTGCCGCTCGCGCTGGAGCTGGCCGCGGCCCGGCTGCACGCGCTGCCGGTGAGCGAGGTCGCGGCCCGGGTCGGCGACCGGTTCCGGCTGCTGAACCGCGGTAGCCGGACCGCGCCGGAACGGCAGCGCACGCTCCGCGCGGTCGTCGAGTGGAGCTGGGAGCTGCTCAGCGAGCCGGAGCGGGCGCTGGCCCGCCGGTTCACCGTCTTCCGTGGCGGCTGCCGGCTGGCCGCGGTCGAGGGCGTCTGCGGTCCGGACGCCGTCGACCTGCTCGGTGACCTGGTGGCGAAGTCGCTGATCGAGCGGGACGGCGACCGCTACCGGATGCTGGAGACGATCCGGGCGTTCTGCGCCGAACGCCGCGACGAGTCCGGTGAGGAGGCCGAGCTGCGGCGCGCGCACGCGGCGTACTTCCTGGGCCTGGCGCGCGCGGCGGACCGTGCGCTGCGCGGCCCCCGGCAGCTGGCCGCGCTGCGCGAGCTGGACGCGGAGCGGGACAACCTGCACGCGGCGCTGCGCGACGCCGACCCGGCGACCGGGATGCGGCTGCTGTCCGCGCTGTCGTTCTACTGGTGGCTGCGCGGCCTGCGGGCCGAGGCCGCGGACCTGGCCCGCGCGCTGCTGCGGCAGCTTCCGGAGCCGCCGGACGGGCTCGGCGAGGAGCACGCGCTGTGCGTGCTGTTCGCGCGGCTCGGCACGCCGGCCGGGGAGCGGCAGCCGGGCCGCTACCTGGCCGGGATCACCCGCCCGCCGGCGCAGCCGTTCCTGATGTACCTGTCCGCGATCGTGTCCGGCCCGCCGGCCGAGAGCCTCGCGGGCCTGCAGCCGATGCACCTGCACCTGCGCGATCATTTGGCCGGCGACCCGTGGAGCGAGGCGCTCGGCGCGATCGGCGAGGGCTGGATGCTGCTGCTGTTGAACGGCGGCACGCCGGAGCAGGCGGAGCCGGAGTTCCGCGCCGCGCTGGCCGGGTTCCGGGCGCTGGGCGAGCGCTGGGGCACCATGCTGGCGCTGAGCGGCCTGGCCGAGATGGCGTCCGCGCGCGGTGACCAGGTCGCGGCGCAGGAGCGGATGGCGGAGGCGATGCGGCTCGCGGTCGAGCTGGAATCCACCGTGGACACCGCCGACCTGTTGCGCGGTCGCGCGGAGAGCCGGCTGGCCACCGGCGACCTCGAGGGTGCGCGGGCCGACCTGGTCCGCACGGCCGAGCTGGCCCGCGAGTGCGGCGCGCCGGAGCTGCTGTCGGCGGCGCTGCTCGGGCTCGGCCGGCTGGCGTTGCGCCGCGGTGACCGGCCCGAGGCGCGCCGGTTGTGCCACGCCGCGCTGGACGAGTGCCCGGTCGACTGGTACGGCTCGTACGGCGTGCGGGTCACGATTTTGGCCGTGCTGGGCCGGATCGCGGAACTCGACGGTGACGACGCCGCGGCCGGTCGCCTGTTCCGCGAGATCTTCACGGTCGGCCCGGGCCCGGACGGGCTGGCCGCGGTCGGTGAGGCGCTGGAGGGTCTGGTCGGCCTGGCGGTCCGGGCCGGGGACCCGGAACGCGCGGCCACGCTGCTCGGTGCCGCCGGGACGCTGCTGGTCGGCACCGGCGCGACGCTGGAGGTGGCCGGCGCCGCGCCGCCGCGGCCCGGGACGGAGGCGGCGGTGGTGCGCCGGGCGCTCGGCGAGCGCGTCTTCCGGGCCCGGCACGCGGCCGGGGCCGCGCTGACCCGGGAGGAGGCGCTCGCGTACGCGATCCGTGCGTGATCCGTGCGCGGCCGGTCAGCGCGCACCGCCACGCTGACCGGCATGACCACTTCATCCGGGGTCCTCGCCGAGGGCCTTCGCAAACGCTATCCGCGGACGACCGCGCTGGACGGCTTCCACCTGCACGTCCCGGCCGGCAGCGTGCACGGGCTGCTCGGCCCGAACGGCGCCGGCAAGACCACCGCGGTGCGCATCCTCGCCACGCTGCTGCGCTTCGACGCCGGCCGGGCCGTCGTGGCCGGCGCGGACGTGACCAAGGATCCCGGCACGGTACGCGAGCGGATCGCGCTGACCGGCCAGTACAGTGCCGTCGACGGACTGCTCAGCGGGCGGCAGAACCTGGTGCTCTTCGGCCGCCTGCACCACCTGGGCGCGCGGGCCGCCCGGCGCCGCGCCGACGAGCTGCTGGAGCGTTTCGGCCTGACGGACGCGGCGCACCGGTCCGCGCAGACCTACTCCGGCGGCATGCAGCGCCGCCTGGACCTGGCCGCGAGCCTGATCCGCCGCCCGGCCGTGCTGTTCCTGGACGAGCCGACCACCGGCCTGGACCCGCGCAGCCGCAACCAGGTCTGGCAGGCCGTCCGGGACCTCGTGGCGGAGGGCACCACCGTGCTGCTGACCACGCAGTACCTGGAGGAGGCCGACCAGCTCGCCGACCACGTCTCGGTGATCGACGCCGGCCGGGTGGTGGCGGAGGGCACCCCGGACGCGCTCAAGTCGGTGATCGGCGTGGACCGCCTCGAGGTGGTGGTCCGGGAGCCGGACGCGCTGGCGAAGGCGGCCGCGATCCTCGGTGCGGCGGACGCGGACGTGGACGTGGACACCCGCCGGATCCGGGTGCCGGTCACGGACCGGGTGGGCGCGCTGATCGACGCGGCCCGCGCGCTGCAGGACGCCGGCATCACCGTGGTGGACCTCGGCGTCCACCGCCCCACCCTCGACGAGGTATTCCTTCACCTGACGGGACACCAGGCATGAGCACGCTCGCCCACACCCTCGGCGACGCCCGCGTGATGACCGGCCGCTACCTCACGCACGTGGCCCGCGCGCCCGAGGAGATCGTCCTCTACTTCACCCTGCCGATCATGTTCACGCTGGTCTTCGGCTACGTGTTCGGCGCCGGCATGGCGGTCACCGGCGACACGTACCGGGAGTTCCTGATCCCCGGTGTGTTCGTGATGACCATGCTGTACGGGCTGGGTGCGACCGCCACCGCGGTCGCGGTCGACATCAACCGCGGCGTGGTGGACCGGTTCCGGTCGATGCCGACCGCCCGGTCCGCGCTGATGGCCGGGCGCAGCGCCGCCGATCTGGTCCGCGCGCTGCTGGAGATGTCCGCGCTGATCGTCTGCGGGCTGCTGGTCGGCTGGCAGGCGCACCGGGGGATCGGGCCCGCGCTGGCCGGCATCGGCCTCATCCTGTTGCTGCGCTTCGCGCTCACCTGGGTCGGCATCTGGATGGGCAGCCTGGTGCCGAACCCGGACACGGTCTCCGTGATCGTCTTCCCGCTGGCGTTCCCGCTGACCGCGCTCTCCAACGTCTTCGTGGCGCCGGAGCTGATGCCGTCCTGGGTGGGTGCGGTCTCGCAGTGGAACCCGATCTCCGCCACCGTGGCCGCGGCCCGGGACCTGTTCGGCAACCCCGGTGTGGGCGGCGACTCCTGGGCGGCCGCGCACGCGCTGCCGCTGGCGATCGCCTGGCCGCTGCTGCTGATCGCGGTCTTCGCGCCGCTCGCGATCCGCCGTTACCGCCGCCTCGGTTCCTGATCCGCCGCACCGGGATGTTCTCGCATGATCCGTATCTGGACAATGCCCAATCGGCACCGAGAGTGATAGATAAATCACCGAGCGAAACGGTTTATTGATCGATATGGTTCGGTCGTGCTGACTGACCTAAGTAGACCGGCGTTGCCTGCTGAGGGATACGGATCATGAACGCCGAGGTGGCGGCGGTGCGGGCGTGGACCGCGTCCGGTGGGGAGTTCCCCTACGCGGAGGTGCTCTGCGCGTACCGGCGATGGGGTAAGGCTCTGGTTCCGATCGATCTGCTGGACGCGCTGTCCGAGGCCCGGCCGCACGCGACGGCCGGGCTCCGGACACTGCTGGACGTGTTGCTGGACAAGCGGGACGGCACCTACGACTACCGCTCCTACCTGGCGCTGCCGTTGCTGGCGCCGCACCTGGCCGACCGTGACCTGCTGACCGTGCTGCTGGTCGCCGACCTGATGCGCTTCGAACTGGCCGCGGCGGACGACCCGGCCGGCCCGCTGCCGGTGATGCCGCCGGACGACGGGCTGGTGGACAAGCGGCTGCGGCACGGACTGCGGGTGATCCGGCCGGTGCTGGACCGGCTCGGCTGGGCCGTGCCGGTGGCCGGGCCGGGCGTGCGGGTCGAGGCGCGCGCGGTGTGGGCGACCACGGAGTCGGCGCTCAGTGACGGCCAGCGGCTGATGCTGCGCTGCACCGTGCTGCCGGTCGACGTGGTGCACGACGAGTACCTGTTCATCCGGGTGCTGCAGACGTTCGAGGCCGCGTTCGCCGCGCTGGTCCGCGACCTGGAACGCGCGGCCGGCGCACTGACCGACGGCGCGGTCTGCGCGGCGGTCAACGCGTTGCGGCACGCGGCCGCGCTGCTGCGGGAGGTCAGTCCACTCTGGTCGGTGGTGGCCACGATGCGGGTGGACGCGTTCCGCCGGTTCCGGCAGTGGACCGAGGGCGCGAGCGCGATCCAGTCCCGGCACTACAAGCTGATGGAGAGCTTGGCGCGCCGGCCGGACGTGGCGCGCCTCGGCTCGGCCGCCTACGACCACGTGCCGGAGATCCGGGAGCTGGTGCTGACCGGGCTGCCGTCGGTCGACGCGGCCTACCGGACCGCGACGCTGCCGCCGGAGGGGCGCGCGGCGGCCGGTGCGGCGATGGCCGACTTCGCCGCGGCCGTGGACGTCTGGCGCCGCACCCACCATCGGCTGGCCGTGCGCATGCTGGGCGCGGCGACCGGCGGCACCGGATACACCGGCGGCGCGTCGTACCTGGCCGAGGCGCGGGAGATCCCGGTGTTCAGCTGACCCGCGCCCGCGTGACGTGACGGAGGCGTCCCGCACTCGTGCGGGACGCCTCCGTCACGGCGGTGTCGGTGGTCAGCGGATCCGGTAGCGGGTCGCGGCGAAGTCGGTGAGCGTGTCGCCGGGTGGGATTGCGGTGCCGGCCGCGTAGAGGCGGCCGTCCCGGCCCCAGGCGAGCGCGGCCAGCTGGTCCGGCTCGCCGGGCAGGTCGGTGGTGAGCACGCCGCCGGTGCCGAAGCCGGTCCGGAGCGCGCCGTACCGGTCGTAGCGGACGAGCTTCCAGTCCGAGGTGCCGACCAACAGGTCGGTGCCGGCCGTCACCAGCGCGACCGCGCCGGACCCGGTGCCGGCCGTGCCGGTCACCCAGCCGTCGCCGTCGAACGACGGATCGGCCGTGCCGTCCCACTGGAACCGGGCCAGCAGCAGGGCCTGCTGCGCGCCCATCGACTCGCGGTCGATCGCGGCCGTGACCACGTCGGCCTGCACGACCAGCGCGGTGATCTCCTCCCGGTCGTCGCCGGTGACCGGCGTCGTCACCACGCCGTCGCCGTCGAACGACGTGTCCGGCGTGCCGTCCTCGAGGTAGGCCAGCAGCGCGATGTCGAACCCGCCGGCGTCCGAGGTGGTGTAGCCGCCGACGTAGAACCGGCCGCCCGGTGCGAGCGCGACCGTGTTCGCGTGCTCGTTGCCGTTGACCGACGTGGTCACGGTCCCGTCGCCGCCGAACGTGGTGTCCGGCGCGCCGTCCGCGGTGTAGCGGGCCAGCGCGATCGAGCTGCCGTCGTTGTCGACCGTGGTGAAGCCGGCGACCAGGATGCGCCCGTCCCGCGTGATCGCCGCGGACGTGGCCTCGTCGTGGCCGAGGACGTTCGTGGTCACGAAGCCGTCGCCGCCGCCGAACGTGGTGTCCAGCGCGCCGTCCGCCGTGTAGCGGGCCACCCCGAAGTTCGCGTCACCGGTCGCGTCGACGGTCGTGCCGGCCACCACGATCTTCCCGCCCGGCTGGGCGATCGCGGCGGTCGCCTGGTCCTCGCTGCCGGACAGGTCCGTGACGACCCGGCCGCCGGTGCCGAACGTCGGGTCGAGCGTGCCGTCCGGGCTGTACTTGACCAGCCCGAAGTCGCCGGGCCCGAAGTCCGCCGAGCCGGCCCGCCCGGCCACCACCGCACTGCCGCCGGTGACCGGGACCACGGCGTCACCGAAGTCGAACGCGGCCGCGAAGTCCGTGGGCGCGGCGGCGAACGTCGGGTCGAGCGCGCCCGAGGGGGCCGCGGCGTGCGCGGGCCCCGGCAGCGCGGTGACGAGCGCGGCGACGACGGCGCCGGCCGCGAGCGCTGTCCAGCGTCGTGACATGTGAACTCCCTTCGGTGCCGCCGGGGCCCCCGCCCCGGCGGTCGAACGAGCACATCATGGCAACCATGAATGTCCACTCGGAACACACTGTGGACGTTCCGACACTTGGGGAACACGGTCGGTGACGGCGGTGAACGCGCGACGGCGGCGCGGGTCAGCGGTGTCGGACGGTGAGCCGGTCCAGCGCGATCGTGCCGCCGTCCAGCCGCAGCCCGGCCGCGGCCGACCAGGAGGTCAGCGTGGCCGCGTCGACCGCGGCGCCGGCCGGTGCGTCGTGGATCCGGGTCCAGCGCCCGTCGTGCTCCAGCCAGGTGCTCAGCCGCCCCCAGCGGACCAGGACCGCGAGGCGGTCGCCGGGCCGCCAGGTCACGGCCGCGCAGCAACCGCCGGTCGCCTCCGGCCGGTCGCGCCCGCCGGTCCGCACGTCCGCGCCGGAGCTGCGGTGCCGGTGGTTGTACCAGGCCAGCGCGAAGTCACCGGACCCGCCGGACAGGCCCAGGAAGAGGCTGTCCTCCGGCTCGGAGCCGGCGAACGCGCGCGGCTCCACGACGACCGCGGTGCCGTCGGCCGAGCCGGTGACCGGCGCGGCGAGCACCGCGAACGCGCGCGTGCTCGCGGTCGCGGTCAGCGCGCCGTCCACGACCGCGAGCGCGGGGGAGGGCTCCGCGACCGGATGGTCGATCCGGTAGGCGGCCAGCCGGTCGGTGCCGAAGTCGTCGTCCCACGCGGTGACCGGGTAGTCGGCCGGGTCGAACTCGTACACCGTGGTGGTGAGCGCGGAGCTGACCCCGGCGCCGGTGCCGGCCAGCACGCGCAGCGGCAGCCCGGCCGGGTCCGCGCCGGCCGGCACCCGTACCCGCCAGGTGGTCTCGACTGTCTGCCCGGCCCGCAGCGGGCGTGCGCGATCGCTGTTCCCGGTGACGGTCCAGCCGCGCGGTGCCGTCAGGCTGATCCGTGCCCGCGGGACGGACGCGGACGCGGTGACCCGGGCGCGCACGTCGACCTCCTCGCCGGCGTCCACGGCGAGCGTCTCCGGGAGCGTGACCGTCAGGCTCGGGTCGGGTACGCGCCAGAGCTGGACCGCGGTGACGCCGAAGACGCCGGGCGCGGCGACGCGCAGCCGGTCGGTGGTCAGCGGCGGATCGACGCGCACCCGGTTCACGTCCCGGCCCACCGGCTGCGCCGGGGACCTGACCTGCCCGGGCACGTCCTGCCAGGTGCCGTCCGCAGCCTGGTACCGCAGCGTGAACGACGGGGGAGTGCGCACGCCCCCGCCGTCGTCGTAGAACACGATCCGCACGTCCGACACCACGGTCGCGGCGCCGAGATCGATCTCCAAATGGTCGGCCGGGTGCGGGGTGCCGTAGTTGGTCCAGCGGGTGGCCGGCACGTCGAGGTGGAAGTCCTGGCCGTCGATCGCGTCCACCGGCTTGTCCCCCCGCCAGGTGTGCGAGGCGCGCGCGGCCGGATAACCGGTCTCCCGCGGGTTCGCGGCGTCGTCCACCGGCTCCGGCAGCGGCGGCACCACCGGCGCGCCGACCGGGACGGTGACGTCGCCGGGCGTGGCGCGGTGCAGCACCTGGCGGCCGTCGACGAAGACCCGGAACCCCGCGCCCCGGCCGTACGCGGTGCCGTCCGCGTCCCAGCGCACGGACAGGTCGTGGCCGTGGTAGCTCAGGTTCTCCACCGCGAAGTGACGGTAGTCGTTGAGCGGCGCGATCCGGACCGTGTCGCCGGACTGCGGCCGGATGCCGAGCAGGCCGGACAGCACCAGGTCGGTGAAGGTGGAGTGGTTGTAGTCCTCGCTGTGCCCGGCGCCGTCGTAGAGCCACCGGTCCTCGTCCGGGTGGTGCGCCTCCGCGACGTACGGCCGGCCGGCCTTGCGCTGCGTCAGCGCGTACCTGCGCAGCAGGTCCTGGTAGTCGGCCCGGTCGACGTGGGGCTGTGCCGGGTAGTCGAGCAGCTGGTTCGCGAGCGCGGTCAGCGTCTGGCTGGTGGCGAACGGCCAGCTCGGCCCGTTCCACCGGCAGCAGCCGTCCGGTGCCTCGTGCATGAACCACGGGCTGCGGCGCTCCGCGGTGGCCGGCCCGAACGGTGCGGCGAAACCCCGCGGGTCGGTCAGTTGCGCCCACGCCACCGCGTTCTCCGCCGGGGGCAGGTGGAAGTACCAGGGGACGTAGCCCATCAGCTCGCGGTCCGCGATCGGCGTGGTCGCGTCGCGCTGCACGTGCTTGTAGAAGTCGCCGTCCCAGAGCTGCGTGAGCCGCTCGCGGAGCGCGTCGGCCTCGCGGTCGAATCGCTGCGCGGCCGCGGCGTCGCCGGCGCGGCGGGACAGTTCCGCGAGCGCGCGGGCGTCGCCGTACTGGTAGGCGTTGAGCGTCGGCCGGAAGCCGTCGCCGCCGTGGTACGGGTCCTCGGTCTGGTACGAGCCGGCCGTGTACTCCATCGCGTCCCACACCGGCGTCTGCCAGTAGAGGCCGCGCGACGGGTCGAGATGGCTCGCCTTCCACGTCTCGTACTGCCGGGTCAGCCGCGGCAACCGGTCGAGCAGGAACCGCCAGTCACCGGTGACCTCGGCCCGTGCCACCGCCGCGTCCACGGCCCAGAACGAGTACTGGTGGGCCCAGTCCGTGGTGTCCGTGTTGAGCGCCTCGGTGGCCGGCTTCGGGCCGGCGCCGGAGCCGGACAGCCAGTAGTCCAGGTAGTCGTCGAGGTAGCGGCGGTCGCGCAGCCAGCGGCCCTCGTAGAGGTGGTGCCCGGCGGCCGCGTTGATGCCGCCGAACGGTGCGGAGTAGCCGACCGGGCCGAGGAACTCCGTGACGATCCAGCCGTCGCGCGGCCCGGTGTACTTCAGCGCCTCCTTGAACGTGCGCCACCGGTAGTAGTAGGTGTCCTCGATCTCGGCGTCCGGCAGGTCCACGAACGGGATGTTCGCCTCGTACCACCCGGGCTCGGGCACGTCACCGAGCAGCGCGCGGCGGTCGAGGATCGCGGCCGGCCCGACCGTCTCCGGCGCGGTGGCCGGTGCGGCGCCAACCGCGGGTGCGGTGCCGGCCGTCGGCGCGGCCGGTGCGGTGCCGAGTATCGCGACGAGCGCCACCGTGCCGATCCGCATCGCATCGAACATGATGCATTCAACCACGGTCGATCATTTCGTGCATGTTACGCAGGGCACAGCTTCGCGGGTCGCCCGAATCGGCGGAATCCGGCTCGGCACAATGGTTCTGGTGAGTCGCCCGTCACTCTGGGCTGAAAGTCTCTAAACCCTATCGGGCAAGTAGTGTATTGTGGCGAACGCCCATCACCCCTTACCTCAGGACTCCTCTAGTGATCAGCATCAGGGACCTGCACAAGGTCTACCGCGGGCGCGGCCGGGCCGTGACCGCGCTCGACGGCGTCTCGCTGGACGTCGCCGAGGGCGAGATCTACG